>NZ_JAUYWJ010000004.1:0-561822 GCF_032656585.1 Streptomyces herbicida
CCGGCGGGGCTGGCGGAACTCATGCAGGCCGTCAAGCGGCTCGCACCCATGGCCATGCACCCACCGGGACCGAGAGGTCACAACCCTACTCGTGAGGGCTGCAGAAGGGATGGTCCTCTAATGAGCACCCGGACCCTCGTCTCTCCGGCGACGCTGGCCCGCCCGCGCGGCAAGGCCGTCTACTGGACGGTGTTCACCGGCGTCGTCGTCCTCTTCGCGCTCGCCTTCCTCTTCCCGGTCTACTGGATGGTGACCGGCGCGGCGAAGTCGCCGGACGAGGTGGCGCGGACCCCGCCCACCCTCGTGCCGGAGCACTGGCACCTCAGCGGCTACACCGACGCCTGGGACCTCATGCAGCTGCCGCGGCATCTGTGGAACACGGTGGTCCAGGCGTCCGGAGCCTGGCTGTTCCAGCTGGTGTTCTGCACGGCCGCCGCCTACGCCCTCTCCCGGCTGCGGCCCGCTTTCGGCAAGGTGATCCTCGGCGGCATCCTGGCCACCCTGATGGTGCCGGCCCAAGCGCTGGTCGTACCGAAGTACCTCACCGTCGCCGACCTTCCACTGGTCCACACCAGCCTGCTCAACGACCCCCTCGGGATCTGGCTGCCGGCCGTCGCCAACGCCTTCAACCTGTATCTGCTGAAGCGGTTCTTCGACCAGCTGCCGCGCGATGTGCTGGAGGCCGCAGAGATCGACGGCGCCGGAAAGCTGCGCATCCTGTGGTCGGTCGTGCTGCCCATGTCCCGGCCGGTACTGGGAGTGGTGTCGATCTTCGCGCTGGTCGCCGTGTGGCAGGACTTCCTGTGGCCGCTGATGGTCTTCTCCGACACCGACAAGCAGCCGATCAGCGTGGCCCTCGTCCAGCTGTCACAGAACATCCAGCTGACCGTGCTCATCGCCGCGATGGTGATCGCCGGCATCCCGATGGTCGCCCTGTTCCTCGTCTTCCAGCGGCACATCATCGCCGGGATCAGCGCGGGCAGCACGAAGGGCTGACACCGCCCTCCTCCCCGACACAGAAAGGCAGGCACCGTGGGACAGGCCCCCCATGCCCGAAGCGCCGCCTGGTGGCGCTCCGCCGTCATCTACCAGGTGTACGTACGCAGCTTCGCGGACGGCGACGGCGACGGCGTCGGCGATCTCGCGGGCGTCCGGGCAAGGCTCCCGTATCTCGCCGAACTCGGCGTGGACGCCCTGTGGTTCAACCCCTGGTACCTCTCACCCATGAAGGACGGCGGCTACGACGTCGCCGACTACCGCGCCGTCGACCCGGCCTTCGGGACGCTCGCCGAGGCCGAGAAACTCATCGCCGAGGCACGGGAGCTGGGCATCCGCACCATCGTCGACGTGGTGCCCAACCATGTCTCCGACCAGCACGTCTGGTTCCGTGCGGCGCTCGCGGCGGGCCCCGGCAGCGCCGAGCGCGAGCTGTTCCACTTCAGGCCGGGGCGCGGTGCGCACGGCCAACTCCCGCCGAACGACTGGCCGTCCCAGTTCGTCGGCTCAACGGGGCCCGTGTGGACCCGGCTGCCCGACGGCGACTGGTACCTCCATCTGTTCACGCCCGAGCAACCCGACCTCAACTGGGCCCACCCGGCCGTCCGCCGCGAGCACGAGGACATCCTGCGCTTCTGGTTCGAGCGGGGGGTGGCCGGCGTCCGCATCGACTCCGCCGCCCTGCTCGCCAAGGACCCGGACCTCCCCGACCTGGCCGGGGGCCGCGACCCGCACCCCTTCGTCGACCGCGACGAACTGCACGACATCTACCGCTCCTGGCGTGCGGTGGCCGACGAGTACGACGGCGTCTTCGTCGGCGAGGTCTGGCTCCCCGATCCCGAACGCTTCGCCCGCTACCTCCGCCCCGACGAGCTGCACACGGCCTTCAACTTCTCCTTCCTGGCCTGCCCCTGGGACGCCCCGAGGCTGCGCACGTCGATCGACACCACGCTCGCCGAGCACGCGCCGGTGGGCGCACCGGCCACCTGGGTGCTGTGCAACCACGACGTGACCCGCACCGTCACCCGGTACGGCCGTGCGGACACCGGCTTCGACTTCGCCACCAAGGCCTTCGGCACGCCGGCGGACCTCGCCCTCGGCACCCGTCGGGCCCGCGCCGCAGCGCTGCTGTCGCTGGCCCTGCCCGGGGCGGTCTATGTGTACCAGGGGGAGGAACTGGGGCTGCCGGAGGCCGACATCCCGCTGGACCGGATTCAGGATCCGATGTACTTCCGGTCGGGCGGCACCGCACCTGGCCGTGACGGCTGCCGGGTACCGCTGCCCTGGGCGGCGGGAGAGCCGTGTGCGGGTTTCGGCTCCCGCGAGGAGCCATGGCTGCCGCAGCCGGCCGACTGGCCTTCCTATGCGGTCGACCGGCAACAGAGCGACCCGGACTCCATGCTCCGCCTCTACCGCGAGGCGATCCGGCTGCGCCCGTCGTTCGGCGACGGCCCCCTCACCTGGCTGCCCGCCCCCGACGGCGTCCTCTCCTTCTCGCGCGCGGAGGGAGTGGTCTGTGTGGTGAACCTCGCGGCCGCTCCCGCAGAACTGCCCGCGCACACCCGGCTCCTGCTCGCCAGCGGTCCGCCGGACGACAGGGGCCGCCTCCCGCAGGACACGGCGGTCTGGCTCCGGGTCTGAGCCGCCGCCCCTTGCTATCCCCGCACCCCCACCACGAAGGGATCAGCACATGCAGCAGAGCACCCCCAGACATGTCAGGCGCATGCCAGCAGTCGGTGCGGCCGTCGCCCTCGCCGCCGGCATGCTCGTCGCCCTCGCCCCGGCCGCCCACGCGGCAGCGGGCGCCGCCCTTCCCTTCACGTCCGTCGAGGCCGAGTCGGCGACCACCAACGGCACGAAGATCGGGCCCGACTACACCCAGGGCACCCTCGCCTCCGAGGCTTCCGGGCGTCAGGCGGTCAGGCTGGGCTCGGGGCAGCGGGTCGAGTTCACCGTGCCTCGCGCGGCCAATGCCGTGAACGTCGGCTGCAGCGTCCCGGACGGTCAGTCGGGCACCCTCGACGTCTACGTCAACGGCACCAAGCTCGCGAAGTCCCTGCCGGTCACGTCCAAGTACTCGTACATCGACACGGGGTGGATCCCCGGCGCCAGGACACATCACTTCTTCGACAACGCCAGGCTGTTGCTCGGCCGGGATGTCCAGGCGGGCGACCGGATCGCCTTGCAGTCGACCGGCACCCAGGTCACCGTCGACGTCGCCGACTTCGAGCAGGTCGCCGGGACCGCGTCCCAGCCCGCCGGATCGGTGTCCGTCACCTCCAAGGGGGCCGACCCCAGCGGCCAGGGCGACTCCACCCAGGCGTTCCGGGACGCCATCGCGGCCGCACAGGGAGGAGTGGTCTGGATCCCGCCGGGCGACTACCGGCTGACCTCCTCGCTCAGCGGGGTGCAGAACGTGACCCTCCAGGGCGCCGGCAACTGGTACTCCGTCGTGCACACCTCCCGCTTCATCGACCAGTCGTCCTCTTCCGGGAACGTCCGAATCAAGGACTTCGCGGTCATCGGCGAGGTCACCGAGCGGGTCGACTCGAACCCGGACAATTTCGTCAACGGAGCGCTGGGGCCCGGGAGTTCGGTGTCGGGCATGTGGCTCCAGCACCTCAAGGTCGGCCTCTGGCTGATGGGCAACAACGACAACCTGGTCGTCGAGAACAACCGCATCCTCGACACCACCGCCGACGGCCTGAACCTCAACGGCACCGCGAGGGGTGTCCGCGTGCGCAACAACTTCCTGCGCAACCAGGGCGACGACTCACTCGCGATGTGGTCCCTGTACGCGCCGGACACGAACAGCAGCTTCGAGAACAACACCATCTCGCAGCCCAACCTCGCCAACGGCATCGCGATCTACGGCGGCACCGACATCGCGGTCAGGAACAACCTGATCTCCGACACCAACGCCCTCGGCAGCGGTATCGCGATCTCCAACCAGAAGTTCCTCGATCCCTTCCACCCCCTGGCGGGAACCATCACGGTCGACGGCAACACCCTCGTCCGCACCGGGGCCATGAATCCCAACTGGAACCATCCGATGGGGGCGTTGCGCGTCGACTCCTACGACAGCGCCGTCAACGCCACCGTCAGCATCACCAACACGACGATCACGGACAGCCCGTACAGCGCCTTCGAGTTCGTCTCCGGCGGCGGACAGGGCTACCCGGTCAGGAACGTCACCGTGGACGGCGCGACGGTGCGGAACACCGGTACGGTCGTGGTCCAGGCGGAGGCCCAGGGCGCCGCCACCTTCCGCAACGTCACCGCCACCGGCGTCGGCGCGGCAGGCGTCTACAACTGCCCCTACCCGGCGAGCTCGGGTTCCTTCACGCTCGCCGACGGCGGTGGCAACTCCGGCTGGAGCAGCACCTGGTCGGACTGCTCGACCTGGCCCCAGCCCGGCCAGGGCAACCCGGACCCCGACCCGAACCGCAATCTGGCCAAGGGCCGCCCGGCCACCGCCACCGGCTCGCAGGACGTCTACACGCCCGGCAAGGCGGTCGACGGCGATCCGAACAGCTACTGGGAGTCCACCAACAACGCCTTCCCGCAGTCCTGGACGGTGGACCTCGGTTCGGCCGAGGCCGTGCGCCGGCTGGTGCTGAAGCTGCCGCCGTCGGCCGCCTGGGGCGCACGGACCCAGACCATCGCCGTGCTGGGCAGCACCGACGGTTCCTCCTACTCGACGGTGGTCGGCCCGCAGGGCTATCGCTTCGACCCGGCGACCGGCAACACGACGACCGTCTCCCTGCCGGGCGGCACCGGCCTGCGCTATCTGCGGCTGACGGCCAGCGCCAACACCGGCTGGCCGGCCGGTCAGTTCAGTGAGGTGGAGGCGTATCTGACGTCGTAGCCCGAGGGGTTCCGCGCTTCGCCGCCCGGATCTGCTCGTCACGGGCGCGCGGTTCGGCGAAGCGCGGACCCGCTCCTCGGGGGGCATGTCACGGGACATCCGTCCGTTCAGTGGTTTGCCCGAACGTCATATGGTTTGGTCCGGGATCTGCCAAGCTGAGGCGATGAAGCTGGTGGTGGAGATCCGCGGCACTGAGCAGCCGCACATCGAACTCGACGATCTGCGGTACGACTTGGCCCGAGACCCGGAGCTGCGCTCGGTCGCCGTCGAAGCACGGCCGGCGCCGAGCGTCGACGGCGCGATGAGCGGCGTGATCAAGGACCTGGTGATGGTGCTCGGGGCGGGCGGGGTGGGCGCCGCCCTGGTCCAGGCCCTCACCGCCTGGCTGGCGGGCCGTCAGCGGAGCATCAGCATGACAGTGACGTGCGGATCGCGGAGCGTGCAGTTCGAGGTGCGCCAGGCCCGTGACCACCAGGCCGCCGTCGAGATGTCACGGCAACTGCTCGAACTTCTCGCCCAGGGCGGCGACGAGGCGTCGGGCGAGGACCAGCGGCCCCCGGGCGAGGAGGGGCAGCTCGTCCCCGGCGGCGAAGCATGATCCACCACCCGGACCCGGCGAAGTCACGAGCCGTCCTCATCGGGGTAACCCGCTACGCCGACCCCGACCGCTGGCAACCGCTGCCCGCGATCGCGACGAACCTCGCCGACCTCAAGGCGGTCCTCACCGACCCGGATCTCTGGGGCCTGCCTCCGGAGCACTGCGATGTGATCGAGGACCCCGAGGACCCCATCGACGTCCTCGAGCGCGTGCTGTCCGCCGCAAACGCCGCCGAGGACACCGTGGTGGTGTACTTCGCGGGCCACGGAGCCATCCACAAGTCCCAGCTCGCCCTGCCGACCGTCGTTACCACCGACGACACCCTCAGCGTGCGAAACATTCCGTTCGCCAGCATCAGAGAGCTCGTCACCGAACGCAGGGCCCGCCATGCGGTGATCATTCTGGACTGCTGCTGGAGCGGTATGGCGATCGCCATGTCGGACGTGGAGTCCGTGGTGGACCGGGAGATCGAACCCAGCAGCGCCTACATCCTGACCTCTTCGGCCCGCGACAGCATCTCGATCGCCGTACCTGGCGAGAAACACACCGTCTTCACCGGCGAGTTGCTCAAGACGCTGCGCGGTGGTGTGCCCTCGCCGGACCGGGCGCTCACCCTGCGCGCCGTCACGACCGCCGTCGTCCGCGGGCTGCGCGAGCGGCAGATGCCCCGCCCCCGGCACAGTCAGGCCGGCCACGGCGACCACCTCGCCCTCGTCCGCAACCGTCAGTGGCGCCCCCTGCCGGACCCCGTCCCCGGCTCCGCCGACGCAGCCGACACCGGGACGCCCGACGCGGTGAGCGTCCCGGGCTCCAGTTGCGTACTGAGGCGCTACCCCGAGCAGTTCGACCCCGTCGAGCCGGACGGAGCCCGCATCACGCCGAGCCTTCTGCTGCGGGCCGACCGCGCCGTCGTCCCCTTTCACGGCCGGGAACGCGAACTGGTCAACTTCGCCTTCTGGCGCGAGAGCGGCGGCGCGCGCCTTTGTGTCCTGTACGCCGGTGGCGGCCAGGGCAAGACGCGCTTCGCCCGCCATCTGGCCGAGGAATGGGCGAAGGAGGGATGGCAGGCCTGGCACGCCGTCCGCCGCCCGAAGCAGGTCTCCGTGCTGCGCGAGGCCGCCGGGGGCCGTTGGCGCTCCGGTGGCGCCGGGACGCTCGTCGTCGTCGACTACGCCGACCGCTGGCCGACCGAGGAACTGAGCGCGTTGCTGGAGTTCGTCGCCTCGTCCGGTTCCGGCCCCTTACGGGTCCTGCTGCTCGCCCGGATGACCGGCCACTGGTGGACCGCCCTCACCTCGCGTCTGCCGACCGTCATCGCCCTGCACAACGCCGTCCCCCTCACCTCGCACACCCCCGACCCGGGCCACCGGCCCAAGGAGTTCCAGACCGCGCGCGAGGGCTACGCCCAGGCCCTCGGCGTCCCCCTGGACCGGGTGCGCCCCAAACCGGTGGACCGGCAACCCGACTGGAATCTGCGGGACTTCTCCCTCGTCCTCACGGTCCACATGGCTGCCCTGGTGGATGTGCTGGCACAATGGTCCGGCTCTCCCGCGCCCGTCGACCCGGTCGCCGTGTCGGCGGATCTGCTCGCCCGCGAGCACGCCCAATGGGAGGACGTCCTGGGGCACCGCGACTTCCGCGGGCTCACGCTCGACCAGGTCAGACGAGCCGTCTTCGTCGCCACGGTCACCGGCGGACTGCCGGTGCGACAGGCGCGCAGAGCCCTGCGCCGCGCCGGCATCAGGTCCGACGAGGTCATCGACCCGCTGCTGAACCTCCACCGCCAGTGCTATCCGCCCCTGGACAGCGCCCGGAGCGCCGCCCTGGAGCCGCTGTACCCGGACCGGTTGGGCGAGGACTTCCTGGCGCTCACCATCCCCGGCCACAGTGCGGACTACCCCGCCCAGATGGAGGCGCAGGAACTCGCCGAACGGCTGCTTCTCCCGTCGGACTCCGAACCCGACGGGCCGCCGTGGACGCCGTACGCGATGACCATGCTCGCGGAGACCTCGCGCCGCTGGTCCCATGTCGCGAGCGCGGTCCTGCATCCGCTGCTGAGGGACCACCCGAGGCTCGCGGTGCGCGCCGGGGGCACCTTCCTCGCGACCTTCGCCGAGACGACCGAGCAGACCGACCTGCTGGTGCGGATCCGAGATGAGCTGCCCCGGCACCGCGGTGCCGACCTCGCGGTCGGAGTCGCCGCGATCGACCGCCGCCTCGCCCCCTACGACGCGGACCGCGCCACCACGGGCGTGGACCTCGCCCGCAGCGCCGACGAACGGGTCCGCTCCTACTCCCGGGCGGGCCAGGCGCACGAGGCCCTTCGCGAGGCCGGCCGCGCGGTCGACGCCTGGCGTGTTCTGGCCGAGCACCATCCGGCCGCGTACCAGGCGGGCCTGGCGAGCGCCCTGGCCACGCTCGGGTCGCTGGAACTGGGCGACGGACAGACCGGGAAATCGTGGGAGTCCGTCGACGAGGCGCTGCTGCTCGTCCAGCGGACCGAGGGGCTGACGCCGAGGCCGACCGAGCGCTCCCGCATCCTCGTGAACATCGCCAGCGTCCTGCATCAGGCCCGCGACGACGACCGCCGTGCCTCGGCCGTCCGGCTGGCGGAGGAGGCGGTGCAGACGTTCCGCGCGGCAGGACCGGGACCCGACCGGCGGGACGAGGCCGGGCTCGCGGACGCGCTGTCGGTGCTGTGCGCGGCGTACGGCAGCGTGGGCGACATCCCGAGGGCGCGGGAGGCGGGCGACGAGGCGCTGGCGATCCTGGGACAGCTCCATGCCGGGGGAACGTCCGGCTTCGAGGAACTCAGCGAGATCCTCGACCTGCTGGGCTGCCTCGCCGCCGATGCGGGCGACCTGCCGACAGCGCTGAGGCGGGGCAGGGCCGCCGTCCGCACCCGCGAGCTGCTCGCCGCCGAGAACCCCGCCTTCGAGACCCGCCTCGCGCGGTCGCTCTGCAATCTCGCCGGATACCACTCCGACCTCGCGGGGCGTGTGTCCGACCCGAGGGAGCACGACAAGGCCGTGGCCTATGCCGAGGAGGCACTCCGCAGGCTGCGGGACCGCCTCGGTCCCGCGGCCGACAGGTCCGACGCCGACGTGCGTGCGATGGCCGGTGTGCTGATGACCATCCTGCGGCGGCGGAACCCCGCGGACCCCAGGGCGGACGCCCTGGGGCAGCGCCACGGCCTGGTCGGCTGACGGGCTCAGCCGACCCGCGAACCGGCCGTGCCGACGGGGCCCGCGTCCCAGAAGCGGTCCTCCTCCGCGTCGGCCGCGTACCCGAAGTCCCACAGGCACACCAGGCTGCGGTCCTCCACCGCCGCTTCGACCTTCGCGACGACACTGGACAGGAACCACGGCAGCGTCGGCTGCCCCGCGGACCACAGGTCGGCGAACTGCCGTCCCGTGTCCTCCCTCAGCAGCAGGTCGGTCATCGGACGGGTGCACACCACCAGGAGCTCCCGGGGCAGGGTCTCCACCAGGGCCCAGTTCACCGCGGTGTTGTCCGGCAGCGGGCCGGCCGTCGCGCCCGCGGTTCCCGCCGCGGCAAACACCTGTTCCCAGCGTCCCTTGCGCAGCCGCAGCACGGACCCGTCGCCGACGCCGAACACGAGATGTGTCCGGGACTGCCGGTCGTCCAGCGGTGTCAGCACGGCCGTCAGCCCGGTAGCGATCGCCCGTTCCGCGGGCGAGCCGTCCAGGGCGATCCACCCGCGCTGCTTGCCCTCCACCTCGACGGCCCGGCCGACATTGCCCAGCGCGAGCCGCAGCGCCGCCTGGGCCCCCGGCGGAACGGGATCGGTCGCCGGGCGGTCCAGCGCCTCGGCCAGGAAGTCCGCGTTCCGCACCACCTGTGTCTCCAGCGCCCGGCACACATGCGCCGCCGCGGACTGCGACCACGCGCCGTCCGGCGCTCCGGCCGCAACCGTGCTCAGCAGATGGCGCCGGCCCTGCGCCGTGGGCATGCGCAGCAGTACGGCGTCGCGGCGGTGCTGCCGCTCCCGTCGGTGCCGGTCTCCGCACGTCGACACCGCCCGGACCACCACAGCGCCCAGATCGGCTCCGTCGACGACGCTGTCGGCCACCGCGTCGGCACTCAGCGAGGGGTGCTGGGGCATCACGGGCAACAGGTCGCGGATGTTCGACAGCGGCTGTGCGGAAGTGCCGCCGGGATCGATCAGACTGCGGATGCGGTCGAGCTGTGCCCGCATGCCCGGATGGCTCATCTGGGCGCTGTCGCGCGGCAGGGCGCGCTCTTCCGCCTGCTTGCGACGGGACGCCTCCTCGTCCGCCACCCGCTGTGCCTCGTCACGCTGCGACCGGATCCCGGCCAGCTCCTCGGACAGCCGCTTGTGGTCCTTGAGCAGACGTTCGTGTTTCGCCGTCAGTTTGTCGCGCCGGTCAGCGAGTTCGTCGCGCTCGGCCGTCACGCGGTCGCATTCGTCGGCAAGTCGGTCCCGCTCCGCCACGAGTTCGTCGCGGCTCCTGCCGAGAGCATCCCGTTCTGTCAGGGCCTCGGCCGACGAGTTCTCGAGCAGCGCCACCCTCGTCCGCGCCCTGTCCCGCTCCCGGACCGCCTGCTCGGCCTCGGCACGTGCGCGCCGGAGCTCCTGGGCGATGTCCGCCGGCGGCAGCGCCGCCCCCAGGCGGGCGATCTCGTCCCGCAACTGCCGGCGCTCCCGGCCGAAGACGTAGCGCAGACGCCAGAGCAGGGCGAGGGCTCCCGCGAGGAGCGCGCCCAGGGCGGCGAGCAGGGCATTCAACACCGTCATCTCGTCCTCCCGGACACGCTCGGCTGGACGATGACCACACCGAGGCCTTTCTCATTGGAGCCGGAGCCGCGCACCAGGGCGTGCAGCACCCACTGGACCAGCGGAGCCGAGGGCTGTGTGCGCCCGGGGAAGTTCTCTCCACCGGTGAACCGCGACACCTGATCACGATCGATGAACTTCATGTCCTGGGGCGAGAGGAACTCGTAGCCGCCGCGCGGTGCGGATCCGGCCAGGTCCGCCCAGGGCGCGATGCGCCACTGCCACCACCAGCTGTCCAGTGCGGCGACGGTGGGCCGCAGCACGGAACCGATCAGAGCGTCGAGGTCGTACTCGGCCCGGAACGTGCCTTCCCTCATGAGCCTGCGCAGCCGCTCCTCGAGCAGCGTCGTGAAGTACTCCTGGTCGACGGGCCCGGCGACCGTGCCCTTCCAGCACAGCACCAGAGCGGAGTCGAGCGCGGTCAGCCGCAGGATCTGGCCGGCCCGCACCGCCCACAACCGCCACCGTTCGTGCCGCGGGTCCGGCTCGGCCGCCCGTGCCGCGGCGGCCAGGGCGGACGGCAGGGAAGCCGGCAACTCCCCTTCCGTGTCGGGCCGGACGGCCAGTCGCTCCTCCGAGCAATGACCCGGCAGGGCCGGAATGATGACGCTCGGGTCCGCGGGTGCCCTGGCCGCGCTCCATTCGGAGGCGAACCGGAAATCTCCCTCGGCCGCCGAGTGAGCCGACTGCCAGAAGTCGTCTCGCCACCGGGCCATCTGTTCGGCCGGAAGATGCAGCAGCGCCATGTGCGCGGCGCACCAGATCTCCTCGACCGTCGTCGGCTCCGCGATGCCGGGCCAGCCCTTCGGCCTCAGCTGCGGGATCGGCGCGTCCAGCCACGGCTTGGATTCCGGGTCCTTGTACAGGTTCTCGAACCGTTCGGCCAGCGCCTTGCGCAGCCGCTCCGTATGGTCCACCGGCACCGGCGGATAAGTGGGCTTGGGCGGCGGGGCGGTCTGCCGGGCCGCGCTCACCGGCCGCGGGGCGGGGCCGCCCTCCTTCGGCGGAAGGCCCCCGTCCCGCTCAACGGGACCGGGACTGTCCGAGCGTGCCGGCCCGCTGGGGGCCGGGAGAACCGGTGCGGGCAGGGGGTCCTTGTCCGCGCGGTCCGCGTCGGCCCCGTCGGCGTCACTCGCCGGCACGGCCTCGTCCATGCCGCCCGCCCCGCGCCGCACCGTGGGTAAGGCCGTTGATTCCGTTACAGGCGTGGTCCGTTGGGCGGCCGGTGGGGTGCTGCGGCCCAGCCGGTGGGCGAGCAGACCTACGGCGCTGAGCGCGTCGTAGGCCAGTACCTGGGCGCGCTCGGGGTCGGCGCTGAGCCGTTCGTCGTGCAGGTGCGCCGCCATCCGCGCGCAGCAGGCACGCAGGCCGTCGATGAGCACGTCCCGGCTCGCGGACGGCAGGTCCGCCAGCTCGGTGACGGCGGCGGAGAAGGAGGCGAGGAGGTCGCCGACGTCCGCCGCGCCGGCCGGGGCAGTGTTCCGCTGCGCGACCGGAGGCGCCGCAGCGAGTGCTCCGGTGTCGTCCATCAGTGCTCTCCCGTCAGGGGATTCCAGAGGTCGTTGAAGTCGGGGCGGCCCTCGTCCATACGACGCCGGTAGACCCGCCCGGGGAACCGCTCCACTTCCGGCAGATGCCTCGTCTCGGCGAAGGGCACCGCTCCACGGAACACACGGAGGTGGCCGCGGGCGTCGAGGGTCGCCATGTGGAGGCGCTGGGGGCCGTTGGAGGCGGCGTCGAGGACCGCCAGGCTCTCCAGCTTCCTCGTGTTGCCGCTGCCGTCGTCGAGGTGGAACTCGTACTGCCGGCCGATGGGCGGTACCGGTATCACGGCCCTCCGGCCGGGGACGGTGCGCTGGGTGCCGTCGCGGTCCGGGTGGAAGACGTCCGGGAAGTACTCCTCGTCGGAGGATCCGGCGGCGGGCCGGGGGAAGACCTCGACGAGCGCGCCGCCGGCGTCCGGGACGCACAGGCGTCCGGGCAGCCGGCAGCGGCTGACCTCGGGGTCGAAGTGGGCGTCGGGGATGAGGTCGGCGAGCGGGAGGTGGTGGCTTTCGGAGTCGACGTAGTAGTGGGGGGTGCCGGAGCAGATCAGGATCTGCGGCACGAGTTGCTGGTCCACCTCGATCAGGTACTTGGCGCGGCGGCCGCTCCAGACCGGTGCGGACAGGTCCAGCCGGTCCCGGGCCGCGGCCAGCGCGAGGTCGAAGCTGCCCCACTGGATGGACCGGGAGCTGGAGGTGAACCGGTGCAGTTCGAGCAGTTCGGGCAGTTCGTTCCAGTGGCGCGAGCGGATGCCGCGGGTGCCGACCTCGTCCAGTTCGACGAAGGGTTCCCCGGCCCGTAGCAGGACGAGCCGGCGCCCCGCCTGGCCGAGTGGTCCGAGGTCGCAGGGCAGGCTGGCGAACAGACCGTGGGTGACGATGTCCAGTTCGCTCATGTTCTGCTGTTTCGCCGCGGCGGCCACCCCCGCCCGCTTGCTGATGGCGTGGGCCCAGGCCGCGCCCAGGGAGGTGGCCTGCTTGGCCGCGAACCCGGTCTCGATGGCCAGCGCGGTGGGGTTCCAGCCGAACTTGCGCCGAGAGCCCGCGTCCGTCCGGGTCAGTACGTCCGCGATCGTCTCCTGGACCATGGGCATGCTGCTGGTCCGGCCGGAGATGACGACCTGATCGAGCACGGGCGGGAACGCGGCGCCGCGTCCTGTCTCGGCGCCCCTGTCATCGACGTCCCACTCGCGTTCGAAGGTGCTGCGCACCAGGTCGGCGCCCATCTCCGCGGCCCGTTCCAGCACCGGTCGCATCAGCCGCCGGAACTGCCCGGGATCCAGGGGCAGATCATCGGTGGGATTGCTCAGCGGCACGTCCGCGCTCTGCACGATCTCGTGCACATCGTCCTTGTGCAGCACCGGGGGCTCGTCGGGGTCGGCCGCCCCCATCAGGCACTTGGTCCGTTCTGCCAACTGCCACAGCGCGTGGAACCGGTCCCGGGCCAGCTGGGGCTGCAGGGTCGAGGCGTCGTAGCGCGTCGGGATGCAGCGGTCGAGCACCTCCTTGATGTCCGCGCCCACCACCGACTCCAGTTGCCGCCCGGCCTGTTCGGCGACCTGGGCCGCCAGCGACCGGCGGTTCGGTGGTGTGCCGCCCGGGGGTTCCCACAGGGCGTCGACGAGCACGGCCTTGAGCCAGTAGAAGACCTGGAGCGTGAGCAGGTCGCCGCCCAGCTGCTCATGCCCCGTGGAGCCGAGCAGCAGGGGCTCCAGCCGGTAGCGCCGGCCCAGGAACGCCGGGTCGCCGCCCGGCCGTTCCGGAGTGACGTCGGTGAGGACCAGCCTGAGCAGCGCGATGTCCGTGGTGCCGCCGCCGATGTCGATGACCAGCATCGTGCGGTGCCAGGTCGCGGGCAGCACCGGAACCCGGCGCTCGCGTGCGGCCTCGTCGTCCGGCCCCGCGGTGGATTTGGCCGGCAGCACCCGTACGACGCGGCGGGACCGGGCGCGCAGTGCCTCCAGGCCCAGGTTGAGATTGCCCGACAGCTCGCGCATGACGAAGAACAGACCGGCGGCGAGCCCTTCGTCGTAGTCCATCACCACGACTTGGGCGTTCAGCGCCTTCTTCACCAGCGTCAGCAGCCGGTCCTTGACCTCCGGCAGGGCGGTGGTCGGATAGGTCACGACGACGGTCTGCACGGTACTGCTGTCGGTGGCCGAGTCCTTGGTCAACTCCTCGGCCGCGCCGACCAGTTGGAGATACATGTGCTGGGTGAGATGGATCGCGCTGAGGTCCGAGCCGGGGACGTCGCCGGGCCGCAGCCGCATGACCTGACGCTTGAGCCCGGTGATCGCGGCGGGCGCGTCCACGAGCTGGAAACGGCGCTGCTCGGGGGCACCGGCGGGACCGTCGGAGTCGTCCTCCAGCAGGGCGCTCGCGGGCGCGTAGGTGAGCTCGGCGTTCTTCCCCTGGAAGTGGACCGGGCGCAGTGAGTGCATACGCAGCGGCGGCGTGTCGGTGACCCGGGAGTAGCCGCGGTGCAGCCGGGGGACGAGCCACTCGCGCAGTTCCGTGTCGCCGTGCTGGCGGATCTGCTCCATCGCCAGGAGGAGGGCGTCCACCGCGTCCGGATTCTCCTCGCGCATCAGGTCCAGGGCCTCGCGTCCGCTGACGGTCTCTCCCGAGCCCAGGCGCACCTGAGAGGCCAGCAGGTTGTCGACGGCCGCCCGGTACGGGGCGGGCCAGTCGGACCGTGGGTCGAGCAGCTCGCCGAGCATCGTGCCGAGAGCCTGGCCCTGGGCGGGGTCGACCGGGAACTGGGTGACCTTGGCGGCGCTCTGCAGCGTGACGGTGGAGGCGGTGGTGCCGAAGTCGACCACCACGAACTCCTGGAAGTGCCGGTCGGACGGTTTGCGCAGGGTCAGGAACTCGGGGAGCGACGACTCCTCCTCCCCGGCCGTGGGCTCCGGTTCCTCCTGCGGCGGCCGGAACTCCAGCAGCACGGTGCCCTGGACGATGTCGCGGCCCGCCTTGCTCTGGTAGTCCAGCTCCCAGGTCACGTCGACGCGCAGCGGGAGACCGTGCGTCCAGGTCTCGTTCGGCTGCGCGGCGGACCCGGACAGCAGGGCGGAGTCGACGAAGGCGCCCCTGGACAGGACGGTGTCGGCGAGCATGTGCTTGGTCGACGAGTGCGCGGGCAGCCAGGCGGCCCGCAGCGCCGTGTCCAGCCGGGCCGGCAGGACCGAGCCGTCGCCCGGACGCACCGAGAGCCTGCCGGGAAGCGTGGTGTTGAAGTACGGGTTGTCGTGGGCGGCGGCCAGTCGCAGGGTGACCACCGGCAGCGCATAGCGGCCGTCCTGGGCGTGGAGGACGAACTCCCGGGAGCCTCTCGTGCGGACGTACGGCGACTTGGCGCCGTCCGCGGTGTCCGGCACGTCGAACGAGAGCACCAGCTCGGGCATCAGGCCTTCCTCCAAGTCCTCATCAGCACGTCGATGGGCTGGTTGCCGCGATCGTCGGCCTGGCCCGATCCGCCTCCGGGGCCGTCGGCCGGCGCCTCGCCGTGGGATGCGTGCCGGGCGCCGGGCGTGCCGCGCGGCGGGCGGATGTCGTGTTCGGCGAGCACCCACTGCGCCGTCTTCTCGTAGAAGGTGTGCAATACCTCGACCCGGCCGGTCAGCAGCCGGTTGAGGCGCTCGGTGACGACGGCGGCCGCCGCGTCGGCCGTGTACTGCCGCAGCCGCGTCACGATGAGCGGATGGCGTTCCTGACGCTCGGTCATGAGCTCGCCCTCCGGCATGGCGTGGTGCCAGGGCAGCGCATGGTCGGCCAGTCCCGGGAACCGGTCGGCCGGGATCTCCCGGGGGCCGGTGTCCTGGTGGTGCTGGCGGCGCTGGTCGTCGACGACCTCCGCGGGGTGCAGCGCGGTCCACAGCTGCGTCAGCCGGTTCTCGACCTCCTCCTGGTCGCCGAGGTGGCTCAGATAGACCTCGGTCAGCAGGGGCAGCGTGCCGGGCTCCTCGAACCAGGAGCGCAGTCCCTCGAACTCGGCCTCCCACCTCTCCTGCCAGGCGCCGAGCCAGGTGTCCAGCCGCTCCCGGTCCCGGTCCGTGTGGCCCTCCACGAGGGCGGCGAAGCGCGTCACGTACCCCTTGGTCGTGTCGGTCGAGCGGACCCCGGTGGCCGGGGCGGGCGCGCTGACCCGGCCGGGCAGCACCTTGCGGAACTCACCGGCCGGGCGCGGCGGTGCGCTGCGCGACACCAGGCCGTTCTCGTCGTTCCGGGCCCGTTGCAGCAGCAGGTCCCACTCGCCCCACTCGTACACCGCCTGCCGGACCTCGGCCGCGGCACCGGCCAGGCTCAGTGGCGGCGGCGGTGCGGCGACGTCCTGCGGAACAGTGGTGCGCAGCTCGTCGAGTTCCGCCATGAGGGTTGCCAGCAGTCCGCGGTACTGGCCCAGGCGCTCGGTGAGTTCGCGGAATTCCGTGGAGGTGGCGACCGTGGGTCCGGTCTCCTGGCGGACCTGGTACTGCAGGGCGCGCAGCGCGTCCCAGAGCTTGCGCCGCGAGCGCTCGGCGAGCTCCTGCTTCAGGGCTACGCCGTTCGCCCTCAGGTGCTCCTCGATCAGCCGGTGCAGTTTTCGCACACCGCCGTCGTCGGAGACCGCGCGCAGCCGGTCCGCCCAGTGGCCGTGCGGGGCGAGGGACTGGAAGCGGTCGGCCAGCGCGGTCCACCCCGTGCCGCCGCCCTGTTCGTCGCGTGCGTCCAGGGCTCGCTGGGCGGCGTCGATACGGGCCTGCGAACCCGGCGACAAGGCGGCGTAGGGCAGGCCGTAGCGGCGGATCGCGGTGATCGCGGAGGTCAGCACCACCGCCTCCTCGCGGCCCCGGACGAACTTGTCGGAGTGGACGTGGATGGCGTTCAACTCGTCCGAGGAGTGCAGCAGTTCGGTGGCGTCGACGGCCGTCTCCGGCGCGCTGGGCACCGGGACCTGGTCGAAGAAGCTCGCCGCGACCAGGGCGGCCTTGCCCAGCACCTCGGTGCTGCGGCCGTCCTGCGTCAGCATCCCCCAGAAACTCTCGACACCCTGGGTGCCCGCTCGTCGGGCGTCCAGCACCACGAGGATGGTGTGCACGTCGGCGAGTTCACGGCGGCTGAGATGGGTGTCGCGGCCGTACGAGCCGGCGCCGCCGATGCCGGGGAAGTCGAGGAACTGCACCTCGTGGTCGGCCAGCAGTTCGTTCAGTTCCCAGTGCTCGGGGGAGACGTACACGTCCTGCACGACACGCTCGATGAGGTCGAAGCTGCGGCTGAGCGCCTCGGTGTCGTTCCTGATCTCGTCCGGGGTGAACGGCTGGACGCGGCGCAGCGGCAGACTGGCCGGGATCCGCTCCTCCACACCGTGGTCGAGGGCTTCCCGCAGATGCTTGGAGGGCAGCCGCTGGACCGTGCCCATGACACCGTCCTGACTCAGCCAGGCGTCGCGGATCCGGCACAGTTCGGCGGCGGCCGCGCGGTGCGTGGAGGCGATGCGCAGCGGATCCACGAGCGGCTCGGGCTGACCGGGTCCCCGTTCCGGCCACAGACAGCCGACCCACTGGTCGAACAGGGTCCAGCCCTCGGGGCTGTTGAGCGGGTCCAAGGTGCGCAGGACGGCGCCGGCGCCGAGTTCGGGGTGCTCGTGGTCGAGTCCGTCGGCGAGTTCGTCGAGAATGGTCCGCACGCACTCACCCAGCCGCTTGGCCGTGAGGTAGTGGATCTCGGCCGTCGGATCCGCGTACGTCTGCGGCGGGCGGCCCTCCTCCTCGCCGCCGGCCGGCTGCTGCCGCAGCCGTAGCACCGTGATGTTGCCGGTGGCCTTGCGGTTCTCCACCGGTAGCAGGTCCGACTTGCCCAGGAGCGTGCCCAGCAACAGGGACTTGCCGACCGAGAATTCGCCGACGACCCCGAAGGTGACCGGCTGGGCCGCTCGGGCGGCGAGCTCCTTGGCCAGCGCCTGCACTGCCGAACGTTGCTCGTGCGCGTCGGTCTGTTGCTCACCGAGCATTTTTAGCGTTTCTAGCGCAAATGCCCTCATTTCGGGCAGGGTTAATTGATCGGCCATGTGTGCGGATCCCCCTCGTACGAAGAGCGCGCGCTGACGCTCTGCCCCCGATGTGCTCATCCGGCGCCGCTCGTCGCGGCGGCGTGAGGGTACCTATTAGGCCAGAAAGCCGCCCTCCGGGAGCATGCAATGCAAAAAGATGTCAATATGATCTTTTCCGGCAACCGTGGCGTCAGTACCGATGCCAACCGGGCCCGGAAATTGCGCGGTTCGCCCGTCCCGGGCGTCCGGAATATTCTCGGCCATTCGCTGATTTCCGGACCGGAGGGTCGCGAAGCGCTTTCTTGGTGAGGACTTGGCCCCACGTATCGTCGGGTGTCACATTGGCGCCATCGGACCCTTCCCTGACGTTTGCTGCTCTTGGAACACTCGCACCGCGCACGATCCGTCATCGTCACGGCCATCCCGCACATCAGGATGAGAGGTTCCTCGCTCATGTCCGAAGTCAACCGGCGCCGATTCCTTCAACTCGCTGGCGCCACCACGGCGTTCACCACGCTTTCCAGCAGCATCCAGCGCGCCGCCGCGCTGCCCGCGAACCACCGCACGGGATCGATCGAGGACGTCGAGCACATCGTCGTCCTGATGCAGGAGAACCGCTCCTTCGACCACTACTTCGGCTCGCTCAAGGGCGTCCGCGGCTTCGGCGACCCCCGCCCGGCGGTCACCCGGCAGGACGGCAAGCCGGTCTGGTACCAGTCGGACGGTACCAAGGACCTGCTGCCCTTCCACCCCGACGCCGACGACCTCGGCATGGCC
Source organism: Streptomyces herbicida (assembly GCF_032656585.1). Lineage (NCBI taxonomy): Bacteria > Bacillati > Actinomycetota > Actinomycetes > Kitasatosporales > Streptomycetaceae > Streptomyces > Streptomyces herbicida. Next base: position 18,631 of record NZ_JAUYWJ010000004.1, read on the forward strand.
TTCCTCCAGGACCTCCCGCACGGCTGGAACGACGGTCACGCGGCCTTCGACGGCGGCAAGTACGACAAGTGGGTGCCGTCCAAGGGCTCCACGACGATGGCGTACCTGACCCGCGACGACATCCCGTTCCACTACGCGCTCGCCGACTCCTTCACCATCTGCGACGCCTACCACTGCTCGTTCATCGGCTCCACCGACCCGAACCGCTACTACCTGTGGACGGGTTACACCGGCAACGACGGTCAGGGCGGCGGCCCGGTGCTCGGCAACGACGAGGCGGGCTACGGTTGGACGACCTACCCCGAGCGCCTGGAGAAGGCCGGTATCTCCTGGAAGATCTACCAGGACGTCGGTGACGGCCTCGATGCGAACGGCTCCTGGGGCTGGATCCAGGACGCCTACCGTGGCAACTACGGCGACAACTCGCTGCTGTACTTCAAGCAGTACCAGAACGCCCAGCCCGGCGACCCGCTCTACGACAAGGCCCGCACCGGCACCGACGCCCGCAGGGGCGAGGGCTTCTTCGACCAGCTCAAGGCCGACGTCAAGGGCGGGAAGCTGCCGCAGATCTCCTGGGTCGTCGCCCCCGAGGCCTTCACCGAGCACCCCAACTGGCCCGCCAACTACGGCGCCTGGTACGTCGCCCAGGTCCTCGACGCGCTCACCGCCGACCCGGCGGTGTGGGCGAAGACGGCCCTGTTCATCACGTACGACGAGAACGACGGCTTCTTCGACCACGTGATCCCGCCGTTCCCGCCGGGCTCCGCGGCCCAGGGCAAGTCCACCGTCGACGCCGGACCGGACCTCTTCAAGGGCGACGCCGGCCATGTGGCCGGACCCTACGGTCTGGGCCAGCGTGTGCCGATGCTCGTCGTCTCCCCGTGGAGCAAGGGCGGTTTCGTCTGCTCCGAGACCCTCGACCACACCTCGGTCATCCGCTTCATGGAGCGCCGCTTCGGCGTGCACGAGCCGAACATCTCGCCCTGGCGGCGCGCGATATGCGGCGATCTGACCGCCGCGTTCGACTTCTCCCGCAAGGACACCCGCCCGGTCGTGCTCCCGGACACCGACGGCTACCGGCCGGCGGACCACGACCGCCACCCCGACTACGTCCCGACGCCGCCCGCCAACCCGGCCCTGCCCCGGCAGGAGCGCGGCCGCAAGCCCACCCGCCCGCTCAAGTACGCCCCGTTCGTGGACGGTTCGGCGGACAGCGCGGTCGGGAAGTTCACGCTCACCTTCGCCTCCGGCGCCAAGGCCGGCGCCGCCTTCCTGGTCACCTCCGGCAACCGCACCGACGGCCCCTGGAGCTACAGCACCGAGGCCGGCAAGACGGTCGCCGACACCTGGAACTCCGCGTATTCGAACGGCTCGTACGACCTGACCGTGCACGGCCCCAACGGCTTCCTGCGCGTTTTCAAGGGCCCGGGCAAGGCGGCCGGACCCGAGGTCACCGCGCGGCACAGCGGCGACGACGTCGAGCTCACCTTCACCAACAAGGGCTCGCGCACCGTCGAGCTGAAGCTGGTCAACGGCTACACCGGCCGGCCCCTGACGTTCCAGGTGCGCCCGGGCGCCAGGGTGCGGCACGCCGTCGACCTCGCGGCGAGCAGGCGCTGGTACGACCTCACCGTCACGTCCGACAACGACGCCACGTTTTTGCGGCGGTTCGCCGGACATGTCGAAAATGGGTGCCCGGGTGTCAGCGACCCGGCGATCCGCACGGCGTAACAGGGCGATGAATACCGCATCGTGGGGACTGGTCAGGTACTGGTTGGCTCAGGGTAGTGTGCCCCGGTGACCACGCAATCGAACACTCCTGCAGGCTGGTACCCCGACCCCCACGGGGCAGCCCAGACGCTGCGCTACTGGGACGGCGCGCAGTGGACCGACCACACCAGCCCGGCCCAGCAGGGCACTCAGCAGGCTCCTCCGCAGGCCGCCGTTCCGCACCAGGCGGGCGGCGACGCGAGGGTGCAGCGTCAGGTGCAGCAGCAGGCCGGGGTCGCTGGGGGCGGCCCCGGCGGCGGCACCCTGTTCACCGAGCCCGTCCTGGTGGTGAACCAGAAGGCCAAGCTGATCGAGCTGACCAACGAGTACAAGGTCATGGATCAGAACGGCAACCAGATCGGCTCGGTCACCGAGGTCGGTCAGGGCGTGCTGAAGAAGATCCTGCGGTTCGTCTCCAGCCTCGACCAGTTCCTGACGCACAAGCTGGAGATCCGCGACGCCCACGGCCAGCCGCAGCTGCTGCTGACCCGGCCGGCGAAGTTCTTCAAGTCGCGTGTGATCGTGTCGCGTCCGGACGGTTCGCCGGTGGGCGAGATCGTCCAGAAGAACATGATCGGGAAGATCAACTTCGCGATGAACGCGAACGGCCAGCAGGTCGGCGCGATCAAGGCGGAGAACTGGCGGGCGTGGAACTTCGCGATCGTCGACCACGCGGACAACGAGGTCGCCCGGATCACCAAGACCTGGGAAGGCCTCGCCAAGACGCTGTTCACGACCGCGGACAACTACGTCCTGCAGATCCACTACCAGCTCCCCGAGCCGCTGCTGAGCCTCGTGGTGGCGACGGCGCTGACCGTCGACACGGCGCTCAAGCAGGACTCGCGGGGTCTGGGCTGACCCGGCCGGGTCCGCGCCGATACAGCCGAGCAACGGCAACGGCGGCCGGTGCGTGCGGGATTCGCACGCACCGGCCGCCGCCTTTGTGTCGTGTCGGGGGAGTCGCTACAGCGCGGTGAGCTGTCCGGGCTCCGGTCGCCGCGGCACCAGGGCCGGTTCGGGCGAGGCGGTTCCCGGCTCCAGCGCGAGCACCGCGGCCACGGGGTGCTCCTCGTCGTTCCCGACCGGCGCGGGCGTCTGCCGGGTCAGCAGCACCACACCCCAGGACGCCAGCCCCGCCCCGGCCAGCGCCAGGAGCACGCCCGCCGCACCGCCTTGCAGGCCCTGCCCGAGCAGTGTCAGGCCGATCACCGCGGCCGCCACGGGGTTGGCGAGCGTCACGACCGCCAGCGGGGCGCCGAGGCCGCCGCGGTAGGCCGTCTGCGACAGCAGCAGCCCGCCGGTGGCGAACGCGGCGACGAGCAGCGCCACCACGACCACCTCCACGCTGAGCACCGGGCCCGTGCGGTCCGTCGCCGCCACGGTCACCGTCTGGGTGAGCGCCGAGGCAACACCGGAGGCGAAGCCGGACGCCGTCGCGTGCCGCAGACCCGGCCGGGTGCCGGGCCAGGACAGCGCGCCGATCAGGGCGGCGGTGGTACCGGCGACCGCCGCCGCCTCGGTGAGGCTCAGCACCCGATCGGGAGCCGGACCCGAGGCGGTCACCAGCAGGGCGGCCAGCCCCAGCAGCGTCAGCGCGGTGCCCCGCCACTCGGCCGTGCTGACCTTCCGCCCGGCCGCCCGTGCCCCCATCGGGACCGCCGCGACCAGGGTGAGCGCGCCCAGTGGCTGCACCACGGTCAGCGGGCCGTACTTGAGGGCCACGACGTGCAGGAGTGCCGCGCCCGCGTTCAGCCCGACCGCCGACCACCACGCGCCGGTGCCGAGCAGCCGCAGCAGGCCTCCGTCCGGGCCGCGGGAGGCGAGCCGTTCCTGGGCCACCGCGGCGGCCGCGTAGGCGACGGCCGAGACCAACGACAGGACGACGGCGACCAGGACGGCGCTCATCGGGCCGCTCCCACCAGGACGGGCTCCTCCGGTACGAGCGTGCGCGTGCCCCGTCCCGCCGTACTCGCCGTGCGGTGCGGCGGGTGGATGAGGGCGAGCGCGACACCCAGCATGGCCGTGGCGACGATCGCGTCCAGCCAGTAGTGGTTGGCCGTGCCCACGATCACCGCGAGGGTGATCGCCGGATGCAGCAGCCACAGCAGGCGCCGGCGGGACCGGGTCGCCACGATCAGCCCGATCGCCACCATCAGGGCCCAGCCGAAGTGCAGCGACGGCATCGCCGCGTACTGGTTGGAGAGGTGGTCGGTCTGCGGGGGGCCGTAGACCGACGGGCCGTACAGCTGCGCCGTGTCCACCAGGCCGGTCGCGGCCAGCATGCGCGGCGGGGCGAGCGGGAACGTGAAGGGCAGGACGAGGGCGGCCGTGGTGACCGCGGCGAGGACCCGCCGGGCCCAGACGTAGTGCGCCGGGCGGCGCAGATAGAGCCAGACCAGGAAGGCCAGGGTGGCCGGGAAGTGGACGGTCGCGTAGTAGGTGTTCGCGAGGTGCACCAGGGTGCCGCTGTGCAGCAGCGCGGACTGCACGTCGCCCTCACCGGGAAGGTGCACCGCCCGTTCCAGGTCCCACACGCGGTGGGCGTTGTGCAGGGCCTCGCCGGTATGGCCCGTGGCCAGCCGGCGGCCGAGCTTGTAGACGAGGAAGAGCCCTGCGACGAGCAGGAGTTCACGGCCGAGCGGAGGCCTGGCTATGGCTCCTGGCTCGGGTTCTGCAGGCTCGGTGCGGGCATTCATCCCCCGGCCCCTTCGCTGACGGCGGTGCGTGTGGTGGTGCGTGCTGAGACCCGGGCCACGGCCCGAACTCATCGATACGTCTCCGTACCGATACGCCAGTGTACCGATACGCTTGGGTACCGGTACACTGGCGTATCGATAGACGTAGGACACACTGGTTACAGGTTTCGAAGCCGCGCTTGAGGACCGCTTCAGGCAGCCTTGAGCAACGGCAGGGCGCACGAGTCGCACACGAGTGAGGAGAGAGCGCATGACGTCGCAGGCCGCGGACGGACCGGAGACGGTCGCCGCCTCGCGCCGCTCCAAGATCACGCCCGAGCGTGAGCGGGAGTTCTTCGACGCTGTGCTCGAACAGATCCGTGAGTGCGGCTATGACTCCGTCACCATGGAGGGCGTCGCCGCCAGCACCCGGTGCAGCAAGTCCACGCTCTACCGCCAGTGGAAGACGAAGCCCCAGTTCGTGGCCGCGGCGCTGCGGTCCAACCGTCAGGCGCGCTTCGGCGGCATCGACACCGGATCACTCGCGGAGGACCTGCGCCAGGCCGCGCGGGACGCGGGGGACTGGTCGGGCAAGGACACCCGGCTGCTGCAGGCCCTCAGTCACGCGATCACCCAGGACCCCGAGCTGCAGCAGGCACTGCGCGAGGCCCTCGTCGATCCCGAGATCGCCGCACTCCAGGAGATCCTGCGGCGTGGGGTCGAGCGGGGCGAGGTGAGGGCCGGTCATCCGGCGCTCGAGTACATCCCCGCCATGATGTTCGGGGTGCTGCGCGTACGGCCCGTGCTGAGCGGCCAGTACGCCGATTCCGACTATCTCGTCCGGTTCGTGGAGGCCGCCGTGCTGCCCTCGCTCGGGCTGACCTGAGACCCAGGCCGCCGTCCACGGGATGACTGGACGGTGACCTGTTCGCGCCGCACCGTGGGGACGGGGGCGGCGCGCACCCTGGGCCGGGTGGGGTTCCTCTTGAGCGGAGGGGCACCCCACCCGGCCGCATCATGTGCCGGGGCGGGCCGGCCCGGGGAGTCAGACGTTCTGGCCGATGCCGCCGCCGGACGACACCTTGATCCCCTTGGTGATTTCGTCGATGACCGACAGCTTCTGCCCGACGTCGACGCCGAAGCGCACCACGACCATCCGATCGGGACGCGCCGGGGAGGGGAAGGCGAGCGACTCGACCCAGCCGTCGGCGCCCTTGCTGGTGACCGCCTTCCAGCGGACCAGATAGCCCTTCTGCCCGGCCACGGTGACCGCCTTGGAGGCAAGCACCTCGTGCGAGGTGATGCTCCCGTAAGTGGTGCCGCCGTAGGACTCCTTGGCGTTCGCCGCGATGTCCGCCTTGGCGACCTCCTCGGCCGTGCTGCCCTTGCTGTGCAACAACGCCGCGGGCGCCGAGTAGGCACCGCCTGCGGTGCACTTCTCGGACACGTCACCAGGGCATTTGTACGAGTTGTTCGACGTGACCTGTGCGCCCACCGTGAGGCCCTGCCCGGTCCAGCCCTCGGGCACGGGCAGACTGATCCCGTTGATCGGGTCCGGCACGCTGCCACCGCCCTCGACCTTCGGAGCCTCGGACTGGCCCGGCGAGGGCGGCTGACCGTCGGAGCCGCCCGAACCGCCGGAGCCGCCGCCCGGTCCGCCCTGCCCGCCGTTCTGTCCCTCGGGACCGCCACGGCCGCCCGGGCCGCCCTGCCCCTGCTGCGAACCGGCCCGGTCGCGGCCGCCGGAGTCGTGCTTGGAGAGGGCGTACACGCCGACCCCGATGCTCGCGAGCACCGCGACGGCCACCGCGACGGCTATCCCCGTGCGCAGACCGCGCCGGGAGCCGGCCGGCGGCTGGGCGGGATACCCGGGATACCCGGAGTGGCCGGCGTAGGCCGGGTACGGCCCGGTGCCCTGCGGCTGCGTCGGGGGACCCCAGGCGGCCGCCGACCCGGCGGGGCGGGTCTGGTCCGTCCATGCCCTGCCGTCCCACCAGCGCTCGGTGGGTGGACCGTCATTCGTCTGCCCGGGGTCGGGGTACCACCCGGGAGGAGTCACCTGCGTCATGCCCCCACCGTATGAGGCGTCGGTGAAAGCCGGATGAGAGGACCCGGCAACAGTTGCGTGTCGACGGTCCGCGACCGTGCTCTCCCGGCCATGGTCACTCCACCTCCAGCCGCACCGGCGCGTGCCGTACGGGCGCAGGCAGCCGCAGCCCGCCCCGCCCCGGGGTCACCGAACCCAGGACGCTCGGATGCCGGGCGCCGGTGCTGACCGGTTCGGTGCCCGCGAGCCCGTGCGCCGTGAGGAAGCCGAGGACCGCGAAGGCGTACGCCTCCTTGGCGGCCGAGGGCAGGCCCAACTCGTCGGAGGTGCGCACCGCCACCCCGGGCAGCCGGTCCCGCAGCATCGCCATCAGCACCGGGTTGCGCGTTCCGCCGCCCGAGGCGATCACTTCCGTGGCGCCCACGGACCGTACGGCGTCCGCGACCGTGCGGGCCGTCAACTGGGTGAGCGTCGCCAGCACATCGTCCGCGGGCAGGCCGTCGAGTCCGGCCGCCCGCACATATCCGGGGTGGAACAGCTCCTTGCCGGTGGTCTTCGGCGCGGGCCGCGCGTAGTACGGCTCGCTCAGCAGCAGGTCCAGCAGCGGCCCGTGCACCCGGCCGCGCGCGGCCAGCGCGCCGTCGGCGTCGTACGCCCGCCGCCCGCCGCTGAACTCCCGGGCCGCGGCGTCGGTCAGCGCACAGCCGGGACCGGTGTCGAAGGCCGTCCCGTCCGGCGCGGTGAGGTTGGCGATCCCGCCGATGTTCAGCGCGACCGGTGTGCCCCGCCTGCCCCGCAGCCACAGCAGGTCGACCAGACTCACCAGTGGTGCGCCCTGGCCGCCCGCGGCGACGTCGCGTGGCCGGAAGTCGGCGACGACGGGCAGCCCGGTCGCCTCCGCGATCCACGCGGGCTGCCCGAGCTGCAGCGTCCCGTGCACCCGGCCGCCGTCCACCCAGTGGTAGACCGTCTGCCCGTGCGAGGCGATCAACTCGGCCTGCCCGTCGCACAGTTCACGATCGGCCCGGACGGCCGCCGCCGCGAAGGCCTGCCCGATCCGGGTGTCGAGCCGGCACACGTCCGCAAGAGGAACGGCCGACGGGGGCAGCGCCGCCGCGAGGGATTCCCGCAGCGCCTCGTCGTACGGCTCGCTCACCATCCCGAGCGGCTTCAGGACGAGCGCGTCACCGCCGAGGCGCAGCTCGGCCGCCGCCGCGTCGACGGCGTCGTACGACGTCCCGGACATCAGTCCGATCACCAGCACCTGGTCAATCCGCCTTCCCGGCCGGGCGCCCGAGGAGCGCGAGCGCGCTCACCGCGCAGGTCGCCGCCGCGTAGTACGCGGGCACGTCCACGTTTCCGGTGCGCTTCACCGTCTCCGTGATGATGAGCCCGGCGCACCCCGAGAACACGGCATTGGACAGGGCGTAGGCGAGTCCCAGCCCCGTACAGCGCACGCGCGTCGGGAACAACTCGGCGAGCATCGCCGGCCCCGGCCCGGCCATGAGCCCCACGACCGCCCCGGCGGCGCACAGGGCCGCGTCCTTCACGAGAGGCGAAGTCCCCTCGCTCTGCAGGAGGTTGAACAGCGGCACCGCCGCCCCCACCACCAGCACCGCCCCCGTCAGCATCACCGGCCGCCGCCCGATCCGGTCACTGAGCAGGCCCGCGGGGAGGATCGCCGCCGCGAAGCCCAGATTGGCCAGGACCGTGGCGGTCAGCGCCTGCCGGAAGTCCGCGTGCAGCGCGGTCTGGAGATACGACGGCAGGACGACGAGGAAGGTGTACCCGGCCGCCGACCAGCCCATCACCCGTCCGGCCCCCAGCGCGACGGCCCGCACGACCTCGCGCACGGGCAGGCGCTCCGCTTCCGGCGCCCGCTCCCTGAACGACGGTGTCTCCTCCAGCCGGACCCGCAGCCACAACGCCCCCAGCCCCATCGGCAAGGCGAGCAGGAACGGCAACCGCCAGCCCCAGGCGTTCAACTGATCCTCGGTCAGCACGGTCGCCAGAGCGACCGCCGCGCCCGCCCCGCCCAGCAGTCCCAGAGCCACGGTGAACGACTGCCACGCGCCGTACAGCCCGCGCCGGCCCGGCGGGGCGAACTCCGTCATCGCCGACACCGCGCCGCCGAACTCGCCTCCCGCGGACAGCCCTTGAACGGCCCGCAGAAGGGTGAGCAGCCAGGGGGCCAGGGCGCCGGCCGTGGCGTAGGTCGGCAGCGCGCCGATCAGCGTGGTCGCCCCGGTCATCAGGGTCACCACCAGGATCAGCACCGGCCGCCGCCCGATCCGGTCGCCCAGCCGCCCGAAGAGGGCCGCGCCGACCGGCCGGAAGAAGAACGCCAGGGCGAAGGAGGCGTATGCCTTCACCAGCCCCTCGACCGCGCCACCGCCCTCCGGTGTGAAGAACTTCTGCGCGACGACCGTCGCGAAATAGCCGTAGGCACCGAACTCGTACCACTCGATGAAATTGCCCACCGACCCCGCGGTCAGCGCCCTTACGGACGACGCCTGTTCCGGGGTCCGGCGATCTTCGAAAATCAGCTTCATTCCCAGCCCTGTTGACGGTCCGTCGACTCCACAGCGGCAGGTCCGGGCAGGGGCACGTCGTCCTCACGCGTCCCTGTTCACCCGTCGCGGCAACACGTGCCCGGAGCGGCCTCCACACAGCCAATCCGACGGCTACGCTCGTGGTCTGTACGTCGTTCGGGCGACACCGGGGAGGTAACGGGATGACGGAGGCACGGCCCCCAGTGGCCGCTTCGCCTTCCCTGTGGGAGCGCGACGCGGAGATCGCCGCCGTCGCACAGGCGCTCGACGCCCTGTGCGCGGACCGTTCGTCCTCCGGGAACCTGCTCGTGTTCCGGGGCGACGCCGGACTCGGCAAGACGGCGCTCCTGTCCGAGGCGCGCCGTGTCGCCGAACGACGCGGCTGCACGGTGTGGTCCACCCGCGGCGGCGAGACCCTGAAGTCCGTCCCGTTCAACGTGGTACGGCAGCTGCTGCAGCCCGCGCTGGTCTCGCTGATGCCGGAGGAGGCCCGCGAGTACCTCGGCGACTGGTACGACATCGCGGGGCCCGCGCTCGGCATAGCGGAACCCGGCGAGCGGCAGGCCGACCCGCAGGGTGTGTGCGACGGCCTGGTCGCCGCCGTACGGAGACTGGCCAAACGGGAGTGGCCGCTGGTGCTCCTCGTCGACGACGCGCACTGGGCCGACCAGGAGACCCTGCGCTGGCTCACCGCGTTCGCCGAGCGCCTCGACGATCTGTCCGTCCTCGTCGTGGTCGCCCGCCGGCCCGGTGAGGTGTCCGGTGACAGCGCCCGCTACCTCGACGCGATCGCCGCCACCGCGGGCCGCCCCGTCAGCAATCTGAGCGCCCTCACCCCGGACGCCACCGCCGGACTCACCCGTGCCACGCTCGGCCGGTACGCCGACGCCCCGTTCTGCCGCGAGGTCTGGGCCGTCACCGGCGGCAACCCGTACGAGACCATTGAACTGCTCGCCAAGGTGCAGGACAGCGACCTCCAGCCGGTCGAGACCCACGCCGGTGAACTCCGCCCGCTGAACCGCTCCGCCCGCGGCGGCGGACTCGTCGCCCGGCTGGAGGGCCTCGGCATCGACGCCACCCGGTTCGCCTGGGCGGCCGCCATCCTCGGCACGGGCATCACCGTGGACCTGGTCGCGCAGCTCGCCACCATGAGCATGGACGACGCGCAACGCTGCGCCGAACTGCTGTGCAGCGCCCGCATCCTCACCGAACCAGACCCCGCCGCCGCCCGGCCCGAGGACGGCGACCTGGAGTTCGTCCACCCGCTGATCGCCTCCGCCGTCTACAACTCCATCCCCGAGGCCCTGTGCACCGCCATGCACGGCATCGCCGCCCAGGTCGTCACCGACTCCGGGCGCGGTGCCGCCGCGGCCTCCCGGCACCTCCTCCAGGTGCACCCGGACGACGACGAGGAACTCGTCGAGCAGCTCCGCGAGGCGGCCCGGGAACACCTCGCCGTCGGCGCCCCGGACGCGGCCCGTCGCTGTCTGGAACGCGCCCTGGTCGAACCGCCCGTGCCCGAGGTCCACGCGCGTGTGCTCTACGAACTGGGCTGCGCCACGCTGCTGACCGCGCCCGCGACCACGATCGACCATCTGCAGAGCGCGCTCGGCATGCCCGGCCTCGACGGCGACGAACGCGTCGACGCCGTCTTCCGCCTCTCCCAGGCGCTGCTCCACAACAACCAGCTGGAGGAGGCCGTCCGCACGGTCGAGGCAGAGGCCGCCCGCCACGAACCCGGGCCCGCCCGGATGCGGCTGCAGGCCGTGCAGTTCATGTGGGAGGGCATCCACGGCGAGACGGCCTCACCGGGCCGCTCCGAACGACTCGCCGACCTCGCCCGGACCTGCACCGGCCGCGACAACTCCGAGCGCGCCCTGCTGATCCTGCGCGGCTTCGACGCCATGACCCACGGCGAGAGCGTGGAGGAGGTCGCCGAACTGTGCGACCGCGCCCTCGTGAACGGCCGCCTCGCCCCCGGCCTGGGCTGGACCGACACCGAGTGGGGCGTCGAACTGCTGATGATGCTGGGCAGTTCGTACACCTACGCCGACCGGCTCGACCGCGCCGAGAGCCTGTTCGCCGAGGCCTTACGCGCTTACACCACCGCGGGCTGGAGCGGCGGCCACCTCTCCCTGGCGAACGCGTTCCTCGGCCTCGCCTACCGCCGGCAGGGCCGCCTCAGGGACGCGGAGACCATCCTGCGCGAGTCCCTCGCACTGGCCGAACGGGTCGGCCGCGGCCTGCCCCTGTACTGGTCGGCGACCTGCGGGCTCGTCGACACGCTGCTGGCCCGCGGCCATGTGGACGAGGCCTGGGCGGTGGCCGAGCAGTACGGCTTCGCACCGCCCTACCCGTCGACGATCGTGCTGCCCGACACCCGCTCCGTGCGCGGCCGGCTGCTGCTCGCCGTCGGCCGTACCGAGGAGGGCATCAACGAACTGGAGGCGGCCGAGAAGACGGCGGCCTCCCGGGGCGGCCACAATCCGGTCCTCGCGCCCTGGGCCGTCGACCTCGCCAAGGCCCTGGCCGTGCAGGACCCGCCGCGCGCCGCCCGGCTGGCCACCGAGGCCCGCCGCCAGGCCGAGCGCTTCGGCACGGACACCGCCATCGGCGAGGCCCTGCGCTGTGCGGCCGCCCTGGAGACCGGGCAGCGCGCGGTGCGGCTGGCCGCGCAGGCCGTCGCCTATCTGGAGGCCTCGCCCTGCCAGTACGAACACGCGGCCGCCCGCGTCGAGTACGGGATCGCAGCCCGTTCGGTCGCCGAGCTCAACCGGGGCCTGGCACTCGCGCGCTCGTGCGGGGCGGACGGGCTGGTGACGCAGGCGAGGGAGGTACTGGAGACGGGCCGGGGACTGCTCTGACCGCGCCGTCTCAGATCGCCAGCAGCTGCACGGTGACCGCTTCCAGGCGCTTGCGCACATCGGGGTCGTACGTCCCCTCGTGCGCCCGTGCCGACCGCGTGCCGTCGAAATATCCGCCCGAGCCCAAGTCCCTGGTGGCCAGGGCCAGGACGCCCGTCGCTCCGTCCGCGACCGTGTTCCAGGGGGTGATCCCGCCCTCGCGGACCATCGCGGTGTCCATGTAGGTCGCGGGGTGCAGCACATTGACCGACACACCGCTGCCCGCCAGCTCCTCGGCCAGCGAGAACGTATGGGCGGCGAGGGCGAACTTGCTGCGGCAGTACGCCGACACGCCGCTGTAGCCGCGGGTGAGCTCCGGGTCGGCGAAGTCGAGCGGCTCCTGGCCGACCGAGCCGACATTCACGATCCGGGACGGCGCGTTCGCGCGCAGCACCGGCAGCAGGGCGCGGGTCAGCACGACAGGGGCGAGGTAGTTCACGGCCAGCCGCAGCTCGTGCCCGTCGACGCTCAGCTCACGGCCGGAGCCGCGCGGCCCTGCGCCCACCCCGGCGTTGTTGATCAGCACGTCGAGCCCGGGCCGCGCCTCCGCCACCCGGGCGCCCAGTTCGCGCACCTGTGCGAGCGAAGCGAGGTCCGCGACGAAGCCCTCGGCCTCGCCCTCGGCACGCAGCTCCTCGACGAGCCGCTGCGTCCGCTCCGGGTCACGGCCGTGGGCGAGCACGACGTGGCCGGAGCGGACCAGCTCGAAGGCGACGTAACGGCCGAGTCCGGAGGTGGCGCCGGTGATCAGAACAGTGGACATATCTCCACCCTAGGCACGCTTCGGCGTCGGTCGCGTGGTGCCGCTGAAGCTACGCCCAGCAGGGTCACCCTCGGCCGGACTCCTCCCCGGGCCCGTCCCCTGCCTCCTTCTCGGTCTCCTCCTCGGCGAGCACCCGCTGGGCCGTCGCGAACGCCGAGTTCGCCGCCGGGACCCCGCAGTACACGGCGGTCTGCAGCAGCACCGCGCCGATCTCCTCGGGCGTGAGCCCGCTTCGCCGGGCCGCCCGCACATGCATCGCGAGCTCGTCGTAGTGACCGTGCGCGACCAGCGCCGTCAGCGTGATCATGCTGCGCTCACGGCGCGAGAGCGTCGGGTCGGTCCAGACCTCGCCCCACGCGTACCGGGAGATGAAGTCCTGGAAGCGGGCGGTGAACGGGGTCTGCCGGGCCTGCGCCCGGTCGACGTACGCATCGCCGAGCACCTCACGGCGCACCGCCATCCCCCGGCGGGCGCCCCCGCCGAGGTGGGTCCGCAGTGCCGTCAGGACGGCCTCCGGACACTGCGCGGGTGCCAGGTGCGAGGCGTGGGGCAGCTCCACGAGGGCGGCTCCCGGCACCGCGTCCGCGATCTCCCGCAGATGGGCGGGCGGGGTCGCGGGGTCCTGCCGGCCCGCGACGAGCAGGGTCCGTACGAGGATCTCGCCGAGCCGGTCGCGCACGTCGAAGGCGGCCAGCGCGTCACAGCAGGCGGCGTACGCTTCCGGATCGGCGTCCCGGTGATCCTGGACGAGCCGTGGCACCGTGAAGCCGGGCGTGAACCAGCGGGCGTCGGCGCTCTCCACCAGCCGGTCCAGCCCCTCCCGGCGGACCTGCTCGGCCCGCTCCTCCCACGGCCGTGCACCGTTGAAGTGGGCGGAGGAGCAGATGACGGCCAGGGACTCCAGCCGCTCGGGACGGTGTACGGCGAGGTGCAGCCCCACCGCGCCGCCGAGCGACACACCGGCGTAGGCGAACCGCTCGATGCCCAGGGAGTCGGCGAGCTCGAGCACCAGCTCCGCCAGGTCGCCGACCGTGGCCCCGGCGTGGATCAGATCCGGTGCCGAACCGCCGTGCCCCGGCAGATCCCAGCGGACGACCCGGTGGGTGATGGACAGCTCGGGCGCGACCGCGTCCCAGAGCGCGTACGAGGTGCCGAGCGACGGTCCGAGCAGCAGGGCAGGAGCCGAGGCGGGCCCCTCGGTGCGGTGGTGGAGTAGCTTCCTGGTCAACGTCGCTCCAGAGCACGGTCGGTGAGGGCACCGGCGAAGCCGGTACTGCGGGCTGGATCGGTGAGCTCGTCGAGGTCGATGCCCTTCAATTCCGGTTCCTCGGAGAGGAGTTCGGCGAGGGTACCGCCCTCGGTGCGGGTACGGCGGGCGAGCTCGGTGAGCAGTTCCTTCGCGCGGGCGCGGCCGAGGACGGCCCCCAGTTCGGCGGAGAGCCGCTCGGAGACGATCAGCCCGCGGGTCAGCCCGAGGTGTGCGCGCATCGCCTCCGGGTTCACCCGCAGCGCCTCGACCAGCTCCGCGGTGTCACGGGCCGCACCGCCGGCCAGCCGGAGCAGGTCCCGCAGCGGCTCCCACTCGGCGTGCCAGGCCCCGGCGGGCCGCTCGTCCTCCGCCGCCACCGACCCGTACAGCGTGGCGGCGAGCTGCGGCGCGCGCCGGGCGGCGGCCGCGACCAGGGTGGACCGTACGGGATTCGCCTTGTGCGGCATGGCGGAGGAACCGCCGCCGCTGCCCTCGGTGACCTCGGCGATCTCGGTGCGGGAGAGGGTGAGCACATCCACGGCGATCTTGCCCAGCGCCCCAGCGGTGAAGGCCAGGGCACCGGCGAGGTCGGCGATCGGGGTGCGCAAGGTGTGCCAGGGCAACAGCGGTGGGATGAGGCTGAGTTCACGCGCGTACGCCTGCGTCAGCGCACTCGGGTCCGCGGCGCCGTACGCCCCGAACGCCGCCAAGGTCCCCGCGGCGCCGCCGAGTTGGGCGGGCAGCGAGTCCCTGACCCGGGCGACCCGGTCCCGGGCGTCGAGCACCAGGGAGCGCCAGCCGGCCGCCTTGAGCCCGAAGGCCGTGGGTACGGCATGCTGGGTGAGCGTGCGCCCCGGCATCGGCGTGTCGCGATGTTCCGCGGCCGTGCGGGCCAGCGCGCGCTCGGTGCGGGCGAGGTCGGCGAGGACCAGGTCCAGGGTGCGTGCGGCGACCAGCATCGTCGCCGTGTCCAGGATGTCCTGGCTCGTGGCGCCCCGGTGGACGTAGGGGCCGTACTCCTCGCCGACCGCCCGGGTCAGATCGGCGACCAGGGGAATCACCGGGTTCCCGCCGCCCCGGGACCGCTCGGCGAGGGAACGTACGTCGAAGCGGCCGGGGTCGGTGGCTTCGGTCACCGCGGCCGCCGCGGCGTCCGGCGCGAGCCCCAGCCCGGCCTGGGCGCGGGTCAGCGCGGCCTCCGCGTCCAGCAGCGCCCGCAGATACGCGGTGTCGCTGGTCGCGGCCTCGGCGGGCGAACCGGCCCGGCCGGGGGCCAGCAGGCCGGCGTCGGACTCGTCAGGGGTCACTGGAACTCCAGGAAGACCGTCTCGCCTTCGCCCTGAAGGCGGATGTCGAAACGGTACGTTCCCCGGCCCTGGTCGGCGGCGATCAGCGTGCCGCGTCGCTCCTCGTCCAGCCGGGCGAGCAGCGGGTCGGCGGCGAGCGCCGCCTCGTCACCGGGCAGATAGATCCGGGTGAACAGAAGGACGAGCAGCCCGCGCGCGAAGACGCAGGCGCTGAGGTAGGGCGCGTTGCGGCCGAGCGCGCCGGGCCGCAGCGTGCGCGCGTACCAGTGTCCGTTGGCGTCCGTCTGGATCCGGCCCCAGCCCGTGAACTCCACGCCGTTGCGCCCGAGATAGCCGCCGGTCGCCGGGTCGCGCCGGATCGAGCCGTCGACCTGGGGCACCCGGCCGTCGGGATCGGGGCCCCACAGTTCCACGAGGGCGTCGGGCAGCGGGTTGCCCCCACCGTCGTACACGTGGCCCTGGACGGTGATCGTGTCCGGGTGGCCGACCGGCGCGATGTCACCGCCGCCGGGGAACGGCAGCGCGTATCCGTAGAAGGGGCCGACCGTGTGCGACGGGGTGGGCAGTACGCTCTCCGGCCTGCTGGTGTCGATCTTCGTCATGGCAGGTCAGCGTCCTTCCTCGAGCCAGGTGGCGGCGGGGCCGTCCAGCACGACGTCCCAGTGGTAGCCGAGCGAGAACTCCGGCACCGACAGGCTGTGGTCGTACGTCGCCACCAGTCGCTGCCGGGCCGCGTCGTCCGTCACGGACTGCAGGATCGGGTCGTACGGGAAGAGCGGGTCGTTCGGGAAGTACATCTGCGTCACGAGCCGCTGGGTGAACGCCGAACCGAACAGCGAGAAGTGGATGTGCGCCGGGCGCCAGGCGTTGAGATGGTTGCGCCAGGGGTACGGGCCGGGCTGGATGGTGGTGAAGCGGTAGCAGCCGTCGGTGTCGGTGAGGGTGCGCCCGACACCGGTGAAGTTCGGGTCCAGCGGGGCGTCGTGCTGCTCGCGCTGGTGGGCGTAGCGGCCGGCCGAGTTCGCCTGCCAGATCTCGATCAGCTGTCCCCGGACCGGGCGTCCGTTGCGGTCCAGCAGCCGGCCGGAGACGGTGATGCGCTCACCGATCGGCTCGCCGGTGTGCTGCCGGGTGAGGTCGTTGTCGGTCTCGGTGATGTCGCGCTCGCCGAAGGCGGGGGAGTGCAACTCCACCAGTTCCGGGTCCTTGGCTACGTCGATGGCGACCGGCGGCTGCTGGGGATGGCGCAGTACCGAGGAGCGGTACGGGGCGTAATCGCGGCGCGGATGGTGCTCGACGGGGGCGCCGTCGGCGACCCGCTTCTCGTAGGCGGCGTGTTCGGCCGCCATCTCCTGGTCGATGTCGTACTGGGTGAGAGCCATGAGGGGGTTCCTAGCGTTCGAGGACGAGGGCGAGGCCCTGGCCCACGCCGATGCAGAGGGTGGCGACGCCGGTGCCGGAGCCGCGGCGGGCGAGCTGGTGGGCGACGGTGCCCGCGAGCCGTGCACCGGAGGCGCCGAGCGGATGACCGAGGGCGATGGCTCCGCCCTGGGGGTTGAGGACGGCGGGGTCGAACTCGGGCCATTCGGCGACACAGCCGAGCACCTGGGCGGCGAAGGCCTCGTTGAGTTCGAGCACGGACAGGTCGTCGAAGGTGCGGCCCGCCTTGGTGAGTGCGCGGTTGACGGCCTCGACGGGGGCGAGGCCGAAGTAGTGCGGATCGATCGCCGAGACGCCGGTGGCGCCGACCCGGGCGAGCGGCTCGCGGCCGGTGGCCTTCAGGCCCTCCTCGTCGGTCAGGAGCAGGGCCGCGGCACCGTCGTTGAGCGGGGAGGCATTGCCCGCCGTCACGGTGCCGTCGTCGCTGCGGAAGGAAGGCTTGAGCCCGGCCATCGCGGCGAGGGAGGCGTCGGGCCGTACGCATTCGTCGGCGGCGAAGTCGACCGGATCGCCCTTGCGCCGCGGGACCGGGACCGGGGCGAGCTCCGCGGCGAACAGGCCCGCTGTCTGCGCCAGGGCGGCCTTGCGATGGCTGTGCAGGGCGAACTCGTCCTGCCGCTCGCGGCTGATCTTGTGCTTGTCCGCGATGAGTTCGGCCGATTCGCCGAGCGGGACGGTCCACTGCGGGTCCATCCGCGGGTTGACCATGCGCCAGCCCAGCGTGGTCGAGTACAGCTCGGCGTGCCCGGCGGGGAAGGGCCGGTCGTTCTTGGGCAGGACGTAGGGGGCGCGGGTCATGGACTCGACGCCGCCCGCGAGAGCGATGTGCGCATCGCCGGCCGCGATGGCCCGGGCGGCCTGGATCACGGCTTCGAGACCGGAGGCGCACAGCCGGTTGACGGTCACTCCGGGCACGGAGGTCGGCAGACCGGCCAGGAGGGCGGCCATGCGGGCGACGTTGCGGTTCTCCTCGCCGGCGCCGTTGGCGTTGCCGAAGTACACGTCCTCGATACGGGACGGGTCCAGGTCCGGGGTGCGGGCGAGGAGTTCGCGGACCGCATGGGCGGCCAGATCGTCCGGACGCACCGCGGACAGACCGCCGTTGTAGCGGCCGATCGGTGTGCGCACGGCATCGACGATGTAGACGTCCCTCATGACCGGATCTCCTCGGGGAGGTGCACCTTCGCGGTGGTCTTCGTCATGATCTCTGCCACCTCGACGCCCGGCGCGCACTCCACGAGCAGCAGGCCGGCGTCGGTGACGTCCAGGACGCCGAGGTCGGTGATGACCCGGTTCACACACGCCTTGCCCGTGAGCGGAAGCGTGCACTCCTCGAGGATCTTCGGCGAGCCGTCCTTCGCGGTGTGCGTCATGACGACGATGACGGTGCGCGCGCCGTGCACCAGGTCCATCGCCCCGCCGATCCCGGTGACCAGCTTGCCGGGGACGGCCCAGTTCGCCAGGTCCCCGCTCGCCGACACCTGCATCGCGCCGAGCACCGCGGCGTCGATGTGCCCACCCCGGATCATCGAGAAGGACAGCGCCGAATCGAAGTAGGAGGCGCCCGGCAGGACCGTGACGGTCTCCTTGCCGGCGTTGATCAGATCCGCATCGACCTGATCCTCGGTCGGGTAGGGGCCGGTGCCCAGAATCCCGTTCTCCGACTCCAGCACCACCTCGACGCCCTCGGGGAGATGGTTGGGGATCAGCGTCGGCAGTCCGATGCCGAGGTTGACGTACTGGCCGTCCTCGAGTTCGCGGGCCGCCCGTGCCGCCATCTGCTCACGTGTCCAGGCCATCAGGAACTCACCGTCCGCTGCTCGATGTGCTTGTCCGCCGCCTGCTCGGCCGTCAGCGCCACCACCCGCTGTACGAAGATCCCCGGCAGATGCACCGCATCCGGATCGATCTCACCGGGCTCGACCAGTTCCTCCACCTCGGCCACCGTCACCCGCCCGGCCATCGCGGCCAGCGGGTTGAAGTTGCGGGCGGACTTGTTGAACACCAGATTCCCGTGCCGGTCGCCCTTGGCCGCCCGCACCAGCGCGAAGTCGGTACGGATCCCGCGCTCCAGCACGTACTCCGTGCCGTCGAACTCCCGCACCTCCTTCGCGGGCGACGCCAGCGCCACCTCGCCGGAGCCGTCGTACCGCCACGGCAGTCCGCCCTGCGCGACCTGCGTACCCACTCCGGCCGGGGTGTAGAACGCCGGAATCCCGGCGCCCCCGGCGCGCAGCCGCTCCGCCAGTGTGCCCTGCGGGATCAGCTCCACCTCCAGCTCCCCGGCCAGGTACTGCCGTGCGAACTCCTTGTTCGCCCCGATGTACGACCCGGTGACCCGCGCGATCCGCCTCGCGGCCAGCAGTACGGCAAGGCCCGACTCCATCGCCCCGCAGTTGTTCGAGACCACCGACAGGCCGTCCACACCCCGCTGGTACAGGGCCTGGATCAGCACATTCGGCACACCGCTGAGCCCGAAGCCGCCCACCGCCAACGACGCGCCGTCCGGCACATCGGCCACCGCCTCCACGGCCGTGGCGACCACCTTGTCCATACGTGAAGCCCCATCTCTTCCTGCCGCCCCGACCGCGGAGGAGGCCGCCAATTAATCAGGGTACTGAGTATTTCAGCGAGGTGCTCCTCACGCTGCCACCGCGATGCCGACCCGTCAAGAGCTTGCATGATGCCGAACCTGGTCGCAGACAGGCGAGCGGGAGGCGAGTATCGTTCAGTACACAAACGAATTCGACCCTCGGGAGCACACATGGCCGCGGTGGATCTCACCACCCACCCCGGGCACCTGGCCCGGCGGCTGCAGCAGGCGCACTACCTGCTGTGGAACACGATGGTCTCGGAGGAGATCACCTCGCCGCAGTTCGCGGTCCTGAACACGCTCGTCGCCGAGCCCGGTCTCGACCAGCGCACGGTGGGGGAGCGAGTGGGCCTGGACCGGTCGACGATCGCCGAGGTGATCAGCCGTCTGTCCCGCCGCGGACTCCTCGACAAGGTGCGCGACCCGCAGGACGGCCGGCGCTTCCTGCTGCGCCTCACGGACGACGGGCTGCGCACCCACCGCAAGCTCACGGTGCGCACGGCTCGGATGAACCAGGTCTTCCTCGCTCCGCTCTCCGCCGAGGAGCAGACGGTGTTCTTCGACCTGATCCGCCGGGTCTCGGACGCGGCGGAGGGGCTCCGCAATCCGGCGGATCAGGTCGTCGCCCAGACCTGATCGGTCCTGGACCGGTCGATCAGTCCCCGGGCCGCGCGATCAATGGTCGGACTGTGCGAACACCACCCATACCTGGCCCCTGGCGAAGTTCATGGGCGCGCCGTCGGCGGTGGTGAACTTCGTGCCGTCGGCCGCGGCCGGGCGGGTCCAGGTCGCGTCGAAGGCGCGGCCGTCCCGCAGTACCTCCGCCTTCCCCGTGCCGACCGTCTCGGTGTACGGCGTGTTGTTGCCGAGGACGTCGTGGTACGCGGACTCGTGCACCTTCACGTACTGCACGACGACCGTCGCGGGAGCCGGCCGCTTCCCGTCGGCCGTATGCGTGGCGGTGCCGTCCATCCCGACCAGCCAGCGGTGCCGGTCGGCGGACCAGGTGAAGGTGAACGCGGCCAAGGGGTAGCGCACGGTGCGCGAGGTCTCGGGCCGCCCGCCCGCCGGAGCCGCGCCGTAGTGGAAGCCGGTGCTCAGCGCGGCCGCGCCCGGCGTGGCGGACAGCAGCCGGTCCGGGTGCAGATAGAGGTTGTGCGGCGCGGTCCTGTCGCTGCCGCGGAAGAAGGCGCCGGACGCGTTGTCGGGTGTCTCCGGCCGCAGCGGCGCCTTGTCGATCAGCGGTAGCAGCTTGGTCTGCGCCCCCGAGAAGGCGAGCGTCGGCCGGTCGAACTGGCGCAGCAGCTCCAGATCGGATTCGCGGGCGCTGCGCACCGGCCCGATGACCTTCGGCAGCTTGGTCGCGTACACCGCCATCAGCCGGCTCAGCCCGCCCTCGACCTGTTCCGCGTACACGACGTCCGCGGAGTCCAGCCCCGTCTGCGGGCGGGCCTCGGGCGCATTGTCGATCTTCACCGCGAGCACCTGGCCGGTGCCGCCGCCCGGTCCCGGCGAGGCCGGTCCGCCGTTCCCGGCGCGGCCGTCGTCGACCGGGCCGTGGCCGTGTCCCGATGTGCAGCCCGCCGCGAGAGAAGCCGTCAGCGCGGCGGCCAGAAATGCTGTCGTCGTGCCGCGCCCCGAGCGCGCTCTGTGCCCCATGCCCACCGTTGCCACCAAGTCTGTGCCGTCGATTGTGCGCTTGTAAGTTCATCGATGGCCATACCCGCGTGATGCCGATCGGGCTTGCCGGATGGGCCGATCGGCGCACCCCCCGTCCCGGCGTGCCGCACGCGCCCGCAGGTCCCGGTCCGAAGCCGGTCAGCCGGGGGTGCCGAGGATCTCAACGAGGTCGTAGCGCACCGGTTCCTCCAGTTGGGCGTAGGTGCAGCTCTCGGGCGTGCGGTCCGGGCGCCAGCGGCGGAAGCGGGCCGTGTGCCGGAAGCGGACCCCGTTCTCCATGTGGTCGTACGCCACCTCGGCCACCCGCTCCGGCCTGAGCGGCACCCAGGACAGATCCTTCTTGCCCGACCAGCGGCTGGGGGCCCCGGGCAGCCGGGCCGACTCGTGCGCGGCCTCCTGAGACCAGGCCGCCCACGGATGCCCTGCCACGTCCGTCATCCGCAGCGGCTCCAGCTCCTCGACCAGCTCGGCGCGGCGCTTCATCGCGAACGCGGCGGACACACCCACGTGCTGAAGAGCGCCCTGGTCGTCGTAGAGCCCGAGCAGCAGTGAGCCCACCACAGGACCGCTCTTGTGGAAGCGGTAGCCCGCCACGACGACGTCCGCCGTACGCTCGTGCTTGATCTTGAACATCGCCCGCTCGTCCTGCAGATAGCGCACACCGGGCGGCTTGGCGACGACCCCGTCCAGGCCCGCCCCCTCGTACTGCTCGAACCACTGCTGCGCCACGTCGATGTCGGTTGTCGCCGGTGCCAGATGGACGGGTGCCGTCACGCCGGACAGTGCCCTGGCGAGGAGCGCCCGGCGGTCCGTCAGGGGGACGTCCAGCAGCGACTCGTCGGCCAGTGCCAGCAGGTCGAACGCGACGAAGGAGGCGGGCGTCCGCTCCGCCAGCATGCGCACCCGGGAGTCCGCCGGGTGGATGCGCTCGGTCAGCGCGTCGAAGTCGAGCCGCCCCTCCCGGGCGATCACGATCTCGCCGTCCAGCACGCAGCGCTCGGGCAACCGCTCCTTCAACGCCGCGACCAGCTCGGGAAAGTACCTGGTCAGCGGCTTCCCCGTGCGGCTGCCGAGCTCGACCTCGTCCCCGTCACGAAACACGATCGCCCGGAAACCGTCCCACTTCGCCTCGTAGTGCATGTCCGGCGGGATCTTCGCCACCGACTTGGCGAGCATCGGCTTCACGGGCGGCATCACCGGCAGATCCATGCTTCGAGCCTACTCAAGGCTCACACAGGTCGCCTTTTGCGCATGGCGACGGTGGAAGTGCAGGTCAACGGCATCGCGACCAGTCCTCCACCGCACTGCCTGCGAAACGTGTGTGAGACGCCCCCATGACCAAGGGGCCGTACTCCGAGGACAGGTTGCGGCCGACTCCGAGGCGGTCTACGGCGTACTCGGTCGGCTCGCCGTGCTGGTCCCGGTAATGGCTCGTCATCCAATGGCCCGTCATCGTCAGGACCACCGTGCCGGGTTCCGTGTCCGGCAGGCCGGCTACGTCCTTGGGCACCGGCACAGCGACACCGTGACTGAAAGCAGGACTGCCCTCAGCTGCGCAGGGTGGCACGCAGGCGCAGGCCGACTGTCGCGAGGCCTTCGAAGGTGGCGACCTGGTAGCCGGGTTCCGGTCCGGGCGGCTCGCTCAAGCGGTAGCGGCGGGCGGTATGCGCAGTCAGGAGCGTGAGCATCGCCATGGCCAGAGAGGCTCCCTCGCAGCCGTGCGGCCCGGTACCGAAGGACAGGAAGACCCCGGGTTTCGCCGGCGAGCCCGAAGCATCGAGCCAGCGCTCGGGCCGGAACTGGTCCGGCTCGGAGTATTCCCGTGCGTCGCGGTGGGCGGTGTAGGGGCAGACGAGAACGGTGGACCCGGCGTCGATGGTGTAGCCGGCGAGCTCGGTCTGTCGCCCGGCGCGCCGGGTCAGCAGCCAGCTCGGGGGGTGCAGTCGGAGCACCTCGCGTACCAGTGCCTGGGTGTACTGCAGGCTCTCGAGGTGGGTGCTGGTCGTCGCGGCCGGGTCCGCGGGCAGCAGGGCGGCTTCGGCCGCGACGCGGTCCGCTGCGCGAGGGTGCCGGGCCAGGTGGAGCAGGATCCATCCGGCTGCCCGGGAAGGTGTCTCGAAGGTGGCGACGGTGATTCCGGGGAGAGTGTCGAGGACGGCCTCGTCCGGCAGCAGGCCGTAGCGGGAGGAGGGCCGGAGCATCTGTCCCAGCATGTCGTCACCGAGCCGGCCCGATGCACGGCGCCGGCGGACGATGGGCCGCAAAGCGTCGGTGAAGGCGACTTGCTGCCGCGTCCGGAACCGCCGTGCCGGTGTGGGGATCCAGTGCGGCCATGCCCAGCGCGAGGGGCGTGCGAGCACCTCCCGGGCCAGGAAGAGCTGTGCGGCGAAGGGCAGCAGGGTGGGAGCGTCATCGGAGAAGAGGTAGTTCACGCCGATCTCTGCCAGGGCGTGCCGGACCGGGGGCAGGATCTCGACGTCCTGGCCCGTGGGCCAATGGTCGGCAAACAGAGCGGCCTGGGGCGCAATCTCACCGATCCGGGCCGCAACTGCCTGCGGGCGTAGTCCGCGCATGCGGGCGGCGTGAGCGTACGCACGTTCCTCGGGCGTCGGTGTTCCGCTCGACCGTTTCAACGGAGGGAAGAGAGGCGAGGATGCCTTGGGGAAGTCCTGCGCGCGGCGCAGCACTTCTTCACACGGCCCAGCCGTAGCGGCTACGTAGACACCCGGCTCCAACTGCCAGACGTCCCCGCACTCGTCAGCGCCACGGCGCGCCACTGCCAGCCGGTCGCGGCTCCAGGCGGCGAAGCTGCCTTCGGGCAACCGCGGCGGCTCATTCATTCGGCCCATGAGATCGTCCCTGGCTCTCGCACCTGTCCAGGCCGATATCGGCGGGAGCGTGGCTGGGAGTCGGCGGGCGCCCGGGGGCGCCCGCCGGTAGTGCGGTCAGACCCCGTCGTCGCCCGCGTACGCGTCCCATTCGTGGGCCCCGTATGCGCCGTAGTGGCGGGTGAAGGACAGCCTGCCGAGCAGCTTGGCGATCATGATGCACTCCTCTCGCCTGTCTTCGGCACCAAATGCCACGTATTCCATGGTGCCACGTATGACATA
This sequence comes from Streptomyces herbicida, assembly GCF_032656585.1. NCBI lineage: Bacteria > Bacillati > Actinomycetota > Actinomycetes > Kitasatosporales > Streptomycetaceae > Streptomyces > Streptomyces herbicida. The sequence goes on from NZ_JAUYWJ010000004.1 coordinate 42,720, forward strand.
TTTGGTATATGTGCCGCATTCCCGTCATCAGCTGTATTTAGGGGTGTGGGGCGCGTACCAGCTGGTTCGCGTGGTCGCTTTTATTAACGACTTTTTGCCATATAGAGACCGAAAACAGTCAGTCGGCCGGCCCTGGCGGTCGCCCCGGGCCAGTGGGGCGATGCCCCGCAGCTCATCCCGGTTCGGCCAACGCCGACGGCGGTACCTCGACGACGAAGAACAGGAAGCAGGTTTTGGTCGAAAGGTCATGGAAGCCGTCGGGGAACAGCTCGCGGGCGGCAGGGTCGGGCCGCGGCTCGCCGATGACGGTGAGGCGGAAGCCGGCGGCGGTGAAGGCGTCGGTCATCGCGTGCAGTGGCTTGCGCCAGAACCTCATCGGGACGGACTGCCCGTTGAACGTCCAGTCGAAGGAATAGCTGGTGGTCGCAAAGTAGTCGGGATGAGGATCCTGGAACGTGTAGGCAACGAAAGGGTGGTCCACCGACGCGATCAGCCGGCTGCCGGGCCTGAGGACTCGACGCAACTCGGCCAGCGTCGGGCCCCAGTCCTCCAGGTAGTGCAGCACCAGCGACGCGACCACGTCGTCGAACGCACCGTCGGCGAACGGCAGGCGGTCGCTCAAGTCGACCATGTGCAGGGCCACGTCGTCACCGAGCCGCCGCCTTGCCAAGGCCAGCATCCCGGCGCTGGCGTCGATGCCGGTGACGATGGCACCGCGGTCGCGCAGTGCAGCGGACAGGGGGCCCGAGCCGCAGCCGACGTCCAGGATCCGGCGACCGGCCACGTCTCCGGCGAGGGCCAACATCGCGGGCCGCGCGTAGTAGGCGTTCACGAGGTTGTTCTCGGTTTCCGCCGCGTACGCCTCGGCGAAGCTGTCGTAGTCGTTCACCCTGGCCGGATCTGCAGACTGGGCGAGACTCTCGGGCACATCGGTGACTCGGTCCATCGACGCAGCCTAGTAGTCCCATGATCCGCAGGACAGGCCCCGCTCCTCGGACCGAGGTGGGCCACCACGAAGTGGCTGGGGTGTGCCGCGCGTGTCATGGCCTGCGTTCCGGCCCATCGAGGGAAGGGGGCCGCGCAGGTGCGAGCGAAGCAGCCGCGCATGTGCTGCCTCCGCGACCACCTGGGTGATCCAGTAGAACAATGCTCCGGTTCTGCGCGCATACCGCGGCTGCCGCCCGGTGTGCGAGGTGTGCGTGGTACGCCTACCGTGGCCGCATGGGTGACGCGGTGGAACTGGAGGCGGGCGGCCGGACCGTGCGGCTGTCCAGCCCGGGCAAGGTCTTCTTCCCGGAGCGCGGTTTCACCAAGCTGGACCTGGCCCGGTACTACATCGCGGTCGGCCCCGGCATCCTGCGCGCCCTGCGCAACCGCCCCACCACCCTGGAGCGCTACCCCGACGGTGTGACCGGCGAGTCCTTCTTCCAGAAGCGGGCGCCCAAGAACATGCCCGACTGGATCCCCACCGCCCACATCACCTTTCCCAGTGGCCGCTCCGCGGACGAGATGTGCCCCACCGAGGAGGCCGCCGTCGTGTGGGCCGCCCAGTTCGGCACCCTCACCTTCCACCCCTGGCCGGTGCGCCGCACCGACGTCGACCGCCCCGACGAGCTCCGCATCGACCTCGACCCGCAGCCCGGCACCGACTTCGACGACGCCGTGCGTGCCGCCGACGAACTGCGCACCGTCCTCGACGAGTTCGGCGGACTGCGCGGCTGGCCCAAGACCTCCGGCGGCCGTGGGCTGCATGTCTTCGTGCCCATCGAACCGCGCTGGACCTTCACCCAGGTGCGCCGCGCCGCGATCGCCGTGGGCCGGGAGATGGAACGGCGGATGCCGGACCACGTGACGATCAAGTGGTGGAAGGAGGAACGCGGCGAGCGCATTTTCATCGACTACAACCAGACCGCCAGAGACCGCACCATCGCCTCCGCCTATTCCGTGCGTCCCCGCCCGCACGCACCGGTCTCGGCCCCCCTGCGCTGGGAAGAAGTGGGCGATGCCCACCCCCGGGACTTCGACCTCGCGACCATGCCCGCCCGCTTCGCCGAACTCGGCGATGTGCACGCCGACATGGACGACCACGCCTTCTCCCTCGAGGCCCTGCTGGAACTCGCGCGCAAGGACGAGCACGACCACGGACTGGGCGACCTGCCCTACCCGCCCGAGTACCCGAAGATGCCCGGAGAGCCCAAGCGCGTCCAGCCGAGCCGGGCACGACGCGAGGAACAGCAGCCGTCACCGCCGGAGCCGAACGCGACCTAGGACCGCCTACTCGGCCGTGTGCGTCGAGAGTGCTGCGCAAGACGCTCCGGTCCCGGTGCGGCCGCGGCCGGCGCGCGTACGGGGTGAGGCGGTCAGGCGTCATCGGGCTTTCTCTCCGGCACGTAGCGGTCTTCACCGGCCCCGTCCCGCAGCAACTCCCTTCCCGTGACGAGAGCGCTCTCACCCCGTCCCTCGCGCGGGGCTATCCTGATCCGCAATCGCCGAGGAGGAGTCCCGAAGTGACCGAGACAGCGCCGCGTCCCACGCTGGAGGCCGTGGCCGCGCGGGCGGGGGTGTCGCGGGCCACCGTGTCCCGGGTGGTCAACGGCGGGGACGGAGTCAGGGAGCCGCTCGTGCAGCGGGTCCGGCGGGCGGTCGAGGAGCTCGGCTACGTCCCCAACCAGGCCGCGCGCAGCCTGGTGACGAAGCGGCACGACGCCGTCGCCGTGGTCATCGCCGAACCCGAGACCAGGGTCTTCGCCGACCCCTTCTTCGCCCTGCAACTGCGCGGGATCAGCAAGGAGCTGACGGCGCACGACAACCAACTGGTCCTGTTGCTGACCGAGGGCAGGGACGACCACGCGCGCGTGGCCCGCTATCTCGCCGGAGGCCATGTCGACGGCGCGCTCGTCTTCTCGCTGCACCTCGACGATCCGCTGCCCGGGCTGATCCGGGGCGCGGGCGTACCCACGGTGTTCGGCGGCCGGCCCGGCTGGAGCCACGGGACGCCCGACGCGGTGTACGTCGACAGCGACAACCGGGGCGGGGCCCGCGAGGCCGTACGTCATCTCGTCGGCCTCGGCCGGAGGCGGATCGCGCACATCACCGGTGCCCTCGACCAGACCTCCGCGGTGGACCGGCTCGACGGGTTCCGGGATGTGATGGCGGACGCGGATCCGCTGCTGATCGTGGAGAGCGACTTCACCCCGGCCGGCGGCGAGCGCGCCATGCGGGAACTCCTCGACCGCTGCCCGGACGTGGACGCGGTCTTCGCCGCGAACGACCTCAGCGCCTCCGGAGCGCTGCGCGTGCTGCGCGCGAGCGGACGGAGGGTCCCCGAGGACGTCGCCGTGATCGGCTTCGACGACATGCTGCCCGTCGCCGAGCAGACCGACCCGCCGCTGACCACGATCCGTCAGGACATAGAGGAGATGGGCCGGTTGATGGCCCGCCTCCTGCTGCGCGACCTGGACCGCGGCAACCGCGACGATTCCGCGGCGGACGCGCCCTCCGGCGTGATCCTGCCGACGATGCTGATACGGCGCGCCTCTGCGTAGGCCCCGGCCCGTCCCTCGTTGCTTCGGACGCGCCGGGGTGCCTCACGCCCGCGCCGGAGATGCGGGGGTCTCAGCCCTGCGACTCGCTCTTGATCACCGCGAAGCGGGCGCCGTACGGGTCGGCGAGCTTGGCCATACGGCCGACGCCCTCCATGCTCGTGGCGGGCATGCGGACCTTGCCGCCCAGTTGCTGCGCCTTTTCGACCACGGCGTCGGTGTCCTCGACCTCGAAGTACGGCAGCCAGTAGGCGCCGGCCTCGGCCTCCGTGGGGTCGTCGGCCAGCGGGACCATTCCGCCGAACATCGCGTCCTCGCCGCCCTCGGTGGGATTGACGCAGGTGTACGTGCCGCCGGGGAAGGGCATGGCGGACGTCTCCAGACCGAGCACCTGGTTGTAGAACGCGGCGGCCGCGGCGATGTCCGGGGTGTACAGCTCGACCCAGCACAGCGAACCGGGTTCGTTCGCCTTGTCCACGCCCTTGGTGCGGCCCGGCTGCCAGATCCCGAAGGGCACGCCCGCCTGGTCGCCCAGGATCGCCATGTGGCCCTGCCCCATCACGTCCATGGGCTGGAGCAGCACGCTGCCGTGCGCCCCCTCGGCGGCCTTGGCCGTGGCCTGCGCGTCCGCGCTCTGGAAGTACACGGTCCAGGAGGGCGGACCCTGCTCAGGAGTGGTCTGCATGCCGCCGGCCACGGTCTTGCCTTCCAGTTGGAAGAAGCCGTAACCGCCGGAGTCGGGCCCCGCCGACTGGAACTGCCAGCCGAAGAGACCGCCGTAGAAGGAGGTGGCGCCCTCGATGTCGGATGTGCCGACGTCGATCCAGTTGGGTGCGCCGTTGACGAAACGGGTGGTGAGCATCTTCGCCCTCCTCAAAAGGGTCCCGTTCTCAGTGCACTGCCGAGTCTTGCACCGCCCACTGACAATCGCTGCCGCAGCGCGCCCGCGGACCGGACCGCCCACCGTGACCACCCTGGGTGACCAGCCGCGTTCCGCTTGTTTTCATCCGGTCCCGCGCGCCGCCGTGCGCCGCCGTGTGCCGCGGGAGCATCATCGGGGCGGCAGGAGGGCCCCGTATACGTCCCGGCCGCGGCGTTGACCCGGCGTTGATCGAACGTTTTTCGCGGGGCGGGACGATCCTGCTCATGCACATCGAAATGATCACCTCGCCCGACCTTGCCTGGCAGGAGGAGGCGTTGTGCGCGCAAACGGGGGCGGACTTCTTCTTCCCGGAGCCCGGCAGCTCGGTACGGGAGGCGAAGCGGATCTGCGGCCTGTGCCCGATCCGCTCCGCCTGCCTGGAGTACGCGCTCGACAACGACGAGCGCTTCGGCGTCTGGGGCGGCCTGTCGGAGAAGGAACGGCTGGAGCTCCGGCGTGCGTCGCTGTGAAGCCCGGACGGTGCGTCACCCCGGACCGGCCGTTAGGACCCGGGAGCACGTCCGGGCGTAGCGCAGAGGCAGGCGCACCGCCTTGCCAGGGCGACCACACCGGTTCGAATCCGGTCGTCCGGGCGTGCGGGGGTCGGTAGCGCAGAGGCCTGCGCACCTTCATGGCATTGAAGGACACGCCGGTTCGAATCCGGTCCGATCCACGGCAGAGCACGACCACGGCAGGGCGCGAACGGGGCGGGAACGCATACCGAGCGGTCCGTAAATCCGTGCGGCCACGGCCGCGGTGTGCGGTTAGGATCCGGGAGCGCATCCGGATGTGGCGTCCGGATGTGTCGTTCGGTCCTGTAGAGCAGAGGCAGACTCGCCACCCTCTCAAGGTGGATACGCCGGTTCGAATCCGGCCGGGACCACGGCACGGCGGACACGGGGCGGGTACGGATGGGCGAGCCGATCACCGACACGATCACGGACGCGATCACCGAGGCGGAACTGGCGGTCTTCCACCAAGTGGTGGGCAAGCTGCGTGCCCTGCCCGTCGACGACCCGGTGCGACTGCGGGCCGAGCAGGTCGCCGCGTCCTTCGCGCGCGACGGCCGGCTGCGCCGCCGCAAGGTGCGGGGCGCCGAGGTGTCCGCGGCCGACGCGGCGGCGATGGCGGCGACCGCGACCGGCGCCCTGGACCGCCGCGGGGACGCCCCGTTGGCCGCGTCCGGCGCCGGGGGAGTCTTCCACCGGCCGCGCACCTGCTACGTCTGCAAGTCGCCCTATCGACAGGTCGACACCTTCTACCACCGGCTCTGCCCCGCGTGCGCCGCCGACAACACCGCCCGCCGCGCCCTGAGCACCGACCTGAGCGGCCGCCGGGCGCTGCTGACCGGCGGCCGGGTGAAGATCGGTTTCCAACTCGCCCTGATGATGCTCCGGGACGGCGCCGAGGTACTCGTCACCTCGCGCTTCCCGCACGACACCGTGCGCCGCTTCCGGGCGGCCGAGGGCAGCGCGAAGTGGCTGGACCGGCTGACCGTCCTCGCCGTCGACCTGCGCGACCCGCGCCAGGTGCTCGGGCTGTGCGAGGAACTGCGGCAGGAAGGTCGGCCGTTGGACATCCTCGTCAACAACGCGGCGCAGACCGTGCGGCGGCCGCCCGAGTCGTATGCGCTGCTGGCCGCCGGAGAGTACGACGCGCTGCCCGCGGGGGCCAGGCAGGCGCCCGGGTTCCGGTCGATGCGGATGCTGGAGGGCTCGGCCGCCGCCCTGCCGGTCGCCCTGCGCGAGGCCGACGAGGCCGGGCTGCTGCCCGACCCGTCTCCGGAGAACTCCTGGTCGGCCCGGCTCGGCGCGCTCGACCCGGCCGAGGTGCTGGAGACCCAGCTCGTCAACGCCCTTGCCCCGGCGCTGTTGTGCGACCGGCTGCTGCCCCTGCTGCTGGCCGCGCCGCAGCCACGCCGGTACGTGATCAATGTGACCGCCGTCGAGGGCCGCTTCGCCGTCCGCAACAAGATGCCGGGCCATCCCCACACCAACATGGCCAAGGCCGCCCTGAACATGCTCACCCGCACCAGCGCCGCGGAACTCGCCGCCCAGGGTGTGCACATGTGCGCCGTCGACACCGGCTGGATCACCGACGAGAACCCGGCCCCGAAGAAGTCCCGTATGGCCGAAGCCGGGTTCCGCACACCGCTCGACATCGTGGACGGGGCGGCCCGGGTGTACGACCCGATCGTGCGCGGCGAGGCCGGGGACCCGCTGTCGGGGGTGTTCCTGAAGGACTACCGGGAGGCGGAATGGTGAGCGAGGAGCCCGAGCCGGACACGGGCGGCTTCGCCGGGGTCCCGTACCTCGTACCGCGTCCTGTTGCCGAACTGGCGCCCCTGCTCGACTGGTTGCGCGCGGGCCGCCCGGCCGGGGAGCGGCTGGACTTCACGGCCGGTACGGCGCTGCCCGACGGGCGGCTCGACCTGTGCAAGCAGGGGGTCGGGGCGGAGGGCGCCGCGCTGATCGCCGACGCCCTCGCCCAAGGGCCGTCTCCGGTACGGCACCTGCTGCTCGGCACCGACGCGCTGGGCGACGACGGCGCGGCCGCCGTCGCCGAGAGCACGAGGGACGTCGAGACGCTGTATCTCGGCTGCAACGGGATCACCGCGGGCGGTGCCTGCCGGATCGCCGACAGTCTGCGCGCCTCGCCGCAGGTCGTCACCGGCGTGTGGCTGAAGAGGAACCCGCTCGGCAGCGGGGGCGGGCAGGCCGCGGCCGAACTCATCGAGTCCGCACGGTCGTTGCGCACCCTAGACGTCGTCCAGACCGGACTGGACGCCCCGGGCGCCGCCGTCCTGGCCGATGCGCTGCTGGCGGCCGCCGAGGGCGGGCGCCGGATCGAGCGGCTCTTCGTCGGCGGCAACCCGCTGGGGGAGTCGGGCGCGCGGGCGCTCGCCGCCGTCGTCGCCGGGGGCGCGGTCGACGAACTGTACGTGTCCGCAGCCCGGTTGGGAGATACGGGCGCGCTCCGTCTCGCCGAGGCCCTGGACCGGGCACCGTACGGGCGGCTCACCCGTCTGGCCGTCGCCAGCAACGGCATCGGACCGGCCGCCGCGGCCCGGCTGGTGACGGCGGCGACCGCGGCCGGCGTCACGCTGCTGGACCTCGGCCGGGTCCGGGCGGCCTCGGTGCTCGCAGCGGAGGACAACCGGCTCGACCTGACGGCCGCCGAGACCATCGCCGCGGCCCTCGCCGACGGCGAGCACCGGCTCGCCCACCTCGTCCTGACCCACACCGGGATGCGCAGCCGCGAGGCGCACCGCCTTCTCGACCATGCGGCCCAGGCCACCACGGCCACCCGCTTCCGACTCGGCAACGGCATCGCGGCCAGCATCAAGCGCCGTCTGGAGGCCCTCAGCGCCCATATACCCGCACCGACCGTCCCGGCGGACGTGGCGGCCATCCGCAGCGTGCACCGCACGGCGCCGCCCGAGGCGTGAGCAGGGCTCGGGGGCCGGACCCCCGAGCCGCCTCAGCTCCGCCGCACCTCGGTGAACACCTCCGTCCGTGCCCCCGGTACCGCGCGTCCCCCAGTGCTTCATTGGTACCAGCCCGCACTGACAACGGGCCAAGGCATTACGCTCTGCTGCAAGGGTGGGGCCGTAGCGCAGAGGCAGGCGCACCGGTCTCCAAAACCGGAACACGCCGGTTCGAATCCGGCCGCCCCGCCCCCTTCGGCCCCTCGGCTCAGGCGGTGGCGCCCGCGGTCGCCACCAGCTCCGCGGCGCTGCCGTGGAACGTGTCGACCAGCTGGGCCAGCACTGCCCAGGCGTCCTTGCGGTCGCCCAGATGGTCCCGGACGAGCGGGCGCAGGGCTTCCTCGGCCTCCTTGATCCGGGCCGGGAACAGCACATGGCCCATGGACAGCACGTGCAGGACGTGCACGGCGGGGCCGTGGGCCGTCGCGTACTCGGCCGGACCCTCGAGCACACCGGCCCGGCGGACCCGGTGGGTGAACTTGCGGTGCGAGCCGAACTGCTCGCGCAGCGTGGGCGGGCAGTCCGGGCGTACGGACAGCGCCCAGCGCGCGAACCCGGGCAGTGGACGCTCGCCATGCGCATCGGCGACCGCCCCCCCCAGTCGGTGCGCGTCAGGACCATGGACCCCGCCGCCCGGGCCTGTTGAAGGGACGTTGCTTCCCGCAGTGCGCCCACGAGGCCGTGCCGGACGTAGCTCTCGGGCACTTCGGGTTCCTCGCCCCGCAGGGCGGGGTCCACCGGGAGCGGCTCGGTGCGCCCGGGACCGAACGGCAGGCCCCGGGCGACGGCCCGGCGCAGCGCGGCGTCGGTGCCGACGAACCGCCACACCACCGCGTTGAGGTCCGGGTCGTCCTCCTCCAGGACCCACAGCACCACCGAGGCCGGCAGCACATTGGCCCAGGCCCACGCGCGGTCGAGCCGGCGCCGGACCGCCTCGGGGCGCTCGGGGCCGGGCAGGCCGGTCCGTGCCCGGATCCGTCCGGCGGTTTCCTCGTCGATCAGGCCGAGCAGAAAGCCGACTGCCTGTTCCGCCCTGGTGTGGTCACGCATTGCGGCATGATGCCGCAGGCCACTGACAGGGCGCACCGGCAATTCGGTGCGCCCTGTTCGGTGTTCAGTGTGCGGTCGGACCCTGGTGCCCGCGGTCAGGCTCCGGCGCGCGCCGCCATCCGCGCCTTGCGCGCGGCCAGCTTCTCGTCGAACTTCAGGGCCTCCGCGTCGAGGCCGCCCATGAACAGGCCGAGTTCGTCCTGGGCCTGCCGGCCCTCCGGGCCGAGTCCGTCGATCTCCATGACCTTCAGGTGGCGCAGCACGGGCTGGAGGACGTCGTCGTGGTGGATACGGAGGTTGTAGACCTCGCCGATCGCCATCTGGGCCGCGGCGCGCTCGAAGCCGGGGATGCCGTGGCCGGGCATGCGGAAGTTCACGACGACGTCCCGAACGGCCTGCATGGTGAGGTCGGGGGCGAGTTCGAACGCGGACTTCAGCAGGTTGCGGTAGAAGACCATGTGGAGGTTCTCGTCGGTCGCGATGCGGGCCAGCATGCGGTCGCAGACCGGGTCGCCGGACTGGTGGCCGGTGTTGCGGTGCGAGATACGGGTCGCGAGCTCCTGGAAGGCGACGTAGGCGACCGAGTGCAGCATCGAGTGACGGTTGTCGGACTCGAAGCCCTCGCTCATGTGGGACATGCGGAACTGCTCCAGCTTGTCCGGGTCCACCGCGCGCGAGGTGAGCAGGTAGTCGCGCATCACGATGCCGTGCCGGCCCTCCTCGGCCGTCCAGCGGTGCACCCAGGTGCCCCAGGCGCCGTCCCGGCCGAAGAGCGAGGCGATCTCGTGGTGGTAGCTGGGGAGGTTGTCCTCCGTCAGAAGGTTCACCACGAGGGCGATACGGCCGATCTCGGTGACCTTGGACTGCTCCTTGTCCCAGGCCTCGCCGTCCTCGAACAGGCCGGGGAAGTTACGGCCGTCGGTCCACGGGACGTACTCGTGGGGCATCCAGTCCTTGGCGACCTTCAGATGGCGGTTCAGCTCCTCCTCGACCACTTCCTCGAGCGCGTACAGCAGCTTTGCGTCGGTCCACACGGACGGGCTGCCGAGGTGAGGAGAGGTGATCGTCACAGGAACTCCAGGGGGACGCCGTACAAAGGGGGATGAAGGGGGCGAACCGGCGAGCGGTGCCGGAACCTACGAGATCGTAGGCTACGAAGCCGTAGGTTACGAAGCCGTAGGTTAAGCGTGGCGTAAAGATCGCTGATCAGGTGGCGTTCCTCAGCTGTACCAGGACATGCCGAAGAGCCCCGGGACGCGCAGGTCCCGGGGCCGTTGGGGTGATGGATCACCCGATCAGGCGTACAGCCCCCGCAGTCGCACTGAGAGGCACGTCACACATCCTTCGAGCTTCTCGAACTCGCTGATGTCCACCGTGACCACCTGATGGCCGAGATCGGTGAGCAGTTCCTTCGTCTTGGGCGCGCTGTCCGCCATCAGCAGCTTGCTGCCGCCGAGCAGCACCACGTGCGCGCCGGCCTCCTCGGGCACCGCGAGGAAGCCCGGGAACAGGGAGGGGCGGTCCACGTTCGGGATGTGCCCGATCACCGTTCCGTCGGGCAGCGCGGTGACCGCCGACTTCAGATGCAGCACCTTGTTCACCGGTACGGCCACCACCCGCGCGCCCAGCGGCTCGAAGGCGGCCCGCACTTGCTGCACCCCGGCCGCGTTGGTGCGCCCGCCCCGGCCGACGTAGATCGTGTCGCCGACCTTCAGGACGTCACCGCCGTCCAGCGTGCCCGGCTCCCAGATCCAGTTGACCGAACAGCCGAGGCGGGCCACGGCCTCCTCGACCCCGGCGGTCTCGTCCCGCCGGGACTCGGCGCCCGGCCGGGTGATCAGCGCCACGTTCTTGTACATGACCACGGTGTCCTCGACGAACACCGAGTCCGGGCAGTCGTCGGCCGGGTCCACCTCGACCGTCTCCCAGCCGTGCGTGCGCAGTGCCTCGACGTACGCCTCCCACTGCTCCACGGCGAGCTCTGCATCGACCTTCTCCCGCTCGATGTGCGTCACCAGGCCTTCGGCGAGGCGCGGGCTGGGGCGGCGGACGAGGGCCTTCTTGCTGGGCACGACGGGTCTCCGTATCGGCGGGGCGGTCCGGCGCCAGTGATACGGCGCCGGTCCGCCATCATGCAGGTCCGAACCGGGTGTACGAAACCCCGGTGCCCGGCCGCGCCCCTCCTGAGACGCTCCGGCGGGACGGTCAGGCCGGGTCCCCGACCTCCTCCAGGGCCGTCTCCTTCAGTTCTCCCTCCTCCAGAAGCAGCCAGCGGGTGATGCCGAGGGACTCGAGGAACGGCAGGTCGTGGCCGGCCACGATCAGCGCTCCCTCGTAGGACTCCAGGGCGGTCGTGAGCTGGCGCACGCTCGCCATGTCCAGATTGTTCGTCGGCTCGTCGAGCAGGAGGAGCTGCGGCGCGGGCTCGGCCAGCATCAGCGCGGCCAGGGCCGCCCGGAAGCGTTCGCCGCCGGACAGCGTGGACGCCTTCTGGTCGGCGCGGGCGCCCCGGAACAGGAAGCGGGCCAGTCGCGCCCGGATCCGGTTGTTGGTGGCACCCGGCGCGAACCGGGCCACGTTCTCGGCGACGGACAGCTCGCCGTCCAGGACGTCCAGCCGCTGCGGCAGGAACCGCAGCGGCACATGCGTCTCCGCCTCGCCCGCCACCGGCGCCAGTTCCCCGGCGATGGTGCGCAGCAGGGTCGTCTTGCCCGCCCCGTTGCGTCCGATCAGCGCGATCCGCTCGGGACCGCGCAGGTCGAGGACGCCGTCGACGCGCGCCCCGTACGCCAGTTGCAGGCCGCGCAGGGTGAGCACGTTCCGGCCCGGCGGCACGGCCGTGTACGGGAGGTCGACGCGGATCTCGTCGTCGTCCCGTACGGCGTCCACCGCCTCGTCGAGCCGCTCCTTGGCCTCGGCCAGCTTCTCCTCGTGCATGATGCGGTGCTTGCCCGCGGACTCCTGCGCCGCGCGCTTGCGTGCCCCCATCACGATCTTCGGTTCGCGTTTCTGGTCCCACATCTTCTGCCCGTAGCGCTTGCGGCGGGCCAGCTTGACCTGGGCGTCGACCAGTTCGCGCTTCTGCTTGCGAAAGTCCGCCTCGGCGACCCGCACCATGCGCTCGGCCGCCTCCTGCTCCACGGCGAGGGCCTCCTCGTAGGCCGAGAAGTTGCCGCCGTACCAGGTGATCTCCCCGGCACGCAGGTCCGCGATCTGGTCGACCAGTTCGAGGAGTTCACGGTCGTGGCTGACGACGACCAGCAGGCCCGGCCAGGACGCGACGGCCGCGTACAGCCGCCTGCGCGCGTACAGGTCGAGGTTGTTCGTGGGCTCGTCGAGCAGCAGCACGTCCGGGCGGCGCAGCAGCAGCGCGGCCAGGCGGAGCAGCACCGACTCGCCGCCCGACACCTCACCGACCGTGCGGTCCAGGCCGATGTGCCCGAGACCGAGTTCACCGAGGGTGACGAGCGCGCGCTCCTCGACGTCCCAGTCGTCGCCGACCGTCTCGAAGTGCTCCGCGGCCGCGTCGCCCGCCTCGATGGCGTGCAGTGCGGCCCGCCGGGCGGCGATGCCGAGCGCCTCGTCGACGCGCAGGGCGGTGTCGAGCGTGACGTTCTGCGGGAGGTAGCCGACCTCGCCGGTCACCTTGACGGTGCCGTCCGACGGGGTGAGCTCGCCGGCGATGAGCTTCAACAGGGTCGATTTTCCCGATCCGTTGACGCCGACGAGCCCCGTCCTGCCGGGGCCGAAGGCCACGTCGAGGCCGTCGAGGACGGAGGTGCCGTCGGGCCAGCCGAAGGACAGGGACGTACAGCTGAGAGAAGTGGACACAAGGGCCTCGCGGTTGCTGGGTGCGGTCAGGGCGAACGCATGTCGAGACACCGCGGGGCGCGGACCGGGGAACCGGGGGCACACGAAGGCCCTGTGCCGGAGGACGGCTCGGACGCCGAGGTCGCACACGACGCACACACCCGACGGGTGTGACGCGGTGTCTCAGGACCTCAGACGAGCAACGTCCTTCTCCAATCGACGGCAACAGGACCGCTGAACAACGTACGAGGGGCGCGTCGGGCCGTCAACGCAATTAATCGCGAGCCCGCGCCGGCCCCCACGTACACGTCGGATTCCTGCCGGCCCGCGCCCCGGCCCGGCTGGTTGAGTCGTCCGCATGACGAACGAGAACACCCTGCGAGACCGCGCCCAGGCCTTCCGCGCCCTGCACGTCCCGGGGCGTCCGCTGGTCCTCCCGAACGCCTGGGACGCGATGAGCGCCCGGCTCGCCGAGGACGCGGGCGCCGCCGCGGTGGCCACCACCAGCGCAGGGCTCGCCTGGAGCCTCGGCGCCGCCGACGGCGACCGGCTGGAGCGGGACCGGGCGCTGGACGCGGTGGCACGCATCGCCGCCACGGTCCGCGTTCCGGTCAGCGCCGACATCGAGAGTGGGTATGCGAAGGACCCGGCGGGCGTCGCCGGCACGGTCCGCGCGGTGCTCGCGGCGGGAGCGGTGGGCATCAACATCGAGGATGCGCTGTACGAGGAGGGGAGCGGCGCGTTGCGGCCGGTCGCCGAGCAGGCCGAGCGGATCGCGGCCGCCCGCGAGGCCGCCGACGCGCAGGGCGTGCCGCTGTTCGTCAACGCCCGGATCGACACCTTCCTCAGGGGCGCCGGGGGAGTGGACGCCACCCTGGAGCGGGCCGCCGCCTTCCGCGCCGCGGGCGCCGACGGGATCTTCGTCCCCGGGGCCGTCGACCCGGAGACGGTCAGGGCGCTCGTCGAGGGCATCGACGGACCGCTCAATGTGCTGGTGGGCCCCGACGCACCGTCCGTCGCCGAGCTCGCCGCCCTGGGCGTGGCCCGGGTGAGCGCCGGGTCCGGCCTGGCCGAGGCCGCATACGCGGTCGTCCGCCGCGCCGCGCGGGAGATGCTGGACGCGGGGACGTACGAGGCGCAGGCGCAGGGGCTGGACTACGGGGAGCTCAACACCCTGCTGGCGCGGGAGCGCTAGGTCAGCAGGCGTCCCGCATCAATTCGGCCAGATGGTGGTCGAGGTCCAGCTGGAGGTGCTCCAGGCCTTCGGGTACGAGCTCGTTCGTTGCCTGCAGGAACCGGCGGATCTCGCCCGTGCGGACGTGCACGACGGCGGTCCCCTCGGGGGCGTGGAACTCCAGCACGGTGCGGTCGTACCCGTACGGCCGCACCCGGACGTCGCCGTGGCCCTCCGGGCCGTGCAGGCCCGCGGAGAGGAGGTCGCGGGCGAAGCTCCAGCGCACCTCCACGCCCTCCAGGGTGGCCGGGGCCGGGAAGGTCATCTGGACGGCGAACGGGTCGTGCCGGTCGTAGCGCAGCGTTGCGGGAATGCTCGGCATGCGCGGTGCGGCGGCGACGAGTCGGGCCTCTACGGGCTGCTCGATGACGGTGGACAACGCCTTGCTCCCTCGTGACGGCTGGACGAACTTCCGGGTGGATCAGACCTGGCACTGGAAGAGACGACGGAATCAGCCAATCCGTGCACACGAATTTCGAGTGACCTCGGTCACCGCGTCCATGCATGCGAGGGGCAGGTGTGTTCCGCACTGCCGCGAGCGGCGCTCGGGCCCCCTGGACGGTGGCGGGGCGGTGGGCTAGCTTCGCGCGCCATGAGGCGCTTGGGGAGCACGCGACGAACGAGACGTACGACCCGTACCAGCCGGACGGTGGCCGCGGGGGTGGCCTGCGGGGCCGCGCTGGCCGCCCTGACGCTCGCACCGGCGCAGGCCGCGCCGCAGGGCGGCCACCGCGCACCGCACTGGGAACTCAAGGACACCGGCACCCCCGATGTCCGCTATCGCGGGCTGTCCGCCGTCAGCCGTGACACCGCCTGGGTGGCCGGATCCGGCGGTACGGTCCTGCGCACCACGGACGGCGGGGCGAGCTGGCGGAACGTCTCTCCGCCGGGCGCGGCCGCTCTGCAGTTCCGGGACATCGAGGCGTTCGACGCGCGGCGCGCGGTCGTGCTGGCCATCGGCGAGGGCGAGGACTCCCGTGTCTACCGCACCGAGGACGGCGGGGCGACCTGGACCGAGTCCTTCCGCAACACCGACCCCAAGGCGTTCTACGACTGCCTCTCGTTCTTCGACCGCCGCCACGGTCTCGCCATGAGCGACCCGGTGGACGGAAAGTTCCGCATTCTGTCCACCGGCGACGGCGGCCGCACCTGGCGGGCGCTGCCCTCCGACGGCATGCCCGCCGCGCTGGACGGCGAGGCGGGCTTCGCGGCGAGCGGTCAGTGCCTGGTCACCTCGGGTCCCAAGGACGTCTGGCTGGCCACCGGCGGCGGCGCCCGCGCGCGCGTGCTGCACTCCACGGACCGCGGCCTGACCTGGACGGCCACCGACGCGCCGGTCCCGGCCGGCGACCCGGCCCGCGGCGTGTTCGCGCTCGCCTTCCGCGACCGCATCCATGGCCTCGCCGTCGGCGGCGACTACCGCGCGGACCAGCCCTCCCCGCAGGCGGCGGCGCTCACCCCGGACGGCGGCCGCAGCTGGCGGCCCGCCGGCACACCCCCGCCCGCCTACCGCTCCGGCGCCGCCTGGCTCCCGCACAGCCGCACCGCCGCGCTCGCCGTCGGCCCCACCGGAACCGACCTGACCACCGACGCCGGGCTCACCTGGCGAACGGTCGACACCGGCTCGTACGACACCGTGGACTGCACCCCCGACCTGGGCTGCTGGGCGGCCGGGGAGAAGGGGCGCGTGGCGCGGCTGGAGAGCTGATGCGGCGGGCCGCGGCGCGGGTACTCGGTCGTCGCACACGACACGAGAGGAAGTGAGCGGTCGTGCCACGCGGTGCCAGTCCCAAGCGGGAACGTCAGTACGAGCACATCAAGGAGAGCGCCCTGGACCGGGGCGAGAGCACGGAGCGCGCCGAGGAGATCGCGGCGCGGACGGTCAACAAGGAACGCGCCAGGGCCGGTGAGTCGAAGACCGCGAGCCGCACCTCGATCCAGGACATGTCGTCCGGCGAGCGCGGCGGCAGGCGGTCGCACCAGGGTGCCCAGGGGCCCACCTACGACCAGCTGTACGAGGAAGCCAAGCGGCGCAACATCAAGGGCCGTTCGGACATGAACAAGCAGCAGCTGCAGCGCGCGCTGGGCGGGAAGAAGAGCTGAGCCCGCGCGCTCAGCCGAGCGTCTCGCGACAGCGCTCCAGCTCGGGCACCGTCTTGGTGGCGATGAACTCCGTGATGCGGTAGGCGCACACCCCGGCGATGAGGAACGGGTCGCCCGCGGCGATCTCCTCGATGCGCGCGCGGTCCTCCGCGACGGCGAGGATCACCCCGCCGTCGCGGGGGTTCTTGCGCCCGGAGACGAGGAAGACGCCCTTCTCGTACTGCTCGTCGAGCCATGCCACGTGCGCCGGCAGCACGGCGTCCACGGCGTCGAGCGGTGCGGTGTAGGTCAGTTCCAGTACGAACATGATCGCGAGCCTACCCCTGGGCGCCCACGCCCCCGGCCGGACCCGTACAGTCGACCCCACCATGACGACCGTACGTGTTCCCGCGGGCTGGCCCGCGACCGAGGAGCAGGCCCGCGCCGTACAGGACGAACTGCGCGGACGGGTGGTGCTGGACGAGCCGGGGCCGCCGCCCGGGACTGGCTGCGTCACGGGCGTCGACGTCGCCTACGACGACGAACGGGACGTCGTCGTGGCCGCGGCCGTGGTGCTCGACGCGGCGACGCTGGACGTGGTCGCCGAAGCGACGGCCGTCGGGCGCATCTCCTTCCCGTACGTCCCCGGGCTGCTCGCCTTCCGGGAGATCCCCACCGTCCTGGCCGCCCTCGACGCCCTTGCGCACCCGCCGGGGCTGGTGGTCTGCGACGGCTACGGACTGGCCCACCCGCGCCGCTTCGGCCTTGCCAGTCACCTCGGCGTGCTCACCGGGCTGCCCACCATCGGCGTCGCCAAGAACCCTTTCACCTTCACGTACGCGGATCCGGACCCCCGGCGCGGCGGCGGCACCCCGCTCCTCGCGGGCACCGAGGAGGTCGGCCGCGCCCTGCGCACTCGGGACTCCGTAAAGCCGGTCTTCGTCTCCGTCGGCCACCGGGTGAGCCTGGACAACGCATGCGCCCACACGCTCGCGCTCACCCCGGAGTACCGGCTCCCGGAGACAACCCGCCGGGCGGACTCGCTCTGTCGGCGCGCGCTCCGGGAGGCGACGCGCGGGCGGAGCCCCCTCGTCGAGTATGCGGCCGCGGATCCCGAACGCAGCTGGGGCCGTTCCCTGTTCGAGCGCCAGACCCTTCCCGTCGTCTGGGCGGGCCGGGTGCTCCGCGCGGCGGCGGAGGGGCTGGGCCGGACACCGGAGATCGATGCCGCGCTGGACCTCGCGGACGACCGCGACCGCTGGAGCCAGGGGCGCCAGCTGTTCGAGCTGGTCCGCGGGCGAGGGCTCGCGGCCTGGGAACATCCGACGGAGGAGCAGCAGCTTCTGGTCCGCCTCGCGGAGCTGGTGGGCAAGCTCGCCCACAATGAGGCAGGACCCCCGCCCTTCTTCGACTGTCACGCGGGGTGGCAGATCGGCCCCATCGCCGTCCGGCTCGCCACCGCCGCGCACGATCCGGCCGTGCGGGACCGCATCGCGGATGCGTTGGGGGACTGGCCGCCGACCGAGCACGACGACTGAGTACGGCGTGTGAGTAGTCGTACGGATGCGGATGCCGCGCGCCGACCGGCAGGCTCTGGCGCATGACGACACCCCGTGCCGCGAAGCCCCTTGCAGACCCCAACCGTCCCGTCGAGCGCGCCGTGACGGCCGCGCTGGTCCTCGCCGTACTGGCGGGGCTCGGCTGGATAGGCGGGATGATCTACACCGTACTGGGGTGGCCGCACTAGCCGCTCCGGGCGCTCCACCCGCCCCGGCTACCCCGGCCGCACAGGGTGCCGCTAGAAGGCCGCCGCCACCCTGAACGTGATCCCCGCCCTGCGCAGCCGCTCGGTCAGGGCGTCGCCCATCGCCTGGACCGTCGTGACCTGGCCGGCCGTCGGCGGCAGGTCGTCGAAGGCCAGGGACAGGGCCGACTCGGCGAACATCTTCGCCGTCTCGTCATAGCCGGGGTCGCCGCCGCAGACCTCCGTGAACACGCGCCGTCCGCCGCCCTCGCCGACGAAGCGCACCGAGAACCAGCTCTTCGCGCGCTTGTCGGCGCTCGGCCCGTCCCCGGGCCTGAGCCGGTCCGACAACCAGCGCCGGGCGGGCGGCAGCTGAGCGGCGGCAACCACCGCGCCCACGGCCGCCACCGAGCCCAGGGCGACGGGCAGCCGCTTCACGGCCGCGTAGTGCCGGTAGCGGAAGTCCGGGCCGTAGCGGTCCAGGGCCTTCGCCGACCGGCGCACGATCTGCGCGTCGATGGTCGGCAGGGGGAGGGCCCAGGCCCCGACCTCCTTGGCGAACCGCGGTGCTCCGGTCGGCGCCGTCGCTCTGCGTCCCATCAGCCGCGGCTCGTGCCGGCCGCGGTCGCGCGCGGCGGCGAGCATCTGCCGTCCGCGCGCCATCTGGGTCAGCGCCGAGGCGAGGGTGCCGCCGGAGAAGGCGGCGTCGGCGGTCACATATCCGTCCACGGTCAGCGGTACGCCCTCGGGCAGCTGCCGGACCGTGAAGTACGCCCCCAGGTCGTGCGGCACCGAGTCGAAACCGCAGGCGTGCACGAGCCGGGCGCCGGTCTCACGCGCGCGTGCGTCATGGCGGACGTACATCAGGTCCACGAACTCGGGCTCACCCGTGAGATCGAGACAGTCGGCCCCGCTGTCCGCGCAGGCGGCGACGAGTTCCTCGCCGTAGCGGACGTACGGCCCGACGGTCGAGGCCACCACGCGCGCGTGCCCGGCCAGTTCGCGCAGCGTCCCGGGTTCGGTGACGTCCGCCCGGAGCACCCCGACGCCGGCACCGCCGGGCAGCCGCTCGCGCAGTGCCCGCAGTCGGCTCTCGTCGCGCCCGGCGATCGCCCAGCGCAGGTCCTCGGGCGCGTGTGCGGCCAGGTACTCCGCGGTGAGCGTCCCGACGAAGCCCGTGGCTCCGAAGAGCACGATGTCGTAGGGACGGTCCGTCCTGCTCAGCCTGCTCATGACACCTCTCGGTCGTGCAACCCGCGTCGCTGTCGGTGGCTGAGGCTAGCGTGAGGTGTGCAGCGCCCGGAGACCAGCCCGGAGGCAGCCGATGGCCGTGTCCGGCAACGGCCTGAAGAAGCGGGAGAAAGTACGCGAGTTCGCTCTCGGGCTGCGAGCTGCTGTGCGACTGGGCCGAGGAAAGCCAACGGGCGATCGCCGCCAAGGGGCTCATAGCGGGACTCGACGCGCGCTGACCTACCGCGGACCACGCTGGTCGAGCGGACTTCCGGGTAACTTGGCTAAGCGCTTGCTCGCCCAGGTCTTGTGCCGGGTGGAACGCGTTCTTAGCATCACTGGTGTTACATCAGTTGTGTCACATGACTGGGGGCCGCATGACGACGGCACAGGCGCCGACGCCGGCACAGGGCCCGCTCGCGGGCGTGCGCGTGGTCGAGCTGGCCGGGATCGGGCCCGGCCCGTTCGCCGCCATGCTCCTCGCCGACCTGGGCGCCGACCTCGTACGGGTGGACCGGCCGGGCGGCAGCAGCCTGGGTGTCGACCCGGCGTACGACATCACCAACCGCAACAAACGCTCGGTGCTCGTCGACCTGAAGTCGGCGGACGGCCCGTCGCGCGTCCTCGACCTGGCCGAACGGGCCGACATCCTCATCGAGGGCTTCCGCCCCGGCGTCGCCGAGCGGCTCGGCGTCGGCCCCGGTGACTGCCACGCCCGCAACCCGAGGCTGGTCTACGGCCGGATGACCGGCTGGGGCCAGGAGGGACCCCTCGCCCAGCGCGCCGGCCACGACATCGCGTACATCGCCCTCACCGGAACCCTCGGCATGATCGGCGCCCCGGACGAGCCCCCGGCCATCCCGGCGAACCTGGTCGGCGACTACGCGGGCGGCTCCCTCTACCTGGTCGTCGGTGTCCTCGCCGCCCTGCACCACGCGCGCGCGACCGGCACCGGCCAGGTCGTCGACGCCGCCATCGTCGACGGCGCCGCGCACCTCGCCGCGATGATCCACGGCATGCTGGCCGCCGGCGGATGGCAGGACCGGCGCGGCGCCAACCTGCTGGACGGCGGCTGCCCCTACTACGGCACCTACGAGACCGCCGACGGCAGGTACATGGCGGTCGGGGCCCTGGAGCGGCAGTTCTACGAGGAGTTCCTGCACCTGATGGACCTCGACGACCTGGCCCCCGCCCGCAAGGACTGGACCCGCTGGGGCGAGCTGCGCGAGCGCGTCGCCGCCCGCTTCAAGTCCCGCACCCAGGACGAGTGGACGGCCGTCTTCGAGGGCTCCGACGCCTGTGTGGCCCCCGTTCTGTCCCTCCGCGAGGCCCCGCACCACCCGCATCTCGCCGCCCGCGGCACCTTCACCGACCATGGTGGCATCACCCAGCCCGCGCCGGCCCCGCGCTTCACCGAGACCCCCACCGCCGTCCGCACCGGCCCCGTCCTGCCGGGTGCCGACACCACGGAAGTGGCCCGCGACTGGGACGTACCGCGGCTCATCACCGACCCCGAGAAGGACGGCGACTGATGGAACTCTCGATCCCCCTCGACTACGCCACCGACCCACGCACCGCGGCGGACGAAGCGGCCGCGCTCGAGTCGGCGGGCCTCGACGCCGTCTGGGTCGCGGAGGCATACGGCTTCGACGCGCCGACGATCATGGGCTATCTGGCCGCACGCACCGAACGGATGAAGATCGGCTCCGCGATCCTCAACGTCTACTCCCGCACCCCCGCCCTGATCGCCCAGACCGCCGCCGGCATCGACGCCATGTCGGGCGGCCGCGCCGTCATCGGGCTCGGCGCCTCCGGCCCGCAGGTGATCGAGGGCTGGCACGGGAAGCCGTACGACAAGCCCCTCGGCCGCACCCGCGAGACCATCGAGCTGACCCGCCGCATCCTGCGCCGCGAGGTCATCGACCACCACGGCATCACGGACATGCCCCGGCCCGGCGGGCTGGGCAAGCCCCTGAAGATCCTCACCAAGCCGGTACGCCCCGCGGTGCCGCTGTACGTCGCCTCCCTCGGCCCCGCCAACGTCCGCATGACCGCGGAGATCGCCGACGGCTGGCTGCCCACCCTGTTCGTCCCGGAGAAGGCCGCCGACGTGTGGGGCAAGCCCCTGGCGGAGGGCGCCGCCCGCCGTGACCCCGCCCTGGGGCCGCTGCAGATCGTCGCGGGCGGACTGCTCGCCATCGGTGAGCACGCGGCCGCCGCACGGGATCTCGCCCGCCCGAAGATCGCCCTGTACGTCGGCGGCATGGGCGCGCCCGGCAAGAACTTCTACAACGACCTCGCCGTCGCCTACGGCTACGAGAAGGAAGCCCGGCTCATCCAGGAGCTGTACCTGTCCGGCCGCAAGAAGGAGGCCGAGGCGGCCGTCCCGGACGAACTCTGCGAGCTCATGTCGCTGTGCGGCCCGGAAGGTTACGTCCGTGAGCGCGTCGCCGCGTTCCGCGAGGCGGGCGTGACGATGCTGAACGTCGTCCCTGTGGGCCCGGAACCGGCCCGCCTGGTCGAGACCGTCAAGAGCTGGCTCTGAAGAACCCTCACCCTCCCGGAAAGGCTTGTCAGTGAGCACCGAAGCGTACGTGTACGACGCGATCCGCACTCCGCGCGGCCGCGGCAAGGCGAACGGCGCCCTGCACGGCACGAAGCCCATCGACCTGGTCGTCGGACTCATCCACGAGATCCGTGACCGTTTCCCCGGCCTCGACCCGGCCGCCGTCGACGACATCGTCCTCGGCGTAGTCGGCCCGGTCGGCGACCAGGGCTCGGACATCGCCCGGATCGCGGCGATCGCGGCCGGACTGCCGGACACCGTGGCGGGCGTCCAGGAGAACCGCTTCTGTGCGTCCGGCCTGGAAGCCGTCAACCTGGCCGCCGCCAAGGTGCGCTCCGGCTGGGAGGACCTCGTCCTGGCCGGCGGCGTGGAGTCGATGTCCCGGGTGCCGATGGCCTCGGACGGCGGCGCCTGGTTCAACGACCCCATGACCAACCTCGCCGTCAACTTCGTGCCCCAGGGCATCGGCGCCGACCTGATCGCCACCATCGAGGGCTTCTCCCGGCGGGACGTCGACGAGTACGCGGCCCTTTCGCAGGAGCGCGCGGCCACCGCGATGAAGGACGGCCGCTTCGAGCGCTCCGTCGTCCCCGTCAAGGACCGCAGCGGCCTCGTCGTCCTCGACCGGGACGAGTTCCCGCGCCCCGGCACGACCGCCGACTCCCTCGCCAAGCTGAAGCCGTCCTTCGCCGACATCGGCGAGCTCGGCGGATTCGACGCCGTGGCCCTGCAGAAGTACCACTGGGTCGAGAAGATCGACCACGTCCACCACGCGGGCAACTCCTCCGGCATCGTGGACGGCGCCTCGCTGGTCGCGATCGGCTCCAAGGAGGTCGGCGAGCGCTACGGACTCACCCCGCGCGCACGGATCGTCTCCGCCGCCGTCTCCGGCTCCGAGCCGACCATCATGCTCACCGGGCCCGCGCCCGCCACCCGCAAGGCGCTCGCCAAGGCCGGGCTGACCATCGACGACATCGACCTCGTCGAGATCAACGAGGCGTTCGCGGCCGTCGTGCTGCGCTTCGTCAAGGACATGGGCCTGTCCCTGGACAAGGTCAACGTCAACGGCGGCGCGATCGCCCTCGGCCACCCGCTCGGCGCCACCGGCGCGATGATCCTCGGCTCGCTCATCGACGAACTGGAGCGGCAGGACAAGCGGTACGGCCTCGCCACGCTCTGCGTGGGCGGCGGCATGGGCATCGCCACCGTCGTCGAGCGCATCTAGTCCCCAGCGGCAGCAGAGACTTCAGACCTCAACGGAGACCCCTGACATGACCGAGAGCACCACCATCCGCTGGGAACAGGACGACACCGGCGTCGTCACCCTCGTCCTCGACGACCCCAACCAGTCCGCGAACACCATGAACGCGGCCTTCCGCGACTCGCTCGGCGCGATCACGGACCGCCTCGAGGCGGAGCAGGACTCCATCCGCGGCATCATCTTCACCTCCGCCAAGAAGACCTTCTTCGCGGGCGGCGACCTGCGCGACCTCATCCGCGTCACCCCCGAGACCGCCCAGGACCTGCTCGACGGCGGCCTCGCCATCAAGCGGAACCTGCGCCGCATCGAGACCCTGGGCAAGCCGGTCGTCGCGGCGATCAACGGGGCGGCGCTGGGCGGCGGTTTCGAGCTCGCGCTCGCCTGCCACCACCGGGTCGCCCTCGACACCTCCGGCACCAAGATCGGCTGCCCCGAGGTCACCCTCGGCCTGCTCCCCGGCGGCGGCGGAGTCGTGCGCACCGTACGCCTGCTGGGCATCGCCGACGCCCTGCTGAAGGTCCTCCTCCAGGGCACCCAGTACAACGCGCGGCGCGCCCAGGAGAACGGTCTCGTCCACGAAGTGGCCGCCACCCCCGAGGAACTGCTCGCCAAGGCCCGCGCCTTCATCGACGCCAACCCCGAGTCGCAGCAGCCCTGGGACAAGCCGGGCTACAAGATCCCGGGCGGCACACCGGCCAACCCGAAGTTCGCGGCCAACCTGCCCGCCTTCCCGGCCACCCTGCGCAAGCAGACGGGCGGCGCGCCCTACCCGGCCCCGCGCAACATTCTCGCGGCCGCCGTCGAGGGCTCCCAGGTCGACTTCGAGACCGCCCAGGTCATCGAGGCCCGCTACTTCGTCGAGCTGGCGGCGGGCCAGACCTCGAAGAACATGATCCAGGCGTTCTTCTTCGACCTCCAGGCCGTCAACTCCGGTGCCAACCGCCCCAAGGGCATCGAGCCGCGCGAGGTCCGCAAGGTCGCCGTTCTCGGCGCCGGCATGATGGGCGCGGGCATCGCCTACTCGTGCGCCCGCGCGGGCATCGACGTCGTCCTGAAGGACGTGTCGGCCGAGGCCGCGCAGAAGGGCAAGGGCTACTCCGAGAAGCTGTGCGCCAAGGCCGTCGCCAAGGGCCGTACCAGCCAGGAGAAGGCCGACGCGCTGCTCGCCCGCATCACGCCCAGCGCCGATGTGGCCGACCTGGCCGGCTGCGACGCGGTGATCGAGGCCGTCTTCGAGGACACGGCCCTCAAGCACAAGGTGTTCCAGGAGATCGAGAGCGTCGTCGCGCCCGACGCGCTGCTCTGCTCCAACACCTCCACCCTCCCCATCACCGCCCTGGCCGAAGGTGTGGAGCGCCAGACCGACTTCATCGGACTGCACTTCTTCTCGCCCGTCGACAAGATGCCGCTCGTCGAGATCATCAAGGGCGAGCGCACCGGCGACGAGGCCCTCGCGCGCGCCTTCGACCTGGTCCGGCAGATCAACAAGACGCCCATCGTCGTCAACGACTCCCGCGGCTTCTTCACCTCGCGGGTGATCGGCCACTTCATCAACGAGGGTGTGGCGATGGTCGGCGAGGGCATCGAGCCCGCGTCGGTCGAGCAGGCGGCCGCCCAGGCCGGCTACCCGGCCAAGGTGCTCTCCCTGATGGACGAGCTGACCCTCACCCTGCCGCGGAAGATCCGCAACGAGTCGAGGCGGGCCGTCGAGGAGGCGGGCGGCACCTGGCAGGCGCACCCCGCCGAGGCCGTCATCGACCGCATGGTCGACGAGTTCGGGCGCCCGGGGCGCAGTGGCGGCGCGGGCTTCTACGAGTACGGCGACGACGGCAAGCGGGCCGGGCTGTGGCCGGGGCTGCGCGAGCACTTCACCAAGCCCGGACACGAGATCCCGTTCCGGGACATGCAGGAGCGCATGCTCTTCTCCGAGGCGCTCGACACCGTCAGGCTCCTCGAAGAGGGCGTCCTGACGTCCGTCGCCGACGCCAACATCGGCTCCATCTTCGGCATCGGCTTCCCGGGCTGGACCGGCGGCGTGCTCCAGTACATCAACGGCTACGACGGCGGCGCCGGGGCAGGTGCCGGCGCCGGGGCAGGTGCCGGCGCCGGGGCAGGTGCCGGCGCCGGGGCGGGTGCCGGCGTCGCCGGTTTCGTGGCACGCGCCCGTGAACTCGCCGAGCGCTACGGCGAGCGGTTCCAGCCGCCCGCCCTGCTGGTCGAGAAGGCGGAGCGGGGGGAGACCTTCAGCGACGCGCGCTGAGCAGGTCCCCATGTGACACGGCCGCGCCCTCGTCCCGCCGGATCGCCGGCGGGACGAGGGCGCGGGCCGTGACGGGACCTCCGGGCACCGAAACGCGGCAGCCGCCGATGTGACAGCCGGGGACTCCCGAGGAGAGCCGGCCATGAACTTTCTGCACGCCTGTGGACAGCGGGGACCTGGGGCCGCACCGTGATGGCGAGCGAACTCGGCCATACCGCTCAGGGGGGTCCTCATGCCGTACTCACGCTCTGCCCTGCGCAGATTCCTCGCCGTCGCCTCCGCCTGCCTCCTCGGCGGCGGCTCTGCACTGGCGGTCGCTCCCGTCGCCGCAGCCGAACCGGCCACTCCGGTCGGCTATCCGGCGGGCGCGACCGCCACCCGCTACTCGGGACTCGCCTTCGACGCCTGCACGGCCCCGCCGCTCACCACCGTGCAGGCCTGGAACGCCTCGCCCTACCGCGCCCTCGGCGTCTACGTCTCCGGCGTCAACCGGACCTGCGCCCAGCCGCAGTTGACCGCGGCCTGGGTGGCCTCGGTGACCGGGCTGAAATGGCGCCTGCTGCCCATTCACAAGGGCCTGCAACCGCCGTGCGGGGCACGGCCGTCCGACGCCAAGATCAGCACCAGCCCCGCCACGGCCCGCTCACAGGGCACCGCGGCCGCCACGGAGGCGATCGCCGCGGCCAAGGCCCTCGGCATGCTGCCCGGCAGCGCCCTCTACAACGACATCGAGCACTACACCCAGACCGACGGCACCTGCCGCACGGCCGTCCTGACCTACGTCTCCGCTTGGACCAGGGAACTCCACCGGCTCGGCTACGTCTCCGGCGTCTACATGAACCTCAACCTGGGCGCCCGCCAACTCGCCGACATCTACACGTCCACGGCCTCCGCCCGCCCGGACGCCCTGTGGATCGCGCGCTACGACAGCGTCGACTCCCTCAAGGGCTGGGCCGGCATCGCCGACGCCAAGTGGGCCGTCCACCAGCGCGCCAAGCAGTTCCGCGGCGGCCACGACGAGACCTACGGCTCAGTCACCCTCAACATCGACACCGACCGGCTCGACGCTCCCGTCGCCACGGTGGCGTACCCGTACAAGGTGACCAGCACGACCCCGCTCAACGCACGCACCGGGCCCGCGACCAGCTACCCGGTCACCGCGACCTACGCCCCCGGCTCGACCCTGAAGGTCGTCTGCCAGACGCCCGGCACCAAGGTCGGCACCACGTCCGTGTGGGACAGGCTCACCAACGGCGGCTATGTCTCGGACCGTTACGTCAGCACCCCCTCGGGCACCGGCTACAGCGCGCCGTTGCCCCGCTGCGCCTACCCGTACCAGGTGACCGCCCCGGCCGGGGTGACCGAGCGGAGCGGCCCCGGTGGGGGGTACGCCGCCGTCGGCAACTCGCCGGGCGGAGCCCTGGCGTGGGTCACCTGCCAGCGGTCCGGCTCGACGGTCGGCACCACCAAGATCTGGGACCGGCTCGACAACGGCCACTATGTGTCGGACCACTATGTGGCCACGCCGAGCGGCACTTCGTACAGCAAGCCCGTTCCTCGCTGTTGAGCCGCGCGACGGGCCGGTGAGTCAGGGGGCTGCGTCTGCCTGCGAGTCGTCCAGCCACAGGCGCAGCTCCTGCTTCAGGGACCGCTGGAACGTGGTCAGCAGCCCCTGCACCACCAGCGGGTGCATATGGGCGGACAGCGACCGCACGTGCCGCGCGTCGCGCTCCGACACCTCGCCGCGCAGCAGTTGCGACAGCTCGTGGGCGGCCGCGCGCGAGTGTTCCAGGAGGACCTTCCGGGCGGCGAGGATCGCCTCCTGGGACAGCGGTACGTCCAGCAACTCGACGCCGAGCCGCAGCAGTCCGAGGTCGACGCGGTACGCGTCACCGGCCCGCTCGAGGACGTCCATCGCCACGAGCCGGTCCAGGTCCCCCTCGTCCAGGGACCGCCCCGCCCGCCGCTCGAGCTCCTCGCGCGACAGCGTCTCAGCCGCGTCCGGGGCCCACGAGGAGACCACGGCCCGGTGCACGGCGAGATCGTGCGCGGTCAGGTCCGGCGGCAGCTGCCGCAGATACCGCTCGATCGCGGCCAGCGTCATGCCCTGGTGCTGCAACTCCTCGATCAGCGCCAGGCGCGCCAGATGCTCCCGGCCGTAGTGCCCCACCCGGCGTGGACCGATCACCGGCGGCGGCAGCAGGCCCTTGGTGCCGTAGAAGCGGACCGTGCGAACCGTGACGCCCGCCCTGGCGGCCAGCTCGTCGATGGTGAGGGTCGGCTCCTCGGTCTCGGTCGTCATGTTCAGCAGTATCGCTGTCTCACCAGTGCTGTGAAACCTGTTGCCCGGGGTGTGACCGCAGTGTGAGCCGCGGGTGACCGCGATGTGAGAAGAGCCGCTCTGTGACGTGGAACACCGCATACATGGTGATCTTTCTGGAAAGCTGCTCCCTTGGTCTGTACCGCGACACAAGGGTGGTGCGGGCCGAGACAGTACGGACACCCGGGCCCACGACGCCCGGGCGCACCAGAGAGTGGAACCACCCGTGAGCAAGGACGCCGTGGAATCGGCACAGGTCGCCGCCCCTACCCGGGCGACCGGGACGCCCGCGGACGCGGGCGACGCCGGCTACAGCAAGGACCTCAAGGCCCGCCACGTCAACATGATCGCCATCGGCGGCGCCATCGGCACCGGACTCTTCCTCGGCGCCGGCGGCCGCCTGCACAACGCGGGCCCGGCGCTCGCCCTGGCCTATCTGGTCTGCGGCGTGTTCGCCTTCTTCGTCGTACGGGCCCTCGGTGAGCTGGTTCTGTACCGGCCCTCGTCCGGTTCGTTCGTGTCGTACGCGCGCGAGTTCCTCGGCGAGAAGGGCGCCTATGTCGCCGGCTGGATGTACTTCCTGAACTGGTCGACCACCGGCATCGCCGACATCACCGCGATCGCGCTGTACACGCACTACTGGAGCATGTTCACCAGCATCCCGCAGTGGGTGCTCGCCCTGGCCGCCCTCGCCGTGGTCCTGGCCGTGAACCTGATCTCGGTGAAGATCTTCGGCGAGATGGAGTTCTGGTTCGCGATCATCAAGGTCGCCACCCTCGTCGGCTTCATGCTGATCGGCATCTTCCTGCTCGCCACCCAGCACAAGGTCGGCGGCCAGACCCCGGGCCTGAGCGCCGTCACCGACCACGGCGGTGTCTTCCCGCACGGACTCATGCCGGTCGTCCTGGTCATGCAGGGCGTGATCTTCGCCTACGCCGCCCTGGAACTGGTCGGCGTCGCGGCCGGCGAGACCGCCGAGCCGGAGAAGGTCGTCCCGCGCGCGGTGAACTCGATCATGTGGCGCGTCGGCCTCTTCTACGTCGGTTCGGTCGTGCTGCTCGCCCTGCTGTTGCCGGGCTCGGTGTACTCGGCCGACCAGAGCCCCTTCGTGACGGTGCTCTCGAAGATCGGCGTCTCGGGCGCCGGTGACGTGATGAACCTGGTCGTCCTGACCGCCGCCATGTCCTCGCTGAACTCCGGCCTGTACTCCACCGGCCGCATCCTGCGCTCCATGGCGATCGCGGGCTCGGCCCCGAAGTTCACCGCGCGCATGAACCGCAGCCAGGTTCCGTACGGCGGCATCCTGCTGACCTGCGCGGTGTGCGTGCTCGGCGTCGGCCTCAACTACCTCATGCCGAGCCAGGCCTTCGAGATCGTGCTGAACGTCGCCTCCCTCGGCATCATCAGCACCTGGGTGATCATCATGATCTGCCACCTGGTCTTCGTCCGGCGGGCCCGGGCGGGCCTGGTCACCCGGCCGCACTTCCGCCTCAAGGGCAGCCCCGGCACGGAGATCGCCACGATCGCCTTCCTGCTGGTCTGCCTCGGCATGATGTGGAACGACCCCGAGGTCGGCCGCAAGACCCTGATGCTCATCCCGGTGATCGCCGCGCTGCTGGTCGGCGGCTGGTACGGGGTGCGCCGCCGGGTGTCGAAGACCGCGGACCAGGAGCTGTCCGAGCTCACGAAGTAGCAGGTCACGTCCACTGTCAGTGGCATCGCCTACGGTGGCGTCATGTCGGAGATCACGTATGTCCGACATGACGCCACCGTGCCGTTGGGCAAGGGCGTCAAAGTGATCGCCCACGTCTGCAACGACATCGGGGGATGGGGAAAGGGCTTCGTCCTGGCGCTGTCGCGCCGCTGGCCGGAGCCCGAGGCGGAGTACCGCGCATGGCACCGCCACCGCGCGTCCAACGACTTCGGCCTCGGCGCGATACGGCTCGTGCGGGCCGAGCGGTATGTGTGGGTGGCCAACATGATCGGCCAGCGGGGCACCCTCCCCCACGCTCGGCTTCGCTCGCGCGGGGGGACCCCCATGGGCAGCAAGGGCGTCCCCGTGCGCTACGAGGCGATCGACACGGCCCTCGCCCGGCTCGCCGACGAAGTGATCGAACTCGGCGCGTCCGTGCACATGCCCCGCATAGGCTGCGGTCTGGCAGGCGGGACGTGGTCCCGGATCGAGCCGCTGATCACCGAGCGGCTGGTACGGCGCGGGATCGCGGTGACGGTGTACGACCACGGGGAGGGCGGGGGATGAGCGGTGAGATCGATGTCCTGGTGCTGGGCGGTGCGGGCGTGGACACGATCGTGTACGTCCC
Organism: Streptomyces herbicida; assembly: GCF_032656585.1. Lineage (NCBI taxonomy): Bacteria > Bacillati > Actinomycetota > Actinomycetes > Kitasatosporales > Streptomycetaceae > Streptomyces > Streptomyces herbicida. The sequence continues at coordinate 72,549 of NZ_JAUYWJ010000004.1, forward strand.
CGAGCTACCGCTCCCCTACGCCGACAGCTACATGATCGACTCCGGGATCCGCACCCGCGCCGGGCAGACCGGCGACTTCGTCGCGGTGGGCCTGAGCGCGCTGGGCGTTCGTACGCACCACCTCGACCTGCTCGGTGACGACCCAGAGGGCGAGCTCGTCCGCGCGCTGCACCGGGAGCGCGGGATCCCGCTCACCGCGATCCCGCAGCCGGCCGGCACCAAGCGTGCGGTGAACCTGGTCGGCCCGGACGGCCGCCGTCTCTCCCTCTACGACACCAGCCGTGCCCACGCCGACGACCGCCTCCCGGAGCGGACGGTCCGGGACCTCGCCGCGTCGAGCCGCCACGTCCACGTGGCCATCACCCACCCCTGCGCCCACGCCCTGCCCGCACTGCGCGAGTCCGGCGTCTCCGTCTCGACCGACCTGCACGACTGGGACGGCGAGAACCCCTACCACGAGCCCTTCGCGTACACGGCGGACATCGTCTTCCTCTCGGCGGCGGCCCTGACCGACCCCGACCGGACGATGCGCCGCATCGCCGACCGCGGCACAGCCGAGCTGGTCGTCGCCACCGCCGGGGCCGACGGCGCGTACCTGCTGGCCGACGGCGAGCTGAGCCACATACCGACGGTGACACCGCACGCGCCGGTGGTGGACTCCAACGGCGCGGGCGACGCCTTCGCAGCCGGCTTCCTCTTCGCCCGCCTCAACGGGGAGCCGCCCCGACGGTGCGCCCTGTACGGGACGGTGGCCGGGGCGTACGCCTGCACGGTGCCGTCGACGGAGACGGCCGCGATGGGCCGGGACGAACTGCTGGGCCGGGTGGCCGAGCTGGAGTCGGCCGGCGTGTGAGTCACGGGGCCGTGCCCGTCCGGACGGTTCGGGGTGGGTCCTGGCCGTCCGGACGGTCGGCATCGCTGCCGCGGCCGGTGACGTTCTCGGTCGGGGCCGGGGTGAGTCGCCTGAGCACCGGCCCGGACGCCGCGTCAGCCGGCCCCCCCGCCAGGCCCCGGCCCCGTGCCTCCTTTGTCTCAGCCTCCGTGGGCCTCGTTCGTCGCCTCGATCTTCTTCCAGGACTTCGGCTGGACGGGGGCCGCCGCGGCCCTGGCTGCCACCGCGGAGCGGGCCGCGGCGGCTGTCGGCTTCGTCGGCTGGAACAGCCAGGTGTCGAAGAGGGCGGACAGCGGCTTGCCGGAGACCTTCTCGGCGTATGTCCGGAAGTCGGCCACGGACGCGTTGCCGTATGCGTGCTCCTTCGGCCAGCCCTTCAGGATGGCGAAGAACGCGTCGTCACCGACGTCGTTGCGCAGGGCCTGAACGGCCAGCGCGCCCCGGTCGTAGACGGCGATGTCGAACTGGTCGTCCGGTCCCGGGTCACCGGGCTCGACGTTCCAGAAGGTGTCGTCGGCAGGGTGTGAGGCGTACACATAGTCGGCGAGCTCCTGCGTGGTGCCCTCGCCCTCGTGCTCCGACCACAGCCACTGCGCGTACCGCGCGAAGCCCTCGTTGATCCAGATGTCCTTCCAGCCCTTCAGCGACACGTCGTCGCCGTACCACTGGTGTGCCAGCTCGTGCACGACCACTGAGGTGTTGGAGCCGTTCGCGAACTGGCGTGGGCTGTAGTACACGCGGGTCTGGGTCTCCAGCGCGAACCCGGTGGTGGTGTTGGGGACATATCCGCCGGCCGAGTTGAACGGGTAGGGCCCGAAGTAGCCGGTGAGCCAGTCGACGATCTCCCCGGTCCGCTCCACGCTCGCCCGCGCCGCCCCGTCGTTGTCCCCGAGGTCCTTGCTGTAGGCGTTGACGATGGGGACCCCACCCTCGGAGGTGCCGGTCGTGATGTCGAACTTCCCGACCGCCAGCGTGGCCAGATAGGTCGCCTGCGGCTTGTTCTCACGCCAGTTGTAGCGGGTCCAGCCCAGCCGGGAGCTGCTCGACTGGAGCGTGCCGTTGGAGATGGCCTGGGTGCCGTCCGGCACGGCCACCGACACGTCGTAGGTCGCCTTGTCCAGCGGGTGGTCGTTGCTGGGGAACCACCACCAGGCCGCCTCCGGCTCGTCGGCCGCGATCGCGCCGTCGGGCGTGCGGTGCCAGGTGTTGAAGCCGTACGCGCTCTTCGTCGAGGGGACCCCGCGGTAGCGGACCACCACGGTGATCGGCGTGCCCTTCACCAGCGGGGTCTTCGGGGTGATCACCAGCTCGTGCTGACCGGACGTGGCGAAGCCGGCCTTGGCGCCGTTGACCCGTACCTCGCTCACGTCCAGCAGGAAGTCCAGATCGAAGCTGGACAGATCCTGCGTGGTCCTCGCCTCGAGCGTCGCCGTACCCTCCAGCTCGTCCGTGGCCGGCTGGTACTTCAGCCGGAGGTCGTAGTGGGAGACGTCGTAACCGCCGTTGCCGTAGTACGGGTAATAGGGATCGCCGATGCCCGGTGCGCCGGGTGCGGAGCTTGCGGCCGATGCCGGGATCGCCAGCAGGAGGGAGGCCGCCGCGAGCGCGCCCGGCGCGAAGATTCTGCGGTGCACGAGAACTCCAAGTCGTAGGGGCACGAAGTCTGTTCGGAGCCTATTCAGTCCCTGTGGCCCCTGACCTGTCCACAGCCCCTCGTGTCACACGATCGCCATCCGGCCGACATGAGCCACCCGGATCCGACGTTCACTCAGCTGCCCTCTTCTGCACGGGAGTTGACCGGGGTACCGTCCGCGCATGCCGAAACGCACGCGCTTCACGATCTGGAGATCGCTCGCGACACTGGCCGTCGCGGCCCTGATGGCCGCCTTCCTCGCTCCCGTGGCCGCCCAGGCCGCGCCACGCGAGAGCCGGCCCGTCTACTCGTACGCCCACGCCATCCGTGAGGCCGTGTGGGTGGACACCGGTCTCGACGGAGACGGTGACGGAAGGACGGACCGCGTCGCCGCCGACATCGTCCGGCCGAGCGAACCCGCCCGGCAGGGCCGCAAGGTGCCGGTCATCATGGACGCCAGCCCGTACTACTCCTGCTGCGGGCGCGGCAACGAGAGCCAGAAGAAGACGTACGACGCGAGCGGCCACGTCGTCCGGATGCCGCTCTTCTACGACAACTACTTCGTGCCCCGCGGCTACGCCTTCGTCGGCGTCGACCTGGCCGGTACCAACCGCTCCGACGGCTGTATCGACATCGGCGGCCGCTCCGACATCGGGTCCGCGAAGGCCGTGATCGACTGGCTGAACGGCCGGGCCAAGGGCTACACCAGCCGCACCGGCGGCACCACGGTCAAGGCCACCTGGACCAACGGGAAGACCGGCATGATCGGCAAGAGCTGGGACGGCACCATCGCCAACGGCGTCGCCGCCACCGGCGTCAAGGGCCTGAAGACCATCGTCCCGATCAGTGCCATCTCCTCCTGGTACGACTACTACTTCGCCAAGGGCGCACCGCTGTACGACTCCGGCCCCGACTGGCTGTCCGACGCCGTCGAGAGCGCCGACGCCCACGCCCATTGCGCCGCCGTACAGAAGAAGCTCGTCGACGGGGCCCCGCGCACCGGTGACTGGACCGGCCTGTGGACCGAGCGCGACTACGTCAGGCACGCGTCCAAGGTGAAGGCCAGCGTGTTCCTGGTGCACGGCATGCAGGACCTCAACGTCCGCACCAAGCACTTCGGCCAGTGGTGGGACGCCCTCGCCAGGCACGGTGTCGCGCGGAAGATCTGGCTCTCCCAGACCGGCCATGTCGACCCCTTCGACTACCGGCGCGGGGCATGGGTCGACACCCTGCACCGCTGGTTCGACCACGAGCTCCTCGGCTACGCCAACGGCATCGACCGCGAGCCGATGGCCGACATCGAACGCCACCCGGGCCAGTGGGTCACCTCCCAGGTCTGGCCGCCGCGCGACACGCAGGGCACCACGCTGCGTCCGGCCACCGGCAGCCAGGCGGGCGTCGGCACGCTCGGCCTGCGTCGGGGACAGGGAACCGAGACCTTCACCGACAACCCCGCCCTGAGCGAGACCGACTGGGCCGCGCGGATCGGCACGTCCACCCCCGAGAAGGCCGGATTCCTCACCGAGCCGCTCACCCGGGACCTGCGGCTGTCCGGCTCGTCCAAGGTCACCGTGACCGCCACGCCGACCACCTCGACAGCCCATCTCTCCGGGGTCCTCGTCGACCTCGGCCCCGACACCATCCGGGACTACGCGGACGACGCCGAGGGCATCACCACCCTCACCGACCGCACCTGCTGGGGCGAGAGCACGGCCGGGGACAGCGCCTGCTTCAAGGCGACGAAGGCGAAGACGAAGGCCGTCGACTACACGGTGTTCAGCCGCGGCTGGGCCGACCTCGGCAACTACGCCGACTCCGGCAAGGGTGTCCCGCTCACCCCGGGCAAGGCGTACACCATCACGCTGGACCTGGCGGCCACCGACCATGTCGTCCCCAAGGGCCACCGTCTGGCGCTGATCGTCGCGGGCACGGACAAGGACCTCATCGACCCGCCGTCGACCACCCCGACCCTCACCCTCGACCTGTCCGGCACGGCGGCCAGGCTGCCGCTGGTGGGCGGACCGGCGGCGTTCACCCGGGCGACCTCGGGCACCACGTCCACCGCTCCCGCACCCACCACCCTGGAAGGCGTCCGGTCACCCCGTACCATCCAGCGCCTCCCCGGCAGCTGACCGGCTCAGGCGGCCGCGCCCACCAGCGCGGCCGCCTCCCGGGCGCAGCCCCAGGCCACGGTGACGCCGGCGCCGCCGTGGCCGTAGTTGTGGACCAACGCCCGCCCGTCCGGAAGCGGCAGGCGCTCCAGCCGTACCGCGGTGCGTGCCGGGCGCAGCCCCACGCGATGGGCCAGCACCCTCGCCCCGGCGATCTCCGGCCGGATCGCCGCACACCGGGCGATGATCCCCGCGGCCACGGCCGGATCCGGCTCCGGGGACCACGCGTCGTCCTCCGCCGTACCGCCCAGGATCAGCCCGCCCGGCTGGGGAAAGAAGTAGGTGGAGGTGTCCGAGGAGTGATCGACTGAGGTGAACCAGGTGGTGACGCCCGGGTTCTCCACCACGACCAGCTGACCGCGCACCGGCCGCACCGCGGGATCCGGTACGAGCTCACGGGCCCCCAGACCGGTGCAATTGACCACGACCGGGGCGGGCACCCGGGCCAGATCGGTCACCACCCGCTCCTCGACCGCGCCGCCCGCCTTCAGCAACCGTGTCCGCAGCCACGCCAGATGGACCGGCATGTCGATCAACGGCAGCCGTGCCACCAGACCTTCGCCGTCGTCCGCGGTACGCAGCTGCGGAACCCGCGCCGCCCAGGGGCCCAGCTCGTCCAGACGCATCCCGCGGTGTACACCCTCGACCACGCGTACGCCGGTCTCCTCCGGCCGCGTTGCCAGTGCCTCGTACACGGCAAGGGACTCGAGGGCCCAGCCGCCGACGAGCGGCTCCGGTTCGATGCGGTAGGGCCACCACAGCGCACCGGCGACCGCCGAGGTCGTGCGCTCGGCCGGGTCCCGATTCCACACCCGCACCGGGATGCCGTTCTCGGCCAGCACCACGGCCGTGGTCAGCCCGACGACGCCGCCGCCGACCACGATCACGTCGTCACTCCGCTCATGCTCCACGCGGGGACGTTAGCGGAATATGTCATGCCGCGCTCACATGCATCCCACTCTGGGGATACTCACATCATGTCTGCCGCATACGTGTCCTTCGGCCTGGCGCCGGCGATGCGCGCCGGCGGCGTGCTCGCCGACGGCGGCTACCAGGTCCACCGGGACTTCGTGGACTTCATCGTCGACGGACGTCCGCTGCTGTTCGAGCTGTCCGACCTGGACGCCGTCTCCCCGCTCGCCTCCGACGTCCCGCCCGCGATCTTCACCGCGCAGGTCCGCAGCCTGCTCCTGGAGAGCGAGGCGCCCCTGCCCGACGGCCGCTACGTCGTCTACGGCTGCCCCGAGTGCGAGGACCTGGCCTGTGGTGCGGTCACCGCCGTCATCGAGCGCGACGGTGACGACTACATCTGGCGGGACTTCGCCTGGCAGACCGAGGACCGTGCCGACCTGGAGCTCAACGGCTATCACGGCATAGGACCCTTCCGCTTCCACGGCGACGAGTACCGCGCGGCCCTGGGCGCCCTCCTCGACGGCGCCGACGTGCCGGCCCAGCCCCGCCGCCGGGTCCTGCTGATCGGCGCCCGTGTCGCCCTCCTCGCCAAGCTCGCCGCCGCCCTGCGCACCATCGGCATCGGCGCCGACATCACCCACGACGCCACGGGCGTTCCCGCGGAGGAGCTGCGCGCGTACGGCGCCGTCGCCTTCGGCCGGGCGATCGGGGAGGTACAACGGGCCGCCGTACGCCGGGCGTTCGAGCGCGCTCGAGTCGACGTGGCCTATGTCGACGGGCTCGCCCCGATCGTCCCCCTGCTCGTCGCGCAGATCGAGCACGCCCTGGACCGCCGCCCCGTGGCACAGCGCCGACTGACCCGCCTGGTGGCGGCGGACGGCGAGGCGGGCATCGAGGTCACCTCGCCCTGCCGTGTCCGTGTCACGGCGTACCGCCTCGACCGCCTCTACCGCACCCACACCCGGGAGGTCTTCGACGGCGTCCTGGAGGCCGGCCGGCACCGCATCGCCCTGGACGCCAAGGCGGTCAGGGGGGAGTCCTTCGTCGTGGCCCGGACCTCGGGGAGCGTGCTGGTGGAAGCGATGGCGCACTGACCGGCACGGGGCACGGCCATTAGGATCGGCGATCTGATGACTGCCACCCTCGTCGCCAAGAACCTCGCCGCCGGCCACGGCGACCGCTCGCTCTTCTCCGGACTCGACCTCGTCGTCGCGCCCGGGGACGTGATCGGGCTGGTCGGCGCCAACGGCGCCGGCAAGTCCACCCTCCTGAGGCTGCTCGCCGGGCTGCTCACGCCCGAGGACGGCGAACTGCGCCTGTCCCCGCCCACCGCGACCGTCGGCCATCTGCCCCAGGAGCCCGAACGACGGGCCGGCGAGACCGTGCGGGAGTTCCTCGCCCGCCGTACCGGCGTCGCCGAGGCCCAGCGGGTGATGGACGAGGCGACACAGGCCCTGGTCGACGGGGTGCCCGGTGCCGAGGACGCCTACGCCACGAGCCTGGAGCGTTGGCTGGATCTCGGCGGCGCCGACCTGGAGGAGCGCGCGGAGGAGGTCACCGACTCGCTGGGGCTGGCCGTGGACCTGGACCAGCCGATGACGTCCCTGTCCGGCGGCCAGGCCGCCCGCGCGGGCCTCGCCTCCCTGCTGCTCTCCCGCTACGACGTCTTCCTGCTCGACGAGCCCACCAACGACCTCGACCTGGACGGCCTGGAGCGCCTCGAACGCTTCGTGACCGGCCTGCGCGCCGGGACCGTCGTCGTCAGCCACGACCGCGAGTTCCTCGCCCGCACGGTCACCAAGGTCCTCGAACTCGACCTCGCCCAGCGTCAGATCAACCTCTACGGCGGCGGCTACGAGGCCTACCTGGAGGAGCGCGAGGTGGCCCGCCGGCACGCCCGCGAGGACTACGAGGAGTACGCCGACAAGAAGTCCGCCCTGCAGGACCGCGCGCAGATGCAGCGCTCCTGGATGGACAAGGGCGTGAAGAACGCCCGGCGCAAGGCGGGCAACGACAACGACAAGATCGGCCGCAAGTTCCGCAGCGAGGCCAGCGAGAAGCAGGCCGCGAAGGCCCGCCAGACCCAGCGGATGATCGAACGCCTCGAGGTGGTCGAGGAGCCGCGCAAGGAGTGGGAGCTGCGCATGGAGATCGCGACCGCGCCGCGCTCCGGCGCGGTCGTCGCGACCCTGCGGGACGCCGAGGTACGGCGCGGCGACTTCACCTTCGGCCCGGTGTCGCTGCAGATCGACTGGGCGGACCGGGTCGCGGTCACCGGTGCCAACGGCGCGGGCAAGTCGACGCTGCTGGGCGCGCTGCTCGGCCGCGTCCCACTGGACGCCGGGCACGCCGTCCTCGGCTCGGGCGTCCTGGTCGGCGAGGTCGACCAGGCCCGCAAGGTGTTCCACGGCCCGGAGGCGCTGCTGGAGGCCTTCTGCGCGGCCGTCCCCGACACCGAGCCGGTCGAGGTCCGCACCCTGCTCGCCAAGTTCGGCCTGAAGTCGGACCATGTGCTGCGCCCTGCGGCCACTCTCTCCCCGGGCGAGCGCACCCGCGCCGCCCTGGCGCTGCTCCAGGGCCGGGGCGTCAACCTGCTCGTCCTCGACGAGCCGACCAACCACCTCGACCTGCCCGCCATCGAGCAGTTGGAGTCGGCCCTGGACTCCTACGAGGGCACGCTTCTTCTGGTCACCCACGACCGGCGGATGCTGGACGCGGTCCGGGTGACCCGTCGGCTGGAGGTCGCGGCGGGCAAGGTCACGGAACGCTGACCCGGCCTCGTGCCGCACCGGGGATCGGGTCCGCGCGCCGCGTAGGCTCACGGCTGATCCACAGACGGTCGGTCGGGGAGTGGGCATGAGTGGTGCGGCGAGTGGTCCGGGTCGACCGGGCGGTCCGGGCGGTCCGGCTCTGCGGCTGCTGCGCGAGCAGGACGTGCTCGCGCGGATACGGGGCACCGAGGACAAGATCGCGGACGCGATCACCGCCTTCGCCGGGACCATGCTGTTCGTCTATCTGCACGCCCTGTGGTTCACGGTCTGGATCGTGTTCAACGAGGGCGCGTTCGGCCAGGAGGCGGTCTGGGATCCCTTCCCCTTCGGACTGCTCACCATGATCGTCAGCCTGGAGGCGATCTTCCTGTCCACCTTCGTGATGGTGAGCCAGAACCGCCAGGCCGCTCGCGAGAACGTACGGGCGGACCTGGACTTCGAGACGAACGTGCGCTCGGAGGTGTGGTCGATCCACATGGGCCGCGCCCTGGGCGTCGACCCCGAGGTGGTCGAGCGCAGGGTGCAGGAACTCCTCGCGGAGAACCACGCCCGGATGAGCGGCTCCGCCAAGCCCGCGGAGTGAGGCAGGACCGTCACCGCACGTCCCCGGAGCCGCCCGCGGTGGGACGATGAAACGGGTGTCCGGGCCGGCCGGACGACGTCCCGGGAAGTGAGCGCATGGGCCGTCCTCGCGTCCCTGCCGGGGGCCGCAGGTGACCGGGCACCGCGACATGATCCTGTCCTCCGACATCGTGGGGAAAGCGGACGACCGGGCGGTGCCGGCGATCGACGCGCCCCCGCCGCGCGATGTGCGCCGGGCGGCCGATCTGTCGCGGCTGCTGGTGTCCCTGGCCGTGCTCGGGCTGACGGTGCTGGTGGCGGTCGGCACCCGGGAGTTCGCCCGCAGGGCGCAGCGGGGCCTGCTGTCCGCGGCGGCCGCGCTGTCGCCCGGCCTGCGCGACGGCCTGGTCGGCACGGTGCAGGTCGTCGCCCTGGTGGCGCCGGTCGCGGGCCTGACGGTGCTCGTCGTACGCAGGCGGGTCGACGCGCTGCTCAGGGTCCTGCCCGCGGCCGCGCTGGGCGCGGCGACCGCCTGGGTGCTCACCCGTCTGGCGCTGGCCCGTGGCCGGCCGGATCTGTGGCCCGAGGTGCTGGTCGGCCGGAGCGGAGTGGTCCGGGCGGGCTGGCCGCCCTCGGTGTACCTGGCGGCGTGGGCCGCGGCCGTGGTCGCCGCGGGGCCCTGGCTCGCGCGGCCCTGGCGGCGGGCACTGTGGTCCCTGACCGCCGCATGCGCGGTGGTGGGCGCCGTGGCCGCCGCCCTTGTGCCGCTGGAGGCCCTCGCTGCCCTGGCCGCGGGCGGCGCGGCCGGCTCCGCGGTCCTGCTCATGGCGGGCGGCCCGCCGGACCGTCCGCCGGCCCGGGCGGTCGCCGACGCGCTGGCCGACTGCGGTATCCCCCTCGCCACCCTGCGCGAGCTGCCCGCGCAGGAGCAGCTTCCCGGCGAGGGGATCCGCTACCGCGCCGAGACCACCGCCGGCGCGCGGCTGACCGTACGGGCCGTCGCCGCCGAGGACCAGGGCCGCGACCTGTTCCACCGGCTCGCCCGGCGCACGCTGCTGCGCCACCCGGACGACCCCGGCACGCAGACGCCGCTCACCGCCGTGGAGCACGAACTGCTCATGCTGGTCTTCGCCGCCCGCACCGGCGCCCGGGTCGACGAACCCGTGATCGCCTACCCGGTGGACGGAGGGGGCGCGCTCCTGGTGACCGTCGGGCAGGACGCCCGCCCGCTGTCCGAGCTTGCGGCCGAGGACCTGACCGACCAGCTGCTCGGCGAGGTGTGGCAGTCCGTGGCCGGCCTGCACGAGCACCGCCTCGCGCACCGCGCGCTGCGCACCCAGCACGTCCTCGTCGAACCGGACGGCACGCCCCGGCTCACCGCGTTCGCCCGGGCCCGGCTCAACGCGCCGCCCGAGGCGCTCGGCAGCGACATCGCCGAACTGCTGGCCACGACCGCCGTGCGCGTCGGCCCGCGCCGTGCCACCGCCTGTGCGCTGGCCGGGCTCGGCCCCGACGTGCTGGCGAGCGCGCTGCCGTATCTGCAACCTCTGGCGTTGATCGGCCCGGCGCGGCGCGAGGTAGCGCGGTACGACCAGGAGCGCGCCCGGGCCGCCGGGGAGGGGGCCCGGCGCCGGGCGCGGCGCCCCGGTGGCCGGCCCAGCCTGATGCGCGACCTCGCCACCGAGGTCCGTACGGCGTGCGAGGCGCCGTCCGTCGCACCGGCCCACATGGCACGGTTCACCTGGAAGAGCGTGCTGGGCCTGCTCGGCGCGTTCCTGGTGCTGCACCTGGTGCTCCCGCAGTTCGCCAATGCCCCGGCCGCACTCCGCGCGCTGGGCGACGCGAACTGGTGGTGGCTGCTCGCCGTCGTGCCCGTCACCTTCGTCTCGCAGGCGTTCTCGACCTGTCTGCAACTGGGCACGATCCCCGACCGGCTGCCGTTCGGCCCCACCTACCAGGTGCAGTTCGCCAGTTCGTTCCTGAACCGGATCACCCCGAACAACGTCGGCGGCATGGCGCTGAACCTGCGCTATCTGCAGAAGACGGGCATCGAGACCGGTGCGGCCACGGCCTCCGTCGGGCTGCAGAGCGTGGCCGGTGCGATCGCCAACGTCCTTGTCGCCGCGATGTTCTTCGCCTGGTCCGGCGGGCACCACGCCGGAGCGCATCTGGACGTGCCCGTCGGCCGCTACGCACTGCCCGCCATCGCGCTCTCGCTCGCGGCCGGAGGGCTGATCGGCCTCACCCCGCCCGGCCGGCGCTTCCTGCACGAGAAGGTGTGGCCGTTCCTGAGCTCGGCCGGATCGACCGTCAAGGGCATCGCCACCGACCCTCTGAAGATCGCCCTCGGCACCGTGGGCGCGCTCGGCCTGCCCCTCGTCCAGGTCGTGGGTCTCGCCCTGAGCGTCCATGCCCTCGGCGGCGACATCCCTTTCATCCAGGTCGGCGCCGCCTACATGGCGGCCCGGCTGCTCGCCAACGCGGCTCCGGTCCCCGGCGGTCTGGGCGCGCTCGAGGCGGGACTCATCGCCGGTCTGACCGCGCTCGGCGTGCCGGCCGGGCCGGCCACCTCGGCCGTCCTTGTCTACCGGCTGCTCACGTTCTGGCTCAACGTCCCGCTGGGCGCGCTGGCCCTCGGCTTCGTCCAGCGGCGCGGGTACGTGTGACGCCGGCCCGCGCGCCGGTCACATCCGGCTGACGCCGGCTCACATCCAGGCGTCGGGACCGGGGTCGCCGCCTTCCGCGACGACCGCGAGCCGGTCGGTGTAGTGCGTCCAGCCCTCCTCGTGCGCGGCGCAGGCCTCGGGCGAGGGCAGACCCCGGTGGACGAGCCGCAGGAGCGTGCCCTCGGGCACCGGTTCCAGGGTGATCTCGACCGTCGTGGAGCCGGGCGGCACCGGCATTCCGACCTCGGACTCGGCCCAGCCCCAGGTGAACACCAGCCGCTTGGGCGGGTCGATCTCGACGAAGCGGCCCTCCGCGACGTTCCCACCGTTGACCCTCGTCCGGTAGGCGCCGCCCGGCTCGAAGCTGAACTCGCCGTCGGCGCCCATCCAGGACAGCCACTTCTCCCGGTCGGTGAAGAAGGAGAACACCGTCTCGGGGCGCGCCGCGATGCGCCGCTCCACGGTGGCCGTGTTGATGCTCACGAGTCCGTCCCTCCGGATCGCTCGGCCCGCTCCGCCGCCTCCGCGAGCTCGGCGAGTGTGTCCAGCTTGGCGGACCACATGGACTGCAGATACGCCGCCAGCGGGCCCAGCGCCTCCCGGTCGGCCCGGTAGAAGCGCTTCTTGCCTTCCTGGCGCAGCGTAACCAGGCCGGAGTCCCGCAGCACCTTGAGGTGCTGGGAGACCGCCCCGAAGGTGATGTCGAACCGCTCGGCGATCTCGCCCGCGGACAGCTCCGCGTCCCAGACCAGCCGCAGGATCTCGCGCCGCCGGGGCTCGGCGACCACCCGTACCGCATCCATGGAAGTCATTTTAGCCGCCACTTGAATTTGCCATCCACTCCAAGTCATTTTAGTGTGGACTAAAGCGAAGGCTCGGGGGACTCACGAAGGAGCACCACGACATGCCCGACATCGCCATGCGGCTGGCCATCGAGGCCGACGCGGACACCGTGTACGAGGCGATCTCCACGACCGACGGGATCCGCGGCTGGTTCACCACGACGGCCACCGCCGCCGAAGGCGTCGGCAGCCTGCACGAGCTGGAGTTTCCCGGCGTGCCCGAGCCCTGGCGGCTGCGCGTGACCGAGGCGGAGCCCGGCAAGCGGCTCGTCCTGGCGGGGCGAAACGGCCCCTGGACCGGCACCGAGCAGACCTACGAGATCCTGGCGCGCCCGGAGGGCGGCGTGACGCTGCGCTTCACCCACAGCGGCTTCCCCGCGGTCGACGACGCCTACCGCGACTTCACCTATGGCTGGGCGACCAAGTTCGTGCAGCTCAAGAGCTACGCCGAGACAGGCGAGCCCGCGCCCTTCTTCACCGGCTGACACCCACCACACCCCACGGAACTCCCAGGGAGAGCACCATGAACGCCCAGCACAGCACGCTCGGCCCCGCCATCCGCGAGTGCGCCGACGCCGTCGCCGCGACGGCCGCCGGCATCCGCGACGAACAGCTCCAGGACCCCACCCCCTGTGAGAAGTTCACGGTGGCCGAACTCCTCGACCACCTCGGTACGACCCTCCAGGCCTCCGCGCGGGCCGCCCGCAAGGAGGCGCAGCCCGGCGTCGTCGCCGCCCCGGCCGTGTCGCCGCGGGACCTGGCCGACACCGTGGGCCTGGCCGCGGCCGCCTGGTCCGAGCCCGCCGCTTACGAGGGCACCACTGAGTTCGGCCCGGGGGAGATGCCCGCCGTCTTCGCCGCCTCGATCACCCTGCAAGAACTCGCCCTGCACGGCTGGGACCTGGCACGCGCCACCGGCCTGCCGTTCGCCGTGAGTGAGGAGACGGCACGGATCGCACTCGGTGTGGTCGAGCAGATCGGCGGCCAGGTTCGCGAGAACGGGGACTACGGTCCGCCCGTCGCCGTACCGGCCGACGCCTCCGCGTTCCAGCGGGCGCTCGGCGCGAGCGGCAGGAATCCTGGGTGGCAGGGCTGACCGGCCGGCGGGCCACGTCCCGCGCGAGCACCCGGGAGACGGGCATGACGATCGACGAGACGGCGGAGCGGGTGATCGGGCTGCCGCCCGAGAAGGTGGCCGCCTACGCGATGGACTGGCGCCACGACCCCGAGTGGACGCAGGGCATTCGCACCGCCGAGCTCACCAGGGAGGCGGACACGGGCGGCTTCGGCATCGGCGCCGAGGTCACCCGCACCGCGTACTTCCTGGGCCGTCGCATCGACTATGTGCTGCGGGTCGCCGCGTACGACCCGCCGGGGCTGCTGGACATGGTGTCCGTCGCGGGCCCGATGCCCATGCATGTCACGTACACCTTCGACCCGCACCCCGCGGGCACCCTGGCCCGCATCCGGGTGCGGGGCGACGCGGGCGCCCTGTACCGCCTGGCCGCTCCCGTCATGGCCAGAAAGGTCCGGTCGTCCATCGGCAAGGATCTGCGGGACCTGGAACACAGGCTGGCAAAGCCGCCCCCGGCGTGAGGATCAAGCGGTGATCCCGAACGGGGTGACCTCGACGTGTTCGTCGCAGGGGGAGATCGCCGCAGCGGGAATCACGGCAGTGTCGTGATCGCATGATCACTGTCCACGGGTTTTCCTCGACGGCAGTGCCACGGCCCTTCATGGCACGGCACGACATCGTCCCGGGCCCGGCGGCCTCTCGCCCACCCGCGCGTGCGGGCGGGCGAGAGGCGCGTTCCGGCGCCTCAGCCGCGACGGCCGCTCTTCGGGTCGAGCAGGCCAGCGCGCCGCAGTGCGTCCGCCATCGCGCTGTTGGCGGGCGGCGGGGGAGCCTGGCGCCCGCCCCGGTCTCCGCCGCGGCCCTGGCCCGCGCGCTGCTGACCCTGCCGCTGCTGTCCTTGGCGCTGCTGTCCCTGGCGCTGCTGGGGCGGCCGCCCGCCACCGCCGCGCTGCTGCCGCTCCTGCGGCGCCGCCTCGTCGTCCAGCCGCAGCGTCAGCGAGATCCGCTTGCGCGGGATGTCCACGTCGAGGACCTTCACCTTGACGATGTCGCCGGGCTTCACCACGTCACGCGGGTCCTTGACGAACGTCTTCGACATCGCGGAGACATGTACCAGGCCGTCCTGGTGGACGCCGACGTCCACGAACGCCCCGAAGGCGGCCACATTCGTGACGACGCCCTCCAGCACCATCCCGGAGGACAGGTCGGAGATCTTCTCCACGCCCTCCTTGAAGGTCGCCGTCTTGAACGCGGGACGCGGGTCGCGGCCCGGCTTCTCCAGCTCCTTCAGGATGTCGGTGACGGTCGGCAGACCGAAGGTGTCGTCCACGAACTCCGACGGCTTCAGCGAGCGCAGCACGCCCGTGTTGCCGATGAGGGAGGCCACCTCCTGGCCGGAGGTCTTCACCATGCGCCGGACCACCGGATACGCCTCAGGGTGCACGCTGGACGCGTCCAGCGGGTCGTCGCCGCCCCGGATCCGCAGGAAGCCCGCGCACTGCTCGTACGCCTTCGGGCCCAGCCGCGCCACGTTCTTCAGCTGCGACCGCGAGGTGAACGGGCCGTTGGAGTCCCGGTGGGACACGATGTTCTCGGCGAGTCCGGAGGTGATGCCGGAGACCCGGGCGAGGAGCGGCGCGGAGGCGGTGTTCACGTCCACGCCCACGCCGTTCACACAGTCCTCCACCACCGCGTCCAGCGAGCGCGACAGCTTCACCTCGGACAGGTCGTGCTGGTACTGGCCGACACCGATCGACTTCGGGTCGATCTTGACCAGCTCGGCCAGCGGGTCCTGCAGTCGACGCGCGATGGAGACCGCGCCGCGCAGCGACACGTCCATGTCCGGCAGCTCCTGCGAGGCGAACGCCGACGCCGAGTACACGGAGGCGCCCGCCTCCGACACCATCACCTTGGTGAGCTTCAACTCCGGGTGTTTGGAGATCAGTTCACCGGCGAGCTTGTCGGTCTCGCGGGACGCCGTGCCGTTGCCGATCGCGACCAGCTCGACCACGTGCTCCTTCGCCAGCCGGGCCAGTTTCGCCAGGGCCTCGTCCCACTTGTTGGCCGGGACGTGCGGGTGGATGACATCGGTGGCGACGACCTTGCCGGTCGCGTCGACCACGGCCACCTTCACGCCCGTACGGAAGCCCGGGTCCAGGCCCAGCGTCGCGCGCGTGCCCGCCGGGGCGGCGAGCAGCAGGTCGCGCAGGTTCGCGGCGAAGACGTCGACCGCCTCGTCCTCGGCGGCCGTGCGCAGCCGAAGCCGCAGGTCGAGGCCGAGGTGGACGAGGATGCGGGTGCGCCAGGCCCAGCGGACCGTGTCCGTCAGCCACTTGTCGGCCGGGCGGCCGCGCTCGGCGATCCCGAACTTCCCGGCGACGATCCCCTCGTACGAGGAAGGACCGTCCGTCGGCTCCTCCGGTTCCAGGACGAGATCCAGGACCTCCTCCTTCTCGCCGCGCAGCATGGCGAGGATCCGGTGCGAGGGCAGCTCGGTGAACGGCTCGGCGAAGTCGAAGTAGTCGGCGAACTTGGCACCCGCCTCCTCCTTGCCGTCCCGCACCTTCGCGGCCAGGCGCCCACGCACCCACATGCGCTCGCGCAGCTCGCCGATCAGGTCGGCGTCCTCGGAGAACCGCTCGGTGAGGATCGCCCGCGCGCCGTCCAGGGCGGCCTGCGGGTCGGCGACGCCCTTGTCGGCGTCCACGAAGGCGGCGGCCGCGGCGAGCGGCTCGACCGTCGGGTCCCCGAGCAGGCCCTCGGCCAGCGGCTCCAGGCCCGCCTCGCGCGCGATCTGCGCCTTCGTCCGGCGCTTCGGCTTGTACGGCAGGTAGATGTCCTCCAGGCGCGCCTTGGTCTCGGCACCCCGGATCTGCGCCTCCAGCTCCTCGGTGAGCTTGCCCTGCTCGCCCACCGACTCCAGGATCGCGGTCCGCCGCTCCTCCAGTTCCCGCAGATAGCGCAGCCGCTCCTCGATGGTGCGCAGCTGCGCGTCGTCGAGCATCTCGGTCGCTTCCTTGCGGTAGCGGGCGATGAAGGGCACCGTCGAACCGCCGTCGAGCAGCTCCACGGCAGCCTTGACCTGCCGCTCCCGTACGCCGAGCTCTTCGGCGATCCTGCCTTCGATGGACCCTGCTGCGAGGGACCCGGGTGTCGTCACGATGCCGTACCGCCTTCTCCACTGAGGTTGCGCGGCAATTGTGGCAGGTGGCACCGACAACCAGGGATCAGGGCGCCCCCACGTGGCGGGTTGTTCGTGGCAGAAATGGTGGGGTACCCGTCATTGCGGCCGTCCGCCGGCCCGCCAAGAATCGAACCCATGGCGCAACGAACCGTTCTCGTCGTTCTCTTCGACGGCGTCCAGAGCCTCGACGTCACCGGCCCGCTGGAGGTCTTCGCGGGCGCCGAGCACCACACGCCGGGCAGCTACCGCATCCGCACGGCCTCCCTGGACGGCGCCCCCGTACGCACCTCCAGCGCGCTCACCCTCGTACCGGACCAGTCGCTGGCGGACGCGTCCGAGCCGCACACGCTGCTCGTCCCCGGAGGGCAGGGCACCCGCCACCCCGATCCGCGGCTGACCGACTGGCTGCGCCGGTACGGGCCGCGTGCCGAGCGGCTGGTCTCCGTGTGCACCGGGGCGATCCTGCTCGCCGCGGCCGGTCTGCTGGACGGGCGCCGCGCCACGACCCACTGGGCGTACTGCGACAAGCTCGCCCGGGACCACCCCGCCGTCGAGGTCGACCCCGACCCCATCTACGTACGCGACGGACACGTCGCCACGTCGGCCGGTGTCACCTCCGGGATAGACCTGGCCCTCGCCCTGGTCGAGGAGGACCTGGGCCGGGACACCGCGCTCGCCATCGCCCGCCATCTGGTGGTCTTCCTGCGCAGGCCCGGGAACCAGGCGCAGTTCAGCGCCCAGCTCGCCGCGCAGACCGCACGGCGCGAGCCGCTGCGCGAGGTCCAGCAGTGGATCAGCGAGCACCCGGACGGCGATCTGAGCGTCGAGTCGCTCGCCGCCCGTGCCCGGCTCTCGCCGCGCCACTTCGCCCGCTCCTTCCAGACGGAGACCGGCGTCACGCCCGGCCGCTACGTCGACCGGGTGCGCCTGGAGCACGCCCGCCGACTCCTGGAGGACACCGCCGACGGCGTGGAGGAGATCTCCCGCGCCAGCGGCTACGGCACACCGGAGGCCATGCGGCGCGCGTTCGTCAAGGCACTCGGGACCGCACCGGCCGAGTACCGCCGCCGCTTCCGTCCCGCGTCCAGCCATTGAAACCGAAGGGGAAGCCATGCAGCTCGCCATCGTCGTCTACGACCGTTTCACCGCCCTCGACGTCGTCGGCCCGTACGAGATGCTCTCCCGTCTCCCGGACGCGGAGACGGTCTTCGTCGCCGAGGAGGCCGGTCCCGTCCGCACGGAGACCGGAGCCCTCGCGATCATCGCCGACAAGGCCCTGGCCGAGGTGCCGAGCCCCGACATCGTGGTGGTGTCCGGCGGCCCCGGCCAGAGTGCCCTGATGGACCACGCGCCCCTGCTGGAGTGGCTGCGCGCCGCCGATGTCACCAGCACCTGGACGACGTCCGTGTGCACAGGCTCCCTGCTGCTGGCCGCCGCCGGACTCCTGGAGGGCCGCCGCGCCGCCTCGCACTGGCTGGCCCTCGAACAGCTCGCGCGGTTCGGCGCGGAGCCGACCGGCGAACGGGTTGTCTTCGACGGCAAGTACGTCACCGCGGCCGGTGTGTCCTCCGGTATCGACATGGCGCTCGCCCTGGTCGGCCGCGTCGCGGGCGACGAGCACGCCCAGGCCGTCCAGCTTGGCACCGAGTACGACCCGCAGCCGCCCTACGACGCGGGCTCCCCGCCCAAGGCGCCCGCGCACATCGTCGACCTGCTGCGCGCGCGGAGCCGCTTCATCCTGAAGTAGTCCAGGTGAACCGCGGCTGACGGCGTTCCAGGAACGCGGCGACCCCCTCCGCGGTGTCGCCGCTGCCGCGTGCCTGCTCCGTCCAGTGGGCGTCCCGGTCGGTGCGTCCGTTCGCGAACTCCTTCGCCGCGGCCTGGGTCAGCTGGGAGCGGGAGACCAGGATCCGGGTGAACTCGGCGACCCGCTTGCCGAGTTCGCCCTCGGGCAGCAGCTCGTCGACCAGACCCGTGCGCAGGGCCCGCTCGGCTTCGATCAACTCGCCGGAGAAGAGGAGGTACTTGGCGGCGGCAGGGCCCACCAGCGAAACCAGCCGGCGGGTGGAGGACGCCGGATAGACGATGCCGAGCTTCGCCGGGGTCACCCCGAACAGCGACCCCTCCTCGGCGAACCGCAGATCGCAGGCCGCCGCGAGCTGCGACCCGCCGCCCACGCAGTGCCCGCGGATCGCCGCCAGGGTCGGCTTGGGGAACGCCGCAAGGGCCTCCTCCGCCGCCACGGCGAGCCGCTGCGCCTCCTCCGGTGAGCCCCGCAGGGTCGAGATGTCGGCCCCGGCGCAGAAGGTCGCGCCCTCACCGGTGAGCACCAGCGCCCGCACGGCAGGATCGGCGGCCAGCCCGTCGAGCAGCGGGGGCAGCGATCGCCACATCGCGGCCGTCATGGCGTTGCGCTTGGCCGGGTGGTGGACGACGACGGTGGCGACCGAGTCGGCGACCGAGTGCAGCAGCTGGGGCTCCATGCGGGGATGCTATCCGCCGCCGCCCTGGGGTGATCTCGGGGGAACCCGTCAAACCCGTACAACCCGAATAGTTCGCGAAGTCGGCGCGACCGGTACAGGAGCAGTCCCACAACTGACCTTGTCATACGCCAACGGTCAGAACCGCTCGATACCAGCTGACTTCTGGTCAGACATGCGGGGTGGAGCAGGTCGTTATCAACACTCGACGTGTGGTGACAATCGAGCGCGAGGGTGGCGACCGGACGATGGAAAACCATGGGCGCGGGTACGACCCGCGCCCACAGGGAGGCGACCAGCAGGCGCCGGACCCGCTGCCGTACGAAGGGGTGTGGCGGTTCACCGCCGCCGCGGTCGACGCCTCGGTCCCGCAGGCGCGACACGCGGTGCGGGACCTGCTGCTGCGCCAGGGCGTCCCGGTCTCCGACGACCTGGTGTACGGGCTGTTGCTGATCGTCTCCGAACTGGTCACCAACGCGGTGAAGCACGCGGCGCTGCTGTCGCCGATGCTCGCCGTGGAGGTGGCCGTCGGCGCCGAATGGGTGCGCGTGTCGGTGGAGGACAACCATCCCTACCGGCCGACCGCCCTGGAGGCCGATCATGGTCAGACCGGCGGCCGTGGGCTGCTCCTGGTCCGCGAGGTGGCCCGGGAGGCGGGCGGGGTGGTCGACGTGGAGCACACTACGAGCGGCGGCAAGGTGATCTGGGCCGCCCTGCCGCTCAAACCGGTACGGCTGGTGTGAGCCTCCTCACCAGCCCGCGGACGGGCCCGTCAGCTCCCTGACCGCCGGACGGGCCGCGTCCAGAACAGTCATGAACCAGGCGGAGAAGGTGTCCTTGGCGTGCCGTTCCGCCAGCTCGGTGGGGGTCACGAAGGCGGTCTGCGCGACCTCCTGCGGATCCGGCCCGAGCGGGGCCTGCACCATGCCGACGAACAGGTGGTTGTACTCCTGCTCGACCAGGCCCGAGGCCGGGTCGGGGTGGTTGTAGCGGACCGTGCCCGCCTCGGCCAGCAGCGACGGCGAGACGCCGAGCTCCTCGTACGTCCGCCGGGCCGCCGCCGCGAAGGGCGCCTCGCCGGGGTAGGGATGGCCGCAGCAGGTGTTGGACCACACACCGGGGGAGTGGTACTTGCCGAGGGCCCGTTGCTGGAGCAGCAGCCGCCCGCGCTCGTCGAAGAGGAACACCGAGAACGCGCGGTGCAGCTGTCCCGGCGGCTGATGAGCCGCGAGCTTCTCCGCGGTGCCGATCGTCACACCCTTCTCGTCGACCAGTTCCAGCAAAATCTCGTCCGTGGTGCCGTTCGACGAGCTGTGCGTCGCGGTGGCAGGTGTGATCGGCATACCCATCCTTCGCCTCGGTCTTGGCACCCCAAGTCTGCCGTACGAATCCGGCACTACCGGCACTTCCCGGCACGGGCCACGCCGGAAGAGGGACCCGGTAGATGATCGTGCCCGGCAGGTGTGTCCGGGAACCTTCGGGAGGCCTCGAACACAAGGACGTGGGGCGCTCCGGACCGCCGCGTTCCGGCCCTGAGGGGGCCTTCAGCGGGGCGCCGTCAGTGGCACAGCCGTGCCTCGTGCTCCGCGTGCCCGCTCGGCTCCAGCTGGAAGGTGCAGTGCTCCACGTCGAAGTGGTGGCCCAGGCAGCCCTGCAGCTCGTGCAGCATCTTCTCGTGGCCTATGGCGCTCAGCACGTCCGAGCGCACGACCACGTGCGCGGACAGCACCGGCAGACCTGAGGTGATGGTCCAGGCGTGCAGATCGTGCACGTCCTCCACACCGTCCAGTGCCAGGATGTGCGCCCGCACCTCCGCCATGTCGACGTCCTTGGGAGCCGCCTCCAGCAGCACGTCGAGGGTCTCGCGCAGCAGTTTCACCGTGCGCGGGACGATCATCAGGCCGATGACCAGCGAGGCGATCGGGTCGGCAGCCTGCCAGCCCGTGGCCAGGATCACCGCCGCCGAGACGATCACCGCGAGCGAGCCCAGCGCGTCCGCGGCCACCTCCAGGAACGCCCCGCGCACGTTCAGGCTGTCCTTCTGGCCCTTCATCAGCAGCGTGAGCGAGATCATGTTCGCGACCAGGCCGATCGCACCGAACACGAGCATCAGCTGACCGTGGGTGTCGGCGGGGGTGAAGAACCGCTGGATCGCCTCGTACAGGACGTAGCCGCCGACGCCGAGCAGCAGCAGACAGTTGGCGAGGGCGGCGAGGATCTCGGCGCGCGCGAAGCCGAAGGTGCGGTTGGTGCTCGGCGGGCGGTTGGCGAAGTGGATGGCGAGCAGGGCCATGCCCAGGCCCAGCGCGTCCGTGGCCATGTGCGCCGCGTCCGCGATGAGCGCGAGCGAATCGGCGAGCACACCGCCGGCGATCTCGACGACCATGACGGCGAGCGTGATCGACAGAGCGACGCGCAGCCTGCCGCGGTAGGCCGCGGCCGCCGTACCGGTGGGAGGCGCGTGCGTGTGCCCGTGCCCGTGATCGTGACCGGCCCCCATGGAATCCGCCCTCCTGTGTTTCGCCCGGGATCACAGTGAACTACGGGTGGGGGGTATCCGGCAACGCGGCACTGAACACCGTTGTCATGTGCCCTGACCTGCGGAAACGAACCGCAGGTCAGAGCGCCACCGGTTCACTTGCCGTGGTGCAGCTGCCAGCCCTGCCACGCCGACTCCACCATCTCGCGCACCCCGCGCCTCGCCCGCCAGCCCAGTTCCTCGGCGGCCCGCTCGGCCGAGGCGACCGCACGCGGCGCGTCCCCGGGGCGGCGGCCCTCGACGACGGGCGTCCGCCGGTCGCCGGTGACCTCGCCGATGACCGTGATCAGTTCGCGGACCGACACGCCCTCGCCGCGGCCGATGTTCACCGTCAGATCCCCGGCCGCGCCGCCCCCGGTGAGCAGGCGGGCCGCCGCGAGATGGGCCTCCGCGAGGTCGGCGACATGGATGTAGTCGCGGATGCAGGTGCCGTCCGGCGTCGGATAGTCGTCACCGAAGATCCGCGGGGCCTCGTCCCGGGTGAGCCGGTCGAAGACCATCGGCACGATGTTGAACACGCCCGTGTCGGCCAGCAGCGGCGCGGCCGCGCCGGCCACATTGAAGTAGCGCAGACAGACGGTCGCCATGCCGTGCGCCTGCCCCGCCGCCCGCACCAGCCACTCCCCGGCGAGCTTGGTCTCGCCGTACGGGTTCACCGGGGCACACGGGGTGTCCTCCGTGATGAGGTCCACATCCGGGTTCCCGTACACGGCCGCGGACGAGGAGAAAAGGAACCGCTCGATCCCGGCCCCGGCGGCCGCCTCCAGCAGCGTGGCGAGGCCGCCGACGTTCTCCTGGTAGTAGCGCGTGGGCTCGGCCACCGACTCGGCGACCTGCTTGCGCGCCGCGAGATGCACCACACCCGTCACCCCGTGCTCGGCGAAGACCTGCTTGAGCAGGTCCGCGTCCATCGTGGAGCCCGTGATGAGCGGGATCTCGTCCGGGAGCCGCTCGGGCACCCCGGCCGAGAGATCGTCCAGCGCCACGACCCGCTCCCCGGCCTCGGTCATGGCCCGCGCCACATGCGCCCCTATGTATCCGGCCCCGCCGGTGATCAGCCAAGTCATGGTCGCCCACCCTATGCCGAGGCCGGGCGATGCCCGATGTCCCGGATGCCCCGAAGGGGCCGGGTGTGCGCGGCACGGTTTGTGGGGCGGGCCCCCGATCACCGATGATGATCGCGGCAAAGACCGGTGGAGGCCGCGTCGACCGGCCCGTGAACGGGCGGTGAACACGGGCTTCCGGTCATCGGATAGCCTCTGCCGACAATGCCGCCCCGGTGTCACCGACAAGCGGCCCGTCCAACACGCAGACGACCGGCGCGGATGCGTCGGCACTCAGGGAGTGAGTTCGGTTGTCGACCGCCATCCTCACCGGTCAGCCGGTCCCCGGATCGTCGCTCGAGAGCGATCTGCGGTCCCTCGGCTTCGACGTGCGGGTGGCCTCCGACGCCTCGGACGCCGAGGCGCTCCTCGCCGCCGTCCCGGCGGACCATCGGGTGGCCGTCGTCGACGCCCGCTTCGTCGGCCATCCGCACGCGCTGCGCCTCGCCCTCACCGACCCCCGCTTCCCGCTCGCCGCGATCCCGGGCGCCGTGACCGCCCAGCCGGCCGGCCGCCAGGCCCTGACCCGGGCGGTCGCGGGGGAGACGTCGGCGGGCGGCGCAAGCGCGGTCGCCGTGGACAGCGTCGCCGACCGCATCGTCACCGCCCTCGACGCCGGCGGCGCGGACGTGCACCGCCCCGAACTCGGCAGCCTGGTCGCCGCCGTCCCCACCGACCCGCAGGCCCGCAACGAGGCACGCCAGGCCGTGGACGCCGTCGACGACGAGGCCGTACGCCTGAAGTCGGCCGTGAAGTCCCGCGACGGCTTCTTCACCACGTTCTTCATCAGCCCGTACTCGCGCTACCTCGCCCGCTGGTGCGCCCGCCGGGGACTCACCCCCAACCAGGTGACCACCGCCTCGCTGCTCACCGCCCTGATCGCGGCGGGCTGCGCGGCCACCGGCACCCGTGTGGGATTCGTCGCGGCGGGCTTCCTGCTGATCTGCTCGTTCGTCCTGGACTGCACGGACGGCCAGCTCGCCCGCTACTCGCTCCAGTACTCGACGCTCGGCGCCTGGCTGGACGCCACCTTCGACCGCGCCAAGGAATACGCCTACTACGCGGGCCTCGCACTCGGCGCGGCCCGCGGCGGCGACGACGTCTGGGCCCTCGCCCTCGGCGCCATGATCCTGCAGACCTGCCGGCACGTCGTGGACTTCTCCTTCAACGAGGCCAACCACGACGCCACCGCCAACACCAGCCCCACCGCCGCCCTCTCCGACAAGCTCGACAGCGTCGGCTGGACGGTCTGGGTGCGCCGGATGATAGTCCTGCCCATCGGCGAACGATGGGCGCTGATAGCCATCCTCACGGCGGCCACGACCCCGCGGATCACCTTCTACGCGCTGTTGATCGGCTGCGCCTTCGCGGCGACGTACACCACGGCGGGGCGGGTGCTGCGCTCGCTGACCCGCAAGGCCCGGCGGACGGACCGGGCGGCGCAGGCGCTGGCCGACCTCGCCGACTCGGGCGCCCTCACGGACGGCCTCGTGCGCCTCTTCAAGAAGGGGCTGCCCGGCCTCGCCGTCCCTGCCGTCGCCTTCCTGGGCGGAGCCGCCGTCGTGGCCGCCTCCGCACTGACCGACTTCGGCGGACCGCTGCCCGTGATCGCGGCCGCCGTGTACGCCCTGACCTCCTCTCTTGCCGTGGCCCGCCCGCTCAAGGGCGCCCTCGACTGGCTGGTCCCGCCGTTCTTCCGGGCCGCCGAATACGGCACCGTGCTCGCCCTCGCGGCCAAAGCAGGGGTGAACGGAGCCCTTCCTGCGGCTTTCGGCCTGGTGGCCGCCGTCGCCTACCATCACTACGACACGGTGTACCGCATCCGCGGGAACGCCGGAGCGCCGCCGGCCCGGCTGGTGCGCGCCATCGGGGGGCAGGAGGGTCGGACGCTGCTCGTCACCGTGCTGGCAGCGCTGCTCACCGCCGCGCAGTTCAAGGTTGCGCTCACGGTCCTGGCCGTGGCCGTAGCCCTCGTGGTGCTCGTCGAGAGCATCCGCTTCTGGGTGTCCGCAGGGGCGCCCGCCGTACACGACGAAGGAGAAACCGCATGATCGGCCTCGTGCTGGCGGCGGGCGCCGGACGGCGTCTTCGCCCCTACACCGACAGCCTTCCCAAGGCATTGGTGCCAGTGGGCCCCGCGGGTATAGAGGACAGCATCACCGTGCTCGACCTCACGCTCGGCAACTTCGCCGAGGTCGGCCTGACCGAGGTCGCGATCATCGTCGGCTACCGCAAGGAGGCCGTGTACGAGCGCAAGGCGGCTCTCGAGGCGAAGTACGGTCTCAAGCTGACCCTCATCGACAACGACAAGGCCGAGGAGTGGAACAACGCCTACTCCCTGTGGTGCGGGCGTGACGCCCTCAAGGACGGTGTGATCCTCGCCAACGGCGACACCGTGCACCCGGTCTCCGTCGAGAAGACGCTGCTGGCCGCCCGCGGCGAGGGCAAGAAGATCATCCTCGCCCTGGACACGGTGAAGAGCCTGGCCGACGAGGAGATGAAGGTCGTCGTCGACCCCGAGAAGGGCATGACGAAGATCACCAAGCTGATGGACCCCGCCGAGGCCACGGGTGAGTACATCGGCGTCACCCTGATCGAGGGCGACGCGGCCCCCGAGCTGGCCGACGCGCTCAAGACCGTGTGGGAGACCGACCCGCAGCAGTTCTACGAGCACGGTTACCAGGAGCTCGTGAACCGCGGCTTCAAGATCGACACGGCGCCCATCGGTGATGTCCGGTGGGTCGAGATCGACAACCACGACGATCTCGCCAGGGGACGGGAGATCGCGTGCCAGTACTGACGAGGCTCATTCCCTCGCCGGTCGTCGTGGACATCCGCCCGGGTGCCCTCGACGACCTGGCCGGTGTGCTCGCCGACGAGCGCATCTCGCAGTCCGGCCGGCTCGCCGTCGCCGTCAGCGGCGGCTCCGGCACCAGGCTGCGCGAGCGCATCGCGCCCTCGCTGCCCGGCGCCAGCTGGTACGAGGTGGGCGGCGGCACCCTGGACGACGCCGTGCGGCTGGCCGGCGACATAAAGGCCGGCCACTACGACGCGGTCGTGGGCCTCGGCGGCGGCAAGATCATCGACTGCGCCAAGTTCGCCGCGGCCCGGGTCGGTCTGCCCCTGGTCGCCGTACCGACGAACCTGGCGCACGACGGTCTGTGCTCGCCGGTCGCCACCCTCGACAACGACGCGGGCCGCGGCTCCTACGGTGTGCCGAACCCGATCGCCGTCGTCATCGACCTGGATGTGATCCGCGAGGCACCGGCGCGCTTCGTGCGGGCCGGCATCGGCGACGCGATCTCCAACATCAACTCGATCGCGGACTGGGAGCTGTCCAACCGCGTCAACGGCGAGAAGATCGACGGCCTCGCCGCCGCCATGGCCCGCCAGGCCGGCGAGGCGGTGCTGCGGCACCCCGGCGGCATCGGGGACAACGACTTCCTCCAGGTGCTCGCCGAGGCGCTGGTCCTCACCGGCATCGCGATGTCCATCTCGGGCGACTCCCGGCCCGCCTCGGGCTCCTGCCACGAGATCAACCACGCCTTCGACCTGCTCTATCCCAGGCGCGCCGCGAGCCACGGCGAGCAGTGTGGTCTGGGCGCGGCCTTCGCGATGTACCTGCGCGGTGCCCAGGAGGAGTCGGTGCACATGGCCCAGGTGCTGCGGCGCCACGGGCTTCCGGTGCTGCCGGATGAGATCGGCTTCACGGTGGACGAGTTCGTCCGGGTCGTGGAGTTCGCTCCGGAGACCCGGCCCGGCCGCTACACGATCCTCGAACACCTCGACCTCAAGCCCCACCAGATCAAGGACTTCTACGCCGACTATGTCAAGGCCATCGGTAGCTGAACTCCGCACGGTCGTCCATCCCCCGGGGGTGAAGGACCGGCGCAGCGGTGAGCACTGGATGGGGCGCCTCTACATGCGCGAGGTGTCCCTGCGGGTCGACCGCTACCTGGTGAACACCAGGGTCACGCCCAACCAGCTCACGTACCTGATGACCGTCTGCGGTGTGCTCGCGGCCCCGGCCCTGCTGGTGCCGGGGATCGCGGGCGCCGTGCTCGGCGTGGTCATGGTCCAGCTGTATCTGCTGCTGGACTGCGTTGACGGCGAGATCGCGCGCTGGAAGAAGCAGTACTCGCTCGGCGGGGTCTATCTGGACCGGGTCGGCGCCTATCTGACCGACGCGGCGGTCCTGGTCGGCCTCGGCCTGCGCGCCGCCGACCTGTGGGGTTCCGGGCGGATCGACTGGCTGTGGGCCTTCCTCGGCACCCTGGCCGCCCTCGGCGCGATCCTGGTCAAGGCGGAGACCGACCTGGTCGGTGTCGCCCGGCACCAGGGCGGCCTGCCGCCGGTCAAGGAGGCCGCGTCCGAGCCCCGCTCCTCCGGCATGGCGCTGGCCCGGCGTGCCGCCGCGGCGCTCAAGTTCCACCGGCTGATCCTCGGGATCGAGGCGTCCCTGCTGATCCTGGTCCTCGCCATCGCGGACCAGATCAGGGGCGACCTGTTCTTCACCCGGCTCGGTACCGCCGTACTCGCCGGGATCGCGCTGGTGCAGACCGTGCTGCACCTGGTGTCCGTCCTGGCGTCGAGCAGGCTGCGGTGACCGCGATGACGTCTTCACTGAAGGTCGGCGCGGTCGTCATCACCATGGGCAACCGCCCCGACGAGCTCCGCGCCCTGCTCGACTCGGTCGCCAAGCAGGACGGCGACCCGGTCGAGGTGGTCGTCGTCGGCAACGGCTCGCCGGTGCCGGACGTCCCCGAGGGCGTCCGGACGCTGGAGCTGCCCGAGAACCTGGGCATTCCGGGCGGCCGCAACGTCGGCACAGAGGCCTTCGGGCCGGGCGGCCGGGACGTCGACATATTGCTCTTCCTCGACGACGACGGCCTCCTCGCCCAGCACGACACCGCCGAGCTGTGCCGGCAGGCCTTCGCCGCCGACCCCGAGCTCGGCATCATCAGCTTCCGCATCGCCGACCCGGACACCGGCGTCACCCAGCGCCGCCACGTCCCGCGGCTGCGTGCCTCGGACCCGATGCGCTCCTCCCGGGTCACCACGTTCCTCGGCGGCGCCAACGCCGTCCGTACCCGGGTCTTCGCCGAAGTCGGCGGGCTGCCGGACGAGTTCTTCTACGCCCACGAGGAGACCGACCTCGCCTGGCGGGCCCTCGACGCGGGCTGGATGATCGACTACCGGTCCGACATGGTGCTGTACCACCCCACGACCGCGCCCTCCCGGCACGCGGTCTACCACCGCATGGTCGCCCGTAACCGCGTCTGGCTGGCCCGCCGCAACCTGCCCGCCCCCCTGGTCCCCGTCTATCTCGGGGTGTGGCTGCTGCTCACCCTGCTGCGCCGGCCCTCGCGCCCCGCGCTCAGGGCCTGGTTCGGCGGATTCAAGGAGGGCTGGGCCACTGCGTGCGGTCCCCGCAGGCCCATGAAGTGGCGTACGGTGTGGCGGCTGACCCGACTGGGCCGGCCCCCGGTCATCTGACAAGCTCGACCTGAGGCGCCACGCATCGCGCGGCGAAGCGCGGACGGCCTCGAAGACGAACTCGAAGACGAAAGTTTCCACCCGTGAGTGAGACAACGCATGACGTCGGGGTCGCGGTGAACGCGGCTCCGTCGCCCGACGAGGGACTGCCGGCCGCCGAGCTCGCCGCCAAGTACGGGCTCGCCGTGAGCGGTGCCCGCCCCTCGCTCGTCGAGTACGTCCGACAGCTGTGGGGCCGACGGCACTTCATCCTCGCCTTCTCGCAGGCGAAGCTCACCGCCCAGTACAGCCAGGCCAAGCTCGGGCAGCTCTGGCAGGTGGCCACCCCGCTGCTGAACGCCGCGGTGTACTACTTCATCTTCGGGCTCATCCTCAAGGCCGACCGGGGCATGTCGCACGACGTGTACATCCCGTTCCTGGTGACGGGTGTGTTCGTCTTCACCTTCACGCAGAGCTCGGTGATGGCCGGCGTGCGCGCGATCTCCGGCAATCTCGGCCTGGTCCGCGCCCTGCACTTCCCGCGTGCCTCGCTGCCCGTCTCCTTCGCGCTGCAGCAGCTCCAGCAGCTGCTGTTCTCGATGCTGGTGCTGTTCGTCGTCGCGGTTGGCTTCGGCAGCTACCCGGACCTGTCCTGGCTGCTGATCGCCCCGATCCTCGCCCTGCAGTTCCTCTTCAACACCGGCCTCGCGCTGATCATGGCCCGGGCGGGCTCCAAGACCCCGGACCTCGCCCAGCTGATGCCGTTCGTGATGCGTACCTGGATGTACGCGTCGGGCGTGATGTTCTCCATCCCGATCATGCTGGCCGACAAGCCGCAGTGGGTGGCGACCGTCCTGCAGTGGAACCCGGCCGCCATCTTCATGGACCTGATGCGCTTCGCGCTCATCGACGGCTACGGCCCCGAGAACCTCCCCGACCACGTCTGGGTGGCCGCGGGCAGCTGGGCCGCGCTGCTCGCCGCCGGCGGCTTCGTGTACTTCTGGAAGGCGGAGGAGAGGTACGGCCGTGGCTGAGCAGGACCAGCAGGAACGCATCCCCACCGTCATCGCGGACGAACTGCACATCGTCTACCGGGTCAACGGCGCGAAGACCGGCAAGGGCAGCGCCACCGCCGCGCTCAGCCGCATCCTCAAGCGCGGCGAGGAGCGGGGCGTGCGCAAGGTGCACGCCGTGCGCGGCGTGTCCTTCGTCGCCTACCGCGGGGAGGCCATCGGTCTCATCGGTTCCAACGGCTCCGGCAAGTCCACGCTGCTTCGTGCCATCGCCGGTCTGCTGCCCGCCGAGAAGGGCAAGGTCTACACCGACGGCCAGCCGTCCCTGCTCGGTGTCAACGCGGCCCTGATGAACGACCTCACCGGTGAGCGGAACGTCATATTGGGCGGGCTCGCCATGGGCATGTCCCGTGAGGAGATCAAGGAGCGCTATCAGGACATCGTCGACTTCTCCGGGATCAATGAGAAGGGCGATTTCATCACCCTGCCGATGCGCACCTATTCCTCCGGCATGGCAGCCCGTCTCCGCTTCTCCATCGCCGCCGCCAAGGACCATGACGTCCTGATGATCGACGAGGCCCTCGCCACCGGCGACCGCAAGTTCCAGAAGCGCTCCGAGGAGCGCATCCGGGAACTGCGCAAGGAAGCGGGCACCGTGTTTCTGGTCAGTCACAACAACAAGTCCATCCGCGACACCTGCAACCGCGTTCTGTGGCTGGAGCGCGGCGAGTTGCGCATGGACGGACCGACCGAAGAGGTGCTCAGGGAATACGAGAAGTTCACGGGCAAGTAGCCCGGTTCCGCCCAGGGCCCTGCCGGAACCTTTCCGGCGGGGCCCTGCGTCTGCATGGGAAACGTCAACTCGGGCTTCCCTTGGGAATCTTGACGCCAATCGGTGTGTTGTTGTGATGTGCAGGACACCCCGACGGTCCACGCTGCGTTGTACAACGTAAGCTGTACCGGTCCCCGAAAGCGGCAAGTGGGGCGATAATACGCGACACCCACCGTCAGGGGCGCCCCACCGACGGCCGGGCGGCGTGTCCGAAATAGTGTGTATTGGGTCGGCAGTGTAGAACGGGAGATGTGACGGCAATGGCTACGGAAACTCCCCAGCTCAACGCAGCATGTGCCGTCCACGCCCCGGGCAGCGTGCGGTGACGGCGACCGGTACGCCGCGCACCCTGGATCCCGAGCGCGGCACCCTCGACAAAGCCGCGGACGAGAACTTCCCGGTGGCCCCGTTCTTCCTGCCCAGGGCCTGGCGCGACGACCTCATGGCGGTGTACGGCTTCGCGCGTCTCGTCGACGACATCGGCGACGGCGACCTGGCACCCGGCGGTGCCGACGCCCGCCTGCTCGGCGTGTCGCCCGCCCAGGCCGAGGACCGCCTGCTGCTCCTCGACGCCTTCGAGGCCGATCTGCACCGCGTGTTCGACTCCACCCCGCACCACCCCTTGCTGTGCCGCCTCCAGTCCACCGTCCGCCGGCGCTCTCTCACTCCCGGGCCCTTCCTCGGCCTGATCGCCGCCAACCGCCAGGACCAGCACGTCAAGCGGTACGAGACCTACGACGACCTCCTCGCCTACTGCGAGCTGTCCGCCAATCCCGTCGGCCGCCTCGTCCTCGCCGTCACCGGTACCTCGACCCCCGAGCGGATCCGCCTCTCCGACTCGATCTGCACGGCCCTCCAGATCGTCGAACACCTCCAGGACGTCGCCGAGGACCTCGGCCGCGACCGGATCTATCTGCCCGCCGAGGACATGAAGCGTTTTCAGGTCCGGGAGGCGGATCTCGCCACGAAAACCGCGAGCGCATCGGTGCGCGCACTGGTTGCATACGAATCAGAACGCGCCCGCGGTCTCCTGAATGAAGGCGCCCCCCTGGTGGGTAGCGTCCACGGCAGGCTGAGGCTGCTGCTCGCGGGGTTCGTGGCGGGGGGAAGGGCGGCGATCGACGCGATCGCCGCCGCCGAATACGACGTACTTCCCGGCCCGCCCAAGCCCGGCAAGGTCCAGCTGCTGCGCGAGGTGGGCGTGACTCTGCGAGGAGAGGGGTGATCCGGACCGTGGAGTCGGAACAGCACGTGTCCTCACCGGTACTCGCCGCCTACAGCTACTGCGAGGCCGTCACCGGGCAGCAGGCCCGTAATTTCGCGTACGGCATCAGGCTGCTGCCGACGCCCAAGCGCCGCGCGATGTCGGCGCTGTACGCCTTCTCCCGGCGCGTCGACGACATCGGCGACGGCGTGCTGGCGGACGAGGTCAAGGTCACGCGCCTCGAGGACACCCGGGCCCTGCTCGCCCGGATCCGCGAGGGCGCGGTCGGCGAGGACGACACCGACCCGGTCGCCGTCGCCCTCACGCACGCCGCCCGGGTCTTCCCGATCCCGCTGGGCGGCCTGGACGAACTCATCGACGGCGTCCTCATGGACGTGCGCGGCGAGACCTATGAGACCTGGGACGACCTGAAGGTCTACTGCCGTTGTGTGGCCGGCGCCATCGGGCGGCTCTCGCTCGGCGTGTTCGGCACGGAGGAGGGGGCGCGCGGTGTCGAGCGCGCACCCGAGTACGCCGACACCCTCGGTCTCGCGCTGCAGCTCACCAACATTCTCAGAGACGTCCGCGAGGACGCCGAGGGCGGGCGTACCTATCTGCCCGCCGACGACCTCGCGAAGTTCGGCTGCTCGGCCGGATTCAACGGGCCGACACCACCGGAGGGCTCCGACTTCGCGGGCCTCGTGCACTTCGAAGTGCGACGGGCCCGCGCCCTTTTCGCCGAGGGCTACCGGCTGCTCCCCATGCTCGACCGGCGCAGCGGTGCCTGTGTCGCCGCCATGGCCGGCATCTACCGCCGTCTGCTCGACCGTATCGAGCGCGACCCGGAGGCCGTGCTGCGCGGCCGGGTCTCGCTGCCCGGACGCGAGAAGGCCTATGTCGCCGTGCGGGGCCTGTCCGGCCTCGACACCCGTCGGCACGCGTCCCGGCGGACCGTCAGGAGGCGCGCCTGATGGACAATACGGTCCAAGGTGACTCCACCGGAGAAAAGCGGCACGCAACCCTCCGGTGCGGTGCGGCGTCCCTGACTGCGACGGCCTGCCGTGCACCGTTCAACCAGCACGGCGGGCACGCACGGGAGGGCGCACGATGACCGACGGCAGGCGGGCCGACGAGCCGCACGCTGACACCCCGGGGGGCACCGGCCGCAGTGCCGTCGTGGTCGGCGGTGGACTGGCCGGGATCACGGCCGCGCTCGCGCTCGCCGACGCGGGCGTCCGCGTGACCCTGCTCGAAGGCAGGCCGCGTCTGGGCGGGCTCGCCTTCTCCTTCCAGCGCGGCGAGCTGACCGTCGACAACGGCCAGCATGTGTACCTGCGCTGCTGCACCGCCTACCGCTGGTTCCTCGACCGCGTCGAGGGCACGGCGCTGGCACCACTGCAGGATCGTCTCGACGTGCCCGTTCTCGACGTCGCCAAGCCCGAGGGCCGACGGCTCGGGAGGCTGCGGCGCGACGCCCTGCCCGTACCCCTGCATCTGGGCCGGAGCCTGGCCACCTACCCGCATCTCTCGCTCGCCGAGCGGGCGGGCGTGGGGCGTGCCGCGCTCGCGCTCAAGGGGCTCGACCTCGCCGATCCGTCCCTGGACACGCAGGACTTCGGCAGCTGGCTGGCCGGGCGCGGCCAGTCGGCGCGTGCCGTCGAGGCCCTGTGGGACCTGGTCGGGGTCGCCACCCTCAACGCGGTCGCGGGCGACACCTCGCTGGGGCTCGCCGCGATGGTGTTCAAGACCGGTCTGCTGTCCGACCCGGGCGCGGCCGACATCGGCTGGGCGCGCGTCCCGCTGGGCGAACTGCATGACCGTCTCGCCCGCAAGGCGCTCGACTCCGCGGGCGTCCGTACCGAGGTCCGTACACGCGTCACCTCCGTCTCCATCAACGAAAACGGGAGTTGGAGCGTTCAGGTTCCCGGCGAGACACTCGAGGCGGACGCGGTCGTCCTCGCCGTACCGCAGCGCGAGACGCACGAGCTGCTGCCGCCCGGCGCCCTCGACGCCCCGGAGAACCTGCTGGCGATCGGCACCGCGCCGATCCTCAACATCCATGTCGTGTACGACCGCAAGGTGCTCGCCAAGCCGTTCTTCGCGGCCCTCGGCACCCCGGTGCAGTGGGTCTTCGACCGCACCGAGGCGTCCGGGCTGAAGGACGGCCAGTACCTCGCCCTGTCCCAGTCCGCCGCGCAGGACGAGATCGACGAGCCGGTCGCCGCGCTGCGCGAGCGCTATCTGCCCGAGCTGGAACGCCTGCTGCCCGCCGCCCGCGGCGCACAGGTGCAGGACTTCTTCGTGACCCGGGAGCGCACGGCGACGTTCGCCCCCACCCCCGGCGTCGGGCGGCTGCGGCCCGGCGCCCGCACCAAGGCCCCCGGCCTGTACCTGGCCGGAGCGTGGACCGCCACAGGGTGGCCCGCGACCATGGAGAGTGCGGTCCGCAGTGGAGTGAGTGCGGCCGACGCCGCGCTGAGCGCCCTGGGCCGGCCCCGCCCCAGCCACCTCTTCGACTTCGAGGAGGCGGCCTGATGCTCGATCAGCACCCGGCAGGCCCCCGCACCCCCGGTACCGCAACAAGAGGAGAGACTGTGCCCACTGTGCCCCCGGCCTCGAAGGCCGCTCGAGAGACCGCGGTGGACGTGACCGCGCTCCTGGAGCGTGGCCGGACCCTGGCCACACCGGTACTGCGGGCGGCCGTCGACCGGCTGGCCCCTCCCATGGACACCGTCGCCGCCTACCACTTCGGCTGGATCGACGCGCAGGGCAACCCCGCCGACGGCGACGGCGGCAAGGCCGTACGCCCCGCACTCGCCGTGCTCTCCGCCGAGGTCACCGGCGCCAACCCGGAGGTCGGCATCCCCGGCGCGGTCGCCGTCGAACTGGTCCACAACTTCTCGCTCCTGCACGACGACCTGATGGACGGCGACGAACAGCGCCGCCACCGCGACACCGTCTGGAAGGTGCACGGCCCCGCGCAGGCCATCCTGGTCGGCGACGCCCTGTTCGCCCTGGCCAACGAGATCCTGCTGGAGCTCGGCACCGTCGAGGCCGGTCGCGCCACCCGCCGGCTGACCACCGCCACCCGCGCCCTGATCGACGGTCAGGCGCAGGACATCTCCTACGAGCACCGCGACCGCGTCAGCGTCGAGGAGTGCCTGGAGATGGAGGGCAACAAGACCGGCGCGCTGCTCGCCTGCGCCAGCTCCATCGGTGCGGTGCTCGGCGGCGCCGACGACCGCACCGCCGACACGCTGGAGAAGTACGGCTACCACCTCGGCCTCGCCTTCCAGGCCGTCGACGACCTGCTCGGCATCTGGGGCGACCCGGAGGCCACCGGCAAGCAGACCTGGAGCGACCTGCGCCAGCGCAAGAAGTCCCTGCCGGTGGTGGCCGCGCTCGCCGCGGGCGGACCCGCCTCCGAGCGGCTCGGCGAGATGCTCGCCGCCGACGCCAAGAGCAGCGACTTCGAGAACTTCTCCGAGGAGGAGTTCGCGGCCCGCGCCGCCCTCATCGAGGAGGCGGGCGGCCGCGAGTGGACCGCCGAAGAGGCCCGCCGTCAGTACACCATCGCCATCGAAGCCCTCGACGCCGTCGACATGCCCGCCCCGGTACGGGACCGGTTCGCGGCGCTCGCCGACTTCGTCGTCGTACGAAAGAGATGATCACTATCGGTCGAATAGCCCTCGCGTAGTCGCCGGCCGGTGACGCGAGATCCGACGCATACCGGCCGACGGCGGACCCACAGCAGCACGACTCGCACGACTGCACGAAGGGGAAGCCATGACAGCGACGACCGACGGAAGCACCGGGGCCGCCTTGCCGCCCCGGGCCGCCGCGGCCAGCGAAACCGACATCACCACACCCGTGACGGCAGGGGTACAAGAAGCCGCGGAACGCGCCGTCGGGCTCGCGACCGACTTCCTGCTCTCCCGTCAGGACGCGGAGGGCTGGTGGAAGGGCGACCTCGAGACCAACGTCACGATGGACGCCGAGGACCTGCTGCTCCGTCAGTTCCTGGGCATCCGCGACGAGGCGACGACCCACGCCGCCGCGCTGTTCATCCGCGGCGAGCAGCGGACGGACGGCACCTGGGCCACGTTCTACGGCGGCCCCGGTGAACTCTCCACCACCATCGAAGCCTATGTCGCGCTGCGTCTGGCGGGCGACGCGCCCGACGCGCCCCACATGGCCCGGGCCTCCGCCTGGATCCGCGAGCGGGGCGGTATCGCCTCCGCCCGGGTCTTCACCCGGATCTGGCTGGCCCTGTTCGGCTGGTGGAAGTGGGAGGACCTGCCCGAACTCCCGCCGGAGCTGATCTACTTCCCCAAGTGGATGCCGCTCAACATCTACGACTTCGGCTGCTGGGCCCGGCAGACCATCGTGCCGCTCACCATCGTCTCCGCGAAGCGCCCGGTGCGGCCCGCGCCCTTCCCGCTCGACGAACTGCACACCGACCCGGCCCGTCCGAACCCGCCGAGGCCCCTCGCCCCGGCCGCGAGTTGGGACGGTGTCTTCCAGCGGCTGGACAAGGCGCTGCACCAGGCGCGCAGGGTCGTGCCGCGCAAGCTGCGCCGGGCCGCGATGAACTCCGCCGCCCGCTGGATCGTCGAGCGGCAGGAGAACGACGGCTGCTGGGGCGGTATCCAGCCACCTGCCGTGTACTCGGTGATCGCCCTGTATCTGCTCGGCTACGACCTCGAACACCCGGTGATGCGTGCGGGACTGGAGTCGCTGGACCGGTACGCCGTGTGGCGCGAGGACGGCGCCCGGATGATCGAGGCCTGTCAGTCCCCGGTCTGGGACACCTGCCTGGCGACCATCGCGCTCGCCGACGCCGGACTCCCCGCCGATCACCCGCAGCTCGTCAAGGCCGCCGACTGGATGCTCGGCGAACAGGTCGTCCGGCCCGGTGACTGGTCCGTACGTCGGCCCGGACTCCCGCCGGGCGGCTGGGCGTTCGAGTTCCACAACGACAACTACCCGGACATCGACGACACCGCCGAGGTGGTCCTCGCCCTGCGCCGGGTCCGGCACCACGACCCGGAGCGGGTGGAGAAGGCGATCACGCGCGGAGTGCGCTGGGAACTCGGTATGCAGTCCCGCAACGGGGCATGGGGCGCCTTCGACGCCGACAACACCAGCCCGTTCCCCAACCGGCTGCCGTTCTGCGACTTCGGCGAGGTCATCGACCCGCCCTCGGCCGACGTCACCGCGCACGTCGTCGAGATGCTCGCGGTCGAGGGTCTCTCCCACGACCCGCGCACCCGGCGCGGCATCGAGTGGCTGCTGGCCGAACAGGAGCCGGACGGCTCGTGGTTCGGCCGCTGGGGCGTCAACTACGTCTACGGCACCGGGTCCGTGGTGCCCGCGCTGACCGCCGCCGGGCTCCCCGCCTCGCACCCGGCGATCCGCCGGGCGGTGACCTGGCTGGAGAGTGTCCAGAACGACGACGGCGGCTGGGGCGAGGACCTGCGCTCCTACAAGCACGTCAAGGAGTGGAGCGGCCGGGGCGCCTCCACCGCCTCGCAGACCGCCTGGGCGCTGATGGCGCTGCTCGCGGCGGGGGAGAGGGACTCCAAGGCGGTCGAGCGCGGCATCCAGTGGCTGGCCGAGACCCAGCGGGAGGACGGCTCCTGGGACGAGCCGTACTTCACCGGCACCGGCTTCCCCTGGGACTTCTCCATCAACTACCACCTCTACCGGCAGGTCTTCCCGCTCACCGCGCTCGGCCGCTATGTGCACGGCGAGCCCTTCGCCGACCAGCACACCGCGAAGCCCGCCGAGAAGCTCGCCGAGCAGCGCCTCGCCGATGCCAAGGGGAGCTGATGAACGCACAGCCCGCCCCGGCCCCGCTGCTGATCGCCTGCGCGCTCGGCATCGAGCGGCTCGCCGTGCGCACCCGCGACCACGGCGGAGCCGGCGGGCCCGTCACCGTCCTGCGCACCGGCATGGGACCCGAGGCGGCGGAACGCTCCGTCACCCGCCTGCTGGCCGACCCGGCGTTCGCCGACGCGGCCGTCCTGGCCACCGGCTTCTGCGCCGGACTCGCCCCCGGCATGCACCCCGGCGACCTGGTCGTCGCCGAGGAGACCCGGGACCCGCGCGGAAACGTCCCGTGCGTGGGCACCGACCTGCTCGTCAAGGAGCTCGTGCGCACCGCGCCCGGGCGCACCGTCCACACCGGGCCCCTCACCGGCTCCGACCACGTCGTCCGCGGTCAGGAGCGCTCCGGCCTGCGCGCGACCGGCGCGATCGCCGTCGACATGGAGTCGGCGGCGACTCTCCTGAGCGCCGTCCGCGCAGGCGAGCGCCCGGTTGCGGCCGTACGGGTGGTCGTGGACGCACCAGAACATGAACTCGTCCGGATCGGCACGGTGCGCGGTGGAATATCGGCTTTCCGCGTCCTTCGTTCCGTGATTCCCGCTTTCTACGAATGGCACCGTTCTTTGCTGCTCCCCCGGAGGTGAGCCAGATGGCCATGCCGCTGCGTCAGTCCATCAAGGTCGCTACTTACCTGTTTGAACAGAAACTGCGGAAGCGGGACAAGTTCGCCCTGCTGGTGGAGCTGGAGCCGCTGTTCGCCTGCAACCTCAAGTGCGAGGGGTGCGGCAAGATCCAGCATCCGGCGGGCGTCCTCAAGCAGCGCATGCCGGTCGCCCAGGCCGTGGGCGCGGTCCTGGAGTCCGGTGCCCCGATGGTGTCCATCGCCGGCGGCGAGCCGCTGATGCACCCCCAGATCGACGAGATCGTACGGCAGTTGGTGGCCAGGAAGAAGTTCGTCTTCCTCTGCACCAACGCGCTGCTGATGCGCAAGAAGATGGACAAGTTCACGCCCTCGCCCTACTTCGCCTGGGCGGTGCACATCGACGGGCTGCGGGAGCGGCACGACGCCTCGGTGGCCAAGGAGGGCACCTTCGACGAGGCGGTGGAGGCCATCAAGGAGGCCAAGCGACGCGGCTTCCGGGTGACCACCAACTCGACCTTCTTCAACACCGACACCCCCCAGACCATCGTCGAGGTGCTGAACTACCTCAACGACGACCTGCAGGTCGACGAGATGATGCTGTCGCCCGCCTACGCCTACGAGAAGGCGCCCGACCAGGAGCACTTCCTCGGTGTCCAGCAGACCCGTGAGCTGTTCAAGAAGGCCTTCGCGGGCGGCAACCGCAGGCGCTGGCGGCTCAACCA
The DNA here is from genome assembly GCF_032656585.1 of Streptomyces herbicida. Lineage (NCBI taxonomy): Bacteria > Bacillati > Actinomycetota > Actinomycetes > Kitasatosporales > Streptomycetaceae > Streptomyces > Streptomyces herbicida. The sequence goes on from NZ_JAUYWJ010000004.1 coordinate 111,096, forward strand.
GAGCCCGCTCTTCCTGGACTTCCTGGAGGGCAAGGTCGACTTCCCGTGCACCGCGTGGGCGATCCCGAGCTACTCGCTCTTCGGTTGGCAGAAGCCCTGCTATCTGATGAGCGACGGCTATGTGGCCACGTACAAGCAGCTGTTGGAGGAGACCGACTGGGACGCCTACGGCCGCGGCAAGGACCCCCGGTGCGCCAACTGCATGGCGCACTGCGGCTACGAGCCGACCGCCGTCCTGGCAACCATGGGCTCCCTGAAGGAGTCGCTGCGGGCCGCCCGCGAGACCATGACCAGCGGAAAGCAGAAGTGATGTCATGACCGCCATTCCCTTGGGCGTCCCCGAGGTACCGGCCCGGCCGATCGCCGAGCGGCGCGTGTCGCGGCAGATCCACGTCGGGCCGGTGGCGGTCGGGGGCGGGGCCCCGGTGTCGGTGCAGTCGATGACGACGACCCGTACGTCGGACATCGGCGCCACCCTTCAGCAGATCGCGGAACTGACCGCGTCCGGCTGCCAGATCGTGCGCGTCGCCTGCCCGACCCAGGACGACGCGGACGCCCTCGCGACCATCGCCCGCAAGTCGCAGATCCCGGTGATCGCGGACATCCACTTCCAGCCGAAGTATGTGTTCGCGGCGATCGAGGCGGGCTGCGCGGCCGTGCGGGTGAACCCCGGCAACATCAAGAAGTTCGACGACCAGGTGAAGGAGATCGCGCGGGCCGCCAAGGACCACGGCACGCCGGTCCGTATCGGGGTCAACGCCGGCTCGCTGGACCGGCGGCTGCTCCAGAAGTACGGCAGGGCCACCCCCGAGGCGCTGGTGGAGAGCGCGCTGTGGGAGGCGTCCCTCTTCGAGGAGCACGGCTTCAGGGACATCAAGATCTCCGTCAAGCACAACGACCCGGTGGTGATGATCGAGGCGTACCGCCAGCTGGCGGCGCAGTGCGACTACCCGCTGCACCTAGGGGTCACGGAGGCGGGCCCGGCCTTCCAGGGCACCATCAAGTCGGCGGTGGCCTTCGGCGCGCTGCTCTCGCGGGGCATCGGCGACACGATCCGGGTGTCCCTGTCGGCGCCTCCGGTGGAGGAGGTCAAGGTCGGCAGCCAGATCCTGGAGTCGCTGCACCTCCGGCCGCGGCGGCTGGAGATCGTGTCGTGCCCGTCCTGCGGCCGAGCCCAGGTCGACGTCTACAAGCTGGCGGACGAGGTCACGGCGGGCCTCGAGGGGATGGAAGTGCCGCTGCGCGTGGCGGTCATGGGGTGCGTGGTCAACGGCCCCGGCGAGGCGCGCGAGGCGGACCTGGGGGTGGCCTCCGGCAACGGCAAGGGCCAGATCTTCGTCAAGGGCGAGGTCATCAAGACCGTGCCCGAGTCGAAGATCGTGGAGACCCTCATCGAGGAGGCGATGAAGATCGCCGAGCAGATGGAGAAGGACGGCATCGGGTCCGGAGAGCCCGCCGTCACCGTGAGCTGAACAGCACGGACCGAGAGGGGGCCAGAGCGTGACGATTCTGGAGAACATCCGGGGACCACGCGACCTGAAGGCGCTGTCCGAGGCGGAACTCGGTGAACTGTCCGACGAAATACGCGAGTTCCTGGTGCAGGCGGTCGCCAGGACCGGCGGCCACCTCGGGCCCAACCTGGGCGTGGTGGAGCTGACCGTCGCGCTCCACCGGGTCTTCGAGTCACCGGTCGACCGCATCCTCTGGGACACCGGCCACCAGAGTTATGTCCACAAGCTCCTGACGGGGCGTCAGGACTTCTCCAAGCTGCGCGGCAAGGGCGGCCTGTCCGGCTATCCCTCGCGCGAGGAGTCCGAGCACGACGTCATCGAGAACAGCCATGCCTCCACCGCGCTCGGCTGGGCCGACGGGCTGGTCAAAGCCCGCCAGGTGCAGGGGGAGAAGGGGCATGTCGTCGCGGTCATCGGCGACGGCGCGCTCACCGGCGGCATGGCCTGGGAGGCGCTGAACAACATCGCGGCCGCCAAGGACCGGCCGCTGATCATCGTCGTCAACGACAACGAGCGGTCGTACGCGCCGACCATCGGGGGCCTCGCCAACCATCTGGCCACCCTGCGCACGACCGACGGCTATGAGAAGGTCCTGGCCTGGGGCAAGGACGTACTGCTGCGCACGCCGGTGGTCGGGAACACCATCTACGAGTCCCTGCACGGCGCCAAGAAGGGCTTCAAGGACGCCTTCGCCCCGCAGGGCATGTTCGAGGACCTGGGCCTGAAGTACGTCGGCCCCATCGACGGGCACGACATCAAGGCCGTGGAGTCGGCGCTGCGGCGCGCGAAACGCTTCCACGGCCCGGTCCTGGTCCACTGCCTCACCGAGAAGGGCCGCGGCTACGAACCCGCCCTGGCCCACGAGGAGGACCACTTCCACACCGTCGGTGTGATGGACCCGCTCACCTGCGAGCCGCTCACACCGTCCGGCGGACCCTCCTGGACCTCGGTGTTCGGCGACGAGATCGTACGGATCGGGGAGGAGCGGGACGACGTCGTGGCCATCACGGCGGCGATGCTGCACCCGGTGGGCCTTGGCAAGTTCGCCGAGCGATTCCCCGACCGGGTGTGGGACGTCGGCATCGCCGAGCAGCATGCCACCGTGTCCGCGGCGGGCCTCGCGACCGGCGGCCTGCACCCCGTCGTCGCCGTCTACGCCACCTTCCTCAACCGCGCCTTCGACCAGCTCCTGATGGACGTGGCGCTGCACCGCTGCGGGGTGACCTTCGTCCTCGACCGGGCCGGTGTCACCGGCGTCGACGGCGCCTCCCACAACGGCATGTGGGACATGTCGGTCCTCCAGGTCGTCCCCGGTCTGAGGATCGCCGCCCCGCGCGACGCCGGCCAGCTGCGCGCCCAGCTGCGCGAGGCGGTGGCGGTCGACGACGCGCCCACCCTGGTGCGCTTCCCCAAGGAGTCGGTGGGCCCCGAGATCCCGGCGGTCGACCGTGTCGGCGGCATGGACGTCCTGCACCGTGCCGAACGTCCCGAGGTGCTGCTGGTGGCCGTCGGCGTCATGGCGCCGGTCTGCCTCCAGGCCGCCGACCTGCTGCAGGCGCGCGGCATCGGCTGCACCGTCGTCGACCCCCGGTGGGTCAAGCCCGTCGACCCCGCCCTGCCGGGCCTCGCCGCCGAGCACCGGCTGGTGGCCGTCGTCGAGGACAACAGCCGCGCCGGCGGGGTCGGCGCCGCCGTGGCACTGGCACTGGGCGACGCCGACGTCGACGTACCGGTGCGGCGGTTCGGCATCCCGGAGCAGTTCCTCGCGCACGCCAAGCGCGGCGAGGTGCTGGCCGACATCGGCCTCACGCCCGTCGAGGTCGCCGGACGGATCGGCGCCAGCCTGGCCGTCAAGGACGTGGGGGGCACAGCCAAGGAGAGAGCTGAATGACCACCGAGTTCGACCTCGGCGCGCTGCTGGCCGAGCGCGGAGCCGAACGCTACGAGCTGCACGCCAGGCATCTGAACCACCAGCTGCCACGCATGCTGCACACCATCGGCTTCGACAAGGTCTACGAGCGCGCCGAGGGCGCCCACTTCTGGGACGCGGACGGCAACGACTACCTGGACATGCTCGCCGGGTTCGGGGTGATGGGCCTCGGCCGCCACCACCCCGTCGTCCGCAAGGCGCTGCACGACGTCCTCGACGCCCGGCTCGCCGACCTCACCCGCTTCGACTGCCAGCCGCTGCCCGGCCTGCTGGCCGAGAAGCTCCTCACCCACAGCCCGCACCTGGACCGGGTGTTCTTCGGCAACAGCGGTACGGAGGCCGTGGAGACAGCGCTGAAGTTCGCCCGGTACGCCACCGGCAGGCCGCGGATCCTCTACTGCGACCACGCCTTCCACGGCCTGACCACCGGCTCGCTGTCGGTCAACGGGGAGAACGGCTTCCGGGACGGATTCGCCCCGCTGCTGCCCGACACGGCCGTGCCCCTCGGCGATCTCGACGCCCTGGCTCGGGAACTGAAGAAGGGCGACGTGGCCGCCCTGATCGTCGAACCGATCCAGGGCAAGGGGGTGCACGAGGCCCCGCCCGGCTATCTGCGCGCCGCCCAGGAGCTGTTGCACAGGCACAAGGCGCTGCTCGTCGCCGACGAGGTGCAGAGCGGCCTCGGCCGGACCGGCGACTTCTACGCCTATCAGCACGAGGACGGCGTCGAACCGGACCTGGTGTGCGTGGCCAAGGCGCTGTCCGGCGGCTATGTGCCGGTCGGCGCCACCCTCGGCAAGGACTGGATCTTCAAGAAGGTCTACTCGTCCATGGACCGGGTGCTGGTCCACTCGGCCAGCTTCGGCTCCAACGCGCAGGCCATGGCCGCCGGGCTGGCCGTCCTGTCGGTCATGGAGAACGAGCAGACCGTCGCCAACGCGCGAATCACGGGCGATCGCCTGAAGTCCCGGCTGGCCGCACTGATCGACAAGTACGAACTGCTCGCCGACGTCCGCGGCCGGGGCCTGATGATCGGCATCGAGTTCGGCAAGCCGAGCTCACTGAGGCTGAAGAGCCGGTGGACCATGCTGCAGGCCGCGCGCAAGGGCCTGTTCGCGCAGATGGTCGTCGTCCCGCTGCTGCAACGACATCGCATCCTCACCCAGGTCTCCGGCGATCATCTCGAGGTGATCAAGCTGATCCCGCCGCTGGTGATCGGCGAGGCGGACGTGGACCGCTTCGTGGACGCGTTCACCGAGGTGATGGACGACGCGCACAGCGGCGGCGGCCTGATGTGGGACTTCGGCAGGACGCTGATCAAGCAGGCGGTCGCCAATCGGTGATCACCAACCTGAGCTTTGCCTCTGAGGCAAGAAATTTGCCGTGGAGGCAAAGCTCGGGCTGAATGGAGACATGAGCTCCTCCGAAGCCGAGCACCCGCCCGGCCACGGGCCCGAGCCGACGGCCGGCCCGGCCGACGACCTGCCCGCCGTGGCCCCCCAGCTCCGCTCGCTGCGCCGCCGCGCCGGTCTCACCCTGGAGGCCGCGGCCCGCGCGGCCGGGCTGTCGCCCGCCCATCTCTCCCGCCTGGAGACCGGACGGCGCCAGCCGTCCCTGCCGATGCTGCTCGCACTCGCGCGCATCTACGGTACGACGGTCTCGGACCTGCTGGGCGAGACGGTCACCGACCGGGACGCGATCGTGCGCGCCGCCGACATGGAACCGACCCGGGCGGGCGGCTGGACGTACTGGCAGGCCGGCGCGTCCGGCCGCGGGATGCAGGCCCTGCGCGTCCGCGTGCCCCACGGCTCGCAGGGCGACATCGTGCGCGTCCATCCCGGCGAGGAGTGGCTGTACGTCCTCAAGGGGCGGCTCAGGCTGCGCCTCGGGGACACCGCGCACCTGCTCGCGCCCGGCGACAGTGCGCACTTCGACTCGCTGACCCCGCACCGCCTCGCCGCCGAGGACCACGACGGGGTCGAGCTCCTGTTCGTCCACACCCTGCTGCAGAGTCCCACGGCCACCCTGTGCCTGGGCCCCATCACCGGAGAGCTGCCATGAGCAACCTGGAGGAGAAGTTCCCCCGCGCCCTGTGGGTCCGCCTGATCATCTACGGCGTCCTCGGCCATGTCCTGGCCGCCTTCATCTACCTGCTGTTCGCGGTCGGCGCCAAGGGCTGACCGTCAGTCGAGCAGGCGCTCGCGCAGCCGCTCCCGATGCTCGGGGCCGAGCCCGAGACCCTGCTCCAGATAGACGTCGACCGTGCCCCACGTCTCCTCGACCGTCTCGAACGCCGCCGCCAGATACTCGGCGCGGGCCTCGAACAGCGGGCTGAGCAGCTCCATCACCTCGGGGGTGTAGGCCGACTCGGCGCTGCCGCTGCGCCGCACCTTGTAGCGGCGGTGCTTGGCGTTCGACTCCAGGTAGTCGGTCAGGATGGCCTCGCGCTCCACGCCCAGGGCGAGCAGCGTCACGGCTATGGACAGGCCCGCGCGGTCCTTGCCCGCCGCGCAGTGCATCAGAGCCGGGACGCTGTCCTCGGCCAGTGCGTGCAGCACCCGGGAGTGCTCGGCGGTGCGCTCCCTGACGATCTTGCGGTAGGAGGTGATCATTCGGTTCGCGGCCTTGCCGTCCGCGAGGATCCCGCGCAACTGATCGAGGTTCCCGTCGCGGACCATCTTCCAGAACTCGGCGCCGTCCGCCGGGTCGCTCAGCGGCAGGTTCACGTTCCGCACGCCCGACAGCGCCACGTCGGGGCCTTCCAGCTTCTGGTCGGCCGCGTTGCGGAAGTCGAAGATCGTGTGCAGGCCCAGGGAGGCGAGGAACTCCGCGTCCTTGTCGGTCGCATGCGCGAGGTGGCCGCTGCGGAACAGCACCCCGTACCGCACCCGCCGTCCGTCCACGGTCGGCAGTCCGCCCACGTCGCGGAAGTTGCGCACTCCGGCCAGCTCGGGCTCGGTCGACGGGACGTGCTGCGTCACGGGGGCTCCTCACGCTCGGGCGACGCCGACGCGGCTCGTCGACGGGCACGCTGTCGACGATACGACATGAGTTTCCTCAGGCAATGAGTTGTCCACAGGCGTTGCCCCCGACACCCTCGGCCCTTGATGATGTTTGGGCTTGCGCGGATCTGTTGGCACTTGTGAGGACTTCATGGTGGACATCGCCGAGAACGGTCGTACCTGGCTCCTGTCCGGGCCGAGCAGCAGCTATGCGCTGCACCTCACCGAGGCGGACGAACTGCTCCACCTCCACTGGGGGCCGAGAATCGCGCTCGCCGACGCCGAGGCGCTGGCCGTGCGCCCGCTGCCCGACTACTGGCCCTTCGAGTCCCCGCTCGACGGCCGTGAGGAGTACCCGGTCGAGGGCGGCCCCCGCTTCGTCCGCCCCGCCCTGTCCGTGCGCACCGAGGAGCGGCGCGGCACCGAGTGGGCCTTCGAGGCGTACGAGACGGAGGGCGACGAACTGCGGCTGCGCTTCCGGGACGGCGGGCTGTCCGTCACGCTGCACTACCGGATGCGCGGGGACGTGATCGAGCGCTGGGTGACCGTGGGCAACCAGGGGCACGCGCGCGTGGAGCTGCTCCGCGCCGACCCGGCCACCTGGACCCTGCCCGACCGTGAGGGCTGGCGCCTGTCCCAGCTGCACGGCCGCTGGGCCGCCGAGTCCCTGCTGACCCGGGCCCCGCTCACCCACGGCGAGAAGGTCATCGGCAGCCGCCGCGGCCACACCGGTCACCAGCACCTGCCCTGGGTCGCGCTCGACACGGACGCCACCGAGGAGCAGGGCGAGGTGTACGGCTGTGCGCTGGGCTGGTCGGGGTCCTGGCGGATCGGGGTCGCCCAACTCCCCGACGCGCGCGTGCAGATCACCGGTGGTGCCGGCTACGACGACTCGGGTCTGCTGATGCTGGCCGAGGGGGAGTCGTACACGAGCCCGGTCTTCGCGGGCCTGTGGAGCGACGGCGGCTTCGGCGGTGCGAGCCGTGCCTGGCACGCCTATCAGCGGGCCCATGTGATTCCGGACGCCGACCGGGACCGGCCCGTGCTCTTCAACTCCTGGGAGGCCACGAACTTCGACATCTCCGAGGAGCAGCAGGCGACGCTCGCCCGCCGGGCGGCGTCGATCGGCGTCGAGCTGTTCGTGGTCGACGACGGCTGGTTCGGTGCCCGCACCAGCGACCGCGCCGGACTCGGCGACTGGACGCCCAACCCCGACCGCTTCCCGAACGGCCTCAAGCCGCTCGCCGACCACGTGCACGCCCTCGGTATGCAGTTCGGCATCTGGGTCGAGCCCGAGATGGTCAACCCGGACAGCGAGCTGTACCGCGCACACCCCGACTGGGTGCAGTATCAGTCGGGACGAAAGCGGACGGAACTGCGCAATCAGCTCGTGCTCAATCTGGCCCGCGAGGACGTCCAGGAGTATCTCTGGGAGCAGCTCGACGGTCTGCTCTCCGGTGCCCCCATCGACTATGTGAAGTGGGACTTCAACCGTTGCTTCACCGACGCGGGCTGGCCCGGCGAGCCTTGTCCGCAGCGCCTGTGGGTGGATCACGTGCGTGCCCTCTACGCCCTGCTGGACCGGCTGCGGGCGGCCCACCCGGGCGTCGCGTTCGAGTCCTGCTCGGGTGGCGGCGGCCGGATCGACCTCGGTGTCATGAGCCGCACCGACCAGGTGTGGACCTCCGACAACACCGACCCGCTCGACCGCCTCCGCATCCAGCACGGCTTCAGTCAGATCCACCCGGCCCGGATCATGGCCGCCTGGGTCACCGACAGCCCGAACGCCCAGCTCAACGGCCGGGTCAGCTCGCTGCGCTTCCGCTTTGTGAGCTCCATGGCCGGAGTCCTCGGGGTCGGCGGCGACCTCGCGGAGTGGACGCAGGAGGAGCTTGCCGAGGCCAAGGAGTGGGTGGAGCTCTACAAGGACATCCGCCCGGTCGTGCAGCGTGGCGAGCAGTACCGGCTGCGGGCCCCGGAGGGCGGGCTGAGCGCGGTGCAGTACGTGCTCGGAGACGAAGCGGTGGTCCTCGCCTGCCTCCAGGCTCAGCACTACGGCGAGCCGCCCCCGGCGCTGCGGCTGCGCGGCCTCGACCCGGCGGCAGCGTACGAATGCCGCGAAACGGGCGAAGTTCACCGTGGTGCCGTACTGCTGCACCACGGGCTGCGCACCGGACTTCGCGGCGATCTCGACGCGGCGGTTTTCCGTCTACGGCGCATCTGAACCATCTGCCCGAATTAGTCATTTAAATCCAACTCGCTCTGGAATGAGAGGGTCTGGGTGCAGGTGCGTGAGGAGCGTCATATTCGTGACCGTCCGTCGCGCGTCATGTTCACGTAATTCACGTGCCTTTCCTGGGAATTGATCGGACGAACGGCGCGGGAATTCACAGAGGGTGACTGGGAATTCCCGTAACGGATCAAGCGAAAGCCGGACACAAGGAACCATCTGCTTGTCCGTTCGCATCTTGCTCGCTTACGTTCGCCACCAATCCGGACGGAACGCCGAATCCTGCCGCCGCCCGGAGTCCGCCCAAACTCACCCGTGTACGGCAGGAGCGGGGGACCCACCAGGTACCAATGCCTGTTCCGGTCTCCGGGACGGCCAGGGGTGAAGTCGCGCCTCGCGCGGCCGGGCAGCTCCAGCCCGAACCCGACAGCTCACCTCGCAGGCGCCGGAGAGGAATTCGCCATGCCCGCGAAGGGTAAGCACCGCCGCCCCAAGCCCCGCCGCTTCAGCCGTTCGGTCGCCGTCGCCGGTACCGGCGGCGCGGCGCTGGCTCTGCCGTTGATCGGGGCCACCGGTGCCCATGCGGCCACCTCGCAGTCCGTATCCGCACAGGCCGTGCAGTCGGTTCCGGCCGTCGCGAAGAAGGCCGCGCCGGCGCATTCGGGCGTGCGTACCTACACGGTGAAGACCGGCGACTACCTTTCGAAGATCGCCGAAGAGCAGAGCGTCCGAGGCGGCTGGCACCGGCTCTACCGGGACAACCGCGAGGCCGTCGGCGACAACCCTTCGCTGATCCACCCCGGCCTGAAGCTCGCCCTCGGCGGGAAGGCCGCGGGCGCCGCCAAGCCCTCGGCTCCGGCTCCCTCGCGGTCGTCCGCGTCCTCATCCGCGTCGAAGTCCGCGTCGAAGTCGTCCGCGTCGAAGTCGTCCGCGTCGAAGTCGTCCGAGACGGAGTCCTCCGCGTCGAAGTCGTCCGCGTCGAACCCCGCGAACGCCTCCGACGTCTCGACCGAGAGCGCCGGAACCGTACAGGCCGCCGTCGCCTCGTCCGGCTACACCCTTCCGGTCTCGGACGCCGCCGTCGGCACCGGCTACCACGTCGCGGGCAGCATGTGGTCCAGCGGCTACCACACCGGCGTCGACTTCGTCGTCCCGACCGGCACCTCCCTCAAGGCCGTGGCCGCGGGCACGGTCGTCTCCGCGGGCTGGGGCGGCGCGTACGGCAACCAGGTCGTCGTCAAGCTCGACGACGGCTACTACGCGCAGTACGCCCACCTCTCCCAGATCTCCGTCTCGGCCGGTCAGTCCGTCACCGCCGGCCGGCAGATCGGGCTTTCCGGCGCGACCGGCAATGTGACCGGCCCGCACCTGCACTTCGAGATCCGCACCACGCCGAACTACGGCTCGGACGTGGACCCGGTCGCCTACCTCCGCTCGCACGGCGTGCCCGTCGCCTGATCGTGTCGGGCACCCGTCCCGACCCCCACGCCGCCGAAGGCCGGACCCCTGCCCCCCGGGTCCGGCCTTCGGTGTTGCTGGGCAATCGATGCGTCAACCCGCCCGATCGGCGCCATATTCCCGCGTTGGCAAACTATTTAGGAGTGTCTTATCTCACCGTTCGTCAACCCCTTCCTACGATCGCGTAGGTCACATCCGAAGGTGAATCATGGGCCGATGTGGCAGACGATTCGAAGAGTGACAGCAGATCAGTGATCGGGTCGTACGTGGCGGTGGGGGACAGCTTCACCGAGGGCGTCGGCGACCCCGGCCCCGACGGGGCATTCGTCGGCTGGGCCGACCGGTTCGCGGTACTTCTCGCGGACCGTCGGCCCGAGGGCGACTTCAAGTACACCAATCTCGCGGTACGCGGGAAGCTGCTCGACCAGATCGTGGCCGACCAGCTCCCGCAGGCCGTCGAGCTCGCCCCGGACCTGGTGTCCTTCTGCGCGGGCGGCAACGACATCATCCGTCCCGGCACCGACCCGGACGAGGTGGCCGAGCGCTTCGAGCGGGCGGTCGGGCAACTGACCGAAGTGGCCGGCACGGTCATGGTGACGACCGGGTTCGACACCCGAAGCGTGCCCGTGCTCAAGCATCTGCGTGGCAAGATCGCCACGTACAACGGGCACGTCCGGGCCATCGCCGACCGCTACGGCTGCCCGGTGCTCGACCTGTGGTCCCTGAAGACCGTTCAGGACCGGCGTGCCTGGGACGACGACCGGCTCCACCTCTCACCCGAGGGGCACACGCGTGTGGCGCTGCGTGCCGGCCAGGCCCTCGGCCTGGAGGTCCCGGCCGACCCGGAGCAGCCGTGGCCCCCGCTCCCGCCCCGCGGCACGCTCGACGTCCGTCGCGATGACGTCCACTGGGCCCGCGAATATCTGGTCCCGTGGATCGGGCGGCGGTTGCGCGGGGAGTCGTCGGGGGACCATGTCACCGCCAAGGGGACGCTGTCCCCGGACGACATCAAGATGCGGATCGCCTCGGTGGCCTGAGGGCCCCGCTCGGCGTGCACGGCGCGACGGCGCGGGAGCGTTCACCGCTCCTGCGCCGTCAACGCCTCCCGGTCCAGGCCCAGTTCCCGGGCGAGGGCCTCGTCGACCCACTCCTGCGCCCGGGACCGCGGGACCGCGCCCGCGTAGGACGTGAGCTGAACGGCGAGCCCGTCGAGCAGGGCCGTCAGCCGCAGGGCCGTACCGCCCGGGTCGGGGCACTGGAACTCGCCCGCCGCCACGCCCTCCGCGATGACCTCGGTGATGGCTGCCTTCCACTGCCTGTCCAGGTCCCGGGTGACCTCGCGCAGGGCGGGCTCGCGCAGGGCCACCGCCCAGCCCTCGATCCACAGCCGCCAGCCCTTGGCCTGACCGGTGGGCGCGTACCAGCGCACCGCGGTCCGCAGTCGGCGCAGCGCTGTCGTACGGCGGCTCAGCAGCTTGCGCAGATGCGTCAGGTCGTCCTGGGCCGCATGGGCGAACGCGGCGGCGACGAGCTTCTCCTTCGTCGAGAAGTGATACAGCACCAGTGCGTTGCTCACACCGAGGGCCGAGGCCACGTCGGCGATCCTGACCGCCGCCACGCCCCGCGCCTCGATCTGCTCGACGGCGGCCCGCAGCAGTTCCTCCCGCCGCTCCGCCACGCTCAACCGCACTCTCGCCACGCGGTCACCCTAATCCGTTTCGGTCCACGAACCGGTAGTCGACCCTGATGCGACGCTCCTCGTCGAGGACCAGGAACTCCAAGCCGCCACCCGTCACCCGGCCCTCCTCCCGGTGGAAGGACTCCCAGCCCCAGTAACCCCACTTCCCGGGCTGCCCGGAGGCACCGACGACGGCGACCGAGGCGGGATCGAAGAACGATTCGGGCAGGGGCTCGGCCGCTGTCGCGGTGCTGGGTGGCGGGTGGCGGGTGGAGGAGGCTCTTCGGGATCCGTCACCGGTACCACCCGAACCGGTCCGCGATCACCGGCAGCCGGTCGGCCACGATGGCGTGCGCGGCCGCCCTCGGGGTCGTGCCGTCGGCCTCCGCGCGAGCCAGCATGCGGTCGATGAGGGTGCGCATGGAGCGCCGGGTGTAGGCGAACGCCTCGTCCGCGTCGGGGCCGATGTCGCCGAACAGCGTCCACCACCACCAGGCGTTCGTCCCCGAGTTGACCACCACGTCCGGCAGCACGATCACCCCGCGCGCGGACAGCAGCTCCTCCGCCGCCGGCAGCATCGGCATGTTGGCCGCCTCCACGATCCAGCGGGCGGTGATCCGCTCCTGGTCGGCGGTGTCGATCGCGTAGGACACGGCGGCGGGCACCAGCACCTCCGCGTCGGCGGACAGCCAGGCGTCACCCGGCAGTTCACGGTCATCGGGGCGCAGCACGGCCCGGTCGACAGTGCCGTACGCGTCCCGTGCAGCGAGCAGCGCGTCGACGTCCAGGCCCGCAGGGTTGGCGATCGTGCCCTTGATGTCGGCGACGGCCACGATCGTCAGACCCGCGCGCGAGAGGAAGCGGGCCGTGGCCCCGCCCATGGTGCCCAGACCCTGCACGGCGACCCGCGTGCCCGTGTACGGCACCCCGGCCCGGTCCAGGGCCGCGAGCACCGACTCGGCGACCCCGCAGCCGCCGACCAGCTCGTCGAGGCCGATGCCGTCCACCTCGACCGCGAAGGCGTCCGCGAGCCGGCGGCGCGCCGCGGCCTCGTCGTCGAGCAGCGGGTACACGGCCTGGATCGACGACACGAGCCCCGCCTCGGCGGCGGCGCGGTCGACCAGGTCCTGGGTGAGGCCGAGGTCCTCACCGGTGGTCCAGAAGCTCTCGATGTACGGCCGCATGGCCCGCAGGTAGCGCACCAGAAGCCCGTACGCCTCCGGGGCCTGGGGATCGCAGTCGATGCCGCCCTTGGCGCCGCCCAGGGGCACATAGCGGCCCTCGGGGTTGTAGTGCAGGGCCTCCTTCATGGTCATACCGCGGGCCAGCCCGGCCACCTCGTCGAGGGTGCAGCCGGGTCGCATCCGCAGTCCGCCGCTGGCCACGCCCCGCACCAGCCGGTCGACGACCAGGAAGCCCTGGCGGCCGGTGACGTGGTCGGTCCAGACGAGCGACATGAGGGGGGCGGTCATGGGGTCTTCTCCTCGGGGACGGTGATCAGGGTGGGGCCGGGCCGGTCGAGGGCCTCGGCGAGGGCGCGGGCGAGTTCGGCCGGGCCGCACGCGTGCGTGCCGTGCCCACCGTAGGCGCGGGCCAGGGCAGGCAGATCGACCGGCGGGAGGTCCACCGCGGTGGGGATGTCGCCGCGCGCCGTCATCTCGTCGCGGATCTCGCCGTAGCCGCCGTTGTCGAACACCACTATGGGCAAGGGGAGTTGCAGCTGTACGGCGGTGGCCAGTTCCTGCACCGTGAACTGCAGCCCGCCGTCGCCGCTGAGCGCGACCACCTGTCGGCGCGGATGGGCGACCTTGGCGCCGATGGCGGCGGGCAGCGCGTATCCCAGGGTGCCGAAGCCGGTCGGGTGCAGATAGCTGCCGCGGGGGCCGAGCGGGAAGTGCGGCAGGGCGCCGTAGTAGCAGCACTGGGCGCTGTCCGAGGTGACGACGGCGTCCTCATCGAGCACCGCGCGCATCGCCCTCAGACAGGGGAGCCAGCGGGTGTCACGCTCGGCGGTCTCGGCATCGCGCGCGGCGCGCAGAGCGGCGGCCTCTTCGGCCACGCGCGCGTGGGCCTCCGTTCCGTCCGCCTCGGGAAGTTCCGCCAGCAGCGCGGTCACGGTCGTCCCCGCGTCCCCCACGAGCGCCACGTCCGCGGGCATGTGGGCGTACATCTGGTCCGGGTCGATGTCGACGCGGATCAGCGTGCCGGCGAGCGCGGGCGGCGAGGTCCAGAAATCGGACTCGGCCAGCTCCGTGCCCACGGCCACGACGACGTCCCGCGTGCCGAGCCACTCGCGCACGACGGCACTGTGCAGCGACACCCCCAACGACAGCGGATGCGTCTCGGGCAGACCGCCCTTGCCGTTGGCCGTCGTGACGGCGGGAGCGCCCAGCCGTTCGGCGAGCGCCAGACATTGCGGGCGTGCCTCGCGCGCGCCGCCGCCGAGCACCAGCGCGGGGCGCCGGGCCCCGGCGAGGGCCATTGCGGCCTCCCGGACGGCGTGCGGGTCCGGCGCGGTGCGCGGGACCGGCGGAGTGACGCGGACCGGGCCCAGCGCCTCGGAAGCGGTCAGCAGCTCCAGCGGGACCTCGATATGGGCGGGCCGCGGGCGCCGCGTGCGGAACATCGTGAACGCGCGGGCCACGGCCGCGTCGATCTCGGCGATCGACGAGACACGGTGGCTGAACGCGGCCACGGCCCGCAGCGCCTCGGTCTGACTGCGCATCTCGTGCAGCGCGCCGGTCGACAGCCGTGGGTGGCCGAGCGGCATGCCCGGCGAGAGCACCAGCAGCGGCACGCTGTCCGAGTAGGCCTGGCCGACCGCGGCCGCCGCGTTCAGCAGGGCGGGCCCGGTCGTGGTGAGGACGACGCCGGGACGGCCCGTCACGCGCGCGTACCCGTCGGCCGCATACCCGGCACCCTGCTCGTGACGGGGTGTCACATGACGTATGCCGTACGCCGCGAGATGCCGGTAGATCTCCAGGTTGTGCGTGCCCGGGATGCCGAACACCCGGCTCACGGCGTGCCCGCTCAGGGCGCGTACGAGGGCCTTCCCGCCGGTGAGGACCTCCTGCTCTGCGAGGCCCATCAAAGGCTCCGCGAGATGATGAGCCGCATGATGTCCGAGGTGCCCCCCTCGATCTCCTCCAGCTTGGCGTCCCGCATCCACTGCTCGACCGGGAACTCCCTGGAGTAGCCCCGGCCGCCGAGCGTCCGGACGGCCGCCGAAGTGCAGTACGCGGCGGTCTCGGACGCCGTCAGCTTGGCCATCGCCGCTTCGGCGGACGCTTCCAGACCGGCGTCCAGACGCCTGGCGGCCCGCCAGGTCATCAGCCGGGCCTGCTCCACGCGCGTGCGCATGTCGGCGAGGCGGAAGGTCGCCGCCTGGTGCTCGATGACCGGTTTGCCGAACCGGCGTCGCTCGCGTGCGTAGTCGCGGGCGTACTCGTAGGCCGCCCGGGCCACACCGGTCGCCGCCGCGCCCAGCACCGTCCGGGAGATGTCGAAGGTCCGCATCAGACCGTGGAAGCCCTCTCCCTCCGCGCCGAGCCGGTGCTCCTCGGGGACGAACGCGTCCTGGAGGAAGACCTCCCGGCAGACGATCGCCCGCTGGCCCATCTTGCGCATCGGCTCACCGAAGGACACCCCTTCGGTGTCCTTGCGCAGCAGGAACGCCGTCACCCCGCGCGAGCGCTGTGCCGGGTCGGTCTTGGCGAAGACGACATACAGCTCGGCCTCGCCCGCGTTGGAGATCCACGCCTTCTGTCCGTTGAGCCGGTAGCCGCCGGTGGTGCGGTGGGCGGTGGTGACGATCGAGGCGGCGTCGGAGCCCGCGCCGGGCTCGGTGGTGGCCAGGGCGGTCATCGGGGTGCCGGGGCCCGTGAGCGGGGTCAGCCACTCCCGCTTCTGCTTCTCGTCGCCCAGTTCGAGGACCGGATCGGCGAAGAGGCCGTTGGAGCAGAGCAGATTGCCGATGCCCAGGTCGCCCACGCACAGCTCCTCCTGCACGAGGCACTGGGTGAACACGTCGGTGAAGCCGCCTCCGCCGTACTCCTCGGGCAGCATGAAGCCGGTGATGCCCACCGCGGCCGCCCTGCGCCACAGGTCCCAGGGCGTCTCGACGTCGGCCTCGTCGACGGCACGCGCGCGCGGGCGGATCTCCTTGCGGGCGAAGGCACGTGTGAGCTCCACGATGTCGCGCTGTTCCTCGCTCAGCGGGACCAGCTCGGTGGGCAGGTCGGACATGGTGCCTCCAGAGACGGCGGGCTACCCGGACTACTGAATCGCGAGTCAGTATCGGAAGCCCGGCCGAGCCCTGTCAACGCACTGAACGGATCATCAGTGGCGTCGGCCCCATGGAGGCGGTCGCCGCTACTTCGCAGTCGTCCGCCGACCGCCTCCGGAGGCCGGCACCTCGCACGAGTCCTTGAAGCCCTGGCTCGTCAGGCCCAGGGAGGAGTTGACGCGTGAGCGGAGGTTCTCCACCGCCACCATCGCCGTCAGCTCCACCAGGGCGGGCTCGCCCAGCCGGTCGCGCAGCCGGGCGACGAGATCGTCCTCGACGGTGGGCGGGGTCGCCGTCATCGCCTCGGCGTACGCCATGACGTCGCGCTCCAGGGGCGTGTACGCGTCACTGGCGCGCCACATGGGCACATCCTGCACCTTCTCGGGCGCCATACCGCGCTCCCGGCTGACCCAGTAGCCGAAGTCCATGCACCACGAGCACCCGATCGCCGCGGCCGTCGCCATCTCGGCGAGGGCCTTCAGATCCGGGTCGAGCCGGTTCCACTTCGCCACCGACTGCTCGAACCGCAGATCGCTCCGGAGCACGCGGGGGTTGTGCGCGAGCGCCCGGACGGGGTCGAGGACCTTGCCGTACGCGCGCCGGCTGTACCACTCGGTGAGCCGCACGAAGGGGGTGCGGGGCGGGGTGAGCGAGATACGGGCCATGGGGCCACCTCCACAGACGCCGGTGCCGGGACACCCGGGTACGGATGCCCTCACCGGTATGACGGACGGGGACCCCGCGGTTGTGACATGGCAGCGCCGGCGGACTTGCGGGGCCCTGGCACCGGACTGTGACCCCGGCGACCCGGGGTTGTCGGAGGGGCCGACCATAATGGATGACCTCAGCAACTCCACCTGGAGGTACCGTGACCGGTTTGCGTTCCCTGAGCTCCGGGCTCCGCGCGCTGCAGCCTGCTGCCTTCGGCGTGGACCCGGGCGGTGAGCGCCTGGCGCGTATCCATAGATCGCCCCACTTCAAGGACGGTGTCTTCCAGAACCCCGGAGGCACGGCGCGGACCCGGCCCTCCGGCTCGATGCTGGACTTCGCCAAGGTCTTCTTCGACAAGGACGAGCGGCCCCGGCGCGCCCCGCAGGGCACGGTTCCGGTGCACGCCACCACCCTCGCCGACCTCGCCAAGCCGCCTGCCACGGGGCTGCGGCTGACGTGGATGGGCCACTCCAGCGTGCTCGCGGAGATCGACGGACAGCGCGTGCTCTTCGACCCCGTCTGGGGCGAGCGCTGCTCTCCGTTCCCGTTCGCCGGGCCCAAGCGGCTGCACCCGGTTCCGGTTCCGCTGGCGGCGCTCGGCCCGGTCGACGTCGTGGTCATCTCGCACGACCACTACGACCACCTGGACATGCCCTCGATCAAGGCGCTGGCCGGCACGGACACCCTGTTCGCCGTGCCACTGGGTGTCGGCGCCCACCTCGAGCACTGGGGCGTGTCCGAGAGTCGGCTGCGCGAGCTGGACTGGCACGAGGAGACCAAGGTCGGCGGACTCACCCTGACCGCCACTCCGGCCCGCCACTTCTGCGGCCGCGGCCTGCGCAACACCCAGCACACGCTCTGGGCCTCCTGGGCCGTCGCCGGCGAGCGGCACCGGATCTACCACAGCGGGGACACCGGGTACTTCGAGGGGTTCAAGGACATAGGCGCCGACCACGGACCCTTCGACGCCACCATGATCCAGATCGGCGCCTACTCCGACTTCTGGCCCGACATCCACATGACCCCCGAGGAGGGCATGCGTGCCCACCTCGATCTCCAGGGCGGCAGGCCGCACGGTGTGATGCTGCCGATCCACTGGGGCACCTTCAATCTGGCCACCCACGCGTGGTCGGACCCCGGCGAGGGCACCATCGCGGCCGCCGCCGCGGCCGACGCCCCCATCGCCCTGCCACGCCCCGGCGAGCCCTTCGAGCCGACCGCCGAGACCGTGCCGACCGAGCCGTGGTGGCGCGGCGTGGCCATGGCCCCGGTGGGCGGCTGGCCGACCGTGGCGGACACCGGCGCCCAGGCCGAGGTCGTGGCGTCCCCGGCGGACCAGGACCGGGCTCGTGCGGCGGCCGACGTCGCCGGCGGCCCCGTCGAGGGCGAGGGCGACCCGGAGACCGTTGCCGCGGGCTGACGAGGTGAGCCACCGCGCGGTCGGCCACCGGCCGCGCGGCCGGCTCTCGTTCGCCTTTTCCGGGTAACTTTTCGAATGGGCCACTGATGTGCCCTCTCGCTGATGGCGAAATTTCTCAGGCCTGACGCCTGTTCATTTTCGACCGCCTCGGATTGCCTTTTGTTCGTTCCGGAACGAGGGCTCTGAGGGGTTTATCGGTCTGTCGTACGACGCCTCATACCAGAGCGGGACGCTGCCCGTGGGACTTTGTCAACTGCCCACCGCACATGATGCACAGGCGACTACTGTGAGTGTCCGTCGGGCGACGAAGGGCCGAAATTCGACGGCTCTATCGACCGACACCGCGATGGCGTATGCCCATATCGCGCACCAGCGCGTGGAATCAGGCCCGACGGACCAGTACGAGGACACCGATGTCTCACCTCCGTGCACCGGCCGCACGTGCCGACCGCCGTGAGGGCGGCCGACACGGGCGACCGGTAGCCCGCCCCGTTCCCGCGCTGCCCGAGACGCACATACGTCCCCAACTCCTCCGTCTCGCCGTGCTGCCGCCCACCGCGGTCGCACTCAGCGGCAGCGCGGTCGTCCTGTTCACCGTCCGCTCCACCGGAGCGCGGCCCGGCATGACCCTGTGGGCCGTGATCGCCGGAGCGGTCTCGGTGACGGTCGCGGGCATCGCGATCGCCGCCTTCGCCGCCGGCCGCGCCGCCCGCTCGGTGCGCGACCGGGTCGGCGCCCTGCGCCGCAGCGCCGCCCGCGGCGAGGCCGAACTGCGTGCCCTCGTCGAGGCGCTGCGCCGCGGGGA
The DNA here is from genome assembly GCF_032656585.1 of Streptomyces herbicida. NCBI lineage: Bacteria > Bacillati > Actinomycetota > Actinomycetes > Kitasatosporales > Streptomycetaceae > Streptomyces > Streptomyces herbicida. Next base: position 130,126 of record NZ_JAUYWJ010000004.1, read on the forward strand.
GACGGCGCCGCAGCGCAAGCCGCGCGGCGGACCGCCCGAGGACGCAGACGACTTCGAACTCCTCGCCGCCGACCTGGCCCACGCCCACGACGGCGCCGTCACCGCCGTCGTCCAGGCCGCACAGCTCTCCAGCCAGACCGGCAGCGAACAGAAGCTCGAGGTCTTCGTCAACCTCGCCCGGCGGCTGCAGTCCCTCGTGCACCGGGAGATCTCGATACTCGACGAGCTGGAGAACGAGATCGAGGACCCCGACCTGCTCAAGGGCCTCTTCCACGTGGACCATCTCGCCACCCGCATCCGGCGGCACGCCGAGAACCTCGCCGTCCTCGGCGGCGCCGTCTCGCGGCGGCAGTGGAGCAACCCCGTCTCCATGACGGAGGTGCTGCGGTCGGCCATCGCCGAGGTCGAGCAGTACTCGCGGGTCAAGCTGGTGCCGCCGATCGACGGCGAACTGCGCGGTCACGCCGTTGCCGACGTCATCCACCTGCTGGCCGAACTCGTCGAGAACGCCACGGTGTTCTCCGCTCCCCACACCCAGGTCCTGCTCCGCGCCAACCTCGTCACCTCGGGGCTCGCCGTGGAGGTGGAGGACCGCGGGCTCGGCATGCCGGTCGGCGAGCAGGCCAGGATGAACGCCTTGCTCGCCGACCCCGACCAGGTCAACGTCGCCAGCCTGCTGGCCGACGGCCGCATCGGCCTCTTCGTCGTCTCCCAGCTCGCCCGGCGGCACGGCATCCATGTCCGCCTGCAGTCCAACATCTACGGCGGCGTGCAGGCAGTGCTCGTCGTCCCGCAGGGGCTGCTGGGTACCACGCCGGGTGTGCCCGGAGCCGTACCGCAGCCGCGCGAGGCGACGGGCGCAGAACAGCTGCCTTCCCCCGCGCCGCGGCAGCATCCACAGCCGACCGCAGGCGGGCCGGATCCCGCGACGGGGGCAGCCAGGGTGTCCCCGGGCGGTGCCTTACCGGTGGTACCCGGGGGAGCGGCGGACGGAAGTCCGGGAGGAGCCCGGGGGACTGCCGGGGGCGGGGCCCCGAACGGACCGGCGGGGCCCCAGAGCGGATCTCCGGCAGGTTCCGCGAGTCGTCACCGGGCAGGGCAACGGCCCGGACAGCCGCCGGGCCGTTCCGCGGAGCCGCCGACAGGCGCCACGAGATGGCACGCGCACGGTGAATCCGCGACGGCGGGCCCGGCAGGCGGTGGCGCCCCGGCACCGCTGCCGGTGCGCGGTGCCCGCGAGGCACGGCCCACTCCCGCCGCGGCCGTGCCCGGGGTCCGGCCCGACGACCGCCGGACGGTCGAGGAGAACGCGGGCGCGCCCCCCACCCCGCGCGTCACCGGCGTCGTACGCGGCACCATGGGCAAGCCCCAACTGCCCCGCCGCCGCGCCCAGGAGCACATCGTGCCCCAGCTGCGCGGCGGGCCGGCGCCACGCCAGGACAGCGAGACCCCCGCCGGACACGACCCCGGCCTCATGGCAGCCTTCCAGCGCGGAGTCGGCCTCGCCGAGGCCCAGCAGCACATGGAGGCTGCGTATCCCGAGCCGATGCCTGGGGGACCGGCACATGGCGAGTCGGACCACACCTGCCCGACAGAGCTGGGGCACGCCCACATGGGTCGGGGAGACATGGATCGGCAGCCGACCCGCATCGAGCCACCGCGCACAGAGGCGCCCCGCACCGAGTGGACTCGTACGAGCCTGACGGACCGGGGCGCGAGCGACCTGCGCAACTCGGCCCCCACGCAGTCACCGCACATGGGCGCGGCCTCCATGGCCCCTCCGACCTCCATGGTCACCCCGCACACCCTGGACCGGCCGCAGCTGGACGCAGCCCCCATGACCGAGGCCCGCGACCATCTGCCCGGATCCGATCTCACCACCCGGCCCGACGGGAGCGCACCGGCCGGATGACCACCCCCGTTTCCACCCCAGGACCCACCCCCACGCCCGGCGCTCCCACAGACCTTCGTACCCCAAGGAGTCGATCGACCATGGCGAGCGATGCGCCGACCGCCCAGGTATCCGACCTCGACTGGCTGATGAGCGGCCTCGTGCAGCGCGTACCGCACACCTCCAGCGCGGTGCTCCTTTCCTGCGACGGACTGGTGAAGTCCGTCCACGGCCTCGACCCCGACAGCGCCGACCACATGGCAGCCCTCGCCTCCGGCCTGTACTCCCTCGGCCGCAGCGCGGGTGTCCGGTTCGGCGACGGCGGGGACGTGCGGCAGGTGGTCGTCGAACTCGACTCGACCCTGCTGTTCGTCACCACCGCCGGCTCCGGCACCTGCCTCGCGGTGCTCGCCGGCCGGGAGGCCGACGCGGCGGTGCTCGGCTACGAGATGGCGATGCTCGTCAAGAGCGTCCGCCCCTACCTGGTGACCGCACCCCGGCAGCACGCCGTCGAACCCCCGGCGATGAGGCCTTGAGCGTGCCGACGGCCGGCGACGGGCCCTGGCTCGACGACGCGGCCGGACGGCTGGTGCGCCCCTTCACGGTCAGCGACGGCCGCACCCGGCCCACCATCGACCTGGACCTCATGTCACAGGTGATGGCCACCGGAGCGACCCCACTCGGCTACCTCGGCCCCGAGCACGTCCAGGCACTCGACCTGTGCCGCGCGCCCGTCCCCGTCGCCGAGGTCTCCGCCCACCTCAAGCTGCCGGCGGTGGTCACCAAGGTGCTGCTCTCCGACCTCGTCGACTGCGGGGCGCTGACCGCCAAGCCCCCCGCGTTCCACCACAACCCCACTGACCGGTCCCTCCTGGAGGCAGTGCTCGATGGACTACGACGACAGCTATGACCCGTTCCCCACCGCACTCAAGATCCTTGTGGCGGGCGGGTTCGGGGTCGGCAAGACCACCTTCGTGGGCGCGGTGAGCGAGATCGCGCCGCTCAGCACGGAGGAGCTCCTCACCACCGTCAGCGCCGCGACCGACAGTCTCGACGGCATCGAGAACAAGGTCGAGACGACCGTGGCGATGGACTTCGGCCGCATCACGCTCGACCCGCAGCACGTGCTGTACCTGTTCGGCACGCCCGGGCAGGAGCGGTTCTGGTTCATGTGGGACGAGCTGTCCGAAGGCGCGCTCGGCGCGGTCGTCCTCGCCGACACCCGCCGCCTGGAGGACTGCTTCGCGGCCGTCGACTTCTTCGAGGAGCGCGGTCTCGGCTTCATCGTCGCCGTCAACGAGTTCGACGGGTCCTACCGCTACGACCCGGAGGAGGTACGCGCCGCCATCGACCTCGACCCGGAGATCCCCGTCGTCCGCTGCGACGCACGCATCTCCAGCTCGGGCGTCCAGACCCTGCTCACCCTGGTACGTCATCTCATCGCCCACGCCCCCGCCCACGCGCCGAGCCACGGCGCCCACAGGTGATCCCCGCACAACCCGCCACGGAGCCCGCACATGACCCACGTCCACAGAGCCGGAGCCAGGCCATGAGCTACGAGCCGCCCAAGCCGGTCAGGGGTCTGCTGCTCACCCCCGAGGACAGGGAGGCCCCCGCCCGCACCCACAGGCTGCGCCGACTCGGCCTGGGGGAGCGCCCGGAGCCCGCCCTCGACGCCTTCGCGGACCGCCTCGCCGAGCTCACCGGCGCGCCGTACGCCATGGTCAACTTCATCGACCAGGAACGGCAGTTCTTCGCCGGCCTGCGCACGCCGGGCGCCGGACCGGTCGTGATGCCCGACGGCACGAGGCCCGAAGTGGGCCGCTCCATGCCCCGCGACCACGGCTTCTGCCCCCATGTGGTGGTCCGGCGCAAGGCGCTGGTGCTGGAGGATGTGTGCGACTACCCGCGGTTCGCGGGCAACCCGATTGTCGACACGTACGGCATCCGCTCCTATCTGGGAGCCCCGCTCATCGACAGCGCGGGCATGGTGCTGGGCACGGTGTGCGTCGCCGACATGGAGCCCCGGCACTGGGGCAAGACCGGCCTGGAGACCATCAAGGCGACGGCTGTGGAACTCGCCGCGGGACTTGAGCGGCTCGAGGGGTCCGCGGGGGCGTGAAGGAAAGCTGAGGCGGCGGTTAAGAAAAGCTCGATGGACCGCGCCCCGCGAATGCGGCAGATTGCAGCTCAGTTTCCACCCCTCTTCCCCGGTTCAGGGCTCCTTCGGCGTGCCCGGACCAGGGCCTCACCCACAGGAGCCGTAGCGTTGAAGGCGCTGGTCAAGGAGAAGGCGGAGCCCGGACTCCGGCTCACGGACGTCCCCGAGCCCACGGTCGGACCCGGTGACGTACTGATCAAGGTCCAGCGGACCGGCATCTGCGGCACCGATCTGCACATCCGATCCTGGGACGGCTGGGCCAGGCGGACGATCCGCACCCCGCTGGTGGTCGGACACGAGTTCGTCGGCGAGGTCGTCGGGACCGGCCGGGACGTCGCCGACATCAAGGTGGGCGACCGGGTCAGCGGGGAGGGCCACCTGGTGTGCGGCAAGTGCCGCAACTGCCTGGCCGGCCGCCGCCATCTGTGCCGGGCCACGATCGGGCTCGGCGTCGGCCGCGACGGGGCGTTCGCGGAGTACGTCGCCCTGCCCGCCACCAACGTCTGGGTGCACCGCGTCCCCGTCGACCTCGACGTCGCCGCGATCTTCGACCCGTTCGGCAACGCCGTGCACACCGCGCTGTCCTTCCCGCTGGTCGGCGAGGACGTCCTGATCACCGGCGCGGGCCCGATCGGCCTCATGGCCGCCGCGGTGGCCCGGCACGCCGGCGCCCGCAACGTCGTGATCACCGACGTCAGCGAGGAGCGCCTGCAGCTGGCGCGGAAGGTCGGGGTGAGCCTCGCGCTCAACGTGGCGGAGTCGACCATCGCCGACGGGCAGCGTGAACTCGGCCTGCGCGAGGGCTTCGACATCGGCCTGGAGATGTCCGGCCGCGCCGAGGCCATGCGAGACATGATCGCCAACATGACGCACGGCGGCCGGATCGCCATGCTCGGCCTGCCCACGCAGGAGTTCCCTGTCGACTGGTCCCGGATCGTCACCTCGATGATCACCATCAAGGGCATCTACGGCCGCGAGATGTTCGAGACCTGGTACGCGATGTCGGTGCTGCTGGAAGCCGGCCTCGACCTGTCCCCCGTGATCACCGGCCGGTACGACTACCGCGACTTCGAGGCGGCGTTCGCCGACGCGGCGAGTGGCCGCGGCGGCAAGGTGATCCTCGACTGGACTGTTTGATTTCCGGCTCGGTTCGCCTCCCCCTTCGGCTCACTCGCCCCCTGCACTTGATGGAGCCCCTCATGTTCAACTCTGTTCGAGACGACCTGCGCGCCACCCTCGACGAGATCCGTGCCGCCGGTCTGCACAAGCCCGAGCGGGTGATCGACACCCCGCAGTCCGCGACCGTCAACGTCAGCGCGGGTGGCCGCCCCGGCGAGGTCCTCAACTTCTGCGCCAACAACTACCTCGGTCTCGCCGACCACCCCGAGGTGATCGCCGCGGCCCACGCGGCCCTGGACCGCTGGGGCTACGGCATGGCCTCCGTGCGCTTCATCTGCGGTACTCAGGAGGTGCACAAGGAGCTGGAGGCGCGGCTGTCCGCGTTCCTCGGGCAGGAGGACACGATCCTCTACTCCTCCTGCTTCGACGCCAACGGCGGCGTCTTCGAGACGCTGCTCGACGCCGAGGACGCGGTGATCTCCGACGCCCTGAACCACGCCTCGATCATCGACGGCATCCGCCTGTCCAAGGCCCGCCGCTTCCGCTACGCGAACCGCGACATGGCGGACCTGGAGCGGCAGTTGAAGGAGGCCACCGAGGGCGGTGCGCGCCGCAGGCTGATCGTCACGGACGGCGTCTTCTCCATGGACGGCTACGTGGCCCCGCTCCGTGAGATCTGCGATCTGGCCGACCGCTACGACGCGATGGTCATGGTCGACGACTCGCACGCCGTCGGCTTCGTCGGCCCCGGCGGCCGCGGCACCCCCGAGCTGCACGGTGTCATGGACCGCGTCGACATCATCACCGGCACCCTCGGCAAGGCGCTCGGCGGCGCGTCCGGCGGCTATGTCGCCGCCCGTGCCGAGATCGTGGCCCTGCTGCGCCAGCGCTCGCGGCCGTACCTGTTCTCGAACACCTTGGCCCCGGTGATCGCGGCCGCCTCCCTGAAGGTCATCGACCTGCTGGAGTCGGCCGACGAGCTGCGTGTCCGTCTCACCGAGAACACGGCGCTGTTCCGCCGCCGGATGACCGAGGAGGGCTTCGACATCCTCCCCGGCGACCACGCCATCGCGCCCGTCATGATCGGCGACGCCGCGAAGGCGGGCCGCACGGCGGAGCTGCTGCTCGAGCGCGGTGTGTATGTGATCGGCTTCTCCTACCCGGTCGTCCCGCAGGGCCAGGCCCGCATCCGCGTCCAGCTGTCCGCCGCCCACTCCACCGAGGACGTCAACCGTGCGGTCGACGCCTTCGTCGCGGCCCGGGCGGAGCTGGAGGGCTGAGCAGGGCGGACGCCTTGCGATAATTGGCCGCATGATCGAAGCGCGGCGGCTCCACATCCTGCGTGCGGTGGCGGACCACCGCACCGTGACAGCGGCTGCCGCCGCGCTCTATCTCACGCCCTCGGCCGTCTCCCAGCAGCTGGCGGCCCTGGAGCAGGAGACGGGCCACCGGCTGGTCGAGCGCAGCGCCAAGGGCGTACGGCTGACCCCGGCCGGCGAGATCCTCCTCGGGCACACCAATGCCGTCCTCGCCCAGCTGGAACGGGCCGAGGCGGAACTCGCCGCGTACGGCTCGGGCGAGGCCGGCACGGTCACCGTCGCCGCCTTCGCGACCGGTATCGCCCAGGTCGTCGCCCCCGCGGTGGCCCGGCTCGCGCAGGCGGCCCCCGGCATACGCATCCGCGTCCAGGACGCCGAGGGCGACGCCAGCCTGCCCATGGTCCTGGACCGGCAGGTCGATGTCGCGGTCGCCGTCGAGTACCGCGGGGCCCCACCCGCAGACGACCCGCGGCTGACCCACGTCCCGCTCTACGCCGAGCCCTTCGACGCGGTCGTCCCGGTCACCCACCGCCTGGCCGACACCACCGAGGTCCCCCTCGCCGAGCTGGCCAAGGACACGTGGATCGGCCCCTACCCCGGCAACCCCTGCCACGACGTCGTCGTCCTGGCCTGTGAGAGCGCCGGATTCCAGCCTCGCCTCGAACACTCCTCGGACGACTTCCGCGCTGTCGTGGCACTCGCCTCCGCCGACGCGGGCGTCGCCCTCGTCCCGCGCTCCGCCCTGCGCGGCATGGACCTCACGGGCGTGGTGGTCCGCCCCGTCGACGGCGTGGCCCCGACCCGCCGGGTCTTCGCGGCGGTCCGGCGGGGCGCCGAGGGCCACCCCTTGATCCGGCAGGTGCTGGACGCACTGGGCGAGGCGGCACAGGCGTGAGCCTTCCGTAATCCGTCCGTCTCATATCGGGGATAACGTCCCGGATATGAGACGTGAACGGGAAGGCCTCGCCCCGGACGCCGTCGACGCGCGGCTCGGGGCCCGCCTGGTCGAGCTGCGGGCCGAACGCGGCTGGTCGCTGGGCGAGCTGGCGGAGCGCAGCGGAGTGAGCAGATCGACCCTGTCCCGGGCCGAGCGCGCGGAGGTCAGCCCCACGGCAGCGCTCCTCAACCGTCTGTGCCAGGTGTACGGGCGGACCATGTCCCAGCTGCTCAGCGAGGTGGAGTCGGCGCCCGCGTTGGTGCTGCGCGCGGCCGAGCAGTCGGTGTGGGAGGACCGGGCCTCCGGATTCGTAAGGCGCTCGGTGTCGCCCCCGCACGCCGGGCTGCGCGGCGAGCTCGTCGAGGGGCGCCTGACCGCCGGGGCCGACATCGCCTACGACCGGCCGCCCGTACCGGGCCTGGAACAGCACATCTGGGTCCTGGCGGGAGCGCTCGAGATCACCGCTCAGGACGTCCGGCACCGACTGGACACCGGTGACTGCCTGCGGCTGCGGGTGTGGGGAGCGACGCGGTTCCGGTGCCCGGGGCCCGAGGACGTGCGCTATGTGCTGGCGGTGGTGCTGCCATGACGGTGACCCGCCTGGACGCGGACTGCGCAAGGGACTTCGCGGAGGGACTGGCCGAACTGCTCACCGCCGTCGTGGCCGACGGGGCGTCCGTCGGCTTCCTGGCCCCGCTCGGCCACGCGGAGGCCCTCGCCTGGTGGGAGGAGCGGGTGACTGCCGTGGCCGCCGGGCAGCTCGCCGTGTGGGTGGCGCGGGGCGAGGACGGACGGGTGACCGGGACGGTGAGCCTGGCCTTCCCCGGCAAACCCAACAGCCGGCACCGCGGCGAGATCGTCAAGCTCATGGTCCACCGGGACGGCCGTGGCCGGGGTCTCGGCCGCCGGCTGCTGTCCACCGCCGAGGATGCGGCCGCCGCGGCCGGAATCACCCTCCTGCATCTGGACACCGAGACCGACAGCCCCGCCGAGCACCTCTACCGCTCGGCCGGCTGGACCAGGGCCGGCGTCATCCCCGACTACGCGGCGAGCCCCGCCGGAGTGCTGCGTCCCACCTCGCTCTACTACAAGCGCATGCCCGCTCCGACCAGGTGACTGTCAGTGGCACGGGCTACGGTGCCTGTCATGCCGGATGCCGAAGACGTACGCCGCATCGCCCTGTCCCTGCCGGACACCATGGAGAAGATCGCCTGGAGCATGCCCACGTTCCGGGTGGCCGGGAAGATGTTCGCCACGCTGCCCGAGGAGGAGACCTCCATCGCCGTGCGCTGTCCCAAGGAGGAGCGCGACGAACTGGTCCTGGCGGAACCGGGGAAGTTCTGGATCGCCGACCACGAGGCCCAGTTCGCCTGGGTCCGCGTCCGGCTCGCCGCACTGGAGGACGAGGACGAACTGCGCGACATCCTCGCCGACTCCTGGCGTCAGGCGGCCCCACCCCGACTCCTCGACGCCCACCCGGAATTGGGGCTGCCGGGCGGGGCGTGAGAAACCCGACTCGGCGCCGGGCGCCCGTACCGTGACCGCGCACCGATCACCCCCGTAGCGGCGCAGCGACGAACCCCGCGATCCGGTCCCGCAGACCTGCCGCGTCGAGCCCGTGCGCGGCGATGTGCTCCTCGACGCTTCCGTACCGTCGCAGTTCGCGCCGCCCCACGCCCAGCCCGAGCACCCGGTGGGGCACGTCCGGGAGGGCCTCGTTCACGGCGGCCGTAGACGTTCCGGCGAGATACGGCTCGACCAGCACGACGTCCGTGCCCGCCGACTCGGTGGCCCGGCGCAGTGCGGGCGCGTCGAAGGGGCGTACCGTCGTCGCGTACAGGACGGTGACATCGAAGTTCTCGGTGGCGGTGAGGACGGCGTCCAGCACCGGACCCACGGCGACGACCACGCCGGAGCGCCCCTCGCGGACGGTGAGGAAACGCTGTCCGTCCACCGGGAGGCCCTTCCCGTTGGTCTGCACGGACAGCCGGACGTACACCTTGTCGTCTCCCGCCGCGACCGCGTGCCGCAGCAGTGTCTCGGCCTCGTCGGGGTGCCCCGGCACATGTACGGTCCAGCCGTCCAGGGTGTCGAGCAGTGCCACGTCGCCGGGTGCCATGTGCGTGTAGCCGCCCGCGGGCCAGTCGAAGGAGGCGGCCGCGCTCACCAGTACCGCCCCGGCGTCCTGGTGCCCGAGGTCCAGCTTCACCTGCTCGAAGGGCCGCTCGACCAGAAAACTGGCGAAGGTGTGCACGACCGGGCGCATTCCGGTGAGCGCGAGCCCGGCGGCGGCCCCGACCAGGAGCTGCTCGCGGATACCGACGTTGATCACCCGGTCCGGATGCCGGCGCCACGCCCCGGCGAAGCCGTCCTTGCCGATCTCGGCGAGGACGACCGCGACCCGGGGATCCTCGTCGAGGATCCGGGAGACGACGGGGGCGAAGCGGTCACGCATGGTGTCCATGGAGGTCAGGCCCTTCTGAAAGTCTGGAATCGGGTCAGGCGTGCTTCGGTTCGACACGGGCCACGACCACGTGCGGACGGCCCGGATGCGGCGCGGTGAAGGCGGCGTACAGCGCCTCGTGGTCCCGGCCGTCGACGGTCACCGCGGACCAGCCCGCGGCCTCGAAGCGCGCGGCGATCCCGCCGGGCCGGGTGTGGCTCGCGGAGGAGTTGTCGACGACGACGGTGTGCAGTCGCTCCAGACCGGCGGGCCCGGCGAAGGCGATCGCCTCGTGGTTGCTGCCCTCGTCCAGCTCGGCGTCCCCGATCAGCACCCAGACCCGTGGATCGTCCAGCCCCTGGGCGCGCAGCCCCAGCGCCGTGCCCACCGCGATCGGCAGCCCGTGCCCGAGCGAGCCGCTGCCGATCTCCGCCCCCGGCACCAGCACACGGTCGGGATGGTGGCCGAGCGGGGAGTCGTACGAGCCGAAGCCCGCCAGCCACTCGACCGGCACGAAGCCCTTGGCGGCCAGTACCGCGTAGTACGCCATCGGCCCGTGCCCCTTGCTCAGCAGGAACCGGTCCCGTGCCGGATCGTCCGTCGACCGCGGCCCGACCCGCAGCACCCGGTCGTACAGGACCCAGAGCACGTCGAGCGTGGAGGTGGCCGCCGGGCCGTGCTTCTCGTCGCCGGTCATCCTGCTCATCAGCCCGGGCAGGTCCGTGTATGTGTACGTGCGCCCGCGCGTCTCGGTGATCGTCATGCGGATGATCGTGCAACCTCAATCAAACTTGAGGTCAAGACAAAAGGGTGCGCGACCACCGACCCGAGTGCGGTATTGTTTCCCTGCGCGTTTCGACCGGGGAAACCCCAGGTCAGACGGCACCGGGACGTGGCGCAGCTTGGTAGCGCACTTGACTGGGGGTCAAGGGGTCGCAGGTTCAAATCCTGTCGTCCCGACGGTGCGAGGGGTCTTCGCGGGCAGCAGCCCGCGGAGGCCCTTTTTTTGCCAGGTCCTGCCGTCAAATCCCCGTCGTCCGCCCGCAGGGCGGGCCCTGCGGCGACATGGGGGTCCCCTGCTCGAGCGAAGCCGACAGCTCGGGGGAGCGTGCATGGCGTCGCCGGGCAGACGGGGATTTGACGACAGGACCTAGGGCCGGTAGCGCCCGGTGACCTCGACGAGGTAACCCCGCAGCATGGTCTTGGCCTCGTCGAGGAGGGCGGCGTCGCCCTCGGGGTCGCGGCGGAACGCCTCCTGGGCGAGTGCGTCGGCGGCCAGGAACGCGGCGTGGCAGGCCCGGCTCAGGGCCTCGTCGTCCTCGGCCAGGCCGAGCGCCAGCAGAATGCGGCGGACCCCGTCGGCCATCCGGCGCTTGTGCTCGCGGTCCGCCTCCCGGGTCCGCTCGGTCAGACCGCTGCCGAACCACAGCGCCCGGAAGCCGTGTTCGCAGCGGTAGACCGCGGCGCAGGCGTCGAGGAGCACGCCGACCGGGTCGTCCCAGCGCTGGTCGGCCGCGGTCCGGCCGAAGTCGTCCATGACCGCCTCGAGCCGGGCGAAGTATCCGCCCGCCAGGGCGTCGATGATCGCGTCGCGGTCGGGGAGGTACTGGTACAGCGAGCCGACCGACACCTTCGCCTCCGCCGCGACGCGCGTGGTGGTCAGCGCCTCGACGCCCTCGGAGACCAGGACTCGCTCGGCGGCCTCCAGTACCCCGGCGAGGCGGGCCTTGCTGCGTGCCTGCCGGGGAGTGCGGCGCAGCGGGGTGAGGCCATCGGCCCGGTCGGTGTCCGTGGTCGGCTCGCCCATGTATGGCCTCCGAAGCTGAACGTGACTTTGTTTCAGGTTTACGTTAGCGTCGCGGACATGACGGACTCAAGCTCCGCGCTGGGCCGGGAGAGAGCCGCCGTCGCGGACGCCTGCCGCCGTCTGGGGGCGGCGGGACTGCTGATGGGTACGGCCGGAAACGTCAGCGTGCGTGTGGGGGAGCGGGTCGCGGTCACCGCGACCGGGGCGGTTCTCGCCCAGTTGACCGCCGGTCAGGTGACCGTGGTCGACCTGGACGGGAAGGTCGTGGCAGGGACCCTGCGGCCGACCTCCGAACTGGAACTGCACCTCGGCGTCTACCGGCGTTACGGCGCCGGCGCGATCGTTCACACCCACGCCCCGATGGCCACCGCCCTGTCCTGCGTCCTGGACGAACTTCCCTGCATCCACTACCAGTTGCTCGCCCTCGGCGGCACCGTCCGGGTCGCCCCGTACGCCACGTTCGGCACCCCGGAACTCGCCGAGTCGGTGCTCCGGGCGCTCGAAGGCCGCAGCTCCGCCCTGATGGCCAGTCACGGGGCGCTCACCCACGGCCCGACGCTCGACAAGGCGGTCGAGAACGCCCTGCTGCTGGAGTGGGCCTGCGGTGTGTATCAGCACGCGGCCGCCATCGGCACTCCCCGCGTCCTCGACGAACAGCAGCAACTCGCGGTGATCGAGGCCGCGATCGCACGCAACTACGGCACCACCCAGTCCGTACCACCCGTGCAGGAGGGAAACCGATGAAGGTCGTCACGCTGGGCGTGCATGTGCTGGACGTGCTGGTGCGGCCGGTGGAGACCATACCCGAGGGCCAGGGCGCGACACTGGTGGAGGACATCCGGATGACCGCCGCCGGCACCGCCGGCGGGACCGCGCTCACCCTGGCCAAGCTGGGCGCCTCGGTGCGCAGCGCGGGGGCGATTGGATCCGACCCCACCGGAGACATGCTGGTCCAGCTGCTGGGCAGGGCGGGCATCGACACCGAGCTCCTCGTCCGCCGTGCGGACACCTCCACCTCGACCAGCGTCCTGCCCATCCGCCCGAACGGCGACCGGCCCTCGCTGCACCTGCTCGGCGCCAACATCACCTACGGGCTCGACGACGTCCCCTGGGACGCGATCGCCGAAGCCACTCATCTGCACCTCGGTGGCCCCGAACTGATCGGCGTCGACGTCGCCGCGCGCATCCTGTCGCACGCGAAGGAACACGGCGTCGTCACCTCCGTGGACCTGCTCGCCCCCGGTGTCCTCGGCAGCTTCGAGCAGATCGCGGCGGCCCTGCCGTACGTGGACCATCTGCTGCCCAACGACGAACAGGTCCTGGGCTTCTCCGGCGAGGAGGACCTGGTCGCGGGCGCAAAGAAGCTCCTCGGCGCAGGCGCCGGCCTCGTCGCGGTCACCCGCGGCGGCGAGGGAGCGCTCCTGGTCACCGGGGAGGGCACCGAAACCGTCCCCGCCTTCGCGATCGACGTCGTCGACACCACCGGATGCGGTGACGCCTTCTCGGCCGGGTTCCTGCGCGGCGTGGGCCTGGGCCGTACGCCCCGCGAGTCCGCCGTGCTCGGCTGTGCCGCGGCGGCGCTGGTGGCCCAGGGACTCGGCAGCGACCACGGCGACTTCGACCTCGCGGCCGCCGACGCGTTCGCCGCGGCGCACGGGTCACACGCCTGATCGGGCTCAGCCCACGTGGCCCACGTGCGCGAGGGCCTGCTTCAGCAGCACACCGTGGCCGCCCGGCATCTCGCTCTGGACCGCCTCCGAGACGGCCTCCTGCGGGGTGAACCACACCAGGTCCAGGGCGTCCTGCCGGGGCCGGCAGTCGCCGGTCACCGGGACGACGTAGGCGAGGGACACCGCGTGCTGGCGCGGGTCGTGGTACGGGGTGACACCCGCGGTCGGGAAGTACTCGGCGACCGTGAAGGGCTGCAGGGAGGGCGGGACCCGGGGCAGGGCCACCGGGCCGAGGTCCTTCTCCAGGTGACGCAACAGGGCGTCGCGGACCCGTTCGTGGTGCAGGACACGGCCGGAGACCAGGGTCCGGCTGACCGTTCCGTCCGGTCCGATGCGGAGCAGCAGTCCGATGCTGGTGACTTCGCCGCTGTCGTCGACGCGCACGGGCACGGCCTCGACGTAGAGGATCGGCATGCTGGCGCGGGCCATTTCCAGCTCGTCCGTGGACAGCCAGCCGGGCGTGGTTTCGGTCATGTCAGACATTGCTTGATCATACTTTCCGGGTGGGGCGCGCGCTCAGTCGCGGCCATGGTCGGATGCGGGCAGTCCGTACAGGCGACGGGCGTTGTCACGCCCCGTCCAGGCGGCGATCAGCAGGGCATCGGGCAGGCTCAGCTCGTCGGCGTCCACCCGGTCCTGGAGCAGAGCCGCCAGTCCCTGCCGGAAGGACAGCGCGCCGAGGTGGTGGAATTCGGCCACACCGTAGGCGTCGGAGCTGTACAGAAGTTTGCGGAACGGGGTGATCTCCAGAGCCTCCTCCAGGATCGCCCGGGACCGGGCCGGCCCCGTGTAGTGGAGGGCGAGCCCGACGTCGAGGTACACCTGCTCGAACACCGCCGCCAGATAGGCCGCCTGACGCTGGTAGGGCCAGCAGTGCAGGAACAGCACCGGGATCGTGCCGCTCGTCAGATGCAGCCAGTCCGTCAGCAGGGCGGGGTCGCAGCGGTGCAGCCGGATGTCGTTGTCGCCGAGTCCGGTGTGGAGCTGCAGCGGGAGTCCCAGGTCCACGGCGGTCCACAGCAGATGCCGTACCAGGACCGGGTCGGCCAGGCGGCCGGTGCCGGAGTCGAGTGCGTGCCGGGCCGCCCGCGTCACCTCCGCGTCCGCCGGCCTCGCGGGGTCCAGGCCGAAGCCGGTGCGGTAGGCGGCCACCGACTTCACCGCCACCACGCCCGGGCGCCGTACGGCTTCCTCCGCGGCCGCCCGGAACACGCGCCCGTACTCGCCCGCCTCGACGCCCCGCGCCAGCACCGCCTCGGCCACGCCCTCCAGCCGCACGACCTCGTACGCCGCACCGCCCGCGGCGTCCGCCAGCTCGGCTGGACCGGTGACCGGGTGCAGGGCATAGCCCGTGTCCACGCAGAACGTCTCGGCCCCCGCCGCCGTGAGGAACCGCCGGTTGACCTCGCGCCAGCCCAGGGCGGACCGCCGGGCGAGGTAGTCGGCGGCGGGCGCGTGCCGGGGCAGGTCCAGCAGGGGCGCGCAGTGTCGTCGTACGGCCACGCCGACGGGGCTGTCGAAGGGCGAGATCCCGCTGCCGGGCCACACCTCGCCCTCGGTGATCAGCGACTCGAACGCCGGCCGGTCGAGGTCGGCCATGACGGCGCCGTGGCAGTGGTGGTCCACGAGCGGCAGACCGGCGAGCGCGTCCTGGACCGGTCCGGGTGCGGCCATCGTCAGTACTTCCAGCGGTAGGCCGCCGCCACCTGCGCGTCGTCGAGGCCCTCGACGGCGGCGGCCTCCCCGAGACGTACGGCGGTCACCGCGTCGGCCAGGACCGGGCCCAGCGCGGCACGCAGCACCTCGTCCGCGCGGAACCGCTCCACCGCCTCCTTCAGAGAGACCGGCAGCCGGTGCACGCCCCGGGCCGCCGCCTCCTCGGCACCGAACCGTGCCGGGTCCCCGGTGATCTCCTCGGGCAGGGGCGCGGCCGACGCCGTCCCGTCGAGCCCGGCGGCGATGACGCAGCCCAGGGCGAGATAGGGGTTGGCGGCCAGGTCGACCGGTTTGACCTCGAGGTTCGCCGACTGCTCCTGGCGGCCGGCCGTACCGGTGACCACCCGCAGCGCGGCCTCGCGCGTCTCCCGGCCCCAGGCGGTGAACACCCCGGCCCACTGGGAGGGCTTGAGCCGCAGATAGCTGGCCGGACTCGGTGCGGTCACGGCCGTCAGCGCGGGCAGCCGGGCGAGCACCCCGGCAGCGAACGACTCGGCCTCGGGCGTCATGCCGTACCGGCCCTCGCCCCCGGCGTGCAGACTCACCCCGTCGCGCAGGCAGGAGAGATGGATGTGGCCGCCGTTGCCGACCCCCTCGGCGGACACGGCCGGGGCGAAGGACACGCGCAGGCCGTGCCGCTGCGACACCGCGCGGACGGTCTGCCGCACCAGCACGCTGCGGTCGGCCGCGGCCACCGGGTCCAGCGCCCCGGCCGACAGCTCGAACTGTCCGGGCGCGTACTCGGGATGGATCTGCTCCACGTCCACGCCCTGGGCGGCGCAGGCCGCGAGCAGATCGGCGGTGTAGTCGCTCAGCTCGACCTGCCGGGTCGCGCCGTACGCCGGGCCGGACACCGCCGGGACGAACTCCCCGTCGGGCGCCGATCCGAGACCGACCGACCACTCGATCTCGATGCCCGCGCGGAAGGTGATCCCGAGCCGCTCCTCGGCGTCCGCGACCAGGCGGCGCAGGAAGGTCCGGCTGCAACCGGGGTGGCGCTCGCCCTCCTGGGTGATGCGGTCGACGGGGGCCCAGGCCCAGCCGGGCTGTCCGGCCAGCTCCACCAGCCCGTCGAGGTCCGGGTAGAGGCGCAGGTCGCCGTCCGGTGAGCCGAGCACGTCGGTCGTGACGATGGAGTCGTCGGCCAGGAAGGTGTCGAAGACGGGGGACATCCCGATGCCCCAGGCCGCCGCCGTGGCGAGCCGTGCCGTCGGTACGCTCTTCACCCGGCCGATGCCCGCGGTGTCCACATAGGCCAGCACGACTCCGCGCACGCCCCGCTCGGCCAGCTCCGCGGCGAGCGCATCGGCCCGCCGTACGTCGCCCGGACGTCCGCCGGGCACGGGGTCGACAAGGGTGGTCATGGTCCTCCTCGACGGGCTCGGCCTCGCCCGCTCGTGGTCAGGGTTTCACGGCCACCGCGCCGAACTGCGGTACCGCGGCGGCGGAGTCGGTCCCGGCGCGCCACTGGGAGCACGGCACCAGGCCCGGCTCCAGCAGGTCGAGGCCCTCGAGGAAGCCGGCGATCTCGGCGCGGGTACGGGCGGTGATCGGCGGGGTGGCGTTCTCGTTCCAGAACTTCATCGCGGCGATATTGCCCTCGCCGCCGAGGTCGGCGTCGAAGGTGGGATGCGTGAGGACGAGGAAACTGCCCGAGGGGACCGCCGCCATGACCCGGTGCACGATGTCCCGCGCCTTGTCGGTGTCGAGCACGAAGTTGAGGATGCCCAGCATCATCACCGCGACGGGCCGGTCCAGGTCGAGGGTCTCGGCGGCGTGCCCGACGATGCTGTCCGGGTCGTGCACATCGGCGTCGATGTAGTCGGTGACGCCCTCGGGGGTGCTGGTCAGCAGCGTGCGGGCGTGCATGAGCACGATCGGGTCGTTGTCGACGTACACGATCCTGGACTCGGGCGCGATCCGCTGTGCCATCTCGTGCGTGTTGTCGACGGTCGGCAGACCGGTGCCGATGTCGAGGAACTGCCGCACCCGGCGCTCGACGGCCAGGAACCGCACCGCCCGTCCCAGGAAGTCGCGGTCCGCTCGGGCCACCGCCCGGATCACCGGGAACATCCCGGCGACGTGCTCGCCGACCCGCTGGTCGACCTCGTAGTGGTCCTTGCCGCCGATCCAGTAGTTCCAGACCCGCGCGTTGTGCGCCACGGTGGTGTTCAGCCTCGCCGCTCCACCCTCCGCCGGGTGACTCTCGCTCACGTCGCTGCCCTTCGTCATGCGCGGCTGTCCGCCGCCATTGTGCCGTCCGGTGATCGTCATGTCCCGGGAATCGGCGCAGCGGGCCGGTCCGGGACCACCCGGCGCATGAGGAACACTGGTTCGAGTTCGTCCGTCCCCGACCGGAAGCAGGACATGCCCGCCTCCCCAGCGTCCCTCCTTGCGACTCCCGACCTGCCCATCGTCCCTGCCGACATCCGGCTCGTCGTCACCGACATGGACGGCACGCTCCTCGACGACGCCAAGCGGATCCCGGAGGGGCTGTGGCCCATGCTGGCCGAACTGCGCCGGCGCGGTGTGCTGTTCAGCCCGGCGAGCGGCCGCCAGTACGCCACACTGGCAAGGCAGTTCGCCGATGTGGCCGACGGCATGGTGTTCATCGCGGAGAACGGCACCTATGTGGTGCGCGACGGGCTGGAGCTGAGCTCGGACCCGCTGGCGCCCGCCGTCGCCGCCGGCCTCGCCCGGGCCGTACGGCGGCTGGTGGCGGACGGCGTGGACGTGGGCGCCGTCGTCTGCGGCAAGCGGTCCGCGTACGTCGAGCGGACCGACGAGCCCTTCCTGGCCGAGGTGCGCAAGTACTACGTCGAGCACCGCGTCGTCGAGGACGTCACCACGGTCGACGACGACGTGATCAAGGTGGCCCTGTTCGACTTCGGCCAGGCCGAGCGGACCACGGCGCCCGCCCTGTCGGCCTTCGCGGACACCCACCAGGTCGTCGTCTCCGGCGAGCACTGGGTCGATGTCATGAACCGCACCGCCAACAAGGGCACCGCCCTGCGCGGCCTGCAGCGCGAACTCGGCATCACGCCCGCCCAGACCATGGTGTTCGGCGACTACCTCAACGACCTGGAGATGCTCGACGCCGCCGAGTGGTCCTTCGCCATGGCCAACGCCCACCCGGCGGTGGTCGCCCGGGCCCGCCATCTGGCCCCGTCCAACAACGACAACGGAGTGCTGCGCACGATCGCCGAAGTGCTGGGTATGTCCGGCCACTGAGCCGGTTCCCCGGCACGCCTGCGGCCTCGGACCGGCGGCCCGACCGCGGGTCACCGCGGATGCGGACCGGCGTGCTGCGTGCGCAGTCTTGAGATTCCGGATCCGGAGGTCGGAATGGACACGATGCACGCGGTACGGGGTCACCGGCGCGGTGGCCCGGAGCAACTGACGTACGAGGACGCACCGCGCCCGGTGCCCGGTGCGGGCGAGGTGCTGGTGGCCGTGCGGTCCGCCTCGATCACCCGGGGCGAGCTGGACTGGGACGCCACCTGGACCGACGCGTTCGACGGCGGTGGAAGCCCTCGGGTGCCCATCGTGCCGTCCAAGGAGGTGTCCGGGGTCGTCGTCGCGGCGGGGCCCGGGGTGACGGACTGGGGCACGGGCGACGAGGTGTACGGGCTGATCCCGTTCACCCGGGACGGGGCGGCCGCCGAGTTCACCGCGGTTCCGGCGGCCGTGCTCGCCGCCAAGCCGCCACGGCTGGATCACGACCGGGCGGCCGCCCTCCCCCTCGCCGGGCTGACGGCGTGGCAGGCGCTGGTCACCCATGGCGGTCTGCGCCCCGGCGCGCACGTGCTGGTGCACGGCGGTGCGGGCGGTGTCGGGTCGATCGCGGTGCAGGTCGCGGCCGCCCTGGGGGCCCGGGTCGTCGCCACGGCAACCGCCGAGACCGCGGACTTCGTCCGGGGACTGGGCGCCGATGAGGTCGTCGACCATCGGGCCGGGCGCTTCGAGGCGTTCGTCGAGGACGTGGACCTGGTCCTCGACACGGTCGGCGGCGACACCCAGGACCGTTCCTGGCTGGTGCTGCGGCCCGGCGGCGTACTGGTGAGCATCGTCTCCCCGCCGGACCCCACCCGGGCGGGCGGCCTGTTCTTCGTGGTGGAGCCGGACCGGACGGGGCTGGAGGAGCTGTCCCGGCTCGTCAGGGACCGGAAGCTGACCCCGCGCCTGGACCGCGTGGTGCCGCTGGAGGAGACCCCGCAGGCCTACGCCGCGCTGGAGCAGGGCCACCGGCGCGGGAAGATCGTCATCCGGGTGTCGTGAAGGGTGGGCGGCGGGCCGCCGTGCCGTCGCGTCACGAGCCGGGCTTGAGAGCGACACCCCCGTACAGCGAGACCGGCTCCTCCCCGTCACCGCCGTCCTCGGGGCGCCAGTCCGTCACGGAGACGATCCCCGGGGCCATCAGGTCGAGTCCCTTGAAGAAGTGGCCGAATTCGTCGTGCGAACGGGCCACCAGGGTCACTCCGCCGGCGGCATAGGCGGCGACGCCCCGCCCTACGTTCTCGGGCTCGAAGTCGGCGGTCATCGCGGACAGGACCAGGCAACTGCCCGGCGCCAGGGCGTCGACGAGGACGCCGACCAGCTCGCCGGCGCCGTCGTCGTCCGCGATGAAGTGCAGGAGCGCGATCAGGGACAGGGCGACGGGCCGGCCGAAGTCGAGGACGCGGGCGGCCTGTTCGAGGATCGCCCGGGGCTCGCGGGCGTCGGCCTGGACGTACTCCGTGACGCCCTCCGGGGTGCCGCGCAGCAGGGCGCCCGCGTGGGCCAGGACGATCGGGTCGTTGTCGACGTAGACGACACGGGCGTCGGGCGCGACGGACTGGGCGATCTGGTGCAGATTGGGCTCGGTCGGTATGCCGGTGCCGATGTCCAGGAACTGGCGGATTCCGGTCTCCCGGACCAGCAGACGCGTGGCCCGCCGCATGAACGCGCGGTTGGCGCGTGCCGCCCTCGGGGCGCCCGCCTCGATCGCCATGATCCGGCGGCCGAGCTCCTCGTCCACCGGGTATTGTCCTTGCCGCCGAGGAACCAGTCGTACACCCGGGCCGGATGCGGCCTCGTCGTGTCGATCTCGTGGAGGGCCGGCTCACGCCCGGTCACACGGTGCTCCTCTGCTCGACGGCCCCGGTGGGCCGTTGGGGCGGTGCGAGCAGTCTGGCACGATCATGCGGCGTGGCGGAGACGGTCTTCGGCCACCTGTTCCGCCACGGCTACGGCTATGGCTTGAGCGGATCGTGGCCGAGTGTCATCAGCTGGTGCCGGCGGTGCGTGTCCTCGGCCGCGGGCTCGTTCTCCACGTCCGCCAGGTCGCCGACCGTGTCCACCACCCGGTACATCACCCGGATGTCCTCGTCGGTGAGGTCGGTGCGGCGCTTCTGCAGGATCGCCAGGACGTGCTGCCCGGTGGGTGTGCCCGCGTCTTCGGGCAGGGGTTCCGCGTCCTCGTCGGCGTCGCGGACCCGGAGCCAGGCCGCCAGTTCCTGCGAGGTCATGTTCACCGCGCGGTGGAAGTCCTCCCACAGCGCGTCGAGTTCGAGGGCGTCGGTCATCGCGTCCCCCTTCTTTTCGTTCTCGCCGGTGGGTGCGGTCGCGGGGTCAGTTGTCGCGGGGCCAGTTCTCCGCCTCGAACATCCAGCGCTGCTTCTCCAGGTCGGCGGTGATGCCGATCAGCAGGTCCTGGGTGACCGGGTCGGCCTTCTCCGTCGCGTCTATCCGCTCGCGCAGCCGCCCCACGGCCGACTCCAGGGTCTCCACGAGCAGCTTGACGACCTCCGTGTCGCGCAGCCAGCCGTCCTTGGTGCCGGGCAGGGCGAAGGTCGCGGCGATGGTCTCCGGCCGCCCGTCCGGTGGAACGCCGAGCGCGGCGGCGCGTTCCGCGACCGTGTCGGAGTACGCGCGTACGGTCGCCACCACCTCGTCGAGCTGGAGATGGATCGAACGGAACCGGGGGCCCACGATGTTCCAGTGCGCCTGCTTCCCGATCAGCGACAGCCCGAGCAGATCCACGAGGGTGTCCTGCAGGGCGGTTCCGGTGACCCGGAGCGCCTCGTCGGGCAGGGTGCTCTTCACCACGGTCATGACGCGGTTCTCCTCTCGTCGTCACCGCTCCATGCGGGCGCGGGTGCCCAGGCCGGACCGGTGCAAACACGACGGCCGGACCCCGCGGCGGACCGTCCGGAATCAGCCCGTCAGCACGCCGTCCAGGAACGCGGTCAGGTCCGCGAAGACCTCCGCCCGGTTCGTCTCGTTGAACACCTCGTGCCGCGCTCCGGCATAGATCCGCTCGACCAGTCGGCCGCCGCTCAGCCGCTCCACGCCGATGCGGCTGCCGGGCAGCGGCACCAGCCGGTCGTCGTCGCCGTGCAGCCACAGCAGCGGTAGCGGACCGGTGTCGCCGCCCTTGGCGACGGTCTCCAGGGTCCGTACGAACGCTTCCAGCGTCGGGCGCTTCATCGCACCGTGCCAGACCAGCGGATCGGCGGCGTACGCGGCGCCCACCGCCGGGTCGCGGGAGAGCGCGCCCGGACTGATGGGGGTGTCCGGGATCTCGTCGAGGGCGAGCAGCCGTCCCGGCAGCTCCCAGACGCCGATGACCGGGCCGGACAGCACGAGCGCGGCGAGCTCGTCGCCGTGGCGCTGGGCGTAACGGGCCGCGATCAGGCCGCCCATGGAGTGGCCGATCACGACGACGGGCAGGTCCGGGTACGCGGTGCGGGCCAGGCCGGCCACGGTGTGCACATCGGTGACCACGTCCTCGAAGTCCTCGATCACCACGCGTTCGCCCGCCGACCTGCCGTGGCCGATGTGATCGGGGCCGTAGACCACCGCGCCGTGCCCGGTCAGGACATCGGCGAGCGCGTCGTAGCGGCCGGCGTGCTCGCCGTACCCGTGCACCACCAGGGCGATGTACCGGGGCCGCGGGTGCGGCCACTCGCGTGCGCTGATCGTGCCGCGGGTCCCGGTGAGGACGTGCTCCCGCGTGTCGGCCATGTCTCCTCCGGCTGCCTCGGTGAAGGTGCCCGAGGATCTTCCCAGAGGGCCGGGCGGAGGTCTATAGTCCAAAACTAGCAGTGCTAATTAATTGGGCAATGTCTTCGGTCAGGAGTCCTGTCGTGCGTCCCGTCCACTTCGCGGCCGCCCGCCGCACCCCCATCGGCAAGCTGCGCGGCGCCCTGTCCTCGGTCCGGCCCGACGACCTGGCGGCGACGGTGGTCCGCCACCTGGTCGCCGACGTGCCCGCGCTCGACCCGGCCCGCATCGACGACGTCTACTGGGGTGCAGCCAACCAGGCGGGCGAGGACAACCGCAATATCGCCCGGATGGCCGCACTGCTCGCCGGACTGCCCGAATCGGTACCCGGCGCCACCGTCAACCGGCTGTGCGCCTCCGGTCTGGAGGCCGTCACCACCGCCGCCCGCACCGTTGCCGCGGGCGAGGCCGACATCGTGATCGCCGGCGGCTCCGAGTCCATGAGCCGGGCCCCCTTCGTCCTGCCCCGCCCCGACGAGGCCCTGCCGCACCGCATCGAGACCGTCGACACCCGCCTCGGCTGGCGCCTGGTCAACCCCGCGATGAAGGAGCTCCACGGCCTGCTGTCCATGGGAGAGACCGCCGAGGAGGTCGCCGAGCGGTACGGCGTCACGCGCGAGCGCCAGGACGAGTTCGCGCTGCGCAGCCACCAACTCGCCGCCGCCGCACGGAAGAACGGCCACTTCGACGACGAACTCCTGCCCGTCGAGCGCCCGGACGGCATTGTCGTCGACAGCGACGAGTGCGTCCGCGAGGACACCTCGTACGAGAAACTCGCCCGGCTGAAGCCGGTCTTCCGGGCCGGCGGGACGGTCACCGCGGGCAACGCCTCGCCGATGAACGACGGCGCGGCCGGACTGCTGCTGGTCAGCGAAGAGGCCCTGAACGAGCTGGGGCTGGAGTCGCTGGGCCGGTATGTCGCCGGTGCCTCGGCGGGAGTGCACCCCGACGTGATGGGCATCGGCCCGGTGCCGGCCACCCGCAAGGCGCTCGCCCGCGCGGGCTGGGAGATCGGCGACCTCCAGGAGGCCGAGTTCAACGAGGCGTTCGCCGCCCAGGCCCTCGCCTGCGTCGACCAGCTCGGCATCGACGCGGAACTGGTGAACCCGACCGGCGGCGCGATCGCCCTCGGCCATCCGCTGGGCTGCTCCGGCGCCCGCATCCTCACCACCCTGCTCCACCGCATGCGGCGCACCGGAGCGGAACGCGGGCTGGCGACCATGTGCGTGGGCGTGGGGCAGGGGAGCGCGGTGCTGGTGGAGCGGCACTGAACGGAACTTCTCGGCGCCGGTCGGTATCACGACCACCAGCCGAGACGCTCCTTACGGCACCGCATGCATGCGCATAGCATCGGTGCCCGCATGAACACGATGACGCTCTGGCACACAACCGGCTGGGAGTTCGCCGCCCTCGCCTTCGCGGCGCTGCTCGTCGGCTTCTCCAAGACCGCCGTCAGCGGGGCCAACACGGTCAGCCTCGCCATCTTCGCGGCCGTCCTGCCCGCCCGCGCCTCCACGGGGGTACTGCTCCCCGTGCTGATCGCGGGCGACCTGCTCGCCGTCGCCACCTACCGCCGGCACGCCCACTGGCCGACGCTGTGGCGGCTGTTCCCGGCGGTGGCGGCCGGCGTGGTGCTCGGCACGCTGTTCCTCGTGTGGGCCGACGACGGGATCGTACGGACCTCCATCGGCGCGATCCTGCTGCTGATGGCCGCGGTCACGGTGTGGCGGCGGCGCCGGGCCGACGCGGACGAGGAGCCGGACTCGGTCGTCACCCGGGCCGGCCGGGTCAAGGCCCGTTCCTACGGCGTCCTCGGCGGCTTCACCACGATGGTCGCCAACGCGGGCGGCCCGGTGATGTCGATGTACCTGCTGTCCGCGGGCTTCCGGAAGCTCGGCTTCCTTGGCACCTCGGCCTTCTTCTTCCTGATCGTGAACGTGTCCAAGGTGCCCTTCAGCGCCGGCCTCGGCCTGATCGACGGCCGCTCGCTGCTCCTTGACGCCGCGCTCGCGGTGTTCGTCGTGCCCGGGGGGTTGTTCGGCACATGGGCTGTGAACAGGATCAACCAGCGGTTGTTCGAGCAGCTGGTGATCGCGGCGACCGTCGTGGGCGGCGTTCAGCTGCTACTGCGCTAGGTTCAGCAGCGCGGGCAGGTCCGCGAACGAGTCCAGGACGTGGTCCGGGGTACCGTTCGCCTTCTCGTGCGTCTCCGGCAGGTACTTGCCCGTCTTCACCAGCACCCCGGTGATCCCGGCGCGCTGCGCCGCCAGCACGTCGGACTCGATGTCGTCGCCCACCATCAGGGCCTGGTCCGCACCCACGCCCAGCCGGGCCAGCGCCGCGCCGAAGAACGCCGGTGACGGCTTGCCCGTGACCTCCGCCTCGACCCGCGCCGCCTTCTCCAGCCCGACCAGGAACGCTCCCGTGTCCAGCTGCAGCCCCTCGTCCGTCCGCCAGTACAGATTGCGGTGCATGGCCACCAGCCGCGCACCCCGCTGGAGGTGCCCGAAGGCCCGGTTGAGCGCCACGTAGCCGAACTCGGGCCCCGCGCCGCCGACCACGACCACATCCGGGACGGTGTCCCCGTCGACCAGGGTGATGCCGGCGAGGTCCTCCGCGATGTCCCCGCTGTTGAGCAGGGCGCACCGGGCGCCGGGAAAGTGCTCGGCCAGATGGGCCGCGGTGACCGAGGGTGCGGTGAGGACGTCCTCGGCCCTCACCTCGAACCCGGCCTCCGTCAGCGTCTCGGCGATCGACGCGCGCGTACGGGAGGTCGTGTTGGTGACCAGCGCGACCCCGAGCCCGGCCGCACGGATCTCCCGCAACGCCTCCACCGTCCCCGGCAGCGGCTGCCACGAGACGGTGAGCACCCCGTCGATGTCGATCAGCACGGCACGCACGGATTCCATGCCTGGACGATAGCGATCCGGGCGGCGCCCAGGACCGCACGACATCGCCTCCCGAGAGGGCGGTCCACTTCCACTACGCCGGTTGGCTCGAACGCCACCGGCACCGCTGCCGCACTTCCCGGCACCGCCGCTACGCCATCGACCCCTCGCGCTTGACGGTCCGTCGAGCCTGCACCTGCACTGGCCTGAGGACGGCCGGAGGACGGCCGCGAACGGGGGAGGAGCGAACGTGAGCACCAGCGCGCCCGCACCACGCACGGTCGGCGAACTGCGCCGGCTACTGACCGAACTGGGCGACCCCTGGACGGTGGATCCCGCCCTGTCCGACGACGCCCCGCTGCCCGACCCGCCGCGCGGCGCCCTCCTGGAGGAGGAGGCGCCCGAGGAACTGCGGCTCGAGGCACTCCCGGAGGAGGTGGACCTGCGCGACCTGCTCAGCGCGCAGCCGCCCGCCAACCCGGACCTCCGCGCCCGCTGGCGCGAAGCCGGACTGCTGCCGCCGAACGGGGGTGAGCAGTGATGGCCGTCGTCGACTGGCGCAACCGCTTCGGACGGGGCTGGATCACCAGCGTCCGCAACCAGGGCGGCTCGCAGAACTGCTGGGCCTTCGCCACGACCGCCCTGTACGAGGCGATGATCCGCATCGAGCACCTGCTGTGGGCCCGCCGCTCCGAGGGCGACCTCGCCCGGGGCACCGGCAAGCAGGCCTGGGACCTCGGCAACATCGGCGAGGGCACCGTCTTCGCCGAGCGCTACGGCCTCGCCGACCCCGACTGCTTCCCGTGGGGCGAGTCCGCGTCGCTGTACACGGCCAAGCCGCACGGCGCCGATCTGCGCGCCACCCCGCTGTCCACCACACCGGACCGCGCGGGCCGCACGATGCGCATCGCGGCCGGGGCCACCACCACCCTCACCGACCCCGCGCAGAAGCGGCAGTGGATCGACCTGGTCGGCCCGATGGCCACGGTGGTCGTCCCGCCGGTGGACTTCGGCAGCCTGCGCGACGGCATCTACCGCCCCACCACCAGCGCCCCCGGCGGCGCGCACGCCCTGCTCGTGGTCGGCTTCGACGACGACGACCGCTGCTGGATCGTCAAGAACTCCTGGGGCACGGGCTGGGGCGTCGGCGGTTTCGGCCGGGTCTCCTACGACGCCGGACTCCTCGAGGGCGCGAGCTTCACCGGGCTGCGCGGCACCAACCCCGACCCGTGGGCGAAACGCCGGCTGCGCAACGGGGTGCTCGTCCAGGGCGGCAACGGCGCCCTGCGCAACAACTTCGAGCTCTTCGTCAAGGCCGGCGCCGGCATCGACCACTGGTACCGGGAGAACGCCGACGCCAAGGCGCCCTGGGCACGGGTCGGCCAGGTGCGCTCGACCGACGTGTGGCGGGACACCTTCCACGACGACGCGCTCGACTTCCCGACCGCGGTGCAGAGCAGCTTCAACCGCGACTACGAACTCGTCTACCGCTGCAGCTACCGCCGACTGCGACATGTCTACTACGACCAGTCCGGGGGCCTGTGGAACGACGCCACCCTCTTCGGCCCCGCCGACCCGATCGGCATCCCCGGATTCGTGCAGAGCAACCGGGGCGCGCCCGGCGACTTCGAGGTCGTCGCGGTCACCGCGGACGGCCGGGCACACCACTGGACCAAGCACAACAGCGCGCCGTGGACCCACACCCCCGGCGAGTGGTACGAACGCCAGACGTTCGGCTCCGGCATCGCCTTCGGCGGGCCCTCGCTGGTGCAGAGCAAGCTCGGCGTCACGGGATCCCCGGAGAACGGCCAGGGCGAACTCCACTACGTCGCCACGGTGTCCGGCGGCCGCCTGGCCCACTTCCGGCGCGCCGCCACCGGCGCGGACTGGGCCCGGATCGACACCTTCGGCGCGGGCGCGACCGAGGCACCCTGCCTGATCGAGGGCACCTACGGCGCCGGGAACGACGCGGGCATCGGCAACTTCGAACTCTGCGTCCCCGTCGCGGGCGGCCAGATCGAGCACTGGTGGCGCTACAACACCTCCCCGGGCCCCTGGACCCGCTCGGCGGTCTTCGGCGCCGATGTCCGCCGCGTCCTCGGGCTGCTGCAGAGCACGTACGGCACCAACCTGGAGCTGATCGCGGAACGCACCGACGGCCGCGTCCAGCACTACTGGCGGGACGGCAACGGCTGGCACCCGGGACCGATCATCACCTGACCGGAACCGGCGTCGTACGCTCACTGTCATGTCCCCGCACGTCCTGATCCTCGGCGGCACCACCGAGGCCCGCCGGCTGGCCACCGGCCTGGCGGCCCGACCCGGTGTCCGGGTCACCACCTCGCTGGCGGGCCGGGTGACCCGGCCCGGGACACTGGAGGGCGACGTACGGATCGGTGGCTTCGGCGGGGCGGAGGGGCTCGCGGACTGGCTGCGCGAGCAGCGGGCGGACGCCGTCGTGGACGCCACGCACCCCTTCGCCGCGTCGATCACGGCGAACGCGGCACGGGCCGCGCGGGCCACCGGGCTGCCCCTGGTGGTCCTGCGCCGCCCCGGCTGGCGGCCCGCTCCCGGCGACCGCTGGCACCCGGTCCCGTCCCTGGCCGCGGCCGCGGAAGCGCTGCCCGGCCTCGGCCGACGGGTTTTCCTCACCACCGGCCGTCTGGGCCTCGCGGCCTTCGCCCGGCTGACGGAACTGCACTTCGTCGTACGGTCCGTGGAGCCGCCCGAGCCGCCGATGCCGCCCGACGCCGAAGTGATCCTGGCCCGCGGGCCGTTCACCGTGGCCGACGAGCTGACGCTGCTGCGCGTCCACCGCATCGACGTGCTGGTCACCAAGGACAGCGGGGGAGAGGCGACGGCCGCCAAACTGACGGCCGCGCGCGAACTCGGCCTGCCCGTGGTCGTCGTACACCGGCCCCCGCTTCCGCCCGGCGTGACCGCGGTCCCCGACGTGGCGGCCGTACTGGAGAGGCTCGGCCTCGACCCGTCGTGACCGAGGAACCCCGGTCGTGGCCGAGGAACCCCGGTCGTGACCGGGGAGTGCCGGTCACTCGTCCTCGGGGTGCCTGCGCAGCAGATACGTGTCCATGATCCAGCCCTTGCGCGCACGCGCCTCGGCGCGCACCCGCTCGATGTGCGGGCCGGCCTCGGCGATGGGACCGGAGACGAGGATCTCGTCCGGGGTGCCGATGTACGCGCCCCAGTAGATGTCGATGTCCTGGTCGGAGTACTGCCGGAAGGTCTGGTGCGCGTCGAGCATCACCACCACGTCGTCCACCCCCTCCGGGAACCCCTCGGCCAGCCGCCGCCCCGTGGTGATCTGCACCGGCCGGGCCACCCGGTTCAGTCCCGTGCGGTGCCGCGCGACGAGTGCCGAGACGCTGCTGATGCCGGGCACGACGTCGTACTCGAAGGCCACCGCACCCCGGGCGAGCACCTCCTCGAGGATCCCGAGTGTGCTGTCGTACAGCGAGGGGTCCCCCCAGACCAGGAAGGCCCCGGTCCCGTCCGCCCCGAGTTCCTCGGCGATCAGCCGCTCGTAGATGTCGGCGCGGGCGCTGCGCCAGTCCCCGACGGCAGGGGAGTACGCCGCACCGCCGGCGCTCCGGTCCCGCTCCGGGTCGCGCGCCTCCACCAGCCGGTACGACCCCTCCGGTATGTGCGCGTCCAGCATGTCCCGGCGCAGCCGCGTCAGATCGTTCTTCACCTCGCCCTTCTCCAGGAGGAAGAACACGTCGGTGCTCCGCAGCGCCCGGACCGCCTGCAGGGTCAGCTGGTCGGGGTCGCCCGCACCGATACCGATGACATGAATCTTTCGCACGCCCCGAGTCTGCCGCATGCCACTGACAGTGCGTGCACCGCCTCCACACGCCCCGCTACGGCGCCGCGTGCCCCCGCAGCCGAGGCGCCCGCGCCCCGGCGTCGATCGCGGTCCCGGCATCCCGCTCCACGTCGTCCGCCAGGCCCCGGGCCCAACCGACGAGTCCGGCGAGATCCATCCCGTACGGCCGCAGCTCCCCGCGCTCCGCCGCCCACTCCTCGACGGCACCCGCGCCGCGCCGCAGCAGCCGTACGCCGCCGGTGGCATTGCCCCGGGCCGCGTGCGTGAGCCCCACGGCCAGCTGGGCCAGCCCACGCCACAGCGCGCGCTCGTCCTGCGGACCCGACTTCCAGGCGTCCTCGAAGACCTCGTGCGCGTGGAACGGCTTCCCCGCGTCCAGCAGAGCCTGCGCCTCGCAGACCGTCTCCCGGGGAGTCCGTGCTACCCCCTCGGGCTGCCGCTCCACCCCCGCGGCGCCGTACGGCAACGGCCGCCCGAGCCCGTCCCGCGGCCTCGCGTTCCTCGCGCGCCCCTCACTGTCCCGGTCCCGGGTCTCCACCGGCTGTCCCCGCGATGCCTCTGCGCTGCCCATACGACCGATTGTCCACCGCCGCCGCGGTGCCCCCTTCGGCGTGGCCCGGCACGTGCGGTAAAGTGCTGTTCGCGCGATCACACGGGTCACCGTGAGTGAGCGCACCGGGACGTGGCGCAGCTTGGTAGCGCACTTGACTGGGGGTCAAGGGGTCGCAGGTTCAAATCCTGTCGTCCCGACCGGAGCTCCGCTCCGTTCGACATGATCGAGGCTCTGTTCGCCGAGGCGAACGGAGCCTCGGTGCATATGGGCCGTGATCATGCGTGGGCTTCCGGAAGCCGCGTATTGCGCACCACCTTGTCCTCGCCGGCGCTGGCCAGGAACCGGCCGTCCGGATAGAAGGCCACGGCGTTCACCGAACGCTTGTGATCGATGTGAAACAGCTGCCGTCCCGTATCGGCCTGCCACACGCGCACGTCGCCGTCCTCGCTCGCGGTGGCGACCTGGCCGCTGTCGGGGCTGAACGCCACCCCTCGCAGGCCGGCGCGGTGTTCCACGTGGAAGAGCGGTCGCCAAGTGCCCGTTTCGCGGACCTGGGCCGTGCGGTCCTGGCTGCCGGTGGCGATTTTCCGCCCGTCCGGAGACACCGCGACACGGAGCACGAAATCATTGTGCGGAACCTGTGCTATTTGCTCACCCGTGTCCAGGTTCCACACATAGGCCCTCTTGTCCTCGCACGCGGTCAGCAGAAACCGTCCGTCGGGGCTGAACTTGACGTCTTTGACCGCGCGGGCGTGGCGCAGGGTCACGGTCGGGCTGCCGGTGGTGAGATCCCAGACGCGCGCCGTGGCATCCGCACTCCCGGTGGCCAGATATCTCGAGCCCTTGTCGAAATCGACCGCGTTCACGAAATGCCGATGCTTGAATTCCCGTGCGACGGAGCCGGTCTCCATCTCCCAGACGCGTGCGATGTTGTCCGTGCTGCCGGTGGCCAGCTTCTTGCCGTCGCCGCTGAAGGCCAGCGCGTTCACCATGGTGCTCCAGCCGCCGAGGGTGCGGTCCCAGGTCGCCCGGCCGGTGGCGGCGTCCCAGATCCGCACGAGTTTGCGGGCTCCGGTGGCGACCAGCGTGCCCTCGGGGTGAACGGCCATGCTCACGACCCATCGTTCCGTGTTGATCTCCGGGTACGGTGTGACACCCGGACGCGAAGATTCGGTGGCCGATGTGGCCTTCCGGGATGCTTCCGTGATTCTCGGGGGCGGTTCCGGGATTTCGTGGCTCTGGGTGTCCCGCTGAAGCTGATTGATGTCCCTGACTATGGTCTGCGTGGGGGTGCTCCTTCTCGCGGACGTGAGGTCGAAGAGCCGGGCGTCGCCGCTGCGTTGGTACAGGACGGGGGTGAAGCACTCGAGGCTGTCGTCCTTGTCCGCGCGCAGGGCGATCCGGCTCGTGCGCACCGCCTCGTCGACCGGTCGATTCGCCGCGAGCGCCAGGTAGAAGGCCCGGGAGAAAAGGACGGCCGCCTTGTCGGTCACCGGGAACTGCATGGCCACGACCGCCGGCACCGTGTGCTCCAGCTCCGCCGCCGTACTGGAGAAGAGGTCCTGTGCGTTCGAGGTCCCCGTCTCACAGCTGTTGAGCACGACCAGGCGCGGCGAGGGGTCGGCGACGCTGATGAGCGAGCCGAGGGCCTCCGCGTGCAGGGAGTCCTCCCGCCCGTGCTCGTCGGAGAAGACGATCATTCCTTGACGGTGACGTTCGTCGAATTTCCCGTGGCCGATGAAGTGCAGGATGTGGCAGCCGCGCAGGAGGGCCTGGAAGAGATCCTGTTTGGTCTGGCCGCGGGCCCATTCGAGCTGCACCATGCCCTCGTCGATGAGCGGCTTCAGTGCGGCGCTCAGGCCTTCCTGTTCCGCCTCGGCGTCCAGGGCGCCCATGGAGCCGGGGAGCGCCACCATGCCCAGGATCCGCAGCGGTGGCCGTACGCGAAGCGGTGAAACCGGCTCCAGGACCTCGATATAGCGAATGACCGGGTGATGCAGGCACAGGTAGCCGCCGAGTTTCGCGTCGTGGAGAAGCTCCCAGGGCAGCGCGGCGAGTTCCGGCGAGCGGACCCGCAGGATGAGCCGCAGCCTTTGGTCCCGGTCCCGCGCCTTCTGTCTGCTGGCGAGATAGAGCGCTTTGATCGCGTTCTGGAACACCGCGTCGTACAGGACGCCGCCGACCTCCCGCACCGGTGCCTCGAGTTCGGTGCTCACGCCTCGGGAGCGTGCCGCGGAGCCGAGGACCGCGGCCTGCAGCGTGGGCAGCCTGTTCAACAGCCCATGGGCGTCGATCTGGGTGATGAGGCGGTCCTCGCCGCACGGCGACGACACCTCGATGTCGTAGCCGTCGGCTGCCTCGCTCATCTCGACGACGAAGTCGAACTCCTCCGGCATGGCGCCCTACTCTCCTGCGCCAGGATCAGTGCTGTGCGGCGGCGGATGCCGAGGGCGTCGCCGGTTCGGGGATGGACCGCCCTGTGGGCTGTGAATTGGTGACCCAATCGAGGAAGCCGGCGAATTTCGCGGGGTCCTTTTCGCGGGCTTGCACGATGATGTTGAACCGTCGGTCCGTGTATGCGACCCAGGGGATGGAGTCGGTGTCTTCATAGCAGATCATGTCGCCCACGGTCAGACTGGGGTTTTCCAGGCTGTACTCGAATCTCGCACCCTTTTTGTAGTCGTCCCTGTTGTCGCAGGAGGATCCGGAAAGGTTCCCGGGGTCGATCTGATTGTCCAGGAAATCCTGCATGGCGTTCACATCGCGGAACATCACGAAAGAGAAGTATTCCGGCGTGCTGTCACCGGTACCGCAGTCGAGCCCGACCGCCCCCTCGGGAACCTGCTTGGATTCGACGCAGCTGCTTCTGTCCACGGCGGCAGGGAGGTGTTCGCCCAGCTCCGCGGATGTCAGCTCACGCTTTTCCTTCTCCGTCGCCAGCTGCCATGTTCCGGCGACCAGCAGGAGGACACCGAGGACGGCGAGCACTGCGCGGGGCGCCCGCTGCATCTTCGGGATGGTCATCAGGCGCCTTGAAATGCCGCTCCCGATCAGGGCGAGCATGAGCAGGACAACGCCGATGACGATGAGCAGGATCTCGATGGCGAGTGGCATCACTCAGCTCCTTCCGGAGTGGCATCGTGAGTCTCGGCGGCCGAAGCCCGCCGACCCGCCCCTCGCTCCGGAGGCACGCGCCCGGGAATGGAAGAACTGTCAACTA
Source organism: Streptomyces herbicida (assembly GCF_032656585.1). Taxonomy (NCBI): domain Bacteria; kingdom Bacillati; phylum Actinomycetota; class Actinomycetes; order Kitasatosporales; family Streptomycetaceae; genus Streptomyces; species Streptomyces herbicida. The sequence goes on from NZ_JAUYWJ010000004.1 coordinate 162,798, forward strand.
CCTGGCAATACCTGGCATTTCGTGCTAATTGATACTGTATGACCATCATGGAGTTTGTGCTACATGACGGCAGTACGGTTCTGGTCAGGGTCTCCGATGATCGGGCCGAGAGCCCTGTCCTCACCCGCGGCGCGTCGGCGTCCGCGATGATCGAACGAGCCGAGGGCTCCTTCGAGTCGGTCATGGGTGCCGTGCGGGCCGTGACCCGTGGCGTGGCCGCGCAAGTGGAGGAATTCGCGCAACGGCCGGACTCGCTCGTGGTGGAGTTCGGTATCCAGCTCACCGCCCAGGCCGGGGCGATCATCACGGCAGCCGGCGCCTCCGCCCAGCTGAAGGTCAGTCTGACGTGGAACAAGACATGACCCGCCGGCCCTGAGCAACCGTCGCCTCCGGATGTCACACTCCGGGTCCTCCTGCTGCTCCTAGAAGCAAGACACCGCAGGAGGTCAGAAGATGTCCGACACCCCGTCGGCGGGCAGTGCCCGGGAAAGCGCCGTGGACGCGGCCACCACTGTGTTCGTCCGACACCGTGAGCTGCTGTTCTCCATCGTGTACAACATGCTCGGCAGCATCGCCGACACCGAGGACGTGCTGCAGGAGACCTGGCTTGCGTGGTCGTCCAGGGGCCAGGCGCGGGACGCGGAGCCGATCGGCAGTCCGCGCGCCTATCTGGCACGGATCGCGGTGCACAAGGCGCTCGCCCGGCAGGCCGTCATCGACCGGCGTCGCGAGACCTATGTGGGTCCGTGGCTGCCCGAGCCGCTGGTCACTCCTCTCGTGGACCCGGCCGAACACACCGAGTCGGTGTCGATGGCCCTGCTGGTCGTCCTGGAGACGCTCACCCCGCTGGAGCGCGCGGTGTTCGTCCTGCACGAGGTGTTCGGCTACGCCCACACCGAGACCGCGGAGATCCTGGGGCGCGGCCCCGCCGCCGTACGCCAGCTCGCGCATCGCGCACGCGAGCACGTCCGGGCCCGCCGTCCGCGCTACCGGGCCGATCCGCGGCTGCGACAGGAGGTCACCGAGCGGTTCGTGGCCGCGGTCTCCGGCGGCGATCTCGAGACACTGCTGCGGCTCCTGGCGCCGGACGTGACGCTGTGGGCCGACGGCGGGGGCAAGGCCACCGCCGCGGGTCCGCGGCCGGTGCACGGCCGGGAGAAGGTCGCCCAGCTGCTCGCCAGGGGGACCGAGCGGGCCCCGAGCGGCCTCGACGTCCGCTACCGGCGGGTCAACGGCGACCCCTCGGCGCTGCTGTTCAGCGGTGACTCGCCCTTCGCCCTACTGGTCCTCGACCTGGTGCCGGACGGCCAACAGGTGTGCGGCATCTACTTCCTGACCAATCCCGAGAAGCTCACGGGCCTCGCGTGACGCGGGACCGACGGCGGATCTCGCGATCCGGTAATTCACCCAAGCCCAGGAGGAACCACCCATGAGGCTCACGATCTTCGCGGCCACCGGCGGCGTCGGCCACCACCTTCTCCAACAGGCCGTCGCCGCGGGCCACGACGTCACCGCCGTCGTACGCAACCCCGCGAATCTGACCGAGCAGGGCGGAGGGGTGCGCGTCGTCACGGCCGATCTGGCGGCGCCGGACCCGGGCGTGCTCGCGTCCGCAGTCGACGGCCGCGACGCCGTCCTGTCCGGACTCGGGCCCCGCAGGCCACGGTCCGACGCGGGCATCACCTCACGCGGCACACGGGCCGTCGTGGCCGCGATGCAGGCGGCCGATGTACGGCGCCTCGTGGTCGTCAGCGCCGCACCGATCGGCACCGTGGCGTCGCCGGCCCGGCCGAACCCGCCCAAGCACGATGCGGGCGACGGGTTCTTCATGCGCCACCTGGGCGCCCCGTTCGCCCGCACCATGTTCGGCGCGCATTACGCCGACCTCGCCGTGATGGAGGACCTGGTGCGCGACAGCGGTCTGGACTGGACCATCTCGCGCCCGCCCCGCTTCACCGACAAGCCCCTCACCGGCGTCTACCGCACGGCGTTCGAGCAGAACCTGCGCGGCGGTACCCACATCTCCCGCGCCGACGTCGCCCATCACATGCTGTCGGTGCTCGACCACCCCGAGACGATCCGACGCACGATGGGCGTCGCTTACTGACCGCGCGCACCGATGACCGTGGTCACCGAGGCACCGCGGGCCCGGGTGATAGAGAGGTGACCATGACGACCGAAGGCATCGACATCCCGGACCGCCGGGGCCGTACCGGACTCGATCGGACCGGGCTGGAGCTGAGCCGCAATCCGCGGGTCAAGGTCCGGGAGGTGAAGCTCCTGTCCAGCCACTGGTACGTCGAACGTGCCACCACCTTCGACATCCAGCGCGCCGACGGGACCTGGAGCACCCAGCAACGCGAGACGCACGACCGCGGCAACGGCGCCACGCTGCTGCTGTACGACAAGGAGCGCGAAACCGTGCTGCTCACCCGGCAGTTCCGCTTCCCGGTGTATGTCAACGGGCACCCGGACGGCATGCTGGTGGAGACGCCGGGCGGGCTGCTCGACGACGATGACGAGCACCCGGAGATCGCCGTCAGGCGCGAGGCGGTGGAGGAGACCGGGCACACCGTCGGCGCGGTGGAGCACGTCTTCGACGTCTACATGAGCCCGGGCTCGGTCACCGAACGCGTCAGTTTCTACGCGGCCGCCTACGGACCCTCGACCCGCACGCACGAGGGTGGGGGACTGGACGAGGAGGGCGAGGACATCGAGATCCTCGAACTCCCCTTCCGTAGGGCCCTGGAGATGATCCGCACCGGTGAGATCGCCGACGCCAAGACCATCATGCTGCTCCAATGGGCGGCGCTGGAAGGGCCGTTCGCCACGTCGTGACCCGAGCGGCCGCCTCTTGACTTGAAGCGCGCTTCAAGTTGAAGACCCCCGTTCGCGCACCCGACGTCCCGGGTGCGCGAACGGTGGGAGCAGCGGCATGAAGTACCGCACCACCGGGACCGATCCACGGCCGCGGGATCGGCGACGCCCGGACCTGGAAATGACGCCCGGTCAGCGGCTCCGGTCGGACGGGACTCACTGAGCCCGCGGCTCCCTTACGACGGCGATGTCGCCGGGCTCGACGGTGACCGTACCGGGAGTCTCCTTGCCGGACAGGAGCTCTGTTGCGCCCGCGGCGACCGGGACCTCCGCTCCCTGCCCGAAGTGGTCGATGACGAACAGGTAGTCCGCGTCCGTACCGCGTCGCAGGACCACCTCGACCCCGGGCGGGGCGGTGCGCACCGGCGTCACGCCCGCCTCGCCGCGGATGCGGTCGAGGAGCCAGGCGAGGGTGTCCGGGTCGGGGAGTGTCGCCACGTACCAGGCGGTGCCCGTGCCGTGCGGGTGGCGGGTCACGGCCGGGACACCGGTCAGCGGGCCGTCCGCGTACGACGCGACCGCCTCGGCGCCTTCCAGCCGCACCCGCTCCGACCACAGCGTGCCCGAGGCGCCGTCCGGCACCGCACCGCTCAGGCCGACCGGCTCGCCCGGCAGGAGCGGGAACAGCTCGTCGGTGCGCACGCCCAGGACCTCCCGGAACGCGCCCGGGTAACCGCCCAGCCGCACATGGCAGTTCTCGTCGACCGCCCCGCTGTGGAAGCCGACGACCAGCGTGCCGCCGCGCTCGGCGTACGACGTGAGGTTCGCCGCGCCCGTGTCGTCGACGAGGTAGAGGTTCGGGGCCAGGACCACGCGGTACGCGGAGAGGTCGGCGTCGGGGCGGACGAAGTCCACGGCCACGCCCGAGCGCCACAGCGGCTCGTACCAGGCCCGCACCAGCTCCAGGTAGCGGAGTTCGCCGCTCGGTTGGGAGGGCAGTTCCACGGCCCAGCGGGCGTTCCAGTCCCAGACGATCGCGACCTCGGCCGCACCCGTGCTGCCGCGCACCTCGGCCAGGGCCTTCAGATCCGCACCGAGACGGACCACGTCCCGCCAGATCCGGCTGTCGGTGCCGGAGTGCGGCAGCATCGCCGAGTGCCACTGCTCGGCGCCCGCCTTCGCGGCCCGCCACTGGAAGTAGGCGATGCCGTCCGCGCCGTGCGCCACATGGGCGAGGGCGTTGCGGCGCAGCTCGCCGGGGCGCTTGGCCCGGTTGACCGGCTGCCAGTTCACGGCACCCGTCGAGTGCTCCATCAGCAGCCATGGGCCGCCGGCCAGGGAGCGCATCAGGTCGCCGCTGAGTGCCACGTCGATCTCCGACTCGGGGTCCGCGGACATCAGGTAGTGGTCGTTGGAGACCATGTCCAGCTCCGGCGCCCAGCGCCAGTAGTCCAGCGCGTCGAAGTTGTGCATCACCATGAAGTTGGTGGTGGCGGGTGTCGCCGGGGCCGCCGCCCGAAGGACGTCGCGCTCCGCCGTGCACAGCGACAGCAGCTCGTCGGAGCAGAAGCGCCGCCAGTCCAGCCGGTGCGTGGGGTTGGGCACGGCACCGGTGGCCCGGGGCGGGAGGATCTCGTCCCACTCGTAGTACCACTGGCTCCAGAACGTCGTGCCCCAGGCATGGTTGAGCGCCGCCAGGTCGTCGCCGTACCGGGCGCGCAGCCAGCGGCGGAAGGCCTCCGCGCTGGTGTCGCAGTAGCAGGCCGCGTTGTGGCAGCCGTACTCGTTGTGCACGTGCCACATGACGACGGCCGGGTGGTGCGCGTACCGCTCGGCGAGCGCGCCCGCGATACGCAGGGCCGCCTCGCGGTAGGCCGGGCTGCTGGGGCAGAACGTCTGGCGACTGCCGTACGAGAGGGTCCGGCCGTCCCGGTCGACCGGCAGCGCCTCGGGGTGGGCCCGGAAGAACCAGGCCGGCGGCGCCGCGGTCGGCGTGGCCAGGTCGGCGGCGATGCCGTTCTCGTGCAGCAGGTCGAGGATCCGGTCCATGCGCGAGAAGTCGTACGCGCCCTCGGACGGCTCCATCAGCGCCCAGGAGAAGATCCCGACGCTGACCATGGTGACGCCTGCCTCACGCATGAGGCGTACGTCCTCGGCCCATACCTCCTCGGGCCACTGCTCGGGGTTGTAGTCGCCGCCGTAGGCGATGCCGGGGACGGACAGGGTGCGCTTCATCGGGTGGCTCCCGCCGAGGTCGGAAGGCGGCGCGTGATGTCCACGCCCCACTGGTCGAGGGAAAGCAGACGGTCGCTGGAGGCCATCAGCGAGTGCCGTACGCCGTCCTGGGCGCCCGCGTAGGGGAAGTCGGCCTTGAGACAGTCGTAGCCCTCGGCGCGCAGCATCGCGAAGACGTCGGCCAGGCAGGCCGCCGCGGCCGGGTGGGCGGTGTCCAGGACGTACAGGTCGTGGCCCCGGTTGCGGCCGTCGTGCAGCGGGCTGCCGTCGCCGGCGGGGACCGGCCGGCCTGATCGACCGCACCTCGGGGGAGGGCGACGGGGGTGAACGGGTTGCGCACGGGGTTCTCCTTCAAGTGGAGTCGGCTCAGCCCTTGTTGGAGCCCAGGGTGAGACCGCTGACGAACTGCCGCTGGAGCGCGAAGTAGACGATCAGCGTGGGGATCGCGGTGAGCAGGGCGCCCGCGGCGACCAGGTTGGGGTCTGTGAAGTACTGGCCGGAGAGGTTGTTCAGCGCCGAGGTGATCGGCATGTTCTCGCCGGTCGAGATCAGCACGAGGGCCCAGAAGAAATCGTTGTAGATCCAGATCGACAGCAACGTGGCCAGGGCCGCCATCGCCGGCTTGCACAGCGGCAGCGTGATCTGCCAGTAAAGCCGCCACACCGAGGCGCCGTCCACGAGCGCGGCCTCGGTCAGTTCGTGCGGCAGCGAGCGCATGTAGTTGCTGAGCACGAACGCGCAGAAGCCGGACTGGAACGCCACATGGATCAGCACCAGGCCGAGCGCGGAGTCGTACAGCTTGCCGCTCTGCGTGATGCCGGGCAGATCGGTGAGCAGATACATCCGGTACAGCGGGGTGATGATGACCTGCTGCGGAAGCAGGTTGCCCGCCGTGAAGACCAGCAGCAGCGCGAGGTTGAGGCGGAAGTCGAAGCGGCTGACGTAGAAGGCGACCATCGACGACAGGAACAGCGTGAGCAGCACGGCCGGCACCGCGATCAGCAGCGTGTTGCCGAAGTAGTGCGTCATGTCCGACTGTTCGAACGCGTTCTTGAAGTTGTCGAAGTTGAGCGTGTCCGGCCAGGACACATAGCCCTTTTCGCTGGTCTCGCTGTACGGGCGCAGGGCCGAGAAGACCGCCCACAGCAGCGGGGCGAGCCAGGCGAGGGCCGTGCCGGCGAGGAAGACGTGCAGCAGGATGCGGGCGGGGCGGACCGGCGCGCGCTTCTTGAGCGCGCCGGCCGCGAGGGTGGGGGCGCTCACGATCGCCGCTCCTTCCGGAAGGTGGCCACCAGGTAGGGGATGATCACGGCGAGCGAGATGACCAGCAGGACCACCGCGATCGCCGACCCGTAACCGATGCGGCTGGACTCACCGATGATGTTGTTGGTCACCAGGATCGACAGCAATTCGGTGCCCTGGGCGCCCTTGTTGAACACGAACACCAGGTCGAAGGCGCGCAGGGCCTCGATGATGGTGACCACCAGGACCACGGTGTTGGTGGGCCGCAGCGTCGGGAAGATGACGTTCTTGAACGTCTGCCACTCGTTGGCGCCGTCCAGGGCCGAGGCCTCGCGCAGGGACGGGTCCACGCCCTTCAGGCCGGCCAGGTAGAGGATCATCATGTAGCCGGTGTGCCGCCAGGACGCGGCGACGAGGACGGCCCAGAGGTTGAGGTCCGGGTCGCCGATCCAGTCGATGTAGTGGCCGGGCTTGTTGGCCCCGATCAGACTGTTGATCAGGCCCGTGTCCGGGTTGTAGACCAGCTGCCAGACGAAGCCGATGCACGCCATCGAGATGACGACCGGCAGGAAGAACGCCGTCTGGTAGACGCGGCTGAAGCGGATCTTCTTGTCCAACTGGACGGCGAGGAAGAGGCCGAGCGGCGTCGGGATGAGGATGAGGACGACGAACCAGATGATGTTGTGCTGGACGGCCGGCCAGAACTGCGGGTTGTCGTTGAAGAGTTGTTTGAAGTTGTCGAGGCCCACCCACTTGATCGAGTCGAACCCGATGCCGTCCCAGGTGGTGAAGGCGAGCGCGATGGAGGCGAGGGCGGTGACCCAGACCAGGGCCACGTGCAGGACCGTGGGCACGCCCGCCATCAGGGCGAGCGTGAACCGGTCACGGCGGGTCAGCAGGCGTTGATGGCCCTGCGTGGCCCGCTTGGATGCGGAGGCAGCACCCGGAGGCGGCACGGCGGCCGCCTCCGGGGTCTTCGTCGTCATGTCGGTCGTCATGCCGCTGCTCACGAGGACGCGAAGATCTGCTTCTTCTGGCGCTCGATCGACGACAGCAAGCTGTCCACGCCCTTGGGGTTCTGGAGGAACTTCTGCAGTCCGGGCTGCATCACCGTCGAGGTGAAGTCCGGCCGGGAGTCGCGGTCCATGAACTGGGTGAGGCTCTTGGCGCCGCTGATCATGTCGAACGCCTTCTTCTGCAGCGTCGAGTAGGAGGAGGTGTCGGCCTTGCTGGAGGCGGCCACCACGCTCGGGTCGACCTTGAGGTAGGTCTGCTCGGCGTCCGGGCTGCCCAGGTACTCCAGCAGCTTCACGACGCCGTCGTGGTTCTTGGGGGCCTTGCTCACCATGAAGCCGTCGGTGGGCGCCTCCACGGTGTCCTGCCCGTACGCGGAGTTGATCTCCGGGAAGGGGAAGAAGTCGAGGTCGTCCAGGTCGGCCTTGTTGGTGAACTGCTGTGCCACGAAGGAGCCGAGGAGGTACATGCCGGCCTTCTTGGACACCAGGCTCTGGGCGGCGTCCTGCCAGGTGCGGCCCATGAAGCCGTCCTGGTGGTAGGGGAGGAGCTCGGCCCAGTGGTCGAAGACGGCCTTGACCTTGGCGTCGGTCCAGGCGGCCTTGCCGGCCATCAGCTGGACGTGGAAGTCGTAGCCGTTGAGGCGGAAGTTGATCTGGTCGAAGGTGCCCATCGCGGGCCAGGCGTCCTTGTCGCCGAAGGCGATCGGCACCAGGCCGTCCTTCTTCATCTGCTTGCACAGGGCGACCAGTTCGTCCCACGTGGCGGGGACCTTGTAGCCGTGCTGCTGGAAGACGCTCTTGCGGTAGAAGATCGCCCACGGGTACGTGGTCAGCGGCACGAAGTAGTACTTGCCGTCCTCGCCCTTGCTGAGCTTCTTCATCGCGTCGGGGAAGTTGTCGCCGATCTTCGCCCACACGTCGTCGATCGGCGTGGCGAGCTTCTTGGCCGCGAAGAACTGCATCCGGTAGCCGGCGAACCAGTTGAACACGTCGTCCGGCGTGCCCTGGAGGTAGGAGTTGATCTGTTCCTGGAAGGTGTTGTGGTCCTTGGTGTTCACGTCGACCGTGATGCCGGCCTGCTTCTTGAAGGCGGCGTAGACGGCTTCGAAGGCCTTCTTCGGCACGGCGTCGGACGCGTTGGAGCCGAGGGAGACGGTCTTCGGGTCGGACGAGGCACCGCTGCCGCCACAGGCGGACAGCAGGGGTATGCCGGCGCCGGCGAGGACGGCGGCGCCACCCACTCCACGGAGCAGGGAGCGACGGCTGGGACCCGGAACAGCAAGACCCGAGGGCGAGAGGCGCATGGCGGCTCCTGAAGGCAGGGGTTCAGTCAAGGAGGTGAGCCGGCCACCGAAAGGTCCTCGAAACCGATCAGAAACCAACTCGACCGAACATCGTGGGCGTAATAACAGCCGCATGTCCGTGCAGGCGTCAATACCTCACGTCCCTCTCATGCGTCTCTTGCCCGAAACGTAATCGACACGATCACTCGCAAGTTCGTTCAGAAACCAACAGCCACAGAGCCCCCACGGCGCGGACGGCCGTGGGGGCTGCTGTGAGGGGAGGCTTCCGGTTACGGTCTGACCAGTAGCTGGAAGTCGAAGGCGTACCTCGACGCCCGGTAGATGTGGGTCCCGTACTCGACCGGTCGGCCCGTGTCGTCGTACGCCGTGCGCTGCATGGTGAGCAGTGCGGCGCCCTCCTTCTCGTCGAGGCGGGCGGCCTCCGCGGCGGTGGCGGAGCGGGCGCCGATGGTCTGACGGGCGCTGTGCAGGGTGATGCCCGCCGCGCGCATCATCCGGTACAGACCGGTCGACTCCAGGCGTTCCGTGTCGAGTTCGAGCAGATTCGCGGGCAGGTAGTTGCACAAGAACGCCACGGGCTGGCCATGGGTGCAGCGCAGCCGCTCCAGCAGCGTGACCTCGCTGCCCTCCGCGACACCGAGGGCGGCGGCGACATCGGCGGTCGCCGGTACACCCTCGTTGCGCAGCACCTGCGTGGTCGGGCCCTGCCCGGCCGACTCCAGGTCGTCGTAGAGACTGCTGAGCTCCAGCGGCCGCTTGACCTGGCTGTGCACCACCTGCGTACCGACGCCGCGCCGGCGGACCAACAGGCCTTTGTCGACCAGGGACTGGATCGCCTGGCGGACCGTGGGCCGGGACAGGCCCAGGCGGGTGGAGAGGTCGATCTCGTTGCCCAGGAGGTTCCCCGGGGCCAGGACCCCGTGCTCGATGGCCGCCTCCAGCTGCTGGGCGAGCTGGTAGTAGAGCGGCACCGGACTGGCCCGGTCCAGGGCGAAGTCCAGGGAGTCGAGCGCGGAGCCGGGTACGGGACGAGGCTGATCAGCGGTTCTCGCCACCGGGGCACCTCCTTGCGAAGCGCAGGGACGGGATCAGGAGTGGCTGGGGAAGCCGAGGTCGATACCCGCGTCGGCCGGGTCGGGCCAGCGTGTGGTGATCACCTTCCCCTGTGTGTAGAAGGCAATGCCGTCGTTACCGTAGACATGCAGATCGCCGAAGAGGGAGTCCTTCCAGCCGCCGAAGGAGTGGTAGCCGACGGGCACGGGGATCGGCACGTTGACACCGACCATGCCCGCCCGCACCTCCAGCTGGAACCGGCGGGCCGCGCCGCCGTCCCGGGTGAAGATCGCGGTGCCGTTGCCCCACCGGGAGTCGTTGATGAGCTTGATGGCGTCGTCATAGGTCTCGGCCCGGACCACGCACAGCACCGGACCGAAAATCTCGTCGCGGTACGCGTCCGCGGTCACCGGCACCTTGTCGAGGAGGGACACGCCGAGGAAGAAGCCGTCCTCGTGGCCGGGCACGGTGTACCCGGTGCCGTCGACCACGACCTGGGCGCCCTGTTCCGCCGCGCCCGACACATACGAGGCCACCTTGTCGCGGTGCTCGCGGGTGATCAGCGGGCCCATCTCGGAGGCGGGGTCGTCGCCCGGCCCGATCCGCAGGTTCCTCGCCCGCTCGGCGATCCTGCCCACGAGGTCGTCGCCGGTGTCGCCGACCGCGACCACCACGGACACGGCCATGCAGCGCTCGCCGGCCGACCCGTACGCCGCGTTGATGGCCTGGTCGGCCGCGAAGTCCAGGTCGGCGTCGGGCAGGACGAGCATATGGTTCTTGGCGCCGCCGAGGGCCTGTACGCGCTTGCCGTGCTCGACCGCCTTCAGCTGGATGTATCTGGCGATCGGCGTCGAGCCGACGAAGGACACCGCCTCGACGTCCGGGTGCTCCAGAAGGCGGTCCACGGCCTCCCTGTCGCCCTGCACGATGTTCAGCACACCGTCCGGCAGACCGGCCTCGGTGGCGAGCTCGGCCAGCCGGAAGGAGGCCGAGGGGTCCTTCTCGCTCGGCTTGAGCACGAAGGTGTTGCCGCACGCGATCGCCAGCGGGAACATCCACATCGGCACCATCGCCGGGAAGTTGAACGGCGTGATGCCCGCGACCACGCCCAGCGGCTGCCGGATCGAGGCCACGTCGACCCGGGTGGAGACCTGGGTGGACAGCTCGCCCTTCAGCAACGCGGAGATCCCGCAGGCGAGTTCGACGATCTCCATGCCCCGCGCGACCTCACCGAGGGCGTCGGAGTGCACCTTGCCGTGCTCGGCGGTGATCAGCGCGGCGATCTCGTCCCGGTGCGCGTCCAGCAGCTCGCGGTACTTGAAGAGAATCGCGGTCCGCCGGGCCAGCGAGGTGCCGCCCCAGGCCTCGAACGCGGCCTGCGCGGCGGCGACGGCCGCGTCCACCTCGTCGACGGTGGCGAAGGCCACCCGCTTCTCCTGCCGGCCGGTCGCCGGGTCGTACACGGCACCGAAACGGCCCGAGGTTCCCTCGACGGCTCTGCCGCCGATCCAGTGGTCGATGTTCTTCATGGCGCGGGCCTTTCGTAGGGGAGGTTCACAGGTGCCGACGGCGGTCGGCGACCTGGCGGTCGTAGCTCTCGCGGGCCCGTACGGCGGCCGCGCGCGAGGCGGTCTCTGCGACCGGCACGTCCCACCAGGCCTCGGCGGGGGGAGCGGTGGGGGACGGGTCGGTCTCGACGTGGACACAGGTGGCCCGGCCGGAGGCGCGGGCCGTGCCGAGCGCCTCGCGCAGCTCCCGCACGGTCTTGGCCCGCAGGACGTCCATCCCGAGACTGGCCGCGTTGGCGGCGAGGTCCACGGGCAGCGGGGCGCCCGAGAAGGTGCCGTCCGCGACGCGGTAGCGGTAGGCGGTCCCGAAGCGCTCGCCGCCCACCGACTCGGACAGACCGCCGATCGAGGCGTACCCGTGGTTCTGGATCAGGACCAGCTTGACCGGCAGTCCCTCCTGGACCGCGGTGACGATCTCGGTCGGCATCATCAGATAGGTGCCGTCGCCGACCAGGGACCAGACGACGGTGTCCGGCGCGGCCTGCTGGACGCCGATGCCGGCCGGGATCTCGTAGCCCATGCAGGAGTAGCCGTACTCCAGGTGGTACTGGCGCGGCGAGCGGGCCCGCCAGAGCTTGTGCAGGTCGCCGGGGAGGGAGCCCGCCGCGTTGATCACCACGTCGTCGTCGCCGACCACGGCGTCGAGGGCGCCGAGCACCTGCGTCTGGGTCGGTACGGCGTTCTCGTCGTCGGCGCGGTAGGCGGCCTCGACCACTTGGTCCCAACGCTCCTTGCCCGCCCGGTACTCGGCCTCGTAGCCGGGGTCCACGCGGTCTCCGGCCAGCGCCTCACCGAGCGCCTCCAGGGCGGCCCTGGCGTCGGCCACCACGGTCCGGGCGGCCAGCTTGTGGGCGTCGAAGGCCGTGATGTTGAGGTTGAGGAAGCGGACGCCGGGGTGCTGGAAGAGCGTGCCGGAGGCGGTGGTGAAGTCCGTGTACCGGGTGCCGACCCCGATGACCAGGTCGGCGGTGCGGGCGAGGTCGTCGGCGACCGCCGTGCCGGTGTGGCCGATCCCGCCCAGGTCGGCGGGGTGGTCGTGGCGCAGGGAGCCCTTGCCCGCCTGAGTGGAGGCGACCGGGATGCCCGTGGCCTCCACGAAGGACTTCAGCGCGTCCTCGGCCTCGCTGTGGTGGACTCCGCCGCCCGCGACGATCAGCGGGCGCTCGGCGGCCCTGATCGCACGGACCGCCTCGGTCAGTTCGGCCGGGTCCGGGGCGGGGCGCCGTACCCGCCAGATCCGCTCGGCGAAGAACTCCTCGGGCCAGTCGTACGCCTCCGCCTGTACGTCCTGCGGCAGCGCGAGGGTGACGGCGCCGGTCTCGGCCGGGTCGGCGAGCACGCGCATGGCATTCAGCGCGGAGGGGATCAGCGCCTCGGGGCGGGTGACACGGTCGAAGTAGCGCGACACCGGGCGCAGGGTGTCGTTCACGGAGACGTCCGCCTCGACCGGGTGCTCCAGTTGCTGGAGCAGCGGGTCGGGTGCGTGGCTCGCGAAGTAGTCGCCGGGCAGGAGCAGGACCGGCAGCCGGTTGATGGTGGCCAGGGCCGCGCCCGTGACCAGGTTCGTGGCGCCCGGGCCGATGGACGTCGTCACTGCCTGCGCGGAGAGGCGGTTGAGCTGGCGGGCGTAGCCGACCGCCGCGTGCACCATCGACTGCTCGTTGCGGCCCTGGTGGTACGGCATGTCGCCGGCGTACTCGATCAGGGCCTGGCCGATGCCGGCGACATTTCCGTGGCCGAAGATGCCCCAGGTGCCGGCGATCAGCCGGTGCCGTTCCCCGTCTCGCTCGGTGTACTGGGCGGACAGGAACCGCACCAGCGCCTGGGCGACGGTCAGGCGGACAGTGGTCGTGCTCATCAGTGCCTCTCGGGTGCGGTGTACAGCGGCAGACGGGGGTCGACGGGCCGGTCCGGCCAGGTGTCACGGATCCAGGCGTGGTCGGGGTGGTCGCAGATCAGCCAGGCCCGCTCGGGCGCCGGGCCTGCCATGACGTTCAGGTAGTACATGTGGTGGCCGGGCACGGCCATGGACGGTCCGTGCCAGCCGTCCGGGATGAGGACGACGTCCTTGTCGCGCACCTCGGCCAGCACGTCGGTGCCCCGGCCCCGGCCGGACGGCGAGACCCGTTGGTAGCCGAGGCCCGGAGTGCCGTCGTGGGCCTCGAACTCGAAGTAGTAGATCTCTTCGAGCACGGACTCCTCACCGGGGCGGTGCTCGTCGTGCTTGTGCGGCGGGAAGGAGGACCAGTTGCCGCCGGGGGTGATCACCTCGACCGCAATCAGCCGGTCGCACTCGAAGGCGCCTGCCGCACCGAAGTTGTTGACCTGACGGGAGCAGTTCCCGGTGCCGCGCAGCTCCACCGGTACGTCGGACGCCGGTCCGTAGCGGGCGGGCAGCCGCCGGGTGCAGCGGGCGCCGGTGAGCGCGAAGCGCCCGCCGTCGGCCGAGGTGACGGTCGTACGGGCGTCGCGCGGCACGTAGGCGAAGTCGGTGACGGCGGCGAAGACGCTGTCCCGGCCGTGGAGGCGGAAGGTGTCCCGGCCGAACTCGTCGACGGAGGTGACGGTGCAGCCGCCGCTGAGCGGGAGGACGATCCACTCGCTCTCGTCCGTGTCGAAGGTGTGCGAGCCGCCCGGCGGCAGCTCCAGCACGCGCAGGCTCGAGTAGCCCCACCCCGCGGTCTCGGGCGAGACGTCCACGGCACAGGGACCGCCCAGGGCCTGGCCGGCCGGCAGGTGGAACGGGCTGTTCATCGTCGCCTCCGGGTCACAACAGGCCCACGGCCGTGTCCACCGCCTGCTCCACGCTGCCCTCGGCGGGGTAGAGCAGGGAGCGGCCGACGACCATGCCGTGGACGGTGGGGAGCCGCAGCGCCTTGCGCCAGCGTTCGTACGCGCCCTCCTGGTCGTCGCCGACCTCGCCGCCGAGGAGTACCGCGGGCAGGGTCGAGGTCTCCATGACCTCGGCCATGTCGTCGGGGTTCTCGGTGACGGGGACTTTCAGCCAGGTGTAGGCGGAGGTGCCGCCCAGTCCGGAGGCGATGGCGATGGAGCGGGTCACGGCCTCGGCGGACAGGTCGTTGCGGACCGCGCCCCCGGTCCTGCGGGAGATGAACGGCTCGACGAACAGCGGCAGCCGCCGTGCGGCCATGTCGTCTATCGCGCGGGCGGTGGACTCCAGCGTGGTCAGCGAGCCGGGGTCGGAGTAGTCGATACGGAGCAGCAGCTTGCCCGCGTCGAAGCGGAGCCGCTCGATGTCCTCGGCGCGGTGCCCGGTGAACCGGTCGTCCATCTCGAAGGAGGCACCGGCCAGACCGCCCCGGTTCATCGAGCCCATCACCACCTTGCCGTCCAGCGCCCCGAGCAGCAGCAGGTCCTCCAGGATGTCGGCGGTGGCCAGCACCCCGTCGACGCCGGGCCGCGACAGCGCCACGCACAGCCGCTCCAGCAGGTCGCTCCTGTTGGCCATCGCCAGCCCCCGGCCGCCGACGCCCAGGGCGCCGCGCGCCGGGTGGTCGGCGGCCACGATCATCAGGCGGCCGCCGTCGCCGAGCAGGGGGCGACGCACACGGCGGGCGGCCGCTTCGGCGATCGCCTCCGGGTGCCGGGCCCTGACGGCGGCGAGCTCGGGGATGGTGAGGGTCAAGACAGACTCCGTTCAGGGGTGGCTCGCGCGAGGAGGTCGTCGACCTCGGCCTCGGTGGGCATCGCGGAGGAGCAGGCGAGGCGGGAGGCGACCAGGGCGCCTGCCGCATTGGCGTACCGCATGGTCTCGGCCAGGTCCCGGCCGCCGAGCAGCCCGTGGACGAGCGAGCCGCCGAAGGCGTCGCCCGCGCCGAGCCCGTTGACCACCTCGACCGGCACTGGTGGCACTTCGGCGGTCGTACCGTCGCGGTGCACGGCGAGCACGCCCTTCGGGCCCTGCTTGACCACGGCCAGCTCCACGCCCGCCGCGAGCAGTGCCTCGGCACAGGCGCGGGGATCGCGGACGCCGGTGGCGATCTCGCACTCGTCGAGGTTGCCGACCGCCACGGTGGTGTGGCGCAGGGCCTCGGCGTAGTAGCGGCGGGCCTCCTCAGCGTCACGCCGGGCTGTGCCATTCCAAAACGCGGGCCGCCAGTCGAGGTCGAAGACCGTGATGCCCGCCTTGTCGCGCGCCTCGAGGGCGGCGAGTGTGGCGGAGCGGCTCGGCTCCTCGCTCAGACCGGTGCCGGTGATCCAGAAGACGCGGGCCGCACGGATGGCGGCGTGGTCCAGTTCGTCGGGGTGAATCTCCAGGTCGGGGGCCTTGGGCTGCCGGTAGAAGTACAGCGGGAAGTCGTCGGGCGGGAATATCTCGCAGAACGTGACCGGCGTCGGGTACGCGGCGACCGGGGTGACCCAGCGGTCGTCGACGCCGAACTCCTTCAGCGCCTGGTGCAGATAGGCGCCGAAGGCGTCGTCCCCGGTGCGGGTGATCACCGCGGTGGCGCGGCCGAGACGGGCCGCGGCGACCGCCACGTTGGCCGCCGAACCCCCGAGGTACTTCCCGAAGGACTCCACCCGGGCCAGGGGTACACCTGTTTGCAACGGGTAGAGATCGACTCCGATACGGCCCATCGTGATCAGGTCGAAGGGCTGGGATGCTGACTTGGCCATGGGCTCAGGTGTAGGTCCCGGCGGGTCGTGCTGTCAATAGTTTGTACTTACATTCGGACCTGAGTGTGAAATGATGTCTTAACAAAGTATTGACAGCGGGCGCGGCAGGGACTTTGATCCCGTCCCAACACGCAGCACATGACCCGGACCGCCTCCCGGCGCCGGGCCCGGATCGTCGTAGATCCGCCTCCTTTCTCTCATCGCACAGTGAGGTGCCGGAAAGATGGACCGCTCTTCGTACTCCCGCTCCCGCAGACTGGCCCCCGTAGTGGCCGTTGCCGCGGCGGCGGCACTTACCCTCGCCGGCTGCTCCAGCAGCTCCGGCGGCAAGAAGTCCGAAGAGGGTGGGTCGAACGCCTCCGCGGGCAAGGCCAACACTCCCCGGATGACGGTCGCGCTGGTGACGCACCAGGCGCCGGGCGACACCTTCTGGGACATCGTCCGCAAGGGCGCCGAGGCCGCCGCGGCCAAGGACAACATCAAGCTCGTCTACTCGGCCGACCCGAACGCGGGCACCCAGGCCAACCTGGTGCAGAACGCGATCGACCAGAAGGTCGACGGCATCGCCATCACCCTCGCCAAGCCCGACGCCATGAAGGACGTCGTGAGCAAGGCGAAGTCCGCGAACATACCGGTGGTCGGCCTCAACTCCGGTGTGAGCGACTGGAAGAAGCTCGGCCTGATGGAGTTCTTCGGCCAGGACGAGGGCGTGGCCGGCGAGGCGCTCGGCAAGCGGCTGAACGAGGCCGGCGCCAAGAAGGCCGTCTGTGTGGTCCAGGAGCAGGGCAACATCGGCCTGACCCAGCGCTGCGACGGCGTGAAGAAGACGTTCTCCGGCAAGCTTGAGACGCTGTACGTGAACGGCACCGACATGCCGTCGGTGAAGTCGACCATCACCGCCAAGCTCAAGCAGGACAGCGGCATCGACTACGTGGTCGCCCTCGGCGCGCCCTACGCCCTGACCGCCGTCCAGTCCGTGGGTGACGCGGGCAGCAAGGCGAAGGTCGCCACCTTCGACCTCAACAAGGACCTGACCGGCGCGATCTCCAAGGGAACGATCCAGTTCGCGGTCGACCAGCAGCCCTACCTGCAGGGCTACCTGGCGATCGACTCCCTGTGGCTCTACAAGAACAACGGCAACTACATGGGCGGCGGGGAGCAGCCGGTGCTGACCGGCCCGGCCTTCGTCGACAAGACCAACGTCGACAAGGTCGCCCAGTTCGCCGCGAAGGGCACTCGGTGATGAGCATGACCCAGCAGGCTGGGCCGGCGGTGGGCACACCGCCGGCCTCCGGCCCCAAGGAGACCGACGGCCGCACGGCCCGGCGCCCCCTGGCGCTGCGGCTGCTGGCCCGGCCCGAAGTGGGTGTCTTCCTCGGCGCGGTGGCCGTGCTCGTGTTCTTCCTGATTGCGGCGCCCACGGTCCGCCAGGGCAGCTCGATGGCCACCGTGCTCTACCAGTCCTCGACCATCGGCATCATGGCCCTGCCGGTGGCCCTGCTGATGATCGGCGGGGAGTTCGACCTGTCCTCCGGTGTCGCCGTGATCACCTCGGCGCTCACCGCGAGCATGCTGAGCTATCAGCTGACCATGAATGTGTGGGTGGGCGTCATCGTCGCCCTCATCGCCTCGCTCGGGGTGGGCGCGTTCAACGGCTGGATGGTGATCCGCACCGGTTTGCCGAGCTTCCTGGTCACCCTGGGCACGTTCCTGATCCTGCAGGGCGTGAACCTGGCCGTCACCAAGCTGATCACCGGCAACGTCGCCACCGACGACATCAGCAACATGGACGGCTTCGACCAGGCCAAGAAGATCTTCGCGTCGTCGTTCGACATCGGCGGCGTCCAGGTGAAGATCACCATCGTGTGGTGGCTGGTCTTCGCCGCGCTCGCCACCTGGGTGCTGCTGCGCACCAGGTACGGCAACTGGATCTACGCGGTCGGTGGCAACAAGGACAGCGCCCGCGCGGTCGGTGTCCCGGTCGCCTTCACCAAGATCACGCTGTTCATGACCGTCGGCTTCGGCGCCTGGTTCATGGGCATGCACAACCTGTTCTCCTTCAACACCGTGCAGTCCGGCGAGGGCGTCGGCCAGGAGCTGATCTACATCGCCGCGGCGGTGATCGGCGGCTGTCTGCTCACCGGCGGCTACGGCTCCGCCATCGGCCCGGTCTTCGGCGCCTTCATGTTCGGCATGGTGAACCAGGGCATCGTCTACGCCGGCTGGAACCCCGACTGGTTCAAGGCCTTCCTGGGCGTGATGCTGCTCGGCGCCGTCCTCATCAATCTGTGGGTCAGTCGCACGGCGACCCGGAGGTGACTTCATGACGACCAACAAAGCCCACGGAGCCGTCCTCCAGGACACCACGCCCGACGGCGCGGACCGCCCCATCGTCGAACTGCGCAACGCGGGCAAGTCGTACGGCAACATCCGCGCCCTGTACGGCGTCGATCTGACGGTCCGCCCCGGCAAGGTGACCTGCGTCCTGGGCGACAACGGCGCCGGCAAGTCCACCCTGATCAAGATCATCTCCGGTCTGCACCAGCACACCGAGGGCGACTTCCTGGTCGACGGCGAACCGGTCCGCTTCACCAGCCCGCGCGAAGCGCTCGACAAGGGCATCGCCACCGTCTACCAGGACCTGGCCACCGTGCCCCTGATGCCGGTGTGGCGGAACTTCTTCCTCGGCTCAGAGATGACCAAGGGCCCCTGGCCGATCCGCCGTCTCGACATCGACCGCATGAAGCAGACCGCGGACCAGGAACTGCGCAACATGGGCATCGTCCTCGACGATCTCGAGCAGCCCATCGGCACGCTCTCCGGCGGCCAGCGCCAGTGCGTGGCGATCGCCCGCGCCGTCTACTTCGGCGCCCGCGTCCTGATCCTGGACGAGCCCACCGCCGCACTCGGCGTCAAGCAGTCCGGTGTCGTGCTGAAGTACATCGCGGCCGCCCGCGACCGCGGCCTAGGCGTCATCTTCATCACCCACAACCCGCACCACGCCTACATGGTCGGCGACCACTTCAGCGTGCTGCGCCTGGGCACCCTCGAACTCAGCGCCGACCGCAGCCAGGTCAGCCTGGAGGAACTGACGAACCACATGGCCGGCGGCGCCGAACTCGCCGCGCTCAAGCACGAGCTCGCGCAGGTGCGCGGTGTGGACGTGGATGAGCTCCCCGAGGAGAAGGACCTCACCGCACCCGTCGCGACCCACCCCGAAGGGACCTCCTGACCATGGCGAACGCCCTCGACCGCATCCGGGTGGGCTCGGCCCCCGACTCCTGGGGCGTCTGGTTCCCCGAAGACCCCCAGCAGGTGCCCTGGGAACGCTTCCTGGACGAGGTGGCCGAGGCCGGCTACTCCTGGATCGAACTGGGCCCGTACGGCTACCTGCCCACGGACCCGGCGCGCCTCACCGACGAGGTGAACAAGCGGAATCTGAAGGTGTCGGCGGGCACGGTCTTCACCGGCCTGCACCGCGGACCCGCCGTCTGGGAGTCCACCTGGGCGCACGTCGGCCAGGTCGCCGAGCTCACCCACGCGATGGGGGCCAGGCACCTGGTGGTGATCCCCTCCTTCTGGCGCGACGACAAGACCGCCGAGGTGCTGGAGCCGCCGGAGCTCACCGGCGAGCAGTGGACCCACCTCGCCGAGGGCATGGAGCGGCTCGGCCGCGAGGTCAAGGAGACGTACGGTCTCGACATCGTGGTGCACCCGCACGCCGACACCCACATCGACACCGAGGAGCACGTCGAGCGGTTCCTCGACGCGACCGACTCCGATCTGGTGAACCTCTGCCTGGACACCGGTCACTACGCCTACTGCGGCGGCGACAGCGTCAAGCTCATCGAGACGTACGGCGAACGCATCGGCTATCTGCACCTCAAGCAGGTCGACCCGGAGATCCTCGCGGACGTCGTGGCGAACGGGGTCCCGTTCGGTCCGGCGGTGCAGCGCGGGGTGATGTGCGAGCCGCCCTCCGGTGTACCGGAGTTGGGGCCCGTGCTGGAAGCGGCCCAGAAGCTCGGCGTCGATCTGTTCGCGATCGTCGAGCAGGACATGTACCCGTGCGAGCCGGACAGGCCGCTGCCCATCGCGGTGCGCACCCGGCAGTTCCTGAGGTCGTGCGGGGCGTGAACGGGCGGCCGTGACGGAGCGTAGCCGAACCGTCACGTCGTCGAGCAGGAGTGCCCGCGTGCCGCCGTTTCCGACAGGCGACGGCGCGCGGGCACTCCTATGCTGGGCTCCAGGGCATGCGTCCTCACCTGGGAGTTGAGCCCATGTCGCACTCCTCGCCACGACTGCGCAAGGGGGCTGTTGTCGTCACCGCGGTGGGGATGCTGCTGGTGCCTGCCGCGGGCACGACCGCCGCAGCCCTGCCCGCTTCCGCGTCCTCCGCTCCCGCGGTCGCCGATCCGCCCTCGCCGTCGCCCTCGGGCGGCGACGTCCGCGAACTCACGCCCGGCGTGCAGCGGCAGCTCGACTACACCGTGCAGCGGGTCATGCAGGAGGCGAACGTCCCGGGTGTGACCGTCGGGATCTGGACACCCGACAAGGGTCAGTACGTGAAGTCCTTCGGCGTCGCCAACAAGACCAATGGCCGGGCGATGACCCCCGACCTTTACATGCGGATCGGCAGCGAGACCAAGACGTTCACGGTGACGGCCCTGCTGGAGCTGGTCGACCAGGGCAGGGTGGGGCTGGACGACACGATCGACAAATACGTCAGCGGCGTACCGAACGGGGACAGGATCACGCTGCGCCAGCTGGCCGGGATGCGCAGCGGGCTCTTCAACTACTCCGAGGACGACGGCTTCTTCAAGGCGCTGACGTCCGATCCGCAGCGGCCCTTCACCCCGCAGGAACTGCTCGACTACGCCTTCCGGCACCCGGTGCTGTTCCCGCCGGGTGAGAAGTTCGACTACTCCAACACCAACCTGATCCTGCTCGGGCTGGTCGTCGAGAAGGCCAGCGGCACACCGCTCGGTGACTACATCCAGCACAACGTCCTGGACCCGGCCGGCCTCAGGCACACCCTCTTCCCGACCGGCAACGAGTTCCCGCAGCCGCACGCGCAGGGGTACACCGAACAGACGGCGACCGGCCAGGTGGCGGACGCGGCCGACTGGAACCCCTCGTGGGGCTGGGCGGCCGGCGCCATGATCTCCGACCTGGACGATCTGCGGGTATGGGCGCGCACGGTGGCCACGGGCCGGCTTCCCAACGGGGGGATCCTGATCAGCCCCGCGGTCCAGGCACAGCGGCTCACCACGCCTCCGACCACCATTCCGGGCACCGGGTACGGCCTCGGCATCTTCAACGTCCAAGGCTGGATCGGGCACAACGGCTCCCTGCCCGGCTACGAGTCCCTGACCATCTACCTCCCGTCGGCCCGGGCGACCCTGGTCGTCCTCCTGAACACCGACATCAACTACAACGGCCAGGAGCCCAGCACCGTCTTCGGCGACGCGATCACGTCGATCATCTCCCCGAACCACGTCTTCGACCTGCCGGCGGAACCTGCGGCGCGGTGAGGACGTTCAAGGGGTGACGGGTTGTGAGTACGGCAATGGGGAGGACCGGATGACGCAAGCGGAGCACGAGGAGAAGCCGGTGGCCGACGCCGGCGCCGACACAGAGGCCACGCTGCGCCGGGCCCGGTTCGGCGCGCTGCCGGATCGCGTCCGGCTGGAGGACACGGTGGAGGAGAGGCCGGCGACGCCACGGGATCCCGCGCGGGATGCCTACGACCCCGACGAGTCGGCCATCCGTTACGGTCTGTGAGTTTCAGCAGAGCGGCCCGGCGACACCGCGCTCGATCAGGCTTTCCGCACGGTCAAGCACTGTCTGCCGGGCGGGCCGGGCTGCCGGCCGAGGAGGCCTTGGGCCTTCTCGGCGGTGGGCCGGCTGCGGCGGCCGAGGGCGGGGGTGATCTCGCGCACCAACGGATCCCCGAACCGGGCCACTAACCGTACGGCGACGTCCGGGACCCGGCGCGTGGACACCGGCGCCCCCGCCCGCCGAGGCCTGCCCGCAAGATGCGCTCGCGCCGCTGCGCGAGCGCGCGCCGCTCGAGGACCTGCGGCTGTGGTTCGACGAGGTCGCCCGCTACCGGTGGCTCAAGTCCGGCGTGGTGGAGGTCATCCACGCCGCCACGAACAACGGCCTCGACGACGCGTACTACGCCCCCTTCGTCGAGGCCATCGCGGCGCTGCTCACCGCCGGGGCCGCCGACGGCTCCCTCAAGGCCGGACTCGACCCCGAGGACGTGCTCCTCCAGCTCAGCGTGCTGTGGGGCATCGACCCCGCCCGCGAGGGCGAGGCGAGGACGGAGCGGATCCTCGGCCTCATCGTCGACGGACTGCGCGCCCAGCTCCTGCCGTCGCGCGACAGGGGCCCGGCCCGGGGTCAGGCGCCGCGTACCTCCTCGATCGCCACCGGGCGGTGCTCGTGCAGCGACAGCGTGCAGGCCTCCGCGATCCAGCCCGCCTCCAGGGCGTCCGCGACCGTGCAGGGAGAGGGCCGGGTGCCGGCGACGACCTCGGTGAACGCGGTGAGTTCGGCGCGGTAGGCGTCGGTGAAGCGGTCCATGAAGAAGTCGTGCGGGGTGCCGGACGGGAAGGTCACGCCGGGCTCGACCGAGCGCAGCGGAAGCTTGTCCTCCAGACCGACGGCGATGGAGTCCTGGAAGCCGTGCAGCTCCATGCGGACGTCGTAACCCCGGGCGTTGTGACGGCTGTTGGAGACCACGGCGATGGTGCCGTCGTCCAGGGTGAGGATCGCGCCGGTGGTGTCGGCGTCGCCCGCGTCCTTGATGTAGTCGGCGCCCCGGTTGGCGCCCACGGCGTACACCTCGGTCACCTCGCGGCCGGTCACCCAGCGGATGATGTCGAAGTCGTGGACGGAGCAGTCCCGGAAGATGCCGCCGGACGCGGCGATGTAGGCGGCCGGGGGCGGCGCCGGGTCCAGCGTCGTCGAGCGGACCGTGTGGAGCCTGCCCAGCTCGCCGCTCCGCACGGCGGCCCGCGCGGCGACGAAGCCGGCGTCGAAGCGGCGGTTGTAACCGATCTGGATCGGGACGCCGCTGCCCTCGACGGCCTTGAGCACCTCGACGCCCTCCGCCATGGTGCGGGCGACGGGCTTCTCGCAGAAGACGGGGATGCCGGCCTCGACACCGGCCAGGATCAGGGCGGGGTGGGCGTCGGTGGCCGCCGCCACGACGAGACCGTCCACCCCGGCGGCCAGGACCGCCTCGGGCGAGTCCGCGACCTCGGCCCCGAACCGCTCCGCGGCGGCCTTGGCCGCCTCCGCGAACGGGTCGGCGACGACGAGGGACTCGACCGCGTCGAGTCCGGAGAGGGTCTCGGCGTGGAAGGCGCCGATGCGGCCGAGGCCGAGGATTCCGATACGCATGGGGTGCAGC
Organism: Streptomyces herbicida; assembly: GCF_032656585.1. Lineage (NCBI taxonomy): Bacteria > Bacillati > Actinomycetota > Actinomycetes > Kitasatosporales > Streptomycetaceae > Streptomyces > Streptomyces herbicida. Next base: position 186,094 of record NZ_JAUYWJ010000004.1, read on the forward strand.
TCCTAGGTGCGGTGCGGTTGGTGCGAAGAGGCTGTGCGAACGGTCAGTCGAGGCCGCCGAGGACGTTCTGGTCCCAGTCGATCACCGAACCCGTGACCACCCCGGACCGGTCCGACAGCAGGAGGACCACGAAGTCGGCGATCTCGTCCGGCTGGCCCAGCCTGCCCATCGGCAGCCTGGCCGCGGCCTGCTCCCGCCAGTCGTCCCCGGCGTCGTGGAAGGTCCGCTGCGTCGCGTCCTCGCCCTCGGTCGCCGTCCAGCCGATGTTCAGGCCGTTGATCCGGATCCGGTCCCAGCGGTGGGCGTGCGCCGCGTTGCGGGTCAGACCGATCAGGCCGGCCTTGGCGGCGACGTACGGGGCCAGGAAGGGCTGTCCGCCGTGCGCCGACGACGTGATGATGTTGACGATGGTCCCCGGCGCCTTGCGCTCCACCATGTCGGACACCGCCGCCTGCATCGCGAAGAACGGGGCCTTGAGGTTGATCGCGATGTGCGCGTCGAACAGCTCGGGCGTGGTGTCCAGCAGGGTGCCCCGCGAGGTCAGCCCCGCCGAGTTGACCAGGCAGTCGACCCGGCCGTACGCGTCGACCACCTCGGCCACGGAGGCCTTGGCCCGGTCGGCGTCGGACAGGTCGGCCTGCACATACATCGCCCTGCCCCCGGCCGCCGTCAGCTCGGCCACCAGGGCCTCGCCCGGCTCGGGACGCCGGCCGGTGACGGCCACCGTGGCGCCCTCGCGCACCGCGGCCCGGGCGATGGCGGCGCCGACACCCTGACTGCCGCCGTTGACGAGGACGACCTTGTCGTCGAGAAGTCCCATGACGTGCTTGCCCTTTCAGCTCTCGCGCCGCGCGGCGCCGGCCCGCAGCTCGTTGCGCAGCGCCCGCGGGGCCCACCCCTCGCACAGTGCCCGCCGTACCACGTCCGCCTGCGAGGGCGGGGCCATACCGTCGACCGGCGGGTCGCTGTCGAGGTTGGTGGGGAAGGGGTAGCCCTCGGCACTCGCCGCGATGACGCGATCCAGCCAGGCCTCGCCGACGCCCTCCGCCCGGCGGCGGCGCAGCACCGGGTAGACGGCGTTCGTCACCGCCTCCCGGTCCACGGTCTCCATGGCGCGGCCGAAGGCCGAGGACACCTGCAGCAGGTTGGCCATGCGGCGCACGTCGAGGGTCCGGTTGGTGCCGGCCGCGTGGAGGACCGCCGGGTTGAAGAAGACCGCGTCGCCCTTCGCCAGCGGGAGCTGGACGTGGTGCGCCCTGAAGTACTCCTGGAACTCCGGCAGCCGCCAGGCCAGATAGCCGGGCTCGTAGGTCTGCGAGTACGGCAGGTACATCGTCGGGCCGGACTCGACCGGCATGTCGCAGTGCGCGACCGCGCCCTGGAGCGTGAGCACGGGGGAGAGGCGGTGCACATGCGCCGGGTAGCTCGCGGCGGCCTCGCCGGAGAGGAACCCGAGGTGGTAGTCGCGGTGCGCGGTCTGGGCCGCGCCGCCCGGATTGACCACGTTGATCTGCGAGGTGACCTGGTAGCCCGGGCCCAGCCAGGCCCGGGAGACCAGGGCGAGGACGTCGCTCGCGTAGTAGTCGGCGAACACTTCCGGGTCGTACAGGGCCGCCTTCTCCAGGGCGTTCCAGACCCGGTCGTTGGCGCCCGGCGCGGCGAAGTGGTCGCCGGCCGGCGCGTCCGACTCGGACTGCTCGGCGATCAGCGCCTCGAACACGGCCGTGGCCCGGTCGACGACCGCCGGGTCGGGGAACGCGGCCCGGAACACGACGACGCCGGGGCCGTCGGCCAGCGCGCGAACCAGTTCGGTCCGTACCTCGTGGCGGTCGCCGGCCGCGCGGAGCCGCTCGCCGTCATAGACGAGGACGTTCCGGTCCACCGAGGAGGCGTGCGGGAAGTCCGCGAGGTCGGTGGTCCGGCCGACGAGCGCGCGGAAGGCGTCGAGGTCGCAGTCCTGCTCGGACAGCCAGGCGCGGGCCTGTTCGGCGGCGAGGGACATCGGCGTCCTTCTTTCGGTCACGGAGGCGACGCGCTGTCACGCGAGCGACGCGGCCCTGTCATTCTTGTCAGTACAAACCCATCGAACAACCAGCAGCGAGCCATCAAAAACCCCTCAAGGAGCGCCGCCGTGGGCCATCCCTTCCCGATCCGCGAGATCGCACGTCAGGCAGGTCTCAGCGAGGCCACCGTGGACCGTGTGCTGAACGGCAGGGGAGGGGTGCGGGAGAGCACCGCCGAGGAGGTCCGCCGGGCCATCGCCGACCTGGACCGGCAGCGCACCCAGGTGCGGCTGGTCGGCCGTACGTTCATGGTCGACATCGTGATGCAGGCGCCGGAGCGGTTCACCACGGCCGTACGCGCCGCCCTGGAGGCGGAGCTTCCGTCGCTGCACCCGGCCGTGCTGCGCTCCCGCTTCCACTTCCGGCAGACCGGGCCGGTGGAGGAGCTGGTCGCGACCCTGGACCGGGTCACCCGTCGGGGCTCGCAGGGCGTGATCCTCAAGGCACCGGACGTCCCCGAGGTCACGGCCGCCGTCGGCCGGCTCGCCACCGCGGGCATCCCCGTCGTGACCCTGGTGACCGACCTTCCCGCGAGCGCCCGGCTGGCGTACGTCGGCATCGACAACCGGGCGGCGGGCGCGACGGCGGCGTACCTCATGGGGCAGTGGCTCGGCGACCGTCCCGGCAATGTCCTCACCAGCCTCAGCAGCGGCTTCTTCCGCAACGAGGAGGAGCGCGAGATGGGCTTCCGAGGCGTCATGCGGGCCCGGCACCCCGAGCGCACACTCGTCGAGATCGCCGAGGGGCAGGGCCTGGACGCGACCCAGTACGACCTCGTCCGCGCCGCCCTGGAACGCGACCCCGAGATCCGGGCGGTCTACTCGATCGGCGGCGGCAACATAGCCACGCTGCGAGCCTTCGAGGACCTGGGCCGCGAGTGCGCCGTCTTCGTGGCCCACGACCTCGACCACGACAACACCCGCCTGCTGTGCGAACACCGCCTGTCCGCCGTGCTCCACCACGACCTGCGCCACGACATGCGCGAGTCCTGCCACCTGGTGATGCGCGCCCACGGCGCACTACCACCCGCGGGACCGGCGGTGCCGTCGTCGATCCAGGTGGTCACGCCCTACAACATGCCTACGGCGCCGGCACGTTGACCGGCCGGCGGTGCTGCGGTGGGGGTGGTGCCGTGCCGGGGGTGTCTTCGGCGATCGGGCAGTCAGCGATCCGGGCGATCACGCCTTACAACGTGCCTACGGCGTCTGCACGTCGACCCATCCACCCGTCTCCGCGGACCGCGTCATCGCGTCCAGTACGGCGGCGCTGCGCACGGCGTCCGCGAGGGTGGTGCCGTGTGGCCCGGCCTCGGCGATCGAGCGCAGGAAACGGTATGCCTCGATGACCTTGAGGTCGTCATAGCCCATGGCGTTGGCCGCGCCCGGCTGGAACGCGCCGAACTCGCCGTCGCCGGGGCCGACGTACACCGTGCTGACGGGCTGGTCCTGGTACGACGTGCCGCGGCTGACCGCCAGCTCGTTCATCCGGCGGAAGTCCCAGAAGACCGCGCCCTTGGTGCCGTGCACCTCGAAGCCGTAGTTGTTCTGCTCGCCGACCGAGACCCGGCAGGCCTCCAGGACGCCGCGGGCGCCGGAGGCGAAGCGCAGCAGGCAGTTGACGTAGTCCTCGTTCTCGACGGGGCCGAGCTCGCCGCCGGAGGCGAGGGCGTGCCCGGCGGTGGCACCCGTCGGGCGGGCCCGCTGCGGCACGAACACCGCGGTGTCGGCGGTCAGCGAGGCGATGTCCCCGAGCAGGAAGCGGGCCAGGTCGGCGCCGTGCGAGGCCAGGTCCCCGAGCACCCCGCTGCCACCGCGCTCGCGCTCGTACCGCCAGGTCAGGGCACCGTCGGGATGAGCCGCGTAGTCGCTGAACAGCCGGATCCGCACATGCGTCACCGCGCCGATGTCACCCGAGGCGATCAGATCGCGGGCGGCCTCCACGGCGGGCGCGTTGCGGTAGTTGAAGCCGACCGCCCCGTGCACCCCGGCCTCGGCCACCGCGTCGGCCACCGCGCGGGCGTCCTCCGTGGTCAGGCCCACCGGCTTCTCGATCCAGATGTGCTTGCCGGCCGCGGCCATCGCGACACCGATCTCCCGGTGCAGAAAGTTCGGGGCGGTGATGCTGACCGCCTGCACCCGCGGATCCGCGGCCACCTCGCGCCAGTCGCGGGTCGTCGAGGAGAACCCGAACTGCGCCGCGGCCTCCTCGGCCCGGCCCGGCACCTCCTCGGCGACCGTCACCAGGCGCGGCCGCAGGGCGAGCCCCGGGTAATGGTGCGGAACGCGGGCGTACGCCTGGGTGTGCACCCGGCCCATCCAGCCGAATCCGACGACGGCAACGCCGAGCGCATCCACCATGACAGCCCCTCTTTGGACCGGTCCATTTCTTGTCCAGGCCACCCTGGGAGGCGAATTCCGTTGTGTCAAGCCCTTTGACAACCGTGCCCACCACATGGAACGGTCCACGTCATGAGACCGCCGACCATCCGCGACGTGGCCGAGCAGGCCGGAGTGTCCAAGTCGCTGGTCTCGCTGGTGCTGCGCGGTTCCGACCAGGTGCGCCCCGAGAAGCGGGATGCCGTGCTGCGGGCGGTCCGGGAGCTCGGCTACCGGCCGAACGCGGCCGCGCGCAGCCTCAGCGAGCAGCGCACCCGCACCGTCGGTGTCCTCCTCAACGACCTGCGCAACCCGTGGTTCGTCGACCTCCTCGACGGCCTGAACTCGCTGTTGCGCGACAACGGCCTGCACATGCTGCTCGCCGATGCCCGGCTGAACCGCCGCACCGGCGACGATCTCACCGGCCCCTTCCTGGACCTGGGCGTCGACGGCCTGGTGGCGGTCGGCACCCTGCCCGAACCGGCGGTTCTCGGCGCGATCGCCGAGCGGATGCCGGTCGTCGTCGCCGGCGCCCGTGAGCCGGCGCTGCCGGGCGTGGACGTGGTCGCGGGCGACGACGAGACCGGCGCACGCCTGGTCACCGAGCACCTCATCGGGCTCGGCCACCGCCGGATCGCGCACATCGCCGGGTACGGCGCCGTCGGCGAGCTGCGCCGGCGCAGCTTCGAGGCGACGATGCGGGCGCACGGCCTGGCGGCCGAGGTACGGATCGAGACGAGCGACATGACCGAGGAGGGCGGTTACCGCACTACCGTGAGGCTGCTCAGCCGTCCGGACCGGCCGACCGCGATCCTCGCCGTCAACGACATCGCCTCCGTCGGCGCGCTGTCGGCGGCCGAGGAGCTGGGGCTGCGGGTGCCGCGGGACGTCTCGGTGACCGGCTACGACAACACGAGCATCGCCCGGCTGCGCCACGTCTGGCTGACCACCGTCGACACGGCCCCGCACGAGGTCGGCCGCCGCGCCGCCCGCTGCCTCCTCGACCGCTTCGAGCGGCCCGGGGGAGCGGGCCGGGTCCACCTCGCCGCACCGACCCTGGAGATCAGGGGCACCACGGCGGCGCCCCCCGGCCTCACAGATTGATCGCGTACGCCTTGCGCAGCGTCTCGTGCACCGTCCACGTCGTGCGGTCGCCCTCGCGCAGCACGGCCATGTCGCCCGGCCCGACCTCCAGCGTGGGCCCGCCCTGGACCGCGATCGTCGCCGAGCCGCTGATCACGACGAACAGCTCGTCCGCCTCGGTGTCGGTGACCACGCCCGGGGTGATCTGCCAGATCCCGCGGATCTGCCGACCGTCCTCCGACTCCCAGACCACCTTTCCGGTCACCTCGGGCGACCCCGAGACGATCTGCTCCGGGTCGAGGGGCTCGGGCTCGAGCTCGGCGTCGGGGATGTGGAGAGCGAAGCTGTGGGTCATGGGACGACCCTAGCGAGCTCGTCGGCGCCCGCGCCGTCGACAGAATGTGGGACATCGGTCCTGGTGGGAGGACACTTCGTCGGGGCGAAGCGAAGTGGCGGCGCCACCGGGCGCGGGTGATCGTGGGGAGCATGGACGACTCCACGGCGGCCCCCGGGCCCAGCCCGCACGGCACCCGCGAAGCCGTCCTGTTCGGCGGGGTCTACGGCGCCGTACTGGCCAGCGCGCTGGTCGCCGCGCTCACCGAGTACGGCCACACCTCCCAGGCCGCCCGCCGCTACGACGCCCTCTGGCTGCTGGTCACCGCGCTCGCCTCCGCCCTCGCGCACGGCTACGCCCACTACATCGCCGAGCGGGGCCCGCACCGCGGCCGGGAGGTGCTGCGCATCCTGGCCGACGAGTGGCCGCTGGTCGCGGCCGTGATCCCCACGGTCTTCATCCTCGCGGGGGCCGGGTGGGGCTGGTGGCCCGCGAGCGGGGTCGAGTACCCGGCGTTCGTCCTGAACATCGTCATCCTGTTCGTGCTGGGGCTGGTGACCGCCCGCGGGGCGGCGCGGACCTGGCCCGCGGCCGTACTGATCGGCGCGGGGGACGCGTTGCTCGGCGTGGTCGTGGTGGTGGCGAACGCGCTCATCCACTAGCCGGGAGTCCGGTGTGCCCGACCCCTTCCGGTACGCCTGCTCCGACCTCGTACTCGAACCGTTGTGGCGGACGTCTGGAGCGGCCCGCCCCAGGCGATGCCACCATGGGGTTTATGACCCGAATGGCGGGTATGCGTGCGCTCTCGCTGTGCGTCGCCGCCCTGCTCGCGGTGACCCTCCAGACGACGGCGGTACCGGCCGCCGAGCGCCCCGGCCGGGGCTGCGTCGCCGGCGGGCAGAGCACGGACGACCGGGTCCGGAAGGTCCAGGACATCGTGCGGCGGGCCCAGCGGGAGCTCGATCTCAAGGCTGTCCTGGTACGGGTCACGGTGAATGGACGTGAGCTGGTCACCGACGCGGCGGGCGAGTCGATGAGCGGTGTTCCGGCCACGCCCGCGATGCACTTCCGGGCGGGCTCGGTCGCCATCGCCCACCTCGCAACCGTGCTCCTCCAACTCGTCGACGAGCACCGGGTGAGCCTCGACGACCCCGTCTCCCGCTGGCTGCCCGACCTGGCGAACGGCGACCGGATCACGCTGCGGATGCTCGGTGACTCCACGTCCGGGCTGCACGACTACGTCACCGACCCGGCGTTCGTGAAGCAGTTCTACGCCGACCCCTTCCGGCAATGGACCTCGAACGAGGTGCTGGCCTTCTCGCTCGGCCACCCCCTGTGGTACGCGCCGGGCACCAACTGGAGCTACTCGCACGCCAACTTCGTCCTCCTCGGCGAAGCCCTGGAGAAGATCACCGGCACGCCGCTGGACCGGCTGCTGCGCGAACGCGTCCTCGATCCGCTGCAGTTGAGCCAGACGTCGAACAGCTTCACCCCGGAGATCCCGCAGCCCGCGCTGCACGCCTACGACGCCGAACGCGGCACCTACGAGGAGTCCACGTTCTGGAACCCGTCCTGGACCACCGCCCCCGGCGCCGTCTTCACCACCGACATCTGCGACCTGGCGGGCTCGGCCCAGGGCATCGGATCGGGCCGGCTGCTCTCCCGGCACTCCTACCAGGTGCAGCTCGACCCCGGCACTCCCGGGCTCGGCGCCCCGACCGCGACCTGCCCCGCCACCGTGTGCCTGAAGCAGACCGACGCCTTCCACTACGGCGTGGGCGTCATCGTCAAGAACGGCTGGGTGGTGCAGAACCCCTCCTTCGCCGGCTTCGCGGCGGTACAGGCCTATGAGCCGGGCGGGCGGCTCGCCATCGCCGTGTCCACCACCGTGGGTCCCGAGGCGCCCGCGGGCAACACGGCCCAGACGATCACCAACCGCATCGCCGCGGCCCTGGCCCCGGACCACCCGCTCGGCCTCGACATCGGCTGACCTCAGCGGGTGACGCGCACGCCGTCCAGCGCGATCGCCAGCACGCGGTCGCGCTGTGCGTCGTCGTCGCGCCGCGGGCGCCGCCCTCCTCGTCCCGGTCCGGCGCGCCGGCCGGGTCACCGGCCCTGTCGCGGAGCGAGCGGCAGCGGCACTCGTACGCGTGCGGTAGGGTTGACCTGCGCGATCACGCGGAACACCGTGTGACATCGCACCGGGACGTGGCGCAGCTTGGTAGCGCACTTGACTGGGGGTCAAGGGGTCGCAGGTTCAAATCCTGTCGTCCCGACTTGCGAAGGCGCAGTTCAGGGCCCGGGCCGGAGTATTCCGTCCCGGGCCCTTCCTCGTTCCGGCTTGTTGCGGCTCGTTCTGGTGGCACCGGTTACTCCGATTACTCCGACGTGGCGGAGCTTCCTCGACGCCGCCGCTCGGGGAACATGGGCAGGGGGCCGGTGCTCAGGCTCGCCTTCGGCTCCGGCCGGATGCCGGGGCCGGGCTGGGGCCTGAGCCGCCAGCCCGCGGCGACGGCGGCCAGGACCAGCATGACTTCGATCGTGCCGAATCGGTCGCCGATGCATTTGCGGCTGCCGCCGCCGAAGGAGTTCCAGGCACCCCGCGGTACGGCTTTGGCCCGCTCGGGCAGCCAGCGGTCGGGGTCGAACCGTTCGGGGGCGGAGTACAGCGCCGGGTTGCGGCCGAGGGCGTAGAAGCTGAGCAGCACGGTGGTGCCCGGGGCGAGCCGGACTCCGGCGAGCTCTGTCTCGCACGTGGTCGACCGGGTCAGCAACCAGGTGGTCGGGTACATGCGCAGCGCCTCGATGACCACACGCCGGGTGTAGTCCAGGTGGGGCAGGTCGTCGAAGCCGGGCCGGCGGCCAGGGAGGAGCCCGTCCAATTCACGGTGCAACTGCTCCTCCACCTCGGGGTTTTCGCCGAGGAGGTGGAAGATCCAGGCCAGAGTGTTCCCCGTGGTCTCGGTCGCACCCAGGAGCAAGGTCATGACCTGGTCGTGGATCTCGTCCCTGGCCAGTCGCCCGCCGGTTTCCTCGTCCTCGGCTCCGAGCAGGCCGGACAGCAGGTCCCCGTGGTCGATTCCGGCAGCATGGCCGCTGATGGTCCCGTCGATGACGCTTCGCATCCGTTCCAGAGCCCGGTCGAAACGGCGGTTGCTCCGCGTGGGCAGCTTCTCCATCAGGGCGACCGGAGCGACCATGCGTGTGTAGAAGCCCCGGGTGATGACCGGCAGACAGCGCTGGATCTCGGCGACGGCCCAGTCCTCGATCCGGGTGGAGAACAGCGTGCGGACGATGATGCGCGCCGTGAGCGCCTGCGTCGCGGCATTGACGTCGAAGGCCCGCCCTTCCTGCCACGAGTCGAGCATGGAGCCGATCTCATGGCCCATCACGGTGGCGTAACCGGCCATCTTCTCGGGATGGAAGGCCGGTTGCATCAGCCGGCGTTGCCGCCGGTGGTCCGCCCAGGAGGACGTGGCCAGGCCGTTGCCCGTGAGGAGGCGAACCTTGTCGAAGAGCGGGCCGCCCTTGTCGAAGGTCCGTGAGTCCCGCAGTACCTGCTGGACCAGGTCGGGATGGCAGGCCAGGTATGTCCGGTGGGGACCGAGCCGGACCTCCACCAGATCGCCGTGGGCGGGCAGTGCGGCCAGGAAGTCCAACGGCCGTCGCCGCAGGGGTATCGCATGGCCGAGCAGGGGGAGCCCACCGGGAGCCACGCCCGTGGTCGCGGGGCGTGAGACCGGTGGTGCCTCGTGGGTCGCCGTCAACTCTTCATCTCCTTCCGGTGTGGATGCTGAAAGCGCTGGACCGCTGACGCCCCGTTTCCGTGGCCGGTCCGGGGCAGGAATCTGGCGATGGGAGCGGTGAGGCTGATCCATCCGGAGGTGGAGCCGTCCCACACGGATCCGTCGCCGAAGTAGCGCGGGGTGAGGTATTCGTACTCCTGGCTGCCCGCGAGCAGGTGATCAAGCCCGACGAGGTAGGTGCGGACATCCGCGCGGGTGCCGAACGGTCCGTGCCGCACGGCGTCCCGGGCCGCGATGTACGCACGCTCATGGATGCCGACCAACTCGCAGACGGTGTCGACGGCCTGCTGGAGCGTCAGCCCACAGTGGCAGCACAGTACCCGTACCGCGTTCATGGGGTCTCCCTGCTCCTTGCGCAGGGACAGCAGGTCGTTGACGAGGATCAACTGACGCAGCGCGTGGGCGTGCATGTCCACGAACTGAGGCGACGCGGCCGGCCCGGTGATGTCGATCGCGAGGGCGTATTCGGTGAGCAGGAGCATGAAGTCGCAGCCGAAGCTGTCGAGTCGCATGGTCAGGTAGGTGTCGTAGTCCGGAACCGAGCCGGACAGTTGGTAGGGAAGCTCGTTGGTGACTCCCTGCAGAAAGCTGCTCATGCTCGACCTGAACCGCTGGATCTGACGTCGCGTCAGTCCTGGGCTGATGCGCCGCCACAGGTCTCGAGCCGCCCGTCCGAACGGGGAGTTGTCGCCCATTGCGGTTTCGGTCCCGGCGCCGAAGTCGGCCATGATCCCGTCGAAGACGTCGCGGGCTCCGAGGTGGCTGGCTCCCAGCCCGGTGTGGTCCGCCGCCAGATTGTCGATGAGCCCTACGAAATGGTAGAAGTCGGCAAGATCCAGGACGCGTTGTTCATCGGCCGTCGGAGCAATGAGGGGTGCGTACAGGCCCACTCGTTCGCGCAGGAGCTTAAGCAGGTCCTCTTCGTCGGCAAAACACCCTGCCAGAAAGCGGCGCACCCAGGAATTCGACCGGAACTCGATCTGCGCCGCCTTGGGGTGGTACGCCACCGGAAGAAGCCGCGGCAGCTCCGGGAGGAAGAATCCGTCGGCGTCCTCGTATTCGTACCGGGCAAGCAGCGAGGTGCCCGTGCGCAGCGGCGAGATGTCAGACATGGGGTCCCCTGGAGTCACGGGAGTTCATGGCGGGCGAGCGATGACGACACATGCGCCGAGGCGCTCAGGAACTGCGCGCGGAGGTGGCATGAGCCAGCCCGCGCAGGGCCGTGATGGCATGAGGTGGTAACGGCGCGCCGCGGAGCGCGCTCAGGGCCCTGCGTCGTCTGCTGCTGATCATCTGTTCCACCGCGGAGCGGGCGCCGGTGGACACCAGCACACCGCGGATCGCGTCGGCCTGTTCCGTATCGAGGTCCGAGCGGCCCACCAGTGAGCGCAGCACGCTCAGCTGCGCGCAATCGGCTCGAGCGATTCCGAGCGCCATCAGTACGGTGTACTTGCCCTCACGAAGGTCGTCGTCGACGGGTTTCCCGGTCTTCCTGGGATCGCCGAAGACGCCGAGGAGGTCGTCTCGCAACTGGAAGGCCTCGCCGACGGGGAGGGCGTACGCGGTCAGCGCATCCAGGATCGTGCGACCGGCACCCGCGAGCGCGGCACCGATGTGCAGGGGGCGCTCGACCGTGTATTTGGCGGTCTTGAAGCGGCTGATCGTCAGGGCGTGCCCGATCTCGCCGATCGGCCGTCCGGTGGCCAGCAGATCCAGGTACTGGCCGAGCATGACCTCGCCGCGCATCGTGTCGAGCAGCGGGCGAGCCGCTCGTATCTGTGCGGGTGACAGACCTGCCGTGTGGAACATCTCGTCCGACCACGCAAGAGCGAGATCGCCGAGCAGTACGGCGGCGTGGATGCCACACCGTTCCGCATGTCCGGGAATGCGCCGGTGCCGGTGGAATTCGGCAAGAAGCCGGTGCAGAGTCGGCCGTCCCCGGCGGGTGTCGCTGTCGTCCATGACATCGTCATGAATGAGAGCGAAGGCATGGAACAACTCCAGGGACGCGGCGGCTTTCACCACGGGCCCCGGATCCCGCGCGCCGCCCGAGGCATACCAGCCGCACAGGCACATCACCGGTCGGACGAGCTTGCCGCCGGGGGAAAGGAAACCGCGGAGCATCTCCTTCGGTTCGAGCAACTGGGAGGGCTCTGCCATGAGACATTTCCGGTCGAGGAAATCGGCGAGGGCGGAGCCTGCCATGTGCCGGATCTGCGCAAGGTCCGGCGCCGAGTGATCGAGAGTTACGGCCCGATCCTCTGCATCTATCGCCGCTCGCATGGCCCCCCCAGGGATACGCCCGTCACAGCGGAGCTCTGGAGGGGGCTGCCGCCACCTGCGTAAACCGTGAGGGATCGCGAAAGACCTTGCTCCTCCGGGGCTCACGTGGAGCCTTCACGGGGCGACCGGCGGTGAAACCTGCAACGATCCCCATGCGCACCATGGCTCACGATCTGGCGCGCACGGGGGGCGCGTTTCTGGCTCCGGCGCGCCCCATGAGATCCCCATGCGCCCTCGGCGGCCGCCGTTGGGCGCCTACGTCAAGCGGCGGGGCGTCAGTCCCGCGGCGATGAGTTCGTCACGCGCCAGGGTCACCATGGGATCGGCACCGCACTGAGCTGCGAGATCCACACCCTGGTACAGCGGCTCGGCAGCCTGCGAAACCCGGCCGGCCCGGCGCAGTGCCGTGCCCAACTCGACCTGGGCGCAGGCGAGCTCGTACGCCGAGGGCGATCGCTCCAATTCCGTGACTGCACGCTGCAGCAGGGTGATGGTCTGGGGGCCGTCGCTCAGCCGTGCCATGACGCGCAGCGCATGCCCGGTGGTGGATGCCGCGCCGAAGCGTTCGGCACGCTGCACCGCTTTGTGAGCCAGCTCCCGGGCCCGCCGGACATCTGTGACGTGGGATGCGAGGGCGAGGCGCAGAAGCCATGGATACAGCGCCGGATTGCGCATCCCGTGTCCGTCCAGCCGCTCTCCCACGTGGGTCAGTTCCGCTGCCGCTTCCTTTGCCATTCCCCGGGCCAGCAGCAGTTCGGCATATACGGTCTGGGCGTCGGGAAACGTCACGACAGGCGGGAACGGCCCGCCGAAACCGTGATCCGCCGCCATCCTTTCCGCCGCATCGACCTGACCTCGGGCGAGCAGGATCTCGATCAGGCTTCCGATCGCGTACCAGTGCGCGGGCGCGTGCGGACTCACCCGGTCGGCCAGCCGCAGTCCCGCCCTGACGAAGTCCTCCGCGTCGGTGAGCCGGCCGCAGCGGAACCGGATGTAGCCGAGGAAGGTGTAGCCGAGTGCCAAGGGAGTGCCACGCCACCCCTGGCGCTCGAACTCCGCGATGCCGCGGGCGAACAGGTCTTCGGCCCGTTCGGGACGGTCGCAGTACAGGAAGGTCAGCGCCACCAGTGCCGGAACCTCGAACCCCCACCGCTCGTCGGTCCAGCTCATCTCGTCGCTCATCGCCCGCTCGGCGTACTGCAGGGCCGTCGACACCGACTCGCCGCGCACCACGGCGTCCCACCCGCGCAGTCCGAAGAGATACCGCTCCGTTTCCTCGTGCCCGGTCAGCCGCTCGGTGAGCTGGGCGAGCCGGCGTGACAGTGCCGGGCCGTCGTGGTCCTCGGAGGTGAAGGCCGCCAGCATGAAATGCTCGGTCAGCAGCCGCAGTCGGCCGCGCGCGTCCGCGGTCGTGCGGGCTTCCTCCTCCATGACGCCCATCGCTTCGGTCAGTTGGCCACAGTACGCCAGCGCCCGCGCGAGACGGATCACGATGCCCTGACGCAGCTCGGGTGGCAGGTCGGGTTCGTCCAACGCCGCCCGCAGATGGTTGACCGCGGTCGTCGGGTCGTGTGTCAGAGCCGGCGAACCGAGCTCGTGCAGGATGGCGGCCCGCAGCTCCGCGACCGGAGTTTCGCGCAGGGCCCTGCTCAGACAGCGGCGGGCGGCCTCGGGAGCGCCCCGGCGCACATACTCACGGGCCGCGTCGTGCAGCCGGCGGGCCACCGCGTCGTCGCCCTCGGGCTGAGTCTCCAGCAGGTGCCGCGCCGCCACTGCCGCACCCAGGCCCGCATCGATGAGTTCCCACGCCGCTTTGCCGTGCATGGCCGCCCGGGTGCCGCCGGGAATCGCCCGGTACACCGCCGTGGCAATGAGCGGATGCGCGAACTCCAGCCGCTCACCGGGCTTGAGGATGTGCTCGGCCCGCAGCAGGTCCGCCGCCTGCGCGACGTTGGCCGGGCCCAGTGCCGCCAGGGACGCCACCAGATCCGGGGTCGCCTCGGAACCAAGAACGGCCACCGCCCAGGCGAGGCGGGTGGCGGACGTGCCCAGTTGCTCGAGCCGGTCCACCAGACCGCCGCCCATGGTGGTGGCCGCGGCCAGGTCCGGCAGCAGCCGGACATTCTCCCGGACGGGCTCGACTTCGCGTTCGCGGATCGTGGCGGCCAGCTCCACCGTTTCGAAGGGATTGCCGCCGGTGACCCGCCACGCCTCGTGGCAGAACCCCTCGTCGACGTCCTTGACGAGCGCTTCCCGCAGCAGCGTGGAGACCGCTGCGGGCGTCAACGGCTCCAGGTCCAGCGGCCGCACCCGGTTCCGCTCCATCATGCCGCTGAACGCCTTCGCGCCCTCGGTCGGTTCCTCCGGCCGGTAGGCGACCACCATCAGCGTCGGCAGATCCTCGGCCTGCCGGGCGAAGGAGGTCAGCCACATCAGGGACTCGAGATCCACCCAGTGCGCATCATCGACGATCATGACCAACGGTCCGCGCCGCAGCGCCACGTTGGTGACCAGCCAGTCCAGGCCGTCCCGCACACCCTGCGGATCGGGTGCCGCTCCATCCCCCGCGGGGCACAGGCCGATACAGGGCCCGATGATCCCGTACCAGTCGCCCAGCAGCTCGCGCCGCTCACTGTCGGAGTACGAGGCCAGCAGCGGCTGGAACAGCTGGCGCACCACGTGGAAGGCCACGCCCTGTTCCAGTTCGCCTCCCTTGGCGGACAGCACACGGCACTCGCGCTCCGCGGCGAGCCCGCGCACCGCGTCCAGCAGGGTCGTTTTGCCCGCTCCCGCAGCGCCGGTGAAGGCCAGCACACCGTCCCCACGGGCCACGGGGGTTGTCGCGCCCGTCTGCGAACGACTGCTCAGAGCGTCCAACGACGTCTGCGCCACGGTCAGTTCGACGTCTCGTTCCAGAGTGCTCGGGACCATCCCGATGCTCCGACGGCGCCGCTCGCCGGCCCCCGCTCGCGTCCCACGTGGCTGTGTCTCGGTCCGACCCACCAGCACTCGTCCCCCTCGCGGCATGGCGCCCTACGTTGCGCGCCGGGATTCCCACCTTGACACAGCGTATCCACCGATCAACGCTCGGCGAGCAGTCGATGTGCACATACACCGCGCACGAGCGTATGGGGCTACACTGTCGCTTCCTCGCCTGCTTGTGAACGAACAGCGCGTGCTTCGGGTTACGCCGGAGCGCGGGACAGCCGCCACTTCAGGCGGCCACGGGGCCGCTCAGCTCGGTTCCCGATCGGCCCGGGCGGCCCACAGACCGCGTACATGGCCCAGGTGACGGGTCATGATCTCGCGCACGGCCCGCTCGTCGCGGTCCAGCAACGCGTCCAGAAGCTCCAGGTGTTCTTCGGCGGAGGCCAGCAGACTGCCCGCCTCCACCAGCGCGGTGAGCCCGTAGAGGCGGGAGCGCCCCCGCAGATCGGCGACCACCTCCACGAGATGGGCGTTGCCGGCCAGGGCGAGCAGCCCCAGGTGGAAGCGGGTGTCCGCCTCGACGTACGCGATGAGGTCGCCCGCCAGCGCGGCGGTCACGATCTCCCGGGCGGCCGGGCGCAGCGCCTCCAGGGAGACCCGGTCGGCCGCCTTGGCCAGCTGCACCACGGTGGGGACCTCGATGAGCGAGCGGATGTGCGTGTACTCGTCGAGCTGCTTGTCGGAGACGGCGGTGACCCGGAAGCCCTTGTTGGGGACGGTGTCGACCAGTCCCTCCTTGGCCAGGTCCAGCATCGCCTCGCGCACCGGCGTCGCCGAGACACCGAAGCGGGCGGCCAGCGAGGGGGCCGAGTAGACCTCACCGGGCCGCAGCTCGCCGGCGATCAGCGCGGCCCGCAGGGCCTCGGCAACCCGCTCGCGGTAGCTGCTCCTGCGGCCGCCCAGGCGGGGGAGTTCGGGTGCGGCAGACGGGGGGCTGCTGCGCTGGGCGGTCATCGGGCGTCTCCTCGAACGGCTGGTGCCATGTCACGTGCTGCCAGTATGGACGGCTGGGGCCTGTCCGGCGGACCAAGTCGCAGGAAAGCAGCGGCGCCGAATCAGCACAGATGGGCGTGCCAGGCCCCGCGTCTGCGGCATGATCCGCCGGACGGGCCCTAGAGCACGAAGCCCTCCGGGAAGGGGTCGGTCGGATCGAGCAGATACTGGGCCGTGCCCGTGATCCAGGCGCGGCCGGTGAAGCTCGGCAGCACGGCCGGGGTCCCGGCGACCTCGGTCTCGCCCAAGAGCCGTCCGGTGAACCGCGTGCCGATGAAGGACTCGTTCACGAACTCGGTGTGCAGGGGCAGTTCGCCGCGCGCATGCAGTTGTGCCATGCGCGCGCTGGTGCCCGTACCGCAGGGCGAGCGGTCGAACCAGCCGGGGTGGATGGCCATCGCATGCCGTGAGTGACGGGCGGTGGCGCCGGGCGCGTACAGATGGACGTGATGGCAGCCGCGGATGGAAGGGTCCTCGGGGTGGACCGGTTCGTCCTCGGCGTTGATGGCGTCCATCAGGGCCAGACCCGCTCTCAGGATGTCGTCCTTGCGGGTGCGGTCGAAGGGCAGGCCGAACTCCTCCAGCGGCAGGATCGCGTAGAAGTTCCCGCCGTACGCGAGGTCGTAGGTCACCGTGCGCCCGTCGGCGAGCACGGCCTTGCGGTCCAGGCCGGCGGAGAAGGACGGCACGTTCCTGAGCGTGACGTTCCTGGCGGCACCCTCCTCGACCGCGACCTCGGCGACGACGAGTCCGGCCGGGGTGTCCAGCCGGATGGTGGTGACCGGCTCGACGACCTCCACCATGCCGGTCTCCACCAGCACGGTCGCCACGCCGATCGTGCCGTGCCCGCACATCGGCAGATAGCCGGAGACCTCGATGTAGACGACGCCCCAGTCGCAGTCGGGGCGGGTCGGCGGCTGCAGGATCGCACCGCTCATCGCCGAGTGCCCGCGCGGCTCGTTCATCAGCAACTGCTTGATGTGGTCGCGGTGTTCACGGAAGTACAGCCGCCGCTCGTTCATCGTCGCACCGGGGATGGTGCCGATCCCGCCGGTGATCACGCGGGTGGGCATGCCCTCGGTGTGCGAGTCGACGGCGTGCAGGACGAGTTTGCTGCGCACTTTCGGGCCTCCTTGTCAGCCGAGCCCCGCGACGAGGGCCTTCCCGGTCGCCGCTCGGACGGCGGCCTCCTGCTCGGGCAGCAGCGGGACCCGCGGCGGGCGCACCGGGCCGCCGTGCCGTCCGGCGATGTCCATGGACAGCTTGATGGCCTGCACGAACTCGACCCGCGAGTCCCAGCGCAGCAGCGGATGCAGCTGCCGGTACAGGGGAAGGGCGGCGGCGAGGTCCCCCGACACGGCGGATCGGTACAACTCGGTGCAGGCGGCGGGCAGCGCGTTCGGATAGCCGGACACCCAGCCCCTGGCTCCCGCGACGGCCAGTTCCAGCAGTACGTCGTCGGCGCCGATCAGCAGATCGAGTTCCGGGGCGAGTTCGGCGAGCCGATAGGCGCGGCGTACGTCGCCCGAGAACTCCTTGACGCCGTGGATGTGGCCCTCGCCGTGCAGCCTCGCGAGCAGTTCGGGGACGAGGTCGACCTTGGTGTCGATCGGGTTGTTGTACGCCACCACCGGCAGGCCCGCCCGCGCGACCTCGGCGTAGTGGGCGAGCACGGACCGCTCGTCGGCGCGGTAGACGTTGGGCGGCAGCAGCATCACCGACGCGCAGCCCGCCTCGCCCGCCTGCTCGGCCCAGCGGCGGGCCTCGGCGGAGCCGTAGGCGGCGATGCCCGGCATCACCCGCGCGCCGCCGATCGCGGCCACGGCCGTCTCGACGACCCTGGCGCGCTCCTCGGTGGTGAGCACCTGGTACTCGCCGAGCGAGCCGTTCGGTACGACGCCGTCGCAGCCGTTCTCCAGCAGCCAGGCGCAGTGTTCGGCGTATGCGTCGTAGTCGACCGTGAGGTCGTCGCGCAGGGGGAGCGTGGTGGCGACCAGGACGCCGCGCCAGGGGCGGTTCTCCGGGAGGGTCATGAGTGGTCCCCAATCCGATGGTGTGTGACATAGTACTGATGTCGGAAGGTGAATGTGAATGCTGCCGGCGGTCAGTCCGACTGTTCCTCGTCCTGTCCGGCGAGCACCCCCAGGGGCACCGGCCGGGCGAGCGGCTGCCGCGCCGGGGTGAGCGGGCACCCGGTGAGCCCGGCGACCGCCGCACCGCACATCCGGCCCTGGCACCAGCCCATCCCGGCCCGGGTGAGCAGCTTCACGGTGCGCAGATCGCCGGCGCCGAGACCGTTCACGGACGTCCGGATCTCCCCGGCGGTGACCTCCTCGCAGCGGCACACGACCGTGTCGTCCGTGACCAGGTCCGCCCACCCCGCGGGCGGTTCGTACACCGCATCGAGCGCCGTGAAGAACCCGCGCAACCGGGACCGGGCGCGGGCCGCGGCGGCCCAGGCGCGCGGGTCGGGCCTGGACCCGTTGAGGCGGGCGGCGATGGAGTGGCCCGCGATGTGCCCCTCGGCCAGGGCGAGCCTCGCCCCGCCGATCCCGGTGGTCTCCCCGGCCGCCCAGACGCCCGGCACATCGGTGCGCTGCTCGTCGTCGACCTGGACGTTCGTGCCGACCAGCCGGCAGCCCAGTGTCCCGGCCAGGTCGGTGTGCGGCAGCAAGCCGTGCCCGACGGCGAGAGTGTCGCACTCGATGCGGCGCCCGCCGCCGGGCACGGTCCGACCCCGGGCGTCGAGCGGCGCGACGGTCACCGCTTCCAGCCGGTTTGTGCCGTGCGCCTCGACCACGGTGTGCCGGACGAGGGTGCGCACCCGGTGACGCAGCAGCCGGGCCGCGTACCAGGCGCCCTCGGCGAGCTTGCCGGGCTGCGCGGCCAGGGCGGAGGTCCGGCGCAGGAGGGCCCCGGGATCCGCGGACTCGACGAGCGCGGCCACGCGCGCGCCTGCCGCCGCGAGCCCCGTCGCCACGGGCAGCAGCAGCGGCCCGGTCCCGGCGACCACGGCGGTGCGTCCCGGCAGCACCAGGCCGCCCTTGAGCATGGCCTGCGCCCCGCCCGCGGTGACCACCCCGGGGAGGGTCCAGCCCGGAAAGGGCAGCACCTTCTCGTAACTGCCGGTGGCGAGCAGGACGGCGTCGGCGCGCACCGCGACACCCTGCTCCTGGGCGGGACCCCGCAGCGCGTGCACGGCGAACCCGTCGGCCCCCGACTCCCCTTCCACACACCACACGTGATGATCGGTCAGATGGCGAAGGCGTCCGGCCGCGATGTGGTGCTGGAGCCCGGACCGCAGTCGCTCCCAGGTCCGCCACTCGTGATGGAGGGCCTGCGGGCGGCGCGCGCCGAACCCGGCGGCGGGCTGCCGGTAGAACTGCCCGCCCGCCTCCTCGGCGGCGTCGACGAGGGTGACGTGCACCCCCCGCGCGGCCGCCGCCAGTGACGCGGCGAGGCCCGCCGGGCCCGCCCCGATCACGGCGAGGCGCGGTCGCTCAGCCATCGTGCCCCGTCCCTTCCCGGCTACGGCCGTCGTGGCCGGTCCCTTCCTGTGTGCGGATCGTGTCGCCCGGCCGTACCGGAACCAGGCAGGCCCGCTGATTCGGCCGGCCGTTGACGGACACCAGGCAGTCGAAGCACACCCCGATCCCGCAGAAGACCCCGCGCGCACGGCCCTCGCGCCGTGTGGTGCGCCATGCGGTCACGCCCGCCGCCCACAGTGCGGCGGCGACCGTCTGGCCGGGCAGCGCCTCGATCGTCCGGTCGTCGAACGTCACCGTGAACGCCGGACCCGGTCGCGCCCCGGCCAACTCAAGTGGATTCATGCGGTGTTCACCTCGTCTCGTGGGAAGCGCTCCGGCCGGAACGGCGTGAGGTCCAGTTCCGCCGCTGTGCCGCTCAGCACCTGGGCGATCAGATGCCCGGTGCCGGTGGCGAGTCCGATGCCCGCGCCCTCGTGCCCGCAGGCGTGGAACAGCCCCGGCACCCGGGGGTCGGGCCCGATCGCGGGCAGGTGGTCGGGCAGGTACGGCCGGAAACCCGCGTACGTGCGCAGTGCGCGCACCCGGGCCAGGAACGGGAACAGCCGGGTCGCGCCGGCCGCCAGCGCCCGTACGGCGGGCAGGGAGAACGACCGGTCGAAGCCCACCCGTTCGCGGCTCGCGCCGATCAGGACCGGCCCGGCGGCCGTGCCCTCGACGACCGGTGAGGTCTTCAGCGCGGCCGAGTCGCTGGCGACGTCCGCCACGTAGTCGGCCGCGTACACCTTGTGCCGGACCATGCGGGGCAGCGCCTCGGTGACCAGGACGAAGCCGCGCCGGGGGAGTACGGGCAGGTGCACGCCCGCCAGACCGGCCAGCTCACCGCCCCAGGTTCCCGCGGCGTTGACCACGGCCGGCGCGTGGATCTCGCCGTGGTCCGTGCGGACGCCGCGCACCGAGCCGTCCGGCGTGTGCGGCACCGCGGTCACGGTCCGGCCGGTGAGGAGGCGGGCGCCCGAGGCCCGCAGCAGGTGGGCTGCGGCCAGCGCCGGCATCACCTGGGCGTCCTGCGGATAGTGGACCCCGCCCGCGAGGCCGGGTGCCAGGTGGGGTTCGAGGAGGCGGAGCCGGTCGGCGCTCACCGCCTCCGCCGTGACTCCGGCAGCCCGCTGCCCGTCCGCGAATTTCTCCAGGGCGCAGAGACCTTCGGGTGTTTCGGCGACCACGAGGCCGCCCTTCGGCTCGTACTCGATCGCTTCGCCGGTCTCCTGCGCCAGCTCGGCCCACAACCGGCCTGACAGCAGCGCGAGTTGGAGTTCCGGCCCGGGCTCCTTGTCGGAGACGAGCAGATTGCCCTCGCCGGCGCCGGTGGTGCCGCCGGCGACCGGGCCCCGGTCCACCACGATCACGTCGAGACCCGCCCGTGCGGCGTACAGCGCGCAGGCCGCGCCCACCATCCCGGCCCCGACCACCACGACATCGCAGGTCAGTCGCTTCCCCACGGCAGTACTATGTCACATGTCGCTGTCTCGGGGGAGGGTCGCGCCGGGGCGGGTCAGTCGAACTGGCTCGGGTTCGCGGTCGGGGTCTTCCCGGAGAGGACGTCCTGCAGCCGCAGGGCGCCCGCCTCCACGGACGACACGGTGCTGGGATGATCGGCGCCCGACGGGCCACCGTTGGTAACGGTGGCCCCGGAGGCGCCGACCCGGAGCGCGGCGACGTCCTGGGTGAGCGTGATCGGCTGCCCGTCCGCGGTGCCCTGCACCGTCACCGTCAGCCCCTGTCTGGCGTCGCCCGCGTTGGGCAGCCGGAGCTCGACGACCTGGACCGTCCGCTCGCTGCCGTCGGAGGCGGTCGCGGTGAACTGGGCGCACTTCTGCGGAAGGCTCCCCAGCCAGTCCAGGGACTTGTCCACCGACTCCTTGCCGTAGTCGCCGACCTGGTAGAGCAGCCGGTAGTCCACCGCGGTGAAGCCGGTGAGCGCCGAGGCGCCGGTCGCCCGCCCCAGCAGCGTGTCGGAGTACATGCCGTCGAGGAGCTTTTGGCAGTCGGCGGCATTGGACCTCGCGCTGAGGAACTGGGCGACGTCGACCTTGCCGACGAGCAGTTCGTTGCGCCAGGCCGCCGCGTTGTTGACCTGCGTCCAGTCGCCCTCGATGTCGGCCTCGGTGATCAGCGCGGCCTTCGCGCCGGCCCCGGTCAGGGCGGCCGTGGCGGACGGCGACGGGGGTCGCTGGGCCGCGGGCGAGGCCGGCGCGGCTTCCGGGGACCCGCCGTCCCCCGAGCAGGAGACCGTGGCCAGGAGCGCCCCGGTGGCCAGGGCGGAGGCGAGGACACGTGCGGGTCGGTACGGACGCTTCATCGCGGCGGCCTCCTGTGGAACGCGGTACGTCCTTCCACCGCACCACCGGTCTCGGCGGCCGACCAGCGCACCGCGCCGTTCGGGTGAAGGGCTCCGCAGGTGCTCAGCCCCCCGCCGCGGGGCTGAGGCCTCCGCTGGTGCTCAGGCGGAGCCGGTTCCCTTCCCGGGCCGCCCCGGACGGCGATGGCGCAGGTGGAAGCGGTGCCCGTGCCGGTCGGCCCTCCGAGGTTCGGCGCGTCCGGCGAGTTCGGGCGTCGTGACATGGACGTGCCGCCCGTGGCAGAACGGGCAGACCGCGTCGGCGAGGGGTGACCGTACGGGCCGGCCCGCCTCGTCGACGTACTCCTGCGTGTCCAGCGAGGTCGGGTCGGTGAAGAACACCACCTGGAAGACCGCCTGCCAGACGTATCCGCAGTCCCGGCACGTGAACACGAATGTCTCGGGCACGGCTCCCGGCACCGCACCGGCCCCGGTGCGTGGGTCGTCCGCCATGGGATCCGGCTCCTTCCGCACATGTCGGCCCGTTTCCAGCGCACCGCGCCACCTCTTGTTCGGCAACTCGAACGCCGTGGGTCGCGGGACTCCCGGCCGCCCGTCGCCCGCCCGGTGTCCCGGTCGTGGACGCCCCCTTGACGTGGTGCGGAGGCGGATCGACACTCCAGAGGGGAATCCTAGTGAATGGGTAGGGAAATATGAGGCGCCTTGAGGCGGTCACCGGCCGGGAGAGCCGTGCGCCGGGGCCCTCGCCTCTTCTGACCTCCCGTCGGCACGTCGACCTGCTGCGTGTCTGCAGCGCACGATCAGCCCCGTGATCCGCGCCTGATCCGAGCCCTGATCCGAGCCGGGCCCCTCGCGCCCATCGACCGACGAACGCTTCCGCCGCGCGTACGTCCGCGCGCCCGTACCCCGGGGAGACGCATGTCCATCACTCCGCTCGCCGCCGCTCCGTCCGTCCAGCAGCCGCCTCCCGCCTTCCGGGGCAGGGTCGGCCGGGACGCGCGCAGTGGCCACTACGCCGTGCCGCGCCGTTATCGCCTCCATCTGTCCACCGCCTGTCCGGACGGCTTGCGCATCGCCGTCGGCCACAGCCTCCTCGCCCTCGACGAGATCTGTCCGGTCACCGTCCTGCCCGCGGTCCCCGACTGTCCGGGCGGCGGCCACTCGGCGCTGCGTCCCCTGTACGAGGCCAGCGCGCACCGCTACACCGGACCGGCCCTCGCGCCGGTGCTCGGCGACGACTGGTCCGGACGGATCGTCAGCACCCACACCCCGGACATCCTGCGCGACCTCGACGGCTGCTTCGGCGACGGCCGTACCACGCTCTACCCGTGCGGGGCGCGGGCGGACATCGAGACCGTCGAGCGGCTGTGCGCGGAGGGCATCGAACGGGCCGCGCAGCTCGCCGGCCGGGCCGGCGCCGGCCCGGCGGAGCGCGCCGCCGCGCTCGACGCGCTGCTCGGCACCCTGGGCGGGCTGGAAGGGCGGCTGGCCGGACAGGAGTACGTCGTCGCCGGACAACTCACCGCTGCCGACGTGGAGTTGTGGGTGAGTCTGGTCCAGCTCGACACCGTGCACCGGCACCACCTGGACGCCTCCGCGGTGCACCGCATCGCCGGTCATCCGGCGCTGTGGGCTTACGCCCGGCGCCTGGCCGCGCACCCGGCCTTCGGCGCCCACCTCGACCTCGACGGCATCGCCCGCCGCCACCACGCCCGCTGCCAGGGCCTGGAGGCGGCCGGGGCCGCTGTCCAGATCCTGGACTGGGCCGGCCACGCCGTTCCATCAAGTGGACGGGTGCAGACGTTCGTCCGGGCGGCTCCAGGTGCCGAGCACTCGGCGTCGTGACTACCGGGCCTGACATGATCGGCACCATGGCCCCGCGGATCGCCCCCGCCGACGTCACGGACCGGACACGTGCACCTCGTCGCCACCCGCGACGACACCCGCGGCACCGGCCTCGGCCGCGCCCGGTAGGGAGCCTTCACCGACACGGCCCGCGTGCGGGGTGCCGTCCGCCTCAAGGCGATCACGACGGTCGGCAACGGGGGCTCGGTCGCCTTCCACCGCGGTCTCGGTTTCGAGGTACGGGTGGAGGAGGAGTACAACGGGCCCGGCCGGCCCCGGGTCGTCTTCAGCAGGACCCGTAGGCGGGTCCGCGAGGCGCCGTGCGGCCGAGGACGTCACCCTCCCCCGAAGGTGACGTCCTCGGACCGCTCCCCCGGCGCCGGACTGTGGCCCGGACATCCGCGTCGCGGCCTGTGCTGTCACCAGCACATGACGGCCGTCTCGCCCGAACCCCACGTGGAGTAGAGGCGGACGCGGACGAAATAGCGGCGGCCCTTGACGAGCCGTACCTTGATCGCCGCGTTGTGCGGTGCGCCCCCGTCGTCCCGGCCGCAGAGGTAGCGCGGCTCGCCGTCGCGCTCCTCGAAGACCACGACCACACAGTCGCCGTCCCCGAAGGTGCCCACCGTGTACTCGCGGGTCTCCGGCGGCTCGACGGCGAAGTCGGCCTGCTCGGCCGGGCCGAGGCGCAGCGGCACCGAGCGGAACGGTAGCAGCGCGGCCGGCCGGGGCCGGTCCGCGGGCGGGTACCAGCGGAGCACGAACTCCTTGTCGGCCGGGGACAGGGCCCCGGGCGGGTGCAGCCCTCCGCGGAACTGCTCCGG
Source organism: Streptomyces herbicida (assembly GCF_032656585.1). Lineage (NCBI taxonomy): Bacteria > Bacillati > Actinomycetota > Actinomycetes > Kitasatosporales > Streptomycetaceae > Streptomyces > Streptomyces herbicida. Next base: position 210,535 of record NZ_JAUYWJ010000004.1, read on the forward strand.
CTCCAGGATCAGCCCCGACGAGAAGGGGTACTCCATGACGGACTGCGGGTCCCACACCGAGCCGTTGACCTCGGCAGGGTCGAGCTTGCGCAGGATGTTGTAGAACGTCTTGTCCCGGCTCCAGTGGTTCGGGGGGCCCGCCAGATCGGCGTACACGGCCTCGTCGTCCCAGTGGATGCCGGCGAACGGGCTCTGGTGCTCGTGCAGCATGCCGAGCGCGTGCCCGATCTCGTGCAGGGCCGTCCCGCGCTGCCCGGGCGCGGTCAGGTCCCAGCCCAGGTTCATGGTGCGCTCGTTCAGACCGATCGAGAGCGCGTCCCGGCCCACCGTCGACCAGGAACCGTCACCGGCCTGGAACCCGATCCTGAGCTCCGCCTCGCGGCGGTCGGAGACCTCGGCGAACGACACCCCGATGCCGAGATCCTGCCACTCCCGGAAGCACTCGCGCACGACGTCCTGCTGTTCCTTCGCACCCGCCCAGGAAACCCGGCGGGTCTCCCCGGTCCCCGGGACGGGGATCACCGAGGCGTCGGCGTCGGAGTCGAAGAAGCAGTAATGCAGCACCGTGCCGTTGACCCACATCCGGCTGCCGCTCAGCAGCGCGCTCAGGCGTTCGGCGGCCAGCCCCGGCGGAAAGGACGGGGCCGACTGCTGCGCGAGCGAGCAGTAGCGCTGGGTCATGCGCCCAGCCTGCCGTCGGCCCGGTCCCGGCGCCTGAGTCGGGGGCTACTCAAGTCCCCCTGTATCAGGAGTGAGTATGCGGGCTCTTCATGTCGTGACGACTTACGCACAGGACGCGAAGACCCTCGAACTGCCCTGGCCGTTCACCGGCCGGGAGGACGAACTGGAGCTGATCCGCCGGTCCCTGACCGCCGGACGCCACGGCATCGTGGTGTCCGGACCGGCGGGCTGCGGCAAGACCCGGCTCGTCACGGAGGCCGTCGGCGGCACCGACGGTGCCCGGGTGACCGGGACGCCGGAGTCCCGTGGGCTGTCCTTCGCCGCGTTCGCGCACCTGTTGCCCGAGTCGGTCTCGCTGCACCGCGCGGTGCACATCCTGTGCGGTGTACGACTGCTCGTGGTGGACGACGCCCACCTGCTCGACGAGGCCTCAGCCGCCCTGGTCCACCAGCTCGCCGTGCATGGCCGCACCCGGCTGGTCGTGATCGTCTCGGACGGCGCCCCGGTGCCCGGCGCGGTGTCCCGGCTGTGGACCGGTGAACTCCTCCCGCGGCTGGCCCTGGAGCCGCTGCCCCGTGAGGACACGGCCCGGCTGCTCGCCCCGGGCGGCGCCCTGGAGCGGCTCACCGTGAACCGGCTGCACCGGGTGTGCCGGGGCGACCTGCGGCTGCTGCGCGACCTGCTGGGCGCGGTGCGCGAGTCCGGGCTGCTGACCCGCGTACCCGACACGGACGAGTGGGCGTGGCGGGGGCCGCTCCCCGTGACCCCCACCGTGCGCGAGCGCACCGCCCCGGTCCTGGACCGCCGTGGTCCCGCAGAGCGGGGGACCCTGGAGCGCCTCGCCTTCGCCGGACCCCTGCCGCCTCAGGTGGACGACCTCGACCTGGCGGCCCTGGAACGCCTGGAGGCGGACGGCCTGATCCGGGTGGACGACCGGGGCGCCGCCCACCTGGCCCACCCCCTGCACGGCCCGGCGCTGCGGGCCACCGCCGGACGGCTGCGGGCCCGGCGGCTGGCCCGCACCCCGGAGCAGTGCCGGGCGGCGCTGGAGGCCGAACGGGACGCGCTGGCACGGGGGATCGAGGACCTGGACGTACGGGGGATGCCGACGCCCGTGGGGGAGTGGCTGGCGGAGGAGGGCGCGCCGGTGCCGGCCGGCTACGCGGCCGTACGCGCCCGGTACGCGCGGCTCCGGGGGGAGCTGCGGGAGGCGGCGGCCTGGGCGAGGGAGGGGCTGCGGTGGACGCCGGGCGACGTGTCCTGCCGCGATGAACTCGCCCGGGCCGCCGAGCAGTTGGGGGAGGTGACGGCGGCGGACGAGGCGACCGTGGCCCGGGGGGACGTCGACGGCGCCGCGCGGACGGCCGCCGGGGACGATGTGTACACCCGCTACGACGCCGTACGGCTCGGCATGCCCGAGCAGGTCGCCGGACGGCTGCCCGCCGACGGGGTGTTCGCCCGCCATGCCGACGCGCTGGCCCGGGGGGACGGGGCGGCGCTGGACCGCGCCGCCGAGGCGATGCAGGAGCGCGGCTTCCTGCTGTTCGCGGCCGAGGCGCACGCCCAGGCCGTACGCGCGCACCGCGACCCGCGGGCCGCCCGCACCTCCCGCACCCGCGCGGTCGCCCTCGCCCGCCGCTGCCAGGGTGCCCGCACCCCGGCCCTGGCCGGCCTGGTCCTCGGCGAACTCACCGCCCGGCAGCGGCAGATCGTCACCCTGGCGGCCGCCGGGCTGAGCAACCGGCAGATCGCCGAACAACTGACCCTGTCGATCCGCACCGTCGGCAACCACCTCTACAGCGCCTACACCCGCCTCGGCGCCACCGACCGAGGCGCCCTGCCCTGGCTGGTCGACCTGCCCGACACCGAGTCGGCCTGAGGCTCGCCCGGGGCGGGGCGGGCAGGCGCGAGCCCGGTGCCGGGCCGTGCGTCTCGTCCGCCCCTCGCCTCACGCTGCCCCGAACGCCGCGAACGCCCACCCCGTCGCCTGGTGCACCGTGTCGCCGGGCAGTGCGAAGCGGGCGTCGCGGAGGGCCTCGGCCAGGGAGAGGCCGGCGCCCAGACCCTTGTGCAGGGCGAGCATCAGCGGCACCACCGCCGCGTCGTTGACCGGCGCGCTGCTCGCCACCACCCCGGCCGTGCCCAGCGGCAGCAGCGCCGTGACCAGACCGAGCAGCTCGTCGGCGCCGACCGAGGCGAGCCGGGCGGTGTCGCAGCTGGACAGGATGATCCGGTACGGGCTGCGGTCGAGACGCTCGAAATCATGCACGATGAGCGGGCCGTCGGCCATCCGCAGCGAGGAGAACAGGGGGCTGTCCGCCCGGAACGTGCCGTGCGCCGCGATATGGGCCAGCGCGGCGCCGTCGAGCTCCTCCAGCACCTGGGGCACCTGGGCGTCGTCGTACTCCAGGACCTTCGCGGTGCCGTACCGGTCCGCCAGCTCCGGCACTTCGGCGCCGCCGGTGGCCAGCCCCGGCCCGCGTACCAGGACATGCGCCCCGCCCGGCGGCGGCTCCGTCTCCCGGGCCCGCAGCCAACTGCTCGCCGACGGCGACACACTGAGCACCCGGTCCCGCAGCGAGGGCAGCAGCGCCCAGGGCACGCGGTGCAACGCGCCGGGCGGCACCACCACGACCGGCCCGGACCCGAGGTGCGGTACGGCCCCGCCCAGCAGCAGCTCCTCCAGCCGCCGCCCGGCCGCCTCGACCAGCGGCAACCGGCCCTCCGCCCCCGGGTGCGCCAGGCGCCGCAGCCCCGCCTGGACGTGCTCCGCCTCGGCCACCGCCTCCGCGAGCGCCCCGCCGTCGAACCGTCGTACCCGCCCCTGCCCGCACAGCAGCACATGCACCCGCCCGTCGAGCACCGCGAGTTCCACCAGCCGCCCGTCGCCGAGCCGGTCGAGGAGCCGGCCGGGGTCGAAACGGTCCCCGTAGCCGGGCGCATCACCGTGCATGTGGTGGGTGCGGGAACGGATCTCCCGTTCCAGGCGCCGCTGTTCGCGCTCCAGGGCGGGCACCGGGCGGCCGTCCATGCGGGCGGCCTCCGCACGGGCCGCGATCTCCCGGAACGCGGTCAGGCCGCTCAGCAGCGCGGGATCGGCGGGCGGCCGGGTGGGCGGCGCGGACAGTACCGTGGCCCGCCAGCGCTCGCTCCACACCAGCAGCCGCCGTGGACCGCCCTGGTCGAGACTGGCCTGCTGGGCCAGTGCGGCGAGTTCCGCACCCTGCGCGGTGGCCCGGGCCCTGAGCTCCGAGGCGCCCAGCGTCATCCGATGGTCGTCGAGCACGTCCAGACCGCGCCGGCAGGCCTCCAGGACCCCCCGCCCGGAGCCTGCCGCCCGCGCCCGCAGCGCCTGCGCGGCCCATCCCGTCATCCGGGCCAGCGGCGGCCCGCCGCGTCTGCTGCGCGCGGCCACGGCCAGATGCCGCTCCGCGTCCGCCGTCCAGCCGAGGGAGAGGGCGATCCGGCCCGCGAGCAGGGAGGCCTCCGGCGCGGACGGCGAACCGAAGGACGCCAGCCGCTCGGCCACCGCGGCCGCGTCGGCGACCAGCCGCCCCGAACTGCGCCCCGCAGCCACCCGGGCCTCGATCAGCACCAGCCGTGCGTGGGTCTCCCACCAGGTGCGCCGCTGCCCGGCGAACAGCCGTACGGCGACGGCGGCCCGGGCGATGGCGGTGTGCGGGTCCCCGGCCGACCGGGCGGCCCGCGCGGCGGCGAGCAGCAGTTCGGCCTTGCGGGTGGACTGCCCGCCGATCTCGTCGAGCACCGCGATCGCCGCGTCCGCCTCGGCCAGCGCCTCCGGGGCCAGCCCGGCGGCCATCAGCACCTCGCAGCGCCGGATGAAGAGCATGAAGGTGGGCGTGCCGAGCTTGGCGTACCGCTCCTCGGCCTCGTCCAGCAGCCGCAGCGCCGCCGGAATGTCACCCGACCGGAACGCCGTCAGGCCCCGGCTCTCCACCGCGTCGGCCTTGTCGTGCTCCTGGCCCGTGGTGTCCCACAGCCGTTCGGCCGCGGTGAAGTCGGCGTCGGCCCGGTCCACCGCACCGAGTGCCAGATGCACCGTCGCCCGCAGAGTCAGCGCCCGTGCCGTCCAGATGACGTCGTCCGCCTGCCGGAGGACGGGGATGGCGCGGCGTACGTCCTCCAGGGCCTCCCGATGGTGACCCAGTACCCACCAGACGTAGGCGCGGCGGTACAGGACGCGGGCCCGGGTGTGCCCGCTGCCGCGCGCGACACCGCGCTCGAACGCCGAAAGACCCTGCCGTGTGCGCCCCGCATGCACCAGTGCGACCCCCAGCGTGGCGAGGACGTCCGCCTCCCGGTCCGGCGTCTCCGCGCGCGCGGCGAGGTCGCGGGCGCGCCACAGATGGCGCAGGGCGATGCGCATGTCGCCGAAGTCCCGCTGCCAGATGCCGATCACCTGGTGCGCGACGGAGGCGTGCAACGGCGGCGGATCGGTGTCGAGCACCAGCTCCGCCCTCGCCAGCGCCTCATTGGGAGCGGCGAACACCATCGGCAGCAGTTCGAGAACCGAGTCGCTTCCCGCTGTCACCCCTCGGATGTTAGTGGCCTCTGGATACCCGTCATACACGTCATACGGGTTTGGTCCGGTCCCCGTCGGCTGTATCAATCGATGGTTCCGCCGCTCTGACTGACGACCGCCGCACCTGTGGGAGGACACGCCATGGCACCTCAGCGATTCCACGAGCAGTTCGACCAGATCCAACGCTCCATGCCGGACGTCCCCCTGGCGATGGGACCGGACGACTCCGCCGAGTTCTTCTACGAAAAGGGCGTCGTGCTGGCCCGCGACGGTGAAGAGGCACAGGCCGTCGAGGACACCGTGCGCGCGCACTTCACGGAGACCACCGGCCTGGTCGCGGACCATGTGCGCCGGGCGGGCCCGGTGGAGAACCGGACGGGCATCACCCGCATCCAGGTCGGCGACCCGGGCCATGGCGACCGCAGCGGCGACCGGGCGGTCGCGCACGCACTGCGGGCCATGCGTGAGGCGGAGGGACGCCGGGGACACCGGCTGATCAGCCGCAACCACGTGGTCTCGATCGCGGTCAACGCCTGTCCAGGCGACGAACCAGTACCCGCCCCACTCACCCAGCCACCGAACCCGGCGACGGCCGAGACGCCTTACGACCAGGACACCGCCGTCGGAGTCCTCGTCATCGACACCGGCCTGATGCACGACTACCGGTCCTACCCGCTGCTCGCCCACACCGAGGGCGACGGCCAGATCAGGGAGACCGACGAGGCGGGCATCCTCCAGCAGTACGTCGGGCACGGCACGTTCATCGCCGGGCTCGTCGCGGCCGTGGCGCCCAACACGGACGTCACCGTCCGCAACACCCTGAACGACGCGGGCGCCGTCCTGGAGTCGGACTTCGGCGCCAAGCTCTTCGAGGCTGTCGACCGGGGCGGCTGGCCCGACATCATCAGCCTCTCCGCGGGGACCTCCAACGGCCGTACCGACGGTCTGCTCGGCATCGACGCCTTCATGCGGGAACTGCGCGCCCAGGGCTCCCTCTTGGTCGCCGCGGCCGGCAACAACGGCAGCGCCACCCCGTTCTGGCCCGCCGCCTACGCCTCCCTGCCCGACTACGAGGACGCCGTCCTGTCGGTCGGAGCGCTGCGCGGCGACGGCGAGTTCGGCGCCTGCTTCAGCAACCACGGCTCCTGGGTGAAGGCCTACGCCCCCGGCGAGCGCCTCACCAGCGCCCTCACCGGCTTCGACGTGCCGGTGCCGTACGTCTACCAGCACTCCACCTACGAGGCCTGCCGGTTCGGCTTCACCTATGCCTGCACCTGCCAGTACCCGCGCCACACCGGCGTGTTGAGCGAGGGACGGGAGAGCACCTCGGCCAAGCCGGACCAGGTGATGTTCGAGGGGTTCGCGCAGTGGAGCGGGACGTCGTTCGCCACACCGGTCGCGGCAGGGCTCGTCGCCGCCCAGATGACGGCGCACAAGGAGCGCGACCCGCGCGCGGCGCGCAAACAACTCCTCGAGAACAACACCGAGTACGCGGAAGTGCGCGGGGCGCACGTACCGGCCCTGCGCCCGGCGACCTGGCGCCCGGTCCCCGTCGTGCGACTGGCACCTCCCGCATGAGGGCCGGAACCATCCCCTCCACGGCGTACCATGACATGCCGTACACGAGGGGTGAGGCCGTGGACCGATCAGAGGTCGGCGCGTTGGTCCAGTCCGCCGCCGTCGACGGCGACGCGGCTGCCTGGAAAGCGCTCGTTGAAGGGTTGAGCCCGCTGGTGTGGTCGGTCGTGCGCGCGCACCGGCTCTCGGACGCCGACGGCCACGAGGTCTACCAGACCGTGTGGTTCCGCTTCGCGCAGCACCTCGGCCGGATCCGGGAACCCGACAAGGCGGGGTCCTGGCTGGCCAGCACGGCGCGGCACGAGTGCCTGAAGGTGATCAGGGGCCTGACGCGGCTGATGCCGACCGACGATCCGCAGGTGCTGGACCGGGTCAGCGAGGACCGCACGCCCGAGCAGTCGCTGATCGACTCCGAGGAGGAGGCCGCAGAGGCCGAGCGAATCCGGTGGCTGTGGCAGGAGTTCGAGGAACTCGGCGAGCGCTGCAGGCAGTTGCTGCGGGTCCTGATGGCCTCGCCGCCGCCGAGCTATGTCGAGGTGTCCGCCGCACTGGGCATCGCGGTGGGCAGCATCGGACCGCTGCGTCAGCGCTGTCTGCGCAGGTTGAGGGCGCGACTGGACGCACGGGGGGCGCGGTGAGCGAGATGAACGGCGACACGAACGGTGAGACGAACGGCGGCGTGAACGGCACGGGCGACGACGGGTTCGCCCCTGACGAGGCGTTCGCGGATGCCGACTTCGACGCCGAGTTCGATGCCGGACTCCTGGAGGAGGAACTGCGCCAGGCGGCCGCCATACTGGATCCGGTCCCGGCCGAGCTGCGCCAACTGGCCATCGAGGCCTATGCGTTGCACGACCTCGAGGCCGGCATCGCCGAGCTGACCTTCGACTCCCTGGTCGACGCGATCCCGGTGCGGGGAGCGACGGATCCGCCGCGGATGCTGACCTTCCGCGCGGGCGAGCTGACCGTCGACCTCGAGGTCACCGGTGCGGGTCTGATGGGGCAGGTGCTGCCGCCGCAGCAGGCCCGGATCGAGGTGCTCGGCGGCCCCCAGGCGGCGGCCCAGGTCCCGGTGGACGCGATGGGCCGCTTCACCAGCGACACACCTCCCGCGGGTCCGTTCGCACTGCGCCTGCGCACCGGGGGAAACGTCATCGTGACGGAATGGCTCAAGGCCTGACCTTCCCACCCCTGTCCGCGGACCCTGCCCGCAGGGTCCGCGGCCCTACCAGGTGACCGGCAGGGTCTGCGGGCCGCGGATCATCGTCTTACGGCGCCAGGTCACCTCGTCGGGCGGAACTGCCAGACGCAGGCCCGGCAGGCGGTCCAGTACGGCATCGATCAGCAGTTCGGTCTGCAGTCTGCCGAGGACGGCGCCGGTGCAGTAATGCGGGCCGTTGCCGAAGGCGAGGTGCGGGTTCGGGTCGCGGTCGGGGTCGATGCGTTCCGGGTCGGGAAAGACCTCCGGGTCGCGATTGGCGGCCAGATAGGAGACGTACACCGGCTCGCCGGCGCCGATCCGCACGCCCCGCACGTCGACGTCCTCCAGGGCGACGCGGGCCAGGCCCACGGTGCTGCGGTGCGGGATGTAACGCAGCAGCTCGTCGAGGACGGTGCCGCGCGCCTCGGGACGGGTACGCATCCGGTCCAGCAGCTCGGGCCGGGTGAGCATCAGGAACAGCATCTGGCCGCAGTTGTGGGTGACCGCCTCACCCCCGATCTGCAGCGGACCCGCGAGGCCGGCCGCCTCCTCCTCGCTGATCCCGCCCCGTGCCGCCGCGGCGCCGAGCAGCGAGTACACCGAGTCGTCGGTGCTGTCGGCGCGGGCCCGGATCGTCTCGGCGATCCAGCCGTACAGGCCGTTCTTCGCCCGGTCGGCGGCCTCGGCGCCACCGGAGGTGGAGATGATCTGCCGTGTCCAGCCGTGCACCCGCTCCCGGTCGGCGGCAGGCACGCCCATGACCTCGCTGACCACGGCGATCGGGAAGGGCTCCAGCACCCGGTCGATCAGATCGGCCGGCGGCCCGTCCCGTACGACCCCGTCCATGATCCCGTCGAGGATCTCCTGCGCGCGGGGCCGCAGCCGCTGCATCGCCGCCGCCGTGAACGCCCCGGCGATCGGCCGGCGCAGCCGGTTGTGGTCGGGCTGGTCGGCGAACGCCGGCGAACCCGGGCGCGGCTTGAAGTGCGGGGCCAGCCGGGTCACCTGGCGCCGGGTCAGCTCGGCGCGGCTGAACCGCGGATCGGTGGTGATCGCCCTGACGTCCGCGTAGCGGGTGGCCAGCCACGCCCAGCCGTCGCCGAACGGGAGGCGGATACGGGTCAGCGGACCCTCGCGCATGAGGTCCGCGAGGACCGGGTCGAACTCCGTCCCCTCCAGTTCGAGGGCGGGCCAGTCCCGCACGGGCGGCGCGGCCCGGCCGATGACCGTGCCCCGCTCCGTGCCGGCGTCCTCCGTCATGCCCTCCACCCTGGTACGGGGTCCGGCGGCTGTCCTGCAGAAGTGCTCCAGGAGGAGTGCTCCGGGAAGGATCAGCCGCCGACGGCGACGCCGTCCACGCCGTCGATCAGGGCGGCCAGCGCCGACGCCAGCCGGGACAGCCCCGGCCCGGCCGGTCCGCCGGGCTCGGTCATGTACGTGTCCCGGCGGATCTCCACCATCAGCGCGCCGACCCGCGGGTCCTTCCCGTAGAACTCCAGCGGTACGTAAGCTCCGCTGAAGGGACTGTCGAGACCCGTCTCGCCGCACCCGGCGAACTCCTCGCGGGCCAGCTCCGCCAGCCCGGCCGGCGTGTGGAAGGCGTCGGTGCCCACGCAGACCGGCGGCCGTGGGCCCTCGCCGTGCAGCTCGTAGGGCAGCCGCCGGGTGGGATAGGAGTGGACGTCGATCACTACGGCCCGTCCGGTGGCGGCGAGCCGGTCGCGCACCGCCTCGGTCATCGCCCGCGCGTACGGCCGGAAGTAGCGGTCCAGCAGCGGCGCGGGGTCGGTGTCCTCGGGCCGCAGGGGAGCCCCGTGCGTGGTCCGGGTGTAGACGGCGCCCATCCCGACGGAGAGCATCTCCTCCCGCTCGTCCGGGAACCGCTCCGGGTCGACCACCAGCCGCGACAGCCGGTTCACGAACCGCCAGGGGGTCGAACCGGCCAGCTCCGCCGCGGCCTGCGCGATCTCGGCCGTGTGCGCGTCGACGATGTGGTCGAGCTCGCGCTCCAGCGCCGTGTCGTCCAGCACGATGCCCCTGCGCACCTCGGCCGGTATCTCCCGTGCGGAGTGCGGCACATGCAGGATCACCGGGGAGTCGTCGGAGCCGGGCAGGAGCTCGAAGGACGGTGCGGCGGCAGGGTTCACGGGCTGCTCCCGGGGCGTTGTCAGTGGCGTGCTGCATGATCGAAGGTGCCACATCGAGCGACGACCAAGGCGGGCCGGCATGGCTATCAGCAACGAGCAGGTGATCGAGCATCCGTTTCTGCGGGGCCTGTACCGGGACGACTACTACCCCGACCGGGTGGTGGACCGGGGCAGGGAGATCCTGCTGCGCCTGTGCGAGCGCATCGAGACGGAGCGACCGGCAGACCTGGCCGCGCTGTACGTCCTGACCCAGGCGGCCACGGACGAGTTCAACGACCTGCAGGCCGAGTTCGAGGCGGCCGACAGCGAGATCGAGACCGTGGCCCGCGAGGAGATAGCCGAGGACTTCTGGTTCGTCGCCCACGCCTATGGCTTCGCCGACGCGGATGTGGAGGAACTGATCGCCACGCGGGACTGGTGAGGGCCTCCTCGGGACGATCACCCCGAGCCGGTCGGCCGACGGCGTGCGGGCGGTCGACTCGGCCCGCCGGGCGGATGGAGGCGGTCGAAGCGGACCCGGAGCCCCGGCTCGCGGCGGTAGGTGACACGCGCGGGCCGGCGGGGATGCCCGAGGCCACCGACAGCGCCCCCCGGTCACACCGGGAGGATCCTCACCGGCACCGGCACCGCCGCGGGTCCTCGGCCTTCGGCCGATTCATCATCGCTGTCGCACACTTCACGGACCGGAGCCCGGCCGCCCGCGCAGCCCCGGCCCCGTCGGGAAATACCTCCGCCCCGGTCGGGGGTGCCGACCGGGGCGGGGTTCCTCATGGGGCGGCTGGTGTGCCGCAGGCGTCGGGCGTCAGCTCAGGGACGCGAGCGCCTCGTTCCAGGTGGCCGACGGGCGCATGATCGCGTCCGCCTTGGCCTTCTCCGGCTGGTAGTAGCCGCCGATGTCGGCCGGGGAGCCCTGGACCGCGATCAGCTCGTCGACGATCTTCTGCTCGTTGGCGGCGAGCGTCTCGGCGATCGCGGCGAAGGCCTTGGCCAGGTCGGCGTCGTCGGTCTGGCGCGCCAGCTCCTGCGCCCAGTACAGGGACAGGTAGAAGTGGCTGCCGCGGTTGTCGATGCCGCCGACGCGACGGGTCGGGGACTTGTCCTCGTTGAGGAAGGTCGCCGTGGCGCGGTCGAGGGTGTCGGCGAGGACCTGGGCGCGGGCGTTGCCGGTGGTCTTGCCGTACTGCTCGAAGGCCGGGACCAGGGCGAAGAACTCACCGAGCGAGTCCCAGCGCAGGTAGTTCTCCTTGACCAGCTGCTGGACGTGCTTCGGCGCGGAACCGCCGGCACCCGTCTCGAACAGGCCGCCGCCCGCCATCAGCGGGACGACCGACAGCATCTTGGCGCTGGTGCCCAGCTCCAGGATGGGGAAGAGGTCGGTGAGGTAGTCACGCAGGACGTTGCCGGTCACCGAGATGGTGTTCTCACCGCGGCGGATGCGCTCCACCGACAGCTTGGTGGCCTCGACGGGGGACAGGACGCGGATGTCCAGGCCCTCGGTGTCGTGCTCCGACAGGTAGGCGTTGACCTTGGCGATCAGGTTGGCGTCGTGCGCGCGCGTCTCGTCCAGCCAGAACACGGCCGGGTCGCCGGTGGCGCGGGCGCGGGTGACGGCCAGCTTCACCCAGTCCTTGATCGGGGCGTCCTTGGTCTGGCAGGCGCGGAAGATGTCGCCGGCCGAGACGGTCTGCTCCAGGACGGCGTTGCCGTCCTCGTCGACCAGGCGGACGGTACCCGTGGTCGGGATCTCGAAGGTCTTGTCGTGGGAGCCGTACTCCTCGGCCTTCTGCGCCATCAGACCGACGTTCGGGACGGAGCCCATGGTGGACGGGTCGTAGGCGCCGTTGGCCCGGCAGTCCTCGATGACGGCCTGGTAGACGCCGGAGTAGGAGGAGTCCGGCAGCACCGCGAGGGTGTCGGCCTCCTGGCCGTCCGGGCCCCACATGTGGCCGGAGGTGCGGATCATGGCCGGCATGGAGGCGTCGACGATGACGTCGGACGGCACGTGCAGGTTGGTGATGCCCTTGTCGGAGTCGACCATCGCCAGCGCCGGGCCCTCGGCGAGCTCGGCCTCGAAGGAGGCCTTGATCCCGGCGCCCTCGGGCAGGGCCTCGACGCCCTTGAGGATGCCGCCCAGACCGTCGTTCGGGGTCAGACCGGCCGCGGCGAACGTCTCGCCGTACTTCGCGAACGTCTTCGGGAAGAAGGCGCGCACCACGTGACCGAAGACGATGGGGTCGGAGACCTTCATCATCGTGGCCTTCAGGTGCACGGAGAACAGGACGCCCTCCTCCTTGGCGCGGGCGACCTGCGCGGTCAGGAACTCGCGCAGCGCGGCGACGCGCATCACGGAGGCGTCGACGACCTCGCCCTCGAGGACCGGTACCGACTCGCGCAGCACGGTGGTGGAGCCGTCGTCGCCCTTGAGCTCGATGCGCAGCGAACCGGCCTTGGAGATCACCGTGGACTTCTCGGTGGAGCGGAAGTCGTCCACGCCCATGGTCGCCACGTTGGTCTTGGAGTCGGAGCTCCAGGCACCCATGCGGTGCGGGTGGGTCTTGGCGTAGTTCTTGACCGACGCGGGGGCGCGGCGGTCGGAGTTGCCCTCGCGCAGCACCGGGTTGACGGCCGAGCCCTTGATCTTGTCGTAACGGGCGCGGATCTCGCGCTCCTCGTCCGACTTCGGGTCGTCCGGGTAGTCCGGCAGTGCGTAGCCCTTGCCCTGCAGCTCGGCGACGGCGGCCTTGAGCTGCGGGATCGACGCCGAGATGTTCGGCAGCTTGATGATGTTGGCTTCGGGGGTCTTGGCCAGCTCGCCCAGCTCGGACAGCGCGTCGGGGATGCGCTGGTCCTCGTTCAGGTACTCCGGGAAGACGGCGATGATGCGCCCGGCCAGCGAGATGTCGCGGGTGTCGACTGTGACACCGGCCTGCGAGGCATACGCCTGGATCACCGGCAGGAACGAATGCGTCGCCAGGGCCGGGGCCTCGTCTGTGTAGGTGTAGATGATGGTCGAGTCAGTCACCGGGTGCTCCGCTCCACGTCTGCAACATTGCTCGACATCAAGATATCTCGTGACCGCCCCCGACTCGACAGGGGCCCGTGACTCGAAAGATCGCCGTTCGGTGCAACCGAATCGGTGGGTCCGGTGGTCATGACAAGACGATCGCCCACTCACCGACGGCCGGACCGACCACCCGGCCGCCCGAGCGAAAGCGGACCATGAGATATCGCAGCAGAGTGACGGCCCCGGCTGCCGTCCTGATCGGCACGGCGACCGCACTGACCGTGGGCACCACGGCCCACGCACGGCCCGGCACGGGGGACGACCAGGGAACTCCGGGCCCGGAGACTCTCGGGGACCCCGTCTTCCCGGCCCTCGGCAATGACGGCTACCGCGTCCACTCGTACCACCTGGACCTCGCGTACGACGCCACGACCAAGCTCGTCGACGCCACCGCCACCCTGAAGATCCGCACCACCCAGGCCCTCACCCGTTTCTCCCTCGACGCGCTCGGCCTGGACATACGCTCCGTACGCGTCGGGGGCCGCACCGCCGCCTTCGAGCAGGCCGACGAGAAACTGCGGGTGACGCCCGAGCGGGAGCTTCCGGCGGGGGCGCGGACGACCGTCTGCGTCGAGTACTCCGCCGACCCGCGCCGCACCCTCGCGCACACCGCCTGGGTGCCCACCCCCGACGGGTTCGCGGTCTGCCCCCAGCCGAACTCCGCGCACACCGTCTTCCCGTGCAACGACCACCCGTCGGACAAGGCGGACTTCAGCTTCCGCATCACCGTCCCGAACGGGCTGCGTGGTGTCGCAGGCGGCCTTCTCACCTGCACCGAGCCCGTCGACGGTGACCGGACCGCGTACTCGTACCGCTCGCGCTCCCCGATCGCCACCGAGCTGGTCCAGATCACCGTCGGCGACTACCTGGTCAAGGACCGGCAGGGCCCGCACGGCCTGCCGCTGCGCGACGTCGTACCGACCGCCCGGGCCACCGCCCTGGAGCCGGCGCTCGCCCTGACCCCCGGCCTCGTCGAGTGGCTCGAGGCGCGCCTGGGCGCCTTCCCCTTCGAGACGTACGGACTGCTGCCGTGCAACTCCGACGACCCGAAGGCCTTCGACTTCACGGGCCTGGAGACCCAGACACTCACCCTGTACAAGCCGAACTTCCTGCTCCAGGAGGAGAAGAAGATCGGCTCGCACATGATGCACGAGCTGGTCCACTCCTACTTCGGCAACATGGTCAGCCCCGCCACCTGGGCCGACCTGTGGCTGAACGAGGGCCACGCCGACTTCTACGGGCTGCTCTACCGCTATGAGCGCGGCTGGGCCGACTCCCTGGGTCTGACCACCATGGAGGCCCGGATGAAGGACACCTACGCGCGCGGCGACCAGTGGCGGCACGACTCCGGTCCCGTCGCCGCCCCCAACGCGGTCAACCTCTTCGACAGCCAGCGCTACCTGGGCGGCGTGCTGGTCCTGTACGCGTTCCGGCAGCTGGTCGGCGAGGACGCCTTCCATGCCGTCGAGCGCGCCTTCCTGGACCGCTTCCGCAACGCCTCGGCGACGACGGAGGACTACATCGCCGTCGCCTCGGAGGTCACCGGACAGGACCAGTCCGGCTTTCTGCGCGACTGGCTGTACGGCACGACGACCCCGCGCATGCCCGGTCACCCCGACTGGACGGTCAACAAGGTGGCCTCGTCCCTCGTTGCGCCGCACAGTCTGCGCGGCGGGCACCACCACGACAACTCGGCCACGCTCTGACACCTAGGGCGCCGAGCGGTGGCGGGCGGGTGTCCGACCGCCCGCCACCTCGCGCTCGATCCAGCGGCAGATCACGTCCACCACGTAGACGCGCTCCGCGCGGGTCAGCTCACGTCCCTTGGGGATGTGATGCCAGCGCTGGAGGCAGGTGCGGCAGCAGGTCGCGGTCGCGTGCTGGGCGACGAAGACCGGGTGGCCCCGGTACGGGGTCTGCCTGCCGTCCTTGTACGGCTCGGCCGGTGCCAGCCGCCTGGCGATCAGGTCGTAGGCGTGCCAGCGGATCGTGGCGGGCCCCTGGAGCTCGGCGGTGGCCAGATCCCGCCCCCGCAGCCGGAACTTCGCCCGGAACGGATGCCGGGCGATCGTGTCCAGCCGTTGGTCGAGCGAGCGGGTCGCGGGATCCGGGATCGACGGGTCCGGGGCCGCCGGGTCTGGGATCGACGGGTCCGGGTCCGGGATCGAGGGGTCCGGGAGAGGAGTCATGCCGCTTCCGAGCATACGGCGACCGCCCCACGGACCCCACGAGCCTCCCGGCCGCTACTCGAAGGCGGCCGGGCTCGACGCCACCTCGTCGGCGGTGCGCTGCTGCGGAATCACCACCGCGCCCTGCTGCAGTGCCACCGTCCGGGTGGGGGACGGGATGCGGATGCCCTCCTCGCGGTAGCAGCGGTGCAGGCGCTTGATGAACTCGTGCTTGATCCGGTACTGGTCGCTGAACTCGCCCACGCCGAGGATCACCGTGAAGCCGATCCGGGAGTCGCCGAAGGTGTGGAAGCGGATGGCGGGCTCATGGTCCGGCAGTGCGCCGGTGATCTCGGTCATCGTCTCGGCGATCACCTCGGTCGTGACGCGCTCGACCTGGTCGAGGTCGCTGTCGTAGCTCACGCCCACCTGCACCAGGATGGTCAGCCGCTGCTCGGGCCGGGTGAAGTTGGTCATGTTCGTCTTCGCGAGCTGCCCGTTGGGCACGACCACCAGGTTGTTGGAGAGCTGGCGGACCGTCGTCTGACGCCAGTTGATGTCCACGACGTACCCCTCCTCACCACTGCTCAGCCGGATGTAGTCGCCCGGCTGGACGGTCTTGGAGGCGAGGATGTGGATGCCCGCGAAGAGGTTGGCGAGGGTGTCCTGGAGGGCCAGCGCGACGGCCAGACCGCCGACGCCCAGGGCGGTGAGCAGCGGCGCTATGGAGATGCCCAGCGTCTGCAGCACCACCAGGAAGCCGATCGCCATGACCAGCACCCGGGTGATGTTGACGAAGATCGTGGCCGAACCGGCGACGCCGGAGCGGGACTGGGTGACCGATTGCACCAGACCGGCGATCACCCGGGCCGCCGACACGGTCACCGCGAAGATGAGCAGCACCTGGAGGCACTGGTTGGTGTGGTGCTGGACCGTCCTGGTCAGCGGCAGCACCGCCGCCGCGGCGGCCGCACCGCCCGCGATCGCCGCCCAGGGCACGACGGTGCGCAGTGCGTCCACCATCACGTCGTCGCCGCTCCAACGGGTCCGCTTGGCGTGCTTGGCCAGCCAGCGCAGCAGCATGCGCGACAGGAAGGCCGCCAGCAGACCGGCCGCCAGCGCCACGCCGGCGAGGATCAGGTCGTCCAGGGTCAGCGCGCGGTTCACTGGTCACCTCCGGGTCGGGAAGCTGCGGCGGACGGTGCCGCCGGCGGCCGGATGTGAAGTCTCGTCACGATGTCACCTGCTCGTTTCCGGGATGTGCGGTCGCACCGGGCCGTACGGCGTCGTCGACCGGCGCGACCGCTCATCCTGCCGTATCCGGCACGGGAGTTCGCACCCGTCCGGCACCGAGGACCCGGCGATCCGTCCCGAACGGGGCGTCATCGGTACCGGGTTCGCTCACAGCTCCGTGAACGACCCGTGCCGGCCGGCACCCCCGGCGAACCGTGCCGCGCCCTCCAGCGCCTGGGCCAAGACGTCCATTCCGTACTGGAGTTCACCCCGCATCGCGGCCGGCTCGGCCAGCCCGTCCTGATCGAGGACCGAGGCCCGGTCGCCGCGCAGGCACGCCTGCGGGAAACGGGCCACGGACGCCGCCAGCTCCTCCGCCTCCTGGCGGGCCCGGCCGGTGGGGACGAGCCGGTTGGCCAGCCCGATCTCGTAGGCCTCCCGGGCCGGTACCGGGCGGCCGGTGAGGATCATGTCCATCGCCCGGGAGGTGCCGATCAGCCGGGGCAGCCGTACGGTGCCGCCGTCGATGAGCGGGACGCCCCAGCGGCGGCAGTACACGCCGAACACCGCGTCCTCCTCCGCGACCCTGAGGTCGCACCACAGAGCGAGCTCCAGACCTCCGGCGACGGCGTGCCCGGCGACCGCCGCGATCACCGGCTTGGACAGCCGCAGCCGGGTCGGACCCATCGGGCCGTCGCCGTCCTCGGCGACCCGGTTGCCCCGGTCCGTGCCCATCGCCTTCAGGTCCGCGCCGGCGCAGAACGTGCCGCCCTCACCCCACAGCACCGCCACCCGGGCGTTGTCGTCGGCCTCGAAGGCCCTGAAGGCCGCGGCGAGTTCCGCCGCCGTCGGGCCGTCCACGGCGTTGCGGACCTCCGGGCGGGAGAGGACGACCGTGGTGACGTGATCCTTGCGCTCCAGACGTACGGGCACGGGTGAGGCTCCTTCCTCGGGCGCCGGCCTCGGACGCCCCGTCGGGTCGAAGGAGCACTCTGCCTCAGATGACCTTCAGCCGCACCAGCGCGCCCAGCGTCAGGGCACCCGGCACCAGCGGCACCCAGACCGTGATGATCCGGTAGGCGAGCACCACCGCGGTGGCGACCGCCGCCGGACCGCCCGCCGCCACCAGCGCCACGATCAGCGCCGCCTCCACGGAACCGAGGCCGCCCGGCGTGGGCACCAGGGCGACCGCGACCGTCGCCGCCAGATACGCCAGCGCCATGTGGGCGGGCGGCACCGGCAGCCCGAGAGCCTGCCCCACCGCGGCGAGGCCGGCGGCCTGCAGCGCGGGAAACGCCAGCGAGCCGCCCCACAGGGCCAGCGCCCGGACGGGCCGGGCGTGCACCGACCGGGCCTCGCCCAGCGCGGTGCGCAGGAAGGAGTTCACGGCCGTGCGCAGCCGTCGTACGCACGCGAGCGCGCCCGCCGCGGCCAGCAGCAGGACACCGGCGCCGAGGAGCAGCGGGACCAGTGTCCCGTGCGGCAGCAGGGTGCCGAGTTGCAGCGCGTCCGGGAAGGCGATCAGCAGCACCGCCAGCAGGGACAGCCGGCCGACGCTTTCCGCCAGGAGATACAGCGCGAGCGCCGCCGAGGAGCGGGCGAGTGGAACGCCGCACACCGTCATGAACCGCAGGTTCACGGCGCTCGCGCCCAGCCCGGTGGGCAGCAGATGGTTCGCCGCGCCCGCCGCGAACTGCGTGGCCAGCAGCCGCCGTTTCGGCAGCGGCTGCACCACCGCGCCCTGCCGGGTGATCGCGGCGGCCACCCAGGTCAGACAGGTGGCACCGCCCGCGGCCAGCAGCCACGGCCAAGAGGCCGTCCGCAGATGGCCGAAACCCTCCGCGAGCACGGAGCGGTGCCGCACCGCGGCCACGGTGACGAGCAGGAGCGGCACCAGGCACAGGACCTGGCGGACGGGGACGCGTCGGGGGAACCGTCCCTGGGGGAGCTGGGGAAGTTGTACCGCTGTCACATCCGGAGAGGTTTTCCGTGCCGCGCCAACAGCGGGTGGCCGAATCGCGGACGGCGGCTTACGGACGGAAAGCGGCTGAGGGGGGAGAGTCATCGGAGCCTTCGAGCGGGAGGACGTCCATCGGGCATTGACCTCAACGAAGCTTGAGGTCTTACGTTCTCTCCCATGAGCATGGAGACCACAGCCTGGACACAGCTGCACAGTGTGATGACCGCCCAGCAGGAGCGCCGCCCGTTCGCGCGGGCCACGCTGCGCCGCATCGCCGCGTTCGCCCGCCCGCACCGCCGCCGCATCGTGTGGTTCGTGCTGCTCGGGGTGGTGACCGCGCTGCTCGCCGTCGCGACCCCCGTGCTGGCCGGCCGCGTCGTGGACGCGATCGTGTCGCACGGCGACCCGGGCAGGGTCGTCCGTCTGGCGCTGCTCATCGCGCTGATCGCGGTCGCCGAGGCGGCGCTCGGCATTCTCGGCCGGCGGCTGTCGGCGACGCTCGGGGAGGGACTCATCCTCGACCTCCGGACGGCTGTGTTCGATCATGTGCAGCGCATGCCGGTCGCGTTCTTCACACGCACTCGTACGGGAGCGCTCGTCAGTCGACTCAACAACGACGTGATCGGCGCGCAGCGGGCGTTCAGCAACACGCTCTCGGGAGTGGTCAGCAATGTGGTCACGCTGCTGCTGACCCTGGCCGTCATGCTCACCCTGTCCTGGCAGATCACGCTGCTGGCGCTGGTGCTGCTCCCGGTGTTCGTGATCCCCGCCCGCCGGATGGGCAGCCGGATGGCCCGTATGCAGCGGGAGGCGGCGGCGCTCAACGCGGCGATGGGCACCCGTATGACCGAGCGCTTCTCGGCCCCCGGCGCCACCCTGGTCAAGCTGTTCGGCCGCCCGGAGGAGGAGTCGGCCGAGTTCGCGGCCCGCGCCGCCCGGGTCCGGGACATCGGTATCCGTACGGCGACCGCCCAGACGGTGTTCATGACCGCGCTGACCCTGGTGTCCTCGCTGGCCCTCGCCCTGGTCTACGGCCTCGGCGGCTGGTACGCCCTGCGCGGCACCCTGCAACCGGGCGCGGTCGTGTCCCTGGCGCTGCTGCTGACCCGGCTGTACGCGCCGCTCACCGCGCTCGCCGGGGCTCGCGTCGAGGTGATGAGCGCGATGGTCAGCTTCGAGCGGGTCTTCGAGGTGCTCGACCTGAAGCCGCTGATCGAGGAGAGACCGGACCCGCAGGAGCTGCCCGAGGGGCCGGTGACGGTGGAGTTCGAGGACGTCCGCTTCGGCTACCCGTCCGCCGACAAGGTCTCCCTGGCCTCCCTGGAGGAGGTCGCCTCCCTCGACACGCGCGGGGGCGCCGAGGTCCTGCACGGTGTCTCCTTCCGCGCCGAACCGGGCCAGACGGTCGCTCTGGTCGGTTCCTCCGGCGCCGGCAAGTCCACGATCGCCGCCCTGCTCCCGCGCCTGTACGACGTCGACGAGGGCGCCGTCCGCCTCGGCGGCACCGACGTGCGCGACCTGAGCGCCGCCTCCCTGCGCGCCAGCCTCGGCATGGTCACCCAGGACGGCCACCTCTTCCACGACTCCGTCCGGGCCAACCTCCTGCTGGCCCGCCCCACGGCCACCGACGAGGAACTGTGGGAGGCACTGGGCCGCGCCCGCCTCGACGAGGTCGTACGGTCCCTGCCCGACGGTCTGGACACGGTGGTCGGGGAACGCGGCTACCGCCTCTCCGGGGGCGAGCGCCAGCGCATGACCATCGCCCGTCTGCTGCTGGCCCGCCAGCGCGTCGTCATCCTCGACGAGGCCACCGCCCATCTCGACAACACCTCCGAGGCGGCCGTCCAGGAAGCCCTGACCGAGGCGCTGGCCGACCGGACCGCCGTCGTCATCGCCCACCGCCTCTCCACGGTCCGGGCGGCGGACGTGATCCTGGTCGTCGAGGCCGGCTGCATCGTGGAGCGGGGCACGCACGAGGAACTCCTGGCGGCCGGCGGCCGGTACGCGGAACTGCACCGCACCCAGTTCGAGAAGCAGGCGGCGGAGGCCACGGCGCCCTGAACGGCGACAACGGGGTCCGGACCGCCGGTCGGTCCGGACCCCGCGGTGGTCCGTGTGCCGAAGGTTGGCCAGTGACGAGAGGGGTGGGCGGTCAGGGGGTCACGCTGAAGCGCGCCACGACGGTGCGGTCGGCGTCGACGGTGATGTCGTACTCCGTCGTACGGGGGTGCGGTCACGGCCAGTGGCAGGGTGGTCAGGAGGGCGGACGCCGCGGCACGGACGGCGAACGAGGAACGGCGCATGGGGACCTTGGGCCTCACCCTGGGGAGATTTGTCCCATGAGCAGTTCATGCGCGCGCACGCTGCCGTCGTAGCCGTGCGTAAGGGTGAGCCCGAGTGAGGGGGCTCACCCGGCCGGTCATCCGGTCGGACATGGACGCTCGCGTGCTCAGAGGCGATAGGCGTCGGTCGCGATCCGGACGAACGAGTGGATCAGCGGATTCGTGTCGCCCTCGTTCCAAGCCGCCACCACACGGCTCTGCGGCATGTCGATCAGCGGCACCACGGTGAGCCCCTCTCCCGGCACGTGGTCCACGAGGGCCATGCCGACCGTGCCGTTCCAGAGCACGGCCTGCACGCACTCCTGGACGGCACGCACCACCGGACCCTCCCGAGGTTCGCCGCCGTTCCAGTACGACTGCCACCGGGGATCGGTGCCCTCCGGGAACAGGAACCAGCGGCGGCCGGCCAGATCGGCCAGCTTCAGACTGCCGCGGCGGGCCAGCGGATCGTCGGTGCGCAGCAGCGCTCCCACCGGGTCGGCGCGCAGTTCGTGCACGGTCAGTCCGGTCTCGTCGAACGGCCCGCGGGTCAGGGCGATGTCGACCAGTCCGGCGTGCAGCCCGCAGGTGGGATCGGTCAGGTCGGTCTCGCGGATGCGGACTTCGACGTCCGGGTGCCGCCGGTGGTAGGCGCGGGCCAGCCGGGTCGCGCCCGGGTCGCTGGTGTCACCCAGGAAGCCGACGGTGAGGGTCGCGGCGCCGGCCGCCGCGGCGACACGGACGCGTGCCCGGTCTGCCTGGTCCAGCAGGGTGCGCGCCTCGTCGAGCAGGACCGCGCCTGCCGGAGTGAGCGCGACACCGGCGGAGGACCGGTCGAACAGCCTGGCGCCGACGTCGTTCTCCAGATACTTGATCGCCCGGCTCAGCGGTGGCTGGCTCATGTGCAGCCGGGCGGCGGCCCGGCCGAAGTGGAGTTCCTCGGCGACCGCCACGAAATAGCGCAGCGTGCGTAGCTCCATGCTGCAACGATACCCGTACGGTATCGAGGTCTCGGAACGGGTCTTGGACACCTCCGGAGCCCCGGCAGTGGAATCGAGGCATGACCGACGAACCGACGACCAGTGAGCCGACTGCCGACCCCGCCGTATCGGTGGTAGGTCCGGGCGAGGGCGAGACGATCGTCCTGGGCACCACGCGGATGCGTGTCCTCGAGGACGGCAGCAACACCGGGCACCGCCTAGGGATCGCCGAATCCGTCCTCGCGCCGCACACACCGGGACCGCCGCAGCACCGTCACGCCCGGCACGACGAGGGCTTCTACATCGTCTGCGGCACGGTGCGGTTCACGGTCGGGCAGAAGGAGTACGACGCCACGGCGGGCACGCTCGTGATGGTCCCGCCCGGAGCCCCGCACACCTTCGCCAACGTGACCGGCCAACCGGCCGTCATGCTCAGCACGTTCACGCCGGACCTGTATGTGCAGTACTTCCGGGACCTGCGGGAGTTGTTCGCGGGCGGTCGGGCGCCGGTCCCGCAGGCGAACATCCGGGTGATGAGCCGTTATGCCACCGAGCTTGCCACCGACTTCGCCCAGAAGTGACGTGGACGGGAACCATGAACGTCGCCTATTGGATCGTCGCCGGCCTGCTCGCCCTCTTCTACCTCTACGCGGGCGGGGTGAAGGTGGCCCGGAGCCGAGAGCAGCTCCTGCCGATGATGGCCTGGGTGGACAGCACCCCGATGCCCGCCGTCCGGGCCATCGGGGTGATCGAAGTGCTCGGCGCGAACGGGCTGATCCTCCCCCCGCTGACCGGCATCGCACCCCGGCTCGCCCCGGTTGCGGCCCTCGGGTTCGTGCTCCTGCAGATCGGCGCGACGAGGGTCCACCTGAGCCGCGGAGACCGCCGGGTCGCCCTCAACGTCACGCTCATGCTCACCGCGGGCGTCACCGGCTGGCTGGCGACGACTTGGCTGTGACATGGGGCGGGGCCCAGCCGGAGAAGAGGCCGGTTTTCCTTGACTTCCTTCGCAGTGTCAGTGGTGGTCCGTACGCTCGACAGCGTGGAGGGGAAAGAGAGAAGTGCACCACCAGGGGAGGTAACGGGCGCGGAGACGTGGCAGCGGCTGAGCGCGTACGGGTATCTCAGCGCGCCCGAGCGCCTGGAGTACATCGCGGTGATGCGAGTGTTCTGCGGCACGCTGCTGGCCGACCTGTCCGTGCCCGACCTCCTGGCCAAGCTGGCGGAGAAGGGCGGCCCGGCGGCGGCGCTGGACGCGGAAACTCTCACACGCAGGCTCGAAGAGCTCGTGCGCTGGGGCAATCTCCTGCGCAGCACCCACACCGTCAAAGCGACGAGTATCAGCGAATACCAGCGCTCGCGGTCCCGCTACCAGCTGTCGAAGCTGGGGGAGCGCGTGCAACGGGACGCGGACGAGGTACTGGGCGGGGCGGACGCGGCACGCGAGGTGAGCAGCGAGTTGCTGGCCCTCGTCGACCGCGGCCTGCGCGAGATCGCCGCCACAGCCGCAGCGCCCGGCGGCGCTGATCCCCAGCGGGCGCTGGAACGGATCAGCACGCTCTTCGTGCAGTTCGCGGAATTCGCCGAGTCCGTCCGGGACTTCTACGCCTACCTCGGCCAGGTGCTGGCACGCTACGACCTCGACTCGGCCGAGTACCAGGGGTTCAAGGAACTGCTGCTCGACTACGTGGAGGCCATCACCGAGGACGTCTCCTTCCGGGCCCCGCGCATCGCCGCTCACCTGGACGCCGTCTGGCCGCACCTCCCCGCGCTGCTCGCCCGTATCGACGCGCACGCGGCCGGCATCGGAGCGCTCGCCGAAGGACTGCCCGAAACGCGGGTGCAGCGCAGCCGCGGACGGGACTTCGCGGACTGGGAGGGGCTGCGCGAATGGTTCACCACCACGGGAGTGCACGCCGGCCAGGTGGATCAGCTTCGCGACGCCACCCTGCGCGCCCTGCAGTCGCTGCTCGCCAACGCCAAGCGAATGCTGCGTTCGGCCTCCGGTGAGATGTCCCGTCGCAAGGATCTGCTGCGGCTCGCGGCCTGGTTCGATGCCGCGGAGCCACAAGAGGCCCATGACCTGGCGGTCGCCGCCTTCGGGCTCTACGGCGCGCGCCATCTGGGGGTGGCACCGAACCCCGACCGGTCCGTACCGGCGTACGTGAGTTGGTGGACCGGGCCCGTGGTGGACGTGCCGGTGGCACTGCGTGAGCGCGGGAGCAGGGCTCCGCGCGGACGGGCCGCGGCGGCCGAGGACCACTCGGAGCAGAAGCGCCGCCTCATGGAGCAAGCGCGGCAGCAGGCCGAGGCCCGGCAGGCGGCGGCCGACGAACTGCGCAGCGCCTCGGGCAGGTTCGAGCAGGTGCGCCTCAGCGTCCCGGCCATGCGACTGCTGCTGGAACTCCTCACCACCGCCCTCGGCAACGCCCAGCTCCACAAGGACGCCCGCGACTTCCTGCTCGACGGCGCGGAGGCGGACGACGCGGACCTCGGCATCCGGCTGACCGCGTGGCGCACACCCGGCCGGTCCACGGTCCTACGGTCCGTGGACGGCGACCTGACGGCGGACGATCTCACCGTGGCCGTCGAGAACGCGTCCGTGCCCGCGGTGGGGGAGGCGAGCGCCTGATGCCCCTGCCCTCCGCGCACGACGTCGCACTCGCGGCCGAGCGCCGCACCGCCGCCCGGCTCCTGCTGGCCCACCCCCTGGTCACCAGTACCGGACCGCACAGCGACGCCTTCCCGCTCATCCGGCGCCATGCCGACTGGCTGGCCCAGCGCTTCCAGCAGGTGTTCGGATACCGCCTGCTGGTGGAGGCCTCGTACGCCCGGCTGTTCAAGGCGGGACTCGGCCCCGGCTCCGGCCACCGCCTGGAACGGCCGTCGACCGGAACGCCGTTCAGCCCGCGGACGTACGCCTACCTGGCCCTCGCGCTGTCGGTCCTCGTCACCGCCCCGGAACAGCTCCTGCTCTCCCAGCTCGTCGCCGACCTGCGGGCCGCGGCCGTCGACGCCGGCATCGAGATCGCCGACACCGGGCGGCAGGCCGAGCGGCGGACCCTCGCTGCCGCGCTGCGGCAACTCGTCGACTGGGGTGTCCTGGTGGAGACCGAGGGCCATGTCGCGGCCGTCGCGGAGGAGCGGGCCGGGGAGGCACTGCTCACCGTGGACCGCGAGATCGCGCGCGTCGTCGTCGCCGGTCCCCTCGCGCAGAGCCGTGACGGCGCGGACCTCGTGCGCCGGGCCGCCGACCCCGGTTTCGGAGGGCCACGCACCTACGTCCGCAGGCGTCTCGTCGAGACCCCCGTCGTCCACCT
This sequence comes from Streptomyces herbicida, assembly GCF_032656585.1. Taxonomy (NCBI): domain Bacteria; kingdom Bacillati; phylum Actinomycetota; class Actinomycetes; order Kitasatosporales; family Streptomycetaceae; genus Streptomyces; species Streptomyces herbicida. Next base: position 235,731 of record NZ_JAUYWJ010000004.1, read on the forward strand.
CGACGACCTCACGGACACCGAGCGCGAATGGCTGCGTACCCGGCAGCGACGCGAGGCGCAGGCCTTCTCCGAACTGCTCGGCCTGGAGGCCGAGATCCGCGCCGAGGGCATCGCCCTGGTCGACACCGACGACGAACTCACCGACCTGTACCTGCCGGGCACCGGGACGGTGGCTCAAGCCGCACTGCTCCTTGTGGAGCGGCTGGTCGACCGGCTGCGTCCCGAAGACCCGGGCCATCCGGCAGTAGGCGGGCGGCTCGTCATCGGCGTACCTGTCCCGCACGGGCTGCTTCCCCGCCTGCTCGACGAACTGATCGAGGAGTACGGCAGACGCAGCACCTGGCAGCGCGGCCATCTGGAGGACCGGGACGGATTCCTCGCGGCCGTACTCGACCTGCTCGTCCGGATGCGTCTGATGGCTCCCGCCGGGCCCGTGCGCGCGGATGGCCACGGCCTGCCCGAGGGATACGAGGAGACGGCGGCCGACGGTCGCTCCATCACCGATGTCTCCCAGGCGCGCGGCCAGGACCGTGCGGACGGCGGCTGGATCCTGCTTGCCGCAGCCGCCCGGTACGCCACCACGGTGGCGGCCAAACCCCGCACCGACCAGTCCCCAGCGGACGACGTCTCCAAGGAGTCGCCCCGATGAACCGCCCGCCGACCCCGCACCGTTACCGACTGCACCGAGCGGGCATCCGGAACGTCTGGCAGTACGACGAGCAGGAGTTCGCCTTCGGTGAGGGGCGCCTGCTGCTGCGCGGCAAGAACGGCGCCGGCAAGTCCAAGGCCCTGGAGATGCTGCTGCCCTACCTCCTCGACGGCGACGCCCGCGCGCTGGACGCCACGGGAACCGGGCGCACCACCCTGGCCTGGCTGATGCTCGACGGCTTCGAGCAGACCAACCGGCTGGGCCATCTGTGGCTGGAGTTCGCGCGGACGGACGAGAAGGGGAGCAACCACTCTCTGACCGTCGGCGCGGCCATCCGCGCGTCCCAGTCGACCAAGACGGCGAAGCCGTTCTTCTTCACCACTGGGCTGCGGGTCGGCGAGGAGCTCGACCTCGCCCCCGCGGGCCAGCCACTTCCCGTCGACCAGCTCAAGGCGCTCGTCGGCTCGGAGAACGTCACCGACCGCGCCGTCGAGCATCGGGCCAGGGTCGCCCGCGACCTGTTCGGCCTCACCGACCCGGCGCGCTACCGCAATCTGCTGCATCTGCTGCACCGGCTGCGCCGTCCCACCATCGGCGACCGCATCGACTCCGGCGGACTGGTATCCGTCCTCGCCGAGACCCTGCCCGCCCTCGACGACGAGGTCGTGGAGAAGGTGGCCCGCAGCCTGGACGACCTGGACTCCGTAAGGGCCTACCTCGGGCGTCTCGAACGCACCGACCAAGCGCTGCGCACCTTCCTCACCGGCTACCGCGGCTATCTGCACGGGGCGCTGCGCCGCCGCACGGACCAGGCGAGCGGTGAGCTCGAGCAGCTGATGGAGTACCGCAAGGCCGCAGGTGAAGCGGCGCGAAAGGCGGAGGGGCTCCGCGAGCGCGAGCAGGAACTCGGTAGCCGCATCGAAGTCCTCGACGGCGAGTCGAGTGCCGCCGAGACGGACCTGGCCGCGCTGCACGCCAGCGCCGGATACCGCAGCCTGACGGAACTCGCGGAGAAACGCGCCACCGTCACGGCCTTGCACAGCGCGGCTGTCACCGCCTTCAAGGCGGTCCGCCAGGCGCACGTCAACCAGGAGGAGGCAGGACAGCGTCTCACCGCCGAGGCGGGACGGCTCGGTGAAGAACTGGTCGAACTGAGCACCGCCCACAGCGAGCTGCTGCGGGAAGCCGAGCGGTCGGGGGTCGACCCCGTGCACCTGGGGGAGCCCGTGGCGACACCCGCCGCGCCGGTCGCACCCGCCACCACGGCCGAACTGACGGCACCGGAAGGCGACTTCCACCTGGTACGGCACAGTGAGGTGCTGGCGGTCGACACCGGGACCTGTACGACCGCGCTGCACGCCTGGGACGCCCGGCTTGACGCGGCGCAGCCGGTGATCAGGAACCGCTCCCGGTTCGTCACCGAGCTGAGCGCCCTCATCGAGCGGTCGAGCGAGGTCCAGAGGCAGGCGGACGATGCCGACGCCGTCCGTGAGCGCCTGGAGGACCAGACGGACCACGCGCGCAGCCGGGCCGAGCAGCGCCGACAGGAAACCGTACGCGAGGCAGAGGCGTACGCCACCGCGGCCAGGGCCTGGATCGAGCGGCTGCGGAACTCCACCGGAGTGCCCTTGGACGCCGTGCTCGCCCTGGTCGCGCCTGACCCGGCCGACGGTCCGCTGCCCGCCCGGGCCCCCGACGAGGTGGTCGAAGCGGTCCGGTCGGCCGTCGACCCGTGGTTGGCGGAACTGGGCGCGGAGCGCGACGATCTCTCCCTGGCCGTCCGTGAACTGGAGGCCGAACGGGACCGCCTCCGGCACCGGCGCGAGGAATGGGAACGCCGCACCGACCCGGAGCCCCCGCCCCCGCCCCACCGCGCGGCTCCCCGCACGCCCGGCACCGGAGCGCCCCTGTACCGGCTCGTGGACTTCGTCCATGATCTGGAGCCGGACTCGCGGGCCGGTCTGGAAGCCGCGCTGGAGGCGAGCGGCCTGCTCGACGCCTGGGTGTGTGCCGACGGCACGGTCCTGGACCCGGCCACACATGACACCCTCCTGGTTCCAGGAGCATCCGTGGCCGGGGCGACGCTCGCCCGGGTGCTGCGGCCGGTTGCCGCGCCGGACAGCGGAGTGACAACGGAGCAGGTCGCGCGCGTGCTGGCGGCGGTGGCTCTGGCCGGCGCAGGGGGCCTCGCCGACGATGCCGACACGGCGGACGCGGCAGAGGCAGGGGCGCACACCGCGATCGGTACCGACGGCTCGTGGAGGCTCGGCATCGCCCACGGCCGCCACGCCAAACAGGACGCCGAGTACGTGGGCGCGGAGGTGCGTTCCGAGACACGCCGCCGGGCGCTGGCGGAACTCGACCGTCGACTGGCCGACGCAGAGAGTGGCCTGGCGGAGCGCCGGCGCGGTCTGCGGATCCTCACCGAGCACCGCGACCAGGTCGGCGACACCCTGCGACGCCCGCCGCCGGCCCGTGGGCTGACGGATGCGTGGGCCCGTACGGCCGAGGCCGAGCGCGTCGCCGAATCCCTTGCCTCGCAGGCGTCCACGGCCGCCCGCGAGGCGGAGCAGGCACGGGCCCGCGCGGTCGCCGCAAGACGCGAGACCGAGGCGACGGCGAGTGCTCAGGACCTCCCGGCGGACCCGGCCGCACTCGAAACGGTCCGTCTGGCCCTGGACCGACTCGGGCAGGGGACTCAGCGACTGCGGCAGCGAGTGCGCGCCGTCCAGTCAGCCGCCGACGGCCACCGCGGCGGCCGGGCGGACTACGCGCGTGCCGAGTCGGCCCGCCGGGAGGCCGAGTCGGACTACGCCGAACCGCTCGGCCGCCTGGATGCAGCACGCCGTACCGTCCGGGCCCTGGCAGCCGCCCTCGGCGCCACGGAGCAGGAGACCCTCGCCCGGGAGGCCGAGGTGAGGCGCCGCCTGGACGCCGTGGAACGCCAGCTCCCGCACGCGCGAAGGGACCTGGCCGAGGTGCACGACCTGCGCGTACGGGCGGAAGAGGACGAGAGGGCGCGGCGCGAGACCCGCGCAGCTCAGGAGGCCGAAGTCTTGGCCTGCGGCAGAAGACTGCGTGCGGCACTGTCGTTGCCGGGTGTGCTGAGGGGAGCGGGTCTCGACGCCGGCGCGGACGAAGGGCCCCTGAAGTCCCCGGACCCCGTCCACCACGACGTGAGGGAGCGCATCGCTGCGCTGCGCCTGCTGGTCGAGGCCGTGCTGCGCGGCCTCGATGCCGAACGCCGTGACGTCTCGGACACCACCCTCCTCAACCGTCACACCGAACTGCGCGACCAGCTCTCCGGCGGCTACGACGCGACGATGGAGGAGAACGACGGCATCAAACTGTGTCGCCTCGTCGACGACCACGGCCCGCACGACATCGCCGCGGTCGGCGCGCGCATCGCCGCCGAGGCCGCCCAGGCACGTGACCGCCTGACGGAGCGTGAACGCGAGGTCTTCCAGCGCTTCCTGACAGGAGAGCTGGGCGACCACCTCTCCTCGCAGGTGCTGGCCGCCGGCGCCCTGGTGGCTGCCCTCAACACCACCCTCGCAACGGTCCGCACGTCACACGGCTTGGGCGTCACCCTCGACTGGAAGCTGGCCGACGGTGTGGAAGCGGACGTCAAGGCGGCCGTCGACCTCCTGCGCAGCCCCTCCGGCCTGCGCACCCGCGAGCAGACCGAGCAACTGCGCGACCTCCTCCAGCGCCGTATCGAGGACGCCCGCCGCGCCGACCCGGCCGCCGGCTACGCGGCCCACCTGCGCACCGCCCTGGACTACCGCGGCTGGTTCACCTTCACCCCCTGGGTGGTGAACGACGCGGCACCGGGCAGCCGCCGCAGACTCTCAGGCCGCACGGGCCTGAGCCAGGGCGAACAGCGGGTCCTGTCCTACCTGGTCCTCTTCGCCGCGGCGGCCGCCCACTTCACCAGCCTCGCCGACGCCGCCCCGCACGCACCCCGCCTGATCCTCCTCGACGACGCGTTCGCCAAGGTGGACGAGCCCACGCACGCCCGCCTCGGCCGCATTCTCGTGGACCTGGACCTCGACTTCGTGCTCACGAGCGAACGCCTGATCGGAAACTGGCCCGACGTACCGTCCCTCCACATCTACGAATGCCTGCGCGACCCGCATGTCCGGGGCGTGGCCACGCTCCACTACACGTGGAACGGGCGGCAGCGGAGGCTGATGTCGGTATGACGGCACCTGGACGAGCCGACGAACACCCCCCGGATGCCGACGCCCTCGCGTTTCTCACCCGGCCGGGCCTCACCCGCCTCTGGACGGCGGCACGCACCCGTCTCGAACGCAACGGCCTCCAGCCGACCGGAACCATCAGGCTCGAGCACCTGGACGCACAAGAACGCGAGGCACTGTCCCTCCTGCTGGCCAGACCGGTCACCGGCCTCACCGCCACGATCCGCCTGCCGGACCTGGACGCCCGCCTGCGCGCCAGCGCGGTCGGACGGGGCCTGTCCTCGACGCTGGAGATACTGGGCCGGCCCCTGACGGACCGCCGGGCGGTCCGCCGAGCCGCGGCGGCCGAACGGGCCCGTGTGTGGTCGACGGCTCAGGCCGAGGTGGAAGCCACGTCGCTGTCGGCTCAGCCCTGGACGGCACAGTGGCTGGAGGAGATACGACGCGGCGGCACACTCGCCCGCCAGGATCCGCACACCGCGACGACCGTCATCAGACAAGCCGTCCAGACCCTGGCGACGCTTTTCCCCGGCACGGGTCCGCGCCCCACCCCGGCCTCCTGGGGCCGCGGCGAACTGGCCACCCGCGCCACCGGTTCGGCCCACGGCCTGGACGACGGCACGCTGCTGTCCCGGCTGGTCCTGCGCGGCATCGCGCTGGCCCGGGGCGTCGAGTTCCCCGTCGACGCGCCGGCGCGCAGGGCCCTGTGGCGCACGGCCTCGGTCACCCCGGACGAGGTCTCCAGCACGGCGCTCGCGTACGCCCTGCGCCCCACCGGCGGCACCTGGCGGGAGGCGGCCCTGCGCGAGCGTGCCGACCACCACATGGAAACCCATCTGACCCTGCGCGAACTGCGCACGCTGAGCCTGCAGATGCCGCCCGGCACCCGGGTACACGTCTGCGAGAACCCACGCGTGATCGAGGCCGCGGCCGACACCGGCCGTACGGCGCCCCTGATCTGTACCTCGGGGAGCGCGACGACGGTCGTCCTCACCCTCCTGGACGCATTGGCGGCGGCAGGTTGCACGTTCCTCTACCACGGTGATTTCGACTGGCCCGGCATCGCCCTGGCCAACCGGATCACGCAGCGGTACGGAGCCGAGCCGTGGCGTATGCGAGCGGCCGACTACGAGTACCTCGCGACACGCGCGCAGGTGCACGGAACACCCCAGATCGCCCTCACCGGACCGTCGGAAGAGGCCGTGTGGGACGCGGAACTGGCCCCCGCCATGAACGCCCTGGGAATCGCCCTGCACGAGGAGGCGGCGCTCGATCTGCTGCTGGAGGACCTCGGGTGAAGCCCCCGGCCGGTCACCACGTCAGACGCTCAGCCCGCCCGCCGCGAGCAGATCGATCACGTCGTTCACCAGCCCCCCTCCCATGCCGCCGGCGTCGACGAGTTGCGTCTCGAAGGCCCTGAGACCGCGAAAGACCTCGGCGTATGCTGCCTGTTCCTCCAAAGGGAGTTGGAGGACCTGGAGGCGCCGGATGTCGACCCGCCACGAACTGGAGGCGTGGGTTCCTGCCTGCCGTCCGTTGGCGGGCGCGCGCAGACAGCCTGCGAGGAAGTGGGCGTCCAGTTTCGCGGGGTCCACCCGCAGGGCGTAGAGCTGGGACCCGAGGGCCGTCGGAGGCCCGTCTTGCACCCATGCCTTGAACGCACGCACGACACCGGCGACCACGACGTCGCCCTTCTCGGCGATCGCGGATGCCGATGCGGCGTCGACGAGACCGCTGGGAGTGCCGTCCGCCAGCAGGTCGGCGACGGTGAGGAGGGGCACGGTGGATTGCCGGGTGCCGCCGCGCCGTTCACCGGCTGTTGTCCTGCGCGCAAGGACAGGGCACCGGCCTTGACGAGGTCGCCCACGTCGGCCGTGGTCTGCGGCCTGTCGGTGTCGAAGCCGAGTTCCGACAGACGCCGGGCTCGACAGGCCAGGTCGGTGAGCCGCGTCTGAAGACAGCACCGCCCGCATCCGGATCTACGTACGTAGCTCTGACGCGTACACCGACACCGTCTGGACCTACAAGTGGTGACCGCGTTGGGCGGGACGCTGCCGAGCGGATCCCCATAACCCGATGTTGTGGGGATCCGGGATCTGGCCGTCGGGGCCGACCGCCTCCACCCTTGGCCCAAGCCGCTGTGCAATGTCACATCGCATTGCATCACAGGGAACATCGCATAGGAGTCATCGTGAGAGCACGACGTTCCGTGATGGTCATGGCCGCCGCTCTCGGACTCGTCGCCGTCGCCGGTTGCGGGGGAGCCGGCGACGCCGACGGGCAGGGCGGGTCCGCGAGCAAGGGGGGCACACTTCACGTGCTTTCCAGCCTCGACCTGGAGCACCTCGACCCGGCCCGCAACTACGTCACCTCCTCCGAGGACGTGGGGCGCCTCATCTACCGGACGCTGACGACGTACGCGGCGGCACCCGGGCCCGCCGGCGGCAAGATCGTGCCGGATCTGGCGACGGACACCGGCCGCCCGAGCGACGGGGCCCGCACCTGGACCTTCACACTCAAGGCGGGGGTGAAGTTCGAGGACGGCCGGCCGATCACCAGCCGGGACGTCGAGTACGGGGTCGAGCGGTCCTTCGCCGCGGAACTCCCCGAAGGGCCGCCGTACGCACGCATGTGGCTCGCCGGAGGCCGGAGTTACAAGGGCCCTTACAAGGACAAGGACAAGCACGGGCTCGCCTCGATCGAGACCCCCGACGACCGGACGATCGTCTTCAAGCTCAACCGCCCGGTGGCCGACTTCGGTTCCGCGGTGTCGCTCCCGATCTTCGCCCCCGTTCCGCCGGACAAGGACACCGGTGTCCGGTACGACAGCAGGCCCTTCTCCTCAGGTCCGTACAAGATCGGGACCTTTGAACCCAAGAAGAGGCTCACGCTGGTCCGTAACACCCACTGGAGTCCGGCCACCGACACCGTGCGCAAGGGCCTGCCGGACAAGATCGTGATCGATCTCAACCTCGACCCGGCCGTCGTCGACCAGCGGCTCATCGCCGCTCAGGGACAGGACGCGGACGCCGTCGCCTTCGAGCCGGTCGGCCCGGCCTCGGTCGGTCCGGTGATGGCCAACCCCGCGGTACGCAAGCGGCTGGTCAGCGGCGAGTCGATCAACACGCGCTACCTGAGCGTCAACACCCGGCACAAGCCGCTCAATGACGTCCGGGTGCGGCAGGCGATCGCCTACGCGCTGGACAAGGAAGCGCTGCGCACCGCCCGGGGCGGCCCGATCGCCGGGCGACTGGCCACCACCTTGTTGCCGCCGTCGCTGCCCGGCGCCGTCTCCGACGATCCCTTCCCGAGCCCGGGCGGCAAGGGCGATCCGGCCAAGGCGAAGGCGCTGCTGGCCCAGGCGGGCCGAGCCTCGGGCCTGACCCTCACGCTCGACACCCCGGCCACCGCGGGCGGCCAGGCGCAGGGCGAAGCGGTGCAGGCGTCCCTGGGGAAGGCGGGGATCAAGGTGAAGATCAACGCGATCAGCTCGTCGGCGTTCTACAGCACGGTGGGCAACACCGCCCAGGAGCACGACCTGGTGATCGACGGCTGGACACCCGACTGGCCCGGCGCCTCCACCTACCTGCCGCTCGTGTTCGACGGCCGGCTGATCACCGCCGAGGGCAACAACAACCATGCCCAGTACGACTCGGCCAGGGTCAGTGCCCGCATCGACGAGATCGCCCGGATGAAGGGCCCGGCCGCCGCCGCGACCGCCTACGGCCAACTGGCCGAGCAGATCATGCGTGACGCTCCGGTCGTGCCGTTCCTGTGGGACAAAGCGGCCGTCCTGACCGGGCCTCATGTCACCGGCGCCTACGGGCACATCGCCTACGTCGGACGACTGGATCTGGTCTCCCTGGGGCTGCGCAAGTGACCGCCACGATCCCCGCCTCGGTGCCGTCCGCCGTGCCGAGCCGCGGCGGACCCCGAGAGATGTCCCTGCTACGCCGGCTGCTGGCACAGCGCTCCGCGACAGTCGCGCTGACGGTGGTCGTACTCCTGGTGCTGATCGCCCTCGCGGCCCCGCTGATCACCTGGGCCGCCGGCACGTCTGCGACCGAGTTCCACTCCGACGCGGTGGACCCGGCGCTCGGCGGACTGCCGCGCGGCACGGGAGGCGGGATCAGCGCCGAGCACTGGCTGGGCGTCGAGCCCGGCAGCGGCCGGGACATCCTCGCCCGTGCCGTCTACGGCGCCCGGGTCTCCCTGCTGATCGCCCTGCTCGCCACCGTTGTATCGGTGTCGCTCGGAACGGCGCTCGGGCTGGCCGCCGGGTTCTTCGGCGGCTGGACCGATGCCGTGGTCGGCAGGCTGATGGACCTGCTGATGTCCTTTCCCGCCCTGATCTTCATGATCGCACTGATCTCCGCGGCGCCGGGCGTGAACCGGCAGCTGCTGCTGGTCGTCGTGCTCGGCTTCTTCGGCTGGCCGTACGTCGGGCGGATCGTGCGTGGGCAGGCGATGGTGCTGGCCCGCGGGGAGTTCGTGGCGGCGGCCCGGGTGCTGGGCGCCTCCCGGCTCGCCCTGCTGGTGCGGGAGGTGCTGCCCAACCTGAGCGGGCCGATCCTCGTGGTGGCGACCATGTCGATCCCCGGCTATGTCGCCACGGAGGCGGGCCTGTCCTTCCTCGGTATCGGGGTGCGCCCGCCGACCCCCTCATGGGGCCAGATGATCGCCTCCGCGGTGCCGTGGTACGCCGCCGACCCCGTCTACTTCCTCGTCCCAGGCGCCTTCCTCTTCGTCACCGTGCTCGCCTTCAATGTGCTGGGCGACGCGGTACGGGACGCGCTCGACCCCCGGAGCCGTCGGCGATGATCCTCTACGTCCTGCGCAGGCTGGCGGCGACGGCGGCGATCCTGCTGGTGATCTGCGCGGCCACCTTCGCGATCTTCTATCTGATGCCCGCCGACCCGGCCCAGGGCGCCTGCGGCAAGGCGTGCAGCCCGGAGCGGATCGCCGAGATCCGCACCACGCTCGGCCTGAACCACTCGGTGTTCGTGCAGTTCCGCGACTATCTCGTCGGCATCGTGTCCGGTCGCACGTACGGCATGGGCCCGCAGGCCGTGCACTGCCCTGCTCCGTGCCTGGGATTCAGCTTCCAGACCGATCAGCCGGTGTGGCTGATGCTCACGGACCGGCTGCCGGTCAGCATCTCCATCGCCATGGGCGCGGCGGTGCTGTGGCTGATCGTCGGCGTCACGGCCGGGGTGATCTCCGCGCTGCGCCGGGGCAGCCTGTGGGACCGGGCGGCGATGACGGCCGCGCTCGGCGGTGTCTCGCTGCCGGTCTACTTCACCGCTCTGGTGCTGCAGTACGTGCTCGTCGTCAAGCTCGGTCTGCTGCCCTATCCGCAGGCGATCCCGCTCACCGCGGATCCGGTCGGCTGGGCGGAGACCATGGTCATGCCCTGGATCACCCTGGCGATGCTCTACGCCGGCATCTACGCACGGATCACCCGCGGCGAGATGCTCGACAGCCTCGGCCAGAACTACGTCCGCACCGCCCGCGCCAAGGGCCTGCCCGAGCCGACCGTGCTGCGCCGCCATGCGCTGCGGCCGGCCCTGATGCCCATCGTGACGATCTTCGGCATGGACCTCGGCGCGCTGCTCGGCGGCGCCCTCATCACCGAATCGGTCTTCGGCCTGCCCGGCGTGGGAAAGCTCGCGGCCGATGCGATCAACAGCGCCGACCAGCCGGTGATCCTCGGGGTGACGCTGTTCGCCGCGGGATTCGTCGTGCTCGCCAACGTCGCGGTGGACCTGGTCTACGCGCTCCTGGACCCGAGAGTGAGGGCCGTGGGATGACCCTGCTGACCGTACGTGATCTGACCGTGGGCTTCGCGGGCGGCGTACGCGCCGTCGACGGCCTCGATCTGGACCTGGCCGCCGGGGCGGTGCTCGGCGTGGTCGGCGAGTCGGGCAGCGGCAAGTCCGTCACCAGCCTGGCCATCATGGGCCTCCTGCCCGATGCCCGGATCACCGGTGAAGTCCACTTCGACGGACAGCAGTTGAGCAGCCTTGGCCAGCGGCCACTGCGCCGGCTGCGCGGCGACCGCGTCGCGATGATCTTCCAGGATCCGCTGTCCTGCCTGAACCCCTACTACCCGGTGGGCTTCCAGATCGCCGAGGCCTACCGCGCGCACCGCCGGGCCGGGCGCCGCGAGGGGCACCGGGTCGCGGTACGGATGCTGGACCGGGTCGGCATCCCCGAGCCCGAGCGGCGCGCCCGCGCGTACCCGCACGAGTTCTCCGGCGGCATGCGCCAGCGCGTGATGATCGCGATGGCCCTGTGTCTGGAGCCGGACCTGCTCATCGCCGACGAACCGACCACCGCGCTCGACGTGACCGTGCAGGCCCAGATCCTGGATCTGCTGCGGGAGCTACGGGAGCGGTCCGGCACCGCCATCATGCTCATCACCCATGACATGGGCGTGGTCGCGGGACTCGCCGACGAGGTCGTCGTGATGTACGGCGGCCGCGCGGTCGAACGGGGCACGGTCCGCGACGTGTTCTACCGGCCGCGCGACGCCTACACCAAGGGCCTGCTCGCCTGCGTACCCCGCGTCGACGGGCCGCTGCCCCATCGGCTGCCCACCTTGTCGGCACCGGAGGTGACGGCGTGAACAGCATGAACGCACCGCTGCTCGAAGCGCGCGACCTCGTCAAGCAGTTCCCCGTACGACACGGCCTGACTCGGCGGCTCGCCGGACATGTCAGGGCGGTCGACGGTGTGTCGTTGCGCGTGGACGCGGGGGAGACGCTGGGTCTGGTCGGCGAGTCGGGCTGCGGCAAGTCCACGGTCGCCCGGTTGCTGACTCGGCTCACCGAGCCCACATCGGGCACGATCCGCGTGGCCGGAAGCGAACTGACCACGCTGGACGAGCAGTTGATGAGGTCAGTGCGCCGCGACCTGCAAATGATCTTCCAGGATCCCTTCTCCTCGCTCAACCCCCGCCAGACCGTCCGACAGATCCTGACGGCCCCGTATCGCTACCAGGGGCTGACCCCCGACGAACCGGTGGAAGAGCTGCTTCAGCGGGTGGGCCTGCGGCCGGAGCACGCCGCCCGCTACCCCCACGAGTTCTCCGGCGGCCAGGCGCAGCGCATCGGGATCGCCCGGGCGCTGGCGCTGCGGCCGAGACTGGTGGTGTGCGACGAGCCCGTCTCGGCGCTCGACGTGTCGGTGCAGGCGCAGATCCTCAACCTGCTCAAGGACCTGCGGCAGGAGTACGGGCTCGCCTACGTGTTCATCGCGCACGACCTCGGCGCGGTCCGCCAGATCAGCACCCGGGTCGCCGTGATGTACCTGGGCACGGTCGTGGAAACGGCCGACCGGGACAGTCTCTACGGCAGCGCCGCGCACCCGTACACCCACGCCCTGCTCTCCGCCGTACCGCTGCCCGACCCGGACGCCGAGCGGACCCGCGAGCGGATCGTCCTGAGCGGCGACCTGCCCAGTCCGCTCGATCCGCCCAGCGGCTGTCCGTTCCGCACCCGTTGCCCGAAGGCGGCCGACCCGTGCGCCACCGAACGGCCCGCGCTGCGCGTGATCGCCCCGGGCCATGAGGTCGCCTGTCACTACCCCGAGCCGCTGACCCGGCCGGCGTCCGCGCCGGTCGCCGAGGAAAGGACCGCATGAGCCGTACCTGTCACCTGCCCGGTCTCGCCGTGACCGATCACGCGTTCACCGTGCCGCTCGACCACGCCGACCCTGCGGGTGCCTCGGTCCAGGTGTTCGCCCGGGAACTGACCGACCCGGCCCGCGTCGGCGAGCGACTTGATGGCCCTCGCGCGGCGGCTCACTCCGGCAGGCGCAGCGACTCCGGCCGGCGCCTTCGCCACCGGGTGTAGGCCGGTGCGGCGGCACAGGTGGCGAGATACCCCTCGGCCACCCTGCGGACGATCCCGTCGCCGTGTGCCGCCAGCGGTCCGTCGCAGCGCCAGCCGAGTACATGGCGGTACCAGAGCGGATTGCCGGCGAGAGGACGCACCGCGACGCCGGGCACCTCGATGAAGGTCGCCTGGCAGAGGCTGACGGCCAGGCCCGCACGCACGATGTCGATCAGCTGCCGGCCTTCCGCCTCGTAGGGTGCGTGCGGCTGACAGCCCGTCCGGGAGAAGACGGACGCCCAGTACTCCCGGGTTCGGTCACTGTCCGGGTGCGGCATGGCCCAGTCCTCCCCGATGAGTTCGCCCAGGCTCACCTCCTCGCGGCCGGCCATCGGATGGGTGGACGGAAGCAGGGCGAAGACGGGCTCGGTGACGACCGGGCGCAGGACGACTCCCGCGCGCGGCAGGAGTTCGTGGCCGGGGTTGTCGCCGAGGACCGCCGCCTCCAGGCGGCCCGCCGCGAGGTCGTCCAGCAGGGGCGACGGGGAGTACTGGCAACGGGTCGTCACCTCCGATCCGGGAATCAACTCCCTTGTTGCCACTATGAGATCGGCCAGCAGCGGTGCGCCCACCGATCCCAGGCGGACGTGGCCGGGGGCGGTTTTGCAGTGGGCGGCGCGGGCGGTGTCGGCCAGTAGGCCGTCGATGCCCGGCAGGATGGCCCTCGCCCGGGTGAGTACCAGTTCGCCCAACGCGGTGGGCTCGGCACCGGTCTGCCCGCGGTCGAAGATCGGCCCGCCCAGCATGGCTTCGATGCGCCGTAGTTGGGCGCTGAGTCCCGGCTGTGTCATACGCAGCGACGCGGCGGCACGGGTCAGACTGCCGGCCTCCGCGATCGCGCAGATCACTCGCAAGTGCCGTACCTCTAGATCCATGGCGCGGATGGTAAGGAGCGGAGGGGCCTACCGGCAGGGGGCGGGACGTCACGGTCCCAGATGAAATGTCACAAGTGACCTCAGGAGTTATGGGGTTGGAACCCTTTGCGGGATCAGTGCAATGTGAAATGGTACTGCGGCCCATGGGCAACTCGTCAGACGTCATCGTCGTCGGAGCGGGAATGGTCGGCGCGGCCTGCGCCTACTACGCCACCCGTGCCGGTCTCTCGGTCACGATGGTCGATCGTGGCGCTGTTGCCGGTGGGACCACTGGCGCCGGGGAGGGAGACCTCCTGTTGTCCGACAAGGAACCCGGTCCCCGAGCTCGCGCGCAAAGGCGAGGCCGACAAGGAGCCGGCCGGGCCGTGATGGAGCTCTCGATGCGACTGCGGCGCACCGGTCCATACCCTGACCTGGAGGAATGGAGGCAGGCCGAGACGGTTGTCCGTGCCGTGGCCCGTGCTGTTCCGGATCTTGGGCCGGGCTGTCCACGCTGGTGGGCCTCCCTGCGAAGGTGGGGCCGACAGCACCGATCAGGCGTCAGGGCGGCGTTCGCAGCCGGTCACTCACGCGGCAGACGATTGGTCTTACCGGTCGTCTCCCGTCGTCCGGCTCACCTCTGCTCAACCGGACGCGCCCGGTCCGAGTCGGTGCCCGTTCACTGCACACCTGATGGGCGACGAGGACCGTCCCAGCTAGCCGGAGACGGCCTTCGCCCAGCCCTGGTTGACCGTCTTCCTCGCCTTCTCCAGTTGCGCGTCCGTCGGGAACTGCGGTGTTCCCTCAACCGTCGGCAGTCGTGCAGCGGCGGCCTTGTCGAGGGTGCCGTCCCGCCTCATGGCGTCCATGAGCACTGGGCGGGCAAAGGCGCGCAGCCGGAGGTTCTGGCCCTCTGGGCTGAAGAGGTACTCCTGCCACAGCCGGGCGGCCGCCGGGTGCGGGGCGTTCTTGTTGATCGCCAGCGCGAAATACTGGGCGAAGCTGCCGTCGAAGGGGATCGCGACCTGCCAGTTCACGCCCTTGTCGCGGAGCTGTTCGGCGTAGTGGAGGTTGATGTAGTCCCAGTTGATGCTGATGGGGGTCCGGCCGTCCTCGACCGTCGCCGAGTTGGAATTGAGGGGGTTGAAGTTGCCGTTCCTCTTGAGTTCGGCGAAGAAGTCGAGACCGGGCTGGATGTTGTCGAACGATCCGCCATTCGCCAGCGCGGCCGCGTAGACGCTGTCGAAGGCGGTCGCCGACCGGGGCGGGTCGCCTTCGAGCGCGACCATGCCCTTGTGATCGGGCTTCAGAAGATCGGCGAAGGTTGCCGGGCAGACTTTGACCCGGTTGGCGTCGCAGCCGATGGAGATGTAGCCCCCGTAGTTGTTGTACCAGCGGGCCTTCGTGTCCTTCTGATCACCGGGGATCGCATCGTAAGCGGCTACCTTGTACGGCGCGAGCAGATTCCGCGCAGCGGCTTTCCGCGCGAACGTATTGCCCACGTCGATCACGTCAGGTGCTGTCGGCCGGTTCCCGCTTTTCCTCAGGGCGTCGATCTCGTCCTCGCTGTGGCCCAGCGGATCCTCGACCGTGACCTTGATCCGGTACTTCTTCTCGAAGCCGTTGATCAGGCCGCCGTAGTTGGCCCAGTCACGGGGCAGCGCGATCGCTCTGAGCGTGCCCTCCTGTTTCGCTGCGGAGACCAGTGCGCGCATGCCGCCCACGTCATCGGCGGACATGGCTACTGACGGCTTCGCGAGTGTGGCGGTCGGTGTGTTCTCGCAAGCGCTCAGGCCCAGTGCCACGAGAGCGAAGCAGCCGAAAACCGCCGCTGCTCGGGCACACGGTGTGGTCACGACTGCTCCCCGAGCTCGGGGTGTGAGGTGGTCACCTCGAGCGGCTGCCAGCAGCACCGGGTCCGGAGGGGCGAGCCTTCCGCTGTGCCTCCCGGCTTCCTCTGGTCCACTGCGCCGACGAAGTGGTCATAGAGGCCAGGGTACCGGCCGCCTCGATGGCGGAACGTGGTCCGGAAGCGTGCGATCAGCATCTTTACCCGGCTGGATCAGGGTTCCGTACGCCCCGAGCCCCAGCCGCACCCATGCGGGCACCTGGGCATGCGCGAGGATAGAGTGATGGGACGTACGCGCTCACCTCACAGTGCCGTGTCGTCCCATTGGCCGAGCAGGATCTCGCCGAGTCCTTCCGTCTCCGGCGTGGCGCCGTGGCGCAGGGATTGTTCGGCCCAGATGACTTTGCCGGTGGGCGTGTAGCGGGTCCCCCAGCGTTCGGTGAAGCGGGCGACCAGGAAGAGTCCGCGGCCGCCTTCGTCGGTGACCTTCGCCAAGCGCAGCCGCGGCGAGGTGCTGCTGCCGTCGGAGACCTCGAAGATCAGGGTGCCCGCGGCGGCGCTGCTGATCGGCACCGTGCGGAGCAGCCGGACGGCGATGGGCTCGGCGCCGTAGCGAATGGCGTTGGTGAGCAGCTCACTGAGGACGAGTTCGGCGGTGAAGCCGACCTGCTCCAGCCCCCACTCCGTCAGCCGGCGGGCGCAGGCGGTGCGCACCGGGGCCACCGCCGCCGGGTCACGGGGCACGTCCCACTCGGCAACCTGCTCCGGTCCGAGTCGGTGCGTGCGGGCCACCAGCAGCGCGATGTCATCTCTTGGCCGGGTGGACAGCATGGCCTCCACCACCGCCGCGCAGGTGGCCTCCGGCGTGAGGCTCGGCCCTGTCAGAGCTTCGCGCAGGGCCTCCAGACCGAGGTCCAGGTCTCGGACCCGGTCCTCGATCAGTCCGTCGGTGTAAAGCACCAGTCGGGAACCCTCGGGCACGGTGAGCTCGGCGGTCTCGACAGGCAGGCCGGCTCCGAGTCCCAGTGGCGGGGAGACGGGCAGCTGAGGGAAGTCGACGGTCCCGTCGGGCCGGACCACCGCCGGTCCCGGATGGCCGGCGGTGGCGACGGCCAGCCGCCCGGAGGTGGGGTCGTAGACGGCGTATTGGCAGGTCGCCCCGGTGATCATCCCCGGCCCGTCCTCCGCGGCGACCTCCTCGGCGTCGATCTGCGCCACCAGCTCGTCGAGCCGGCCCAGCAGCTCCTCCACGGGCATGTCCAGGCCGGCGAAGTTGCGCACGGCGGTGCGCAGCCGGCCCATGGTCGCCGAGGCGTGCAGACCGTGGCCGACGACATCGCCTACGACCAGTGCCACCCGCGTACCGGACAGCGGGATGACGTCGAACCAGTCCCCGCCCACCCCGCTTTCGGCCGGCAGGTAGCGGTAGGCCACGTCGAGGGCGGACTGCTCGGGCAGCGTGTGTGGCAGCAGGCTGTGCTGCAGGGTGACGGCCATGGCGTGTTCGCGGGTGTAGCGGCGGGCGTTGTCGATGGACACCGCTGCCCGGGCGGCCAACTCCTCGGCGAAGGACACGTCCTCGTCCTCGAACGACCCGGAGCCCTTCGCACGCCAGAACTCCACCACTCCCAGCACCACACCGCGGGCTCGCAAGGGAACCACGAGCATGGAGTGGATGCCGTGATCGAGAATCCGCCGAGCCTGTTCGGGTTGCTGGGCCCGCCAGCCGTCGGAGGCGCTCAGGTCCCCGACCAGGATCGGTCGGCCCTCGGTCATCGCCGTGGCGACTGGGTGGGCCGGGACGAAGCGGATCAGCTCGCGGACGGGGTGGAGGGGATGGTCCGCGTCGAGACCGGCGACGGCGCTGCGGCGCAGCTCGGTGATCCCGGCGGCCGCACCGGAGGTTTCCTCGCCTCGCAGGACCGGGTCCAGCAGATCGACGGTGACGACGTCGGCGAATCGGGTCGCCGCCACCTCGGCCAGTTCCTCGGCCGTGCGCTTCACATCGAGCGTCGTGCCGATCCGCAGCCCGGCGTCGTAGAGCGACTGCAACCGTCCGCGGGCCACCTCCGCCCGGCCGGAGAGGGCCCGCAGCTCGGTGGTGTCCCGGAGCGTGACCACGCTGCTGACCGGTCCGTGAGGTGCGGTGAGCCGCTTGCTGACCGCGAGCAGCCGGTCGGCCGCCAGGTACACCTCGTCGGTGGCGGGGCGGTCGGAGGCCAGCAGCCCGGCGAGGTCCTCATCCAGCCCCAGCTGGGTGATGTCTCGCCGCTCCGCGTCCGCCGGCAGGTCCAGGAGCCGTCGTGCCTCGTCGTTGGCCAGCAGCAGCCGGCCGTCACCGCCGACGATCAGTACTCCTTCCCGCACCGCGTGCAGCACCGCGTCGTGGTGCTCGTACATCCGGGTCATCTCGGTCGGCCCCAGCCCGTGGGTCTGCCGTCGCAACCGTCGGCTCGCCAGGCCCGATCCGCCTGCGGCGACGACAAGGGCCATGGCGGCGCCGCCGAAGAGGACCGGCAGCTGCATGTTCAGCCTGTGCTGCACCTTCTCCACCGTGACGGGCACGGCGACGATGGCGACGACCGAGCCGTCAGGCCCCCTGACGGGGACCGCCGAGATCACGGACAGCCCCAGGGACCCCTGGAAGGTACTCGTGAAGGGCTTGCCCGTCGCCGCCTTCGCGTAAGGCCCGATGATGCGTTTCCCGATCTGATGCGGGTCGCTGTGGGTGAGAGTGATCCCGTTCAGCCCGTACACGATGATGGCGTCGACGCCAGCGGCCTTCCGGGCCGCCTCCGCGGGCGGCTCCAGCACCGCGGTCGGGTTCGCGCTGTTCAGCGCCGGCACGATCCCCGGGGAGTGCGCGAACGTCTGCGCCGCGGTGAGCGTCCGGTGGCGGGCGTCCGCCATGATGTCGCGTCGTGCCTGCACCACGAGGGCCACCAGGGTGGCGGCGACGAGCAGCACCACGATCGCCAGCTCGAGCAGGAAGACCTGGCCGGCGAGGCTGTGCACGCTCAGCAGCGAGCCCGACCGCCACGCCCCTCCCCCCTGACGGGGCCGACCGGGCCGATGAGTCCTCATGGATGCATCAGGCGTATCACGTCCAGATTGACCCGAAACTTCCCTCATGCAACCTTTCTATCGTCTGTGGGTGGCTGACCACCAAGCGGCCGAGACGGACCGGTCCTTCGCGACCTTCAACTCGGCAACCAGGGAGGCGAGGCGACGGGTCAGTGTGAGGCCTCGAACACCTGGCGACAGCTGACCGGACATGCGAAACGATGTAGCCTCCGGAGACCGCCCTTGACCTGCAGAAGCAGGCAGGGAGCAGACGAATCGGGAGTTTCCTCGTGCTTCCTGCCATGTTCAAGTCCAAGATCTAGCGTTTGGGTGTTTCTGCAGCCGGCGTGGCGAATGCTCGCTGGTGGGATTCGAAGAATCCGTGGAGGGCGTACGGCGGTCCGTGGACGGGGCGGACGGGTGCCGGAGCGGTGGTACGCGGCCCCGACGTTCTACTTCGGCAACGCCTACGCGGTGTACGGCCCACACATGGACGTCCCCATGCTCCCAGGATCGGACATGTTCGACTTCGAACTGGAAGTCGCCGCCGTGATGGGACAGGAGGGCCGCGACCTCATCCCCGAGCAGGCCCGCGACCACATCGTCGGCTGCACGATCCTCGACGACGGCGTTGTCACGTTGTCGGGTCCGCGCGGGCCTGATGGCGTGCCAGGGCGTGGTCGGCTCGAGTGTCATCCTGGGGCAGGCTGTTGCGGCCGTGCCGGCGATTTCGGTGACGTGGTCCCGCAAGCCCAGGTCGGTGGCGGGGCGTTCGGGTCGCCGATGGTGCTGATCGTCAGGAACAGGGTGGCTGCCTCGGCAGAGTTCGGATGGGAGAGCGGGAGCGCTTCCGGCGCGCTCACGCGCTGTCCCGACGTACCGAGAACCCTTTGGTGACATCCAGGATCTTCCGCCCCGGCCGGCGCCCGTCGGCGCTGGTCAGGCGCGGGTGAACGCCCGGATGGCCTGGGCCAGGGCGGCGGGCTGGTCCAAGGGCAGCAAGGAGTAGCTGTCCGGCACCTCCACGAGCCGTCCCTGGGGCAGGGCCGCGGCCAGGCGGCGCCCGTGGTCGGCGGGCATCACGCGGTCCTTCTCGGCCCAGACGACCAGGGCGGGCCGGTCGAAGGAGGGCAGCCGTTCGGCGGCCTCGAGCAGGGCCGTGCGGTGGGCGGAGATGCCCCGCAGCACCCGGACCGTGTCGCGGCGGATCGCCGGCAGCTTCAGGACGGGCCGCAGCCAGCCGGCGGTGACGGCGTCGCCGCGTTTGGTCAGCCAGCCGAAGGCGATCGGGAGCCGGCGGACCGGCTTGAGCCGCATCTGCTGCATGAACGCGCCGAACAACGCGGGTGGCAGCTTGCCGGTGAGGACGACGGTCCTGCCGGTCAGGCCGGGCGGGAAGTTGTCGTAGGCGTCGCAGGAGACGAGGACGATCCCGCCGAGGCGGTCGTCGAGTTCGCCGAGCATCAGCTGGACGAGGGCGCCGCCGGTGTCGTTGCCGACCAGGGTGACGTTCTTGAGGTCGAGCCGCTCCAGGAACTGGGCGACGAGGCGGGCGAGGCCCTGCGGGGAGAGGTCGGCGCCCTCGGGCATCGGCAGGGTGTGGGCGCCCAGCGGGAGCACGGGCACGACGCAACGGTGGTCGGCGCGCAGTTCGTCGACGACGCCCTCCCACAGCGAGGCGTCCATGAGCAGCCCGTGCAGGAGGACGAGGACCGGGCCGTCGCCTCCGGTGTCCTCGTACTCGATGGTTCCGGCCGGCAGCTCGACCGTGTACGTCGCCATGTCGCTCCTCATGCCTTCGTCGCCGGTTCGGTGCGGCCGAGCGGGTCTCGCCCGTTCCACTGGCCTTCGGTCGCGTAGGGGCGCAACCGTACGAACAGTGTCTCGTGGTGGAACTCCTTGTCCTGGTGCTTCTTCATCGCCTCCAGATGGCCTCCCGGGTAGGAGCCGACGGTGTACTGGCGCATCTCGCGTGCGTTGCGCCACAGGGAGAGCGTGGCCACGCGGCCGGGCGGCCGCAACAGGGACGTTCCGGCCAGGAACCCCGGGTGGCGCTGGGCCTCGCGTTCGGCGGGGCCGGCGGCCGAGGCGAACGGGGCAAAGCGGTTCATGCGCACCCGGGCCATGGTGAGGACGGCGACCGGATCGTCGTCGGTGGGCTTCTCCTGGCGCGGCAGGTCGGGCAGGCCGGGCCAGGCACCCACAGTGCGCACCGGCTCGAAGCGGGCGTTCCAGCCCTTGCGGTAGACCTGCGCGGTCGGGTGGGACAGGTACCGGTCGAGGGACTGGTCGTCGTCCCAGGCGGCGATCAGGGCCACGCCGGTGACCTTGGCCGAGGGGAGGGCGCCGGTGCGCAGCGGGCTCATCAGCCAGGTCTGGGCGTAGCGCAGCCCTTCGATCGCGGCCGGTGCGGGCGCCGAGCGCAGTGCGTTGAGCGCCTGGCCGACCCCGACCTCGGCGAGGTGCACCGACATCAGGGCGACCCGGTCGTAGACGGGGAACTGGGGTACCTCGGACATCAGTTGACGCCTTTCGCCTGGAGGGGTGTCGCCGGAAGGAGGCGCTCGGGGCGTTCACCGGCGTCCGCGGCGATGATCTCGGTCGCCGCTCTGCGGCCGGAGTAGATCGCGCCGGACATCGAGCCGAACTCGTGGGGCACGCTCTCCGCGCCGGCCCAGTGGATGCGGCCGACGGCCTCGCGCAGCGCAGGCCCGTACGCGGTGTAGAGGCCGGGCGGGGCGTAGGCGTGGTAGCAGCCGCGGGTGTAGGGCTCGGCCATCCAGTTCTGCTCGATGAGTTCGTAGGGCCGTCCGGCGCGTGGTCCGAAGTAGCGGGCGAGTTCGCCGAGGACCACGGCTCGGCGTCCTTCGGCTGACAGCTGGGCCAGGCGGCGGGCGGGCGGGCCGGTGACGAAGGCGGCCAGGACGCCGGGGGTGCCGTCGGGCGGGCAGCTGTCGATGGTGGCGCGGACGGGGCTGCGGGGGCTTATCACCATGCCGGTGAGGCCGTCGGCGCGCCAGAACGGCTCGTCGTAGAGGGCGAGGTACTTGATCGCCGAGCCCATCGTCATGCGCTGGCTGAGCTGGTCGCGGTAGGCGGGCAGCGGTGGGTCGTAGTCGATGCGGTCGGCGAGCGGGACCGGCACGGCCATCACCACGCGGCTGCCGACGGCCTCGAATCCGTCGCCGGTGACGGTGACCTTGTTGCCGGCATGGCGGATGCGGCGTACGGCGGCGTTGACGTACGTCGTATCGGCGACGCTCTCGGCGAGGCGCAGGACCAGGCCGTGTGAGCCGCCGTCGAAACGGTTCTCCAGGACGCCTCCGGTGACCTGGGTCATGGCGCGGAAGCCGCCGGTGCCGTTGGCGTAGTTGAGGACGTGCAGGAGGGAGACGTCGGCGGGGGCGGCGGCCAGGCCCGCCTCGATCATCAAGCCCATGAGGGCACGTCCGCCGCGGGTGCGCAGGTTGCGGCGCGTCCAGGAGTGCATGGTCTGGCGGTCCCACTGGGCCGCGCGCGGGGCCTGCCAGGGGGCGTCCTGGGGGACCTCGCGGCGCATCCGCTCGATGCGCAGGGCGGCCTGGGCGAAGTCGACCAGGGTGGCAGGGCCGACCTTGGGAGCCATGCCCTTCCAGCGTGCGATGCGGCCGCCGTCGTCGATCAGCCGGTGTCCCTCGTCGTAGACCCTGTGGGAGCCGATGCCGACCGAGCGGCCGGTGCGGGCGCTGATCGAGTCGGGCTGTCCGTTGAACTCGCAGCCCAGCTCGACGATCTTGCCGTCCCCGATCGGCCGGCTCAGCGAGCGGCCGCCGAGGCGGGGGCGGGCTTCGAGCAGCGCCACGGTCTTGCCGGCCTGCTTCAGTTCACGCGCGGCCGTGACGCCCGCGAAGCCCGCGCCTACGACGATGACGTCGGCCTCGATCCGTGGGTTCTCGCTGATGTCGTGCACTGCATTGACTCCTCAGGTCCTCGGGTCCTTCGTGCGGGGCTCAGGCGCCGTCGCGCAGGACGATCTCGGGGGACACGGGCGCGGGACGACCGTTCTTGATCATTTCGGTGAGGAGGTAGCGCCGGGCCTTGACCGTCGCGGTCCGGCGCAGGTCCTGCGGCGAGACCTCGAAGGGCTCGGCCAGCCCGGTGAGGCCCGCCGACGCGCTCTTCCAGGCGAGCGGGTCCAGGGTCTTGCCGTCGCGCATGCAGATCACCGGCACCGGCCGGCCCTCGCCGTCGGGGACGACGACGATCTCCTCGGCGTCGGGGATCCGGCCCATGAGGACGTCCTCGAGCCACAGGCAGCTGTCCACGCCGTCGATGCGGTCGGCGACCCGGTCGAGGATCTCAAGTTGGCCCCAGCGGCCGCGACGGCCCCAGTCGCCGGTGTCGAACCACCTGCCGTGCCGGCGCTCGGAGAACTTCTCCGGGGTGCCGACGAACGACAGAGCCCGGGCGCGGGTGCGGGCCTGGATCATCCCCGGCTGAGACTGCGAGCTGCGCCGCCTGCCGGTGGCCGGGTCTGCGATGCGGGCGCGTACGCCGGGCACCTCCCAGCCGACGCTGCGCGAGTCGCGGCCGCCGAGCCGGGCGGCGGAGCGCCGGGTGTACGGACGCACGGAGACCACCTGGGTCTCGGTCATGCCGTAGCACTGCCACCACAGCGGCATGGTGCGGGTCGAGGTGTTCAGGAAGCGGCGGATGGTGCGCGGGTGGATGGCGTCGAAGGTGTTGATGAAGACGCGGATGCCGGCGAACGGCTGCGCGGGGTCGTCGAGGAGGCGTTCCCAGCCGACGTAGGCGTTGGGGTGGGCCTCCAGGATCGTGGGGCGGTGCCGTTGCAGCAGGCGGACCATGGTCTCGTCGTCGGGACGGCCGATGCCGAGCAGCGGGGTACCGCGGGAGAACGCGGCCTGCTGGGTGATCGCACCGCGGACGTGGACGTGCGAGATGGCGCTGGCGAACAGCTCGTTGTCGTTGTGCAGGAACGGGAAGACGGACTCCATGAACGCCGAGAACGACACCGCCTTCGCGGAGGTCTCCGCCAGTTTCGACACGCCCGTCGTGCTCGACGTGTGGGTGATCATCATCGGGTCCTCGTCCTTGAGGGGCGCCGGCGCGGGCACCGCGCCGCCCCACAGGTCTTCGACCGGGACGCCGCCGTCGATGTCGGCGACGGCCCGGACGCCGAGGGCGTCGAGCCTGGCCCGGTCCAGGCGCGCGTACGCGGCGGTCTGCGGATCGGTGACCAGGTACCGGGCCTGGAGGCGTTCCAGGAGGATGTTGAGGATGTCGGGGTCGAGGCCGGCGGACAGCAGTGCGGGGATCGCGCCGATCCGGGCGGCGGCCCAGGCGAGCGCCTGGACGTCGTAGTTCGGGGTCTTGAGGATCACGACCCGGTCCCAGCGCCTGACGCCGGCCGCCGTGAGGACGGCGGAGAACTGCTCCACCAGGTGGGCGAACTCGACGTAGTCCAGTGCGGTGCGCTGCTCGGGGTCCCAGGCGAAGGGCTGGTCGAGGAGGAGCGGGACGCGGCCGTGGCGCTCGGCGGCGAGTTCGGCCATGAGCCCGACGTTGACCGGCTTGAGCAGGGCGACGCGGCGCGGTTCGAACTGGCCGCGCAGGACCTTGCCGAGGGTGGTGCGCCGGACGGAGCCGCTCGGTTGCGCGCCGGGCCCCCGGGGCTTTCGGGTCTGGAGCATGACTGTCAGTCCTTCCTCGCGCGTTCGGCGGTCATGAGCCGCTCGTATTCCTGCGGATCCACCAGGAGGTGCCCGGAAGAGTCGTAGAACCGTTTGTCCTGGCGGCGCCGCGCGTGCCGGATCCGGGCCCACATCTGCTCGCGCGGCGGGAGCCGGACGGCGCCGCTGAGCAGGTCGCCGACCCAGTCGGACTGGGCCTCGGCGAGCGGCATCAGCGCGGTCATCGAGTGCAGCAGGCCGATGAAGTAGAGGCCCTCGGTCTGCGGGGGCACGACCTGGTGGTAGAGCGGGGGCGCGTCGTCGCCGTCGCCCACGTGCTCCCGGTCGAGGAACGGGTAGGAGATCCGGTACCCGGTGCAGTGGACGATCGCGTCCGCCTCGACGGTCTGTCCGTCGGCGAAGCGCAGCTTGCGGTCCTCGGCGGCCACGATCACCGGGCGGGGCGTGATCCGTCCGTGCACGATCGCCGGGAGGAGTTCGCTGCTGGCCACCAGGGGGCCCTGGCCGACCTGGTAGGGGGGTGCGGGCAGACCGTACTGGGTCATGTCGCCGTGGACGAGCTTGAGCATCAGCTTCACCAGCGGGCGGCGCTGCTCGACGGACAGCTTCTTCATCAGCGGCGAGAGCCGGTCGATCGGGCGGCCCTCGAGGATCTTGGGGACGACGTAGTGGCCGGTGCGCACGGACAGAGAGGTGGTCTCGGCGACCCGGGAGATCTCGGTGGCGATGTCGGCGGCGGTCGCGCCGAGGCCGAGGACGACGACCCGTTTCCCCTCGAGGCCAGCGGGCCCGCGGTAGTCCATGGAGTGCAGCTGCTCGCCGGTGAACTCCCCGTCGAAACAGCCGTACACGGGCTCGCCGTGGCGTCCGCCGGAGGCGACGAGGACGGCGCGGTAGTGGTGCACGGAGCAGTCGCCGAGGGTCACGTTCCAGCCGCCGCCGGGGGCGGGGGCGGCTCGGGTCACCTCGGTGTCGAAGCGGATGTGCTCGCGCAGGCCGAAACGGTCGGCGTAGGCGTCCAGGTAACGGGCCACCTGGGTGTGGTGGGGGTAGTCCGGGCAGTCGTCGGGCATCGGGAAGCTCGGGTACTGCATGACCGTCTTGGAGGTGTTCGCGTGCAGCGACGGGTAGGCGCAGCTGCGGGCGTCGTCGGCGTCCCGGTCGTCTGCGGGCGGGTCCGTGGGGTAGCGCCACAGGCCGCCGATCGCGGAGCCGCGCTCGTAGCAGTCGAAGGGGATGTCGCGCAGGACCAGGGCGCGGGCCATGGCGATGCCCGCGGAACCGGCCCCGATGACGCAGACCCGTTCGGTCACCGCTCCTCCTCCCGGCGTCCGGTCCGCAGGCCGGCCACGCCGATCGCGGTGGCGGCGAGCGCGGCGAGGGTGTCGACGGTCGCCGAGGAGGCCTTCTTGCCGGTCCGCAGCCCCATCAGCCCGGCCGCCGTGTCCAGTGCGTCACAGACGACGCCGGCCTGGAACCACAGGCGCCGCGCCCGGCCCCTGCTGAGCAGCAGACCGCCGGCCATGGCCAGGTTGCGGGCCGCGAACAGGCGCACCAGGTAGGCCCCTTCGGCGTCGTCCCTGATGGCGAAGGTCTTCGTGCCGAGCGTCGGGGCGAGGAACGCGGCGCCGCCGACGGCGCGCAGGGCGACCAGGAGGAGCGCGGCGGTCCTGCCGTCCGTGCCGTGGTCGGGGTCGATGTCCGGCTTCGTGTCCATGGCGTGTGGTTCCTCTCGTGGGCGGGGTCAGGGTTCCTGGGTGAAGCCGGTCGTGCGGACCTGGACAAGGGCCTGCCGCAGCAGGTCGAAGTCGCCCTTGGGGTGCGCGGACTGCTCCGGGTAGGAGACGCCGGCCGGCAGGCGGGCGCCGAGGACCTGCTCGGCGGCCCAGGCGGCGCCCACAGCGCTCAGGTGCGCCTGGCCGCGCGGGTCCAGCAGATCGACCGAGACGGTCCGGCCATGGCCGCGTCCGGTGACCGTGAGTCCGGCGAAGTCCCCCGTGCCGGTCCGCTCCAGAAGGGCGGAGCGAACGGTGCGCAGGGCTGGGCGGGCGAGGGCGCGCAACGTCCCGGACCGCTTGAGACCGACCAGGGCGCGCAGGGACGCCGGGCTCTGCAGCGCCATGCGGGTCTGGACCGTCGGGACGCCGAGGGTGACGGGCACCGTGGTCTGCTCCAGCGTGCCCACCAGCGCGGCGGGGCGTTCGGCGCCGTCCGCGCAGCGCACCCGGCGCGTGTCCGTCATGGGCTGCACGGGAGTACGTCGGCCGTCGCGCATCGGGTAGTAGGGCCAGGCCAGCCGCTCGCCGAAGCCCCAGGAGTCGGGGCCGACCCGGTCGTCGGAGGATGCCAGGACGACGATGTCCACCTGGTCGGCGGCGCCGCCGAGTTCGCGTATCGCGGCGGCGGCCATGAGGGCGGCGAGTCCGGCGAACCAGCTGCCCGACAACAGGACAGCGGCCGTGGGCCGTTCGCGGGCCGCGGCCACGCAGACGTCGAGGACGTCGGCGTTTCCGGCCCGGTGGATGTCCGCGAGGGGGATACCGAGGCGCATCGCGTCGGCGACGAGGTGGCCCTGCCCGTCGCTGACCGCCGCGAGGATCGCGGCCGGCCGCTCGGGCAGCGCCGCCAGCGGACGCGGCCGGCCGACGTCGACGGCGACGGCCTGCGCCCCGAGCGAGGAGGCGAGCTCCTTCGCCCGCCCCGGGTTGCGGCCCCCGATCAGCAGCCGCAGCCCGGGATCGCGCTGCCGCAGCAGCCGCGCCGCCTGGGCGCCCACGAGTCCGTATCCGCCGATGACGAGCAGTGCGCCGCGGTCGGCGGCGGCCCCGCCCTCGTGGGGCGCGCCGGCAGACGCGAGCGGGGCGCGGGCGGGGTGGTCAGCCACGGCCCACCGCGCCCAGGATCGCCGCGCCGGGGTCGCGGTCGCCGACGGCGCGGGCGAAGAGCTCGCGGGCTGCGCGCAGGCCGGAGTCGACGGCGCCGCCCATGGAGCCCATCTGGTGGACGCCGGTCTCGGTGCCGGCCCAGTGGATGCGGCCGATGGGGGCGCGCAGGGCGGGGCCGTAGGACGTGTAGACACCGGGCGGTGCGAAGCCGTGGTAGCAGCCTCGGGTGAACTCCTCGTCCAGCCAGTTCTGTTCGACGAAGTCGGCGGGCTTGGCGGCGCGCGGGCCCAGGGCGCGGGCCAGCGCGCCGACGACGGCCGTGCGCCGTTCCGGCTTGGGCAGGCGGGTCAGCCTGCGGGCCGCCGAGCCGGTGACGAAGGCGGACAGCACGCCCGGGCTGCCGTCGGGCGGCGAGGTGTCCAGGGCGACCCGGAAGGGGCCGTCGCTGGTGGTTACCTGGCCGCTGAAGCCGTCGGCCCGCCAGAACGGCTCGTCGTAGATCGCGAGGCACTTGAGCGCGGCGCCGGCCGGCATGCGCTGGGTGAGCTGGTCGCGGTAGCCAGGCAGGGCGGGTGCGTACTCGATGCGGCTGGAGAGGGTCAGCGGGACGGCGACGACCGCCCAGCGGGCCCGTGTCTCGAAGCCGGGGCCCGAGACGATCACCGAGTCGGCGCGCTGTTCGATGCGGCGGACGACCGCGCCGAGGCGGACCTCGTCGGTCAGGGTTTGCGCGAGCCTCTGCGGGATGCTGTGCGCGCCGCCCTCGAATCGGTAGCGCTGGATGCCGCGGCTGATCTCCAGGAGGTAGCGGAACCCGCCCGAGGCGCTGGCGTAGTACAGCACGTGCAGCAGTGACAGGTCGGAGGGCGAGGCGCAGTACGCGGCCTCCGTCACCATCGACAGGAACTCGCGAGCGGTCGGTGTCGCCACGTTGCGCCGGCACCAGGACCAGAACGTCTGGCTGTCCAGTGCCTTCGCGTCCGGCGCCAGCCACGGCGCCTCGGGAGGGACGGTGCGCGAGAGCCGCTCGATGCGCAGGACGGCCTGGCCGAAGTCGGCGAGCGTGGTCGGTGCGAGCTTCCAAGGGAACAGTCCGGTGTACGCGTGCCGGCGGCCGCCCACGAAGCTGAGCCGGCGTCCGTGGTCGTAGGTGCGGAATCCCTGCACGCCGAGCGAGCGGCCGGTCTCGGCGATCAGGGTGCTCTTGTCGCCGAAGTACTCGCCGCCGAGGTCGGCCGTCTTCCCGTCGCCCAGGTCGAGGCCCTTGAGCCGACCGCCCACCCGGTCGCGGGCCTCCAGCAGGCGTACGGTCCAGCCGGCCGACGCCAGTTCGCGGGCCGCGGTCAGACCGGCGAGGCCGGCGCCGACCACGACGACATCGGCCTCCGCCCGGGGCTCATCCGTTATGTGCCGCATCCGCGGTCTCCCTCTGGTCCGGTCGTGCTGTACGGGGTGTCCGGGCGACCGGCGGGGCCGTCAGGTCGGACGAGGCGAGCGCCGGGCGTCGGTTGATCCACCGACGGCGCGGCTCTCGGGCGAGTAGCCCGAGGGTCTCCTTGAGCAGCGGGCCGCGAGGCTGGGAACCGGCCACCAGGCGGCGGGCGGTCGCCAGGCCCATGTCGCGCAGCGGGAACACGTCGTAGTAGCGCGAGCGATGGCTGAACAGGTCGAAGAATCGGTCGAGTTGGCCGCGTTCGTGCAGGCGCCGGAGCGCCTCGGGGACGGCGCCGGGCAGCGGGCCGGCCTCGCCCAGGGTGGTCGCGAGCCAGTAGTGGCCCTCGAAGCGGCGGTCGCGCCAGACGCCCCAGCGGCGCAGCGTCTCGTCCGCGCCGCCGTGGCCCGACCCGTCGAGGGAGGCGACGATCGCCGGGGCGAGCGCCTCCACCTGGAGGAAGGCGTCGCCGATGCCGCGACCGGCCGACGGGTCCTTGAAGTGACCGGCGTCGCCGACGAGCACCCAGCCCGGTCCGGAGGCCTGGCGGAGGTAGCCGTCGAACTTGACGATGCCGGAGATCTTCTGCGCGATGCGGGCGCCTGCCAGCGCCTTGGCGGTGGGCTCGCAGACCCGCATGTGGGCGAGGAGCCCGGCCTCGGTCTCGCGCCGGAAGTAGTCGCGCTCGTGCTGCTCGGGCGAGACGCCGACGAGGTACAGCCCGTTGTCGGCGGGGCCGGCCCACACCATGCGGTCGCCCCAGCGGTGGAAGACGAACAGGTCGTCGTAGGCGGGGTCGGCTCCCTCGAAGAAGGTGAAGTAGTAGGAGCGCTGGTTGTGGTTCACGTTGTACTTGTGGGAGCCGCACATGTAGGCGACGGTCGAGGCGCGGCCGTCGGCGCCGACGACCAAGGGCGCGTGCAGCCGGGTCGTGACGCCCCCCTTCTCGGCGCGCACGCCGCAGACCCGGCCGCGGTGCCACAGCACCTCGACGACCCGGGTCCCCATCCGCAGGTCCGCGCCGGACTCGGCGGCGGCGTCGGCGAGGATCGCGTCGAGCAGGTGGCGCTGGAGGAAGGCGGCGCCGCCGGGGTCGTCGAAGGCCAGCGGGAAGGGGGCGTGCACCCGGAAGTCGCCGAGCCGGGTGTCGGTGTGCTTCATGAAGCGCACGCCGGTCTTCTCGACCGGCCCGAGCACGCCGAGCCGGCTGAGGAAGCTCAGTCCGTCCGCTTCCAGGAGGTGCGAGGACAGCGTCGGCCTCGGGAAGGTCGCCTGCTCGAGCACGACCACCTTCAGTCCGGCGCGCGCGAGCAGCGTGGCGAGCGGTGAGCCGGCGCAGCGGGCGCCCACGATGATGACGTCGAAGTGCTCGACGGCTGCGGGGCCCCCCGGGGTGCTCGGGTCCGTGCTGGTGCTCGAGCCGTTGACGGCCATGGGTCAGCCCTGTGCCCTCTCCCCTGAGGCCAGGACCCGCGGGTCCAGCGGCCTCGGGTCGCCGTCGCCCCAGGAGACGCCCTGCAGGTGGGAGGTGCGCAGCCCGGCGTAGTTGAGCTCGCCGTAGGGGCCGCCGGTGCGGCCGGTGCCGCCGTGGGTGGACAGGATCGCATTGAAGCCGATGTGCGAGTCGTTGACCTTCAGCAGCCCGCCGTTGGTGACGCCGTCGGCGAAGCGGCGAGCCAGGCGCGGGTCGCCCGTCCACATCGAGTTGCGCAATCCGTAGACGTTGTCGTCGAGGAACTCGACGACCCGGTCGAAGAGCTGGTCGTCCGGGGCAGCCTCGGGCACGACCAGCGGGATGAGCGGGAAGAAGGTCTCCTCGCGGACGAGGGAGAGGCCGCCCGCGCGGGCGAGGCCCTCGACGCGGACCACGGTCGGCTCGCAGAACATGCCGCGCGTCGACGGCGCGCCGTGCACGTCCACCCGGGCGCCGCCGCACAGCAGCTCGGCGCCGGCCTCGCGGGCCTCGGCGATGAAGTCGAAGAACTTGTCGACCTTCAGCACAGGGCTGAGAAGGATCTCCGGGTCCTCGGGGAAGCCGGGGCGCAGCTTGCGGACGCGTTCCACGAACAGCTCGGTGAAGTCATCGGCGATCTCGGGGTGCAGGACGGCGTACTTGGGGACCATGCAGATCTGGCTGGAGCCGTAGAAGCACTCCTCCAGGGCGCGGGCTGCGGCTTCGAGGTCGGCGTCGCGCCAGACGACGAAGCCGTCGTTTCCCGCGAGTTCCAGTACGGCCTTCTTGCCGTTCTTCAGGCACTCCTCGCCGAGTTTGAGACCGGCGTCGCTGTCGCCGAAGAACAGGATGTCGTCGACGAGCGGGCTGGTGACCCAGCTGCGCAGGATGCCGCCCGCGTTGCCGCAGACCACGTTGAGAGTGCCGGGCGGGGCGCCGTGCCGTTCCAGGATCGGGGCGAGCAGGTCGCGGAAGAGGAACATCACGCTGAGCGGGGAGGAACGGGGCGCCTTGACGACGATCGCGTTGCCCGCGAGCAGGGCGAACACGCCCATCGTGGAGTTCGAGCCTGCCGCGTTCTGCGGTGGGTTGACGCACACGACGCCGTCGGGTTTGCGGACGAGTTCGAGGTGCTTGCCCTCCACTTCGAAGCACTGGTGCAGCTGGCTCTCGTACCAGCGGATCGTCGCCTCGTCGGTGCCCCGCAGCATGCCGCTGACCTCCCACTGGGCGAGCCGGCGGGGGTGGCCTTCGGCGATCAGGATGTCGATCATCTCGTCGGCGCGGGCGGCCAGCGCCTCGTTGAAGTCCAGGACGATCCTGCTGCGGGTCTCCTGCGGGAGCAGCCGGTAGACGCGGCTCGCCCGGCGGGCCGCCTCGAGCGCGCTGTCGCTGTCGGCGACGGTGCCGACCGCGCAGCGCGCCACGACGTCGTCCGTGACCTCGGTGATCCGGCCGAGCTCCAGCCCCCGTTTGAGGTTGAAGGCGCTGTCGACGTCGCGCAGCATCGCGGAGGCGCGCACGACGTACGTCCAGCGCTGCCCGTCGACGTCCTTGCCGTCGATGTACTGCGGGTAGGACCTCATGACGCCAGCCCCTCCAAGCTCGGGGCGGTGAAGTCCTCCTGCTCGACGTCGCGCAGCAGGCCCGCGTTGTAGCGGCCGTACGCCTCGAGGTCGAGGAGACCGTGACCGCTGTAGCAGAACACGATGGTGGCCTCGCGGCCCGTGCGCTTGCAGTCGAGGGCCTTGTCGATGACGGCGCGGATGGCGTGCGCGCTCTCGGGGGCGGGCAGGTAGCCCTGCAGCCGGGCGAAGGTCGTCGCGGCCTCGAACACCTGCGTCTGCGGGTAGGCGGCGGCCTCCAGCAGGCCCTCGTGCCGCATCAGGCCGACCAGCGGGGCGCAGCCGTGGTAGCGCAGGCCGCCGGCGTGGATGGGTGGCGGCACGAAGTCGTGGCCGAGGGTGTAGGTGTAGACGCCCGGGCCGCGTCCGCCGGCGTCGGCCCAGTCGAGGCGGTACTCGCCGTGGGTGAGGGGGGCGCAGGCCTCCGGCTCGGCGGCGAGGATCTCGATGTCCGCGCCGTTGAGCTTGTCCTCCAGGAACGGCATGGCGAAGCCGCCCAGGTTGGAGCCGCAGCCCACGGAGGCGATCAGGTAGTCGGGGCTGCGGCCGATCTCGGCGAGCTGCTCGCGCACCTCCTGGCCGATCACGGTGTGGTGCAGCAGGCAGTGGTTGGAGAAGGCGCCGACGGCGAGCCGGGTGCCCGCGTCGGCGTCGACGAGTTCCAGGGCCTCGCTGACGGCGGTGGCCTCGCTGCCCGGGTGGTTGGGCGAGTCGGCGAGCAGCTTGCGGCCGAAGGCGGTGGTGTCCCCGGGGCTCGGCAGCACGGTGGCGCCGTAGGTCTCCATCAGATGGCGGCGGTAGGGCTTCTGGTGGAAACTGGCCCGCACCATGAAGACGGTGAGGTCGATGCCCATCAGCTGGCAGGCGAGGGCGAGGGCGCTGCCCCACTGGCCGGCGCCGGTGTCGGTGACCAGCCGGGTGTGGCCGTCGCGCTTGGCATAATAGGCCTGCGCGATGGCCGAGTTGAGTTTGTGGCTGCCGGTGGGCGCGGTCGCCTCGTACTTGAACCAGATCTGCGCCGGGGTGCCCAGCTCCCGCTCCAGCGCCACGGCACGAACCAGCGGGGTGGGCCGCCACAGCTTGTAGGCGTCGCGCACCGGCTCGGGGATCGTGATCCAGCGTTCGAGGGAGCTCTCCTGCGCGGCCATGGCCTTGACGAAGAGGCGCTCAAGCCACTCCTGCGTGACCGGCTTTCCGGTGGCGTTGTCGATGTAGCGCTCGGGAATCCGGGGCAGATCCGGAATCACGTTGTACCAGCGGGTCGGGATGCGGTCGATCGGAAGGTCGACGCGATCGGATATGCCCTGGTGCTTCATGCGGGGCTCCCCCAGAGAACGTGGTGCACTCGGATGAACTGAATGGATGAGAGACGTGACGGCGTCCGACGGGCCGTCAGGAGGGCGTGCGGACGCCGGAGCCGGCGCGCTGCACGTCGTCGTCGGGCAGCTCCGGCGGGATGCCGGTGAGGGCGCTCTCGTGCAGGTCCTTGTTGCGCAGGAACGCGACCGCGATGAGCGCGGCGGCGAACGCGACGACCGCGCACAGCGTCATGGCCTGGTGGAACCCCTCGGTGAACGCGTGGCGCCCGTCCGCGAGGACCTGGTCGTGCAGGGCCGGCCCCGCCGACCGGGCGGCGGGCTCGATGGCGCCGGCGCTGACCGCCGACGCGACCTCGTGGCTCTTGTCGCCGAGGCTCGCGGCGGCGCCGGACCGCGCGAAGGAGTCGGCCACCCGGTTCTCGAAGAACGCGCCGACGACCGCGATGCCGAGAGCGGTCCCCACCTGCTGGAACGTCTCGTTGATCCCGGAGGCCACGCCCGCCTTGGCCGGTTCGGCGACGCCGATGGCGAGCGCCGCCCGGGTCGGCTGGAACAGCCCGAAGGCCGCGCCGGTCACGACCAGGCTGGGCACGAGGGCCGTCCAGGAGTCGTCGGCGCCGCTGCGGTGGGTGAGCAGCAGAGAGACGGCGAGGGCGAGCTGTGAGACGCCCATGATGATCCGGAAGGGGACCTTGTCGGTCAGTCCGCCGGTCAGCGCGCCGAAGACGAACATGCCCAGCGACAGCGGCAGGAACCGCAGGCCCGCCTCCCAGGCCGAGCTGCCGAGGACGCTCTGCAGGTACGAGGTCTCGATGAAGATCGGCGGGAGTCCGGCGGCGTTGGCGAGGAAGGTGACCGCGCACAGCCCGACGAAGGTCCGGTTGCGGAACATCCTCAGGTCCATCATGGCGTTCTCGCCGCGGGCCCGCGCCAGGGCCAGAAAGACGATCAGACAGAGCGCTGCGACGGTGTACAGCCCGAGGTTGCTCGCCGAGTGCCAGCCGTCGGTGTTGCCCCGGATGATCGCCAGGACCAGCGCGGCGAGGGAGACGGTGAACACCGTCATTCCGGCGAAGTCCGGGGCGGCGCTGCCCGCCAGCCGCGACTCGCGCAGCCGGCGCAGGGCGACCAGCAGGGTGACGACGCCGACCGGGACGTTCAGGAAGAAGATCCAGCGCCAGCCCGGCCCGCTGGTCAGGGCGCCGCCGATCAGCGGCCCGGTGGCGGCCGCGATGCCCACCGCGGCGCCGAAGACGCTGAACGCGGCGGCGCGTTCCTTGCCGTGAAACTCGTGGCCGAGCAGCGCGGGACCCACCGCGAACATGATCGCCGCACCGACGCCCTGCACTCCTCGGCTGACGTTCAGCACCTCGATGGAGTCGGCGAGGCCACAGGCCAGCGAGGCGACCGTGAAGACGACCAGGCCGACGAGGAAGACCGTCTTGCGGCCGCGGCGGTCGGCGAGGGAGCCGGAGATGACGAGAAAGGCGGCGAGGGTGAGCGCGTAGGCGTCGAACACCCACTGCATCTCGGTGAAGCTCGCGTGCAGGGCCCCCCTGATGCCGGGGAGCGCCACGGAGACGACGCTCAGGTCGAGCATGAGCATGAACGTGCCGACGGATACCACCGCGAGGGTCCACCAGCGCAGTGCGTTCGGTGGGCGGAGCGTGGTCATGCTGCCTCCAGCGAGGGGGACGGAGCGGGCGCCTTTCAGGGGCCGTCGGCGGCCCTTCCTGGGGCCTTGGGCGGGCCCGTCCGAGGGCCGTTTTCGGGGTTCATGGATAGAGAGGCGGAAAGCGGCCTTCGCACTCCCCGCGATCACGTCTCTTCCTGGAACCCCGGCAGCCGGCGCTCGGCCTCGGCGCGGAAAGGGATCTCGCACTTGAGTTGGCACAGCACGGCCGTGGCGGCCCGGGCGGCCGGGTTCACCAGCACGTACTCCAGCGGCAGGTTGAAGCGGCGCAGCATGCCGCCCTCCCGCGGGTCGAGCGCCTGCGCCACCTCCTCGTGCAGCCATTCCCAGGTGAATCGGTAGCTTTCCCCGACCGAGGGAGTCGCGATCGGCAGCAGGAGGGGGCCGAGGGCCGCGGGGGCGAGGGCGGCCCCGGCCTTCAGGAACCCCTCCGCCACCAGGAGTTCGTGGGCGGCGGCCTCCCGGTCGCCCCGATGGGCGAGGCGGCTGAGCGCGCCGAGCGAAGGCGGGAAGCCCTCGGGTAACTGTTTGACGGCGCCGAAGTCGATGACGCCGAGCCGCCCGTCGTCCAGGACGCGGTAGTCGCCCGGTATGCGGGTCGGCGTGCAGCAGGCCGGCCCGGCCCGGCCCGGAGAAGAGGAAGCGGGCGTAGCGCAGGCCCGCGGCGTCGCGCTCGGACTGCGAGCCGTCGCGGATGACGGCGGACAGCGGGACGCCGTCGATCCACTCGGTGACCAGCACCCGCTCGGTGAACGCGGCCACCTCCGGGACCAGGATCTTTTTGTCCCCCCGGTAACCGTGGGCGAAGGCCCGCTGCGCCCGCGCCTCCAGCCGGTAGTCCAGTTCCTCCGCGACCCGCCGGCGCAGCTCGTCAAGGATCGGGTTGACGTCCAGGTGCGGGGTGATGACCGAGAACATCAGCCGGCCGCGCCGGGAGTCCAGGGTGCGTTCCAGACGCGCCGGTTCGGCCTGGGCGAGGACGGGGTCCAGCGGCTGGGAACGGCGGGTGACGCCCACGCCCGTCGGCGTGGTCCAGCGCCGGGTGGCCGCCGCCGTCGCCGCGGTGAAGGCCGCCGCCGTGGGGCGGTCGGCCGTGCGGGCGGAGGCCGCCGTCAGGGTCGGTGTGGTCGGTGCCGCCGTCATCGTGTGGTCCTTCTGCGTAGGTCGTGGGGGCCGCGTCGGTCCGGTCGGTCTGAGGTGGTCTCGTCAGGACTGGCGGTCCTCGGGCTCGGCGCGTCAGGCCGCGCGGCAGCGGCGGGTGGCGCGGTAGCGGGCGAGGGTCAGGTCGACCGCGAGGCCCGCGGCGCCGGTGTAGTGTGCCGGGGCGCACCAGGCCCGCAGCTGCCGCGCGTCGTGGCGGCCGGTGAGTTCGGGGGCCTCGGCGAGGACGTCCGCGAGGTGGCGGCCCTCGTCGGCCGCGCGTGCGGACGCCCGGGCGACCAGGCTCTTCGCGGCGCTCCGGCCCAGGGCGGGCGACAGGAGTGCGGCGAGCCGCTCGGACACCACCAGACCGTTAGTGAGGCCCAGGTTGGCGCGCATCCGTTCGGGGTGGACGAGCAGGCCCTCGGCGAGTTCGGCAGCCGTGTGCGCGGCGCCGCCCACCAGCCGCAGACACGCGCGCAGCGGCTCCCACTCGGCGTGCCAGGCGCCTGCGGGACGCTCGTCGTCGACGACGGCCGCCTGGGCGAGACCCGCGACGAGCCCCGGCACCTGGTAGGCCGTCGAGCGGATCAGGGCGGCCAGCGCCGGGTTGCGCTTGTGCGGCATGGCCGACGAGGCGCCACGCCCTTCGGCGGCTGGCTCGGTGACCTCCGCGCACTCGGTACGGGACAGCAGCTGGACGTCGGCCGCGAAGGTGCCGAGCCCGGCCGCGGTGAGGGAGAGTGCGGCGGCCAGGTCGGCGATGGGGGTGCGGACGGTGTGCCAGGGAACCTCGGCGCTGGTCAGGCCCAGCTCGTTGGCGAAGGCGACCGGGAGCCTGCGGGCGTAGTCCTCGCCGTTGCCGTCGGCGTCGGCTTCCGAGCCGGACTCGGCGGGATTCGCGGGCTCGACCGTCGCCGACGGGCCGTACAGGCGGGCGTAGGCGAGATAGCCGGCGAGCGTGCCCGCCGCGCCGCCGAGTTGGACCGGCAGGCCGGTGTCGCAGATCCGGCCGAGCCGCTCCTGGGCGTCCAGGACAGCCTGGAGCCAGCCCGCCGCCTTGAGCCCGAAGGTGGTGGGCACCGCGTGCTGGCCCAGGGTCCGCGCGGCCGTCGGGGTGTCGCGGTGGGTCTCGGCCAGCCGGGCCAGGGCGGCCGCGACCCGGTCCAGGTCGGCCAGGACGAGATCGACGGTGCGCGCGGCGACCAGCATCAGGGCGGTGTCCAGCACGTCCTGGCTGGTTGAGCCCTGATGGACGTAGTGCGCGGCCTCGGGGTCCTCACGGCCGACGGCCTCGGCGAGCATCCCCACCAAGGCGACGACGGGGTTGGCCGCCGCGCGGGCGCGCACCGCCACCTCCCGGAGGTCGAAGCGCTCCGCCCGCGCGGTGGAGGTGATGAGGGCGGCCGCCGACGGCGGCACGGCGCCGAGCCGGGCCTGCGCCCGGGCCAGGGCGGCCTCCGCGTCGAGCATGGCCTGCAGACAGTCGGCGTCGGAGGTCGCGGCCTCGGCCGGGGAGCCGGCCCGGACCGGGGAGAACAGGCCCGCATCCGCCAGGTACGTTACGGCGACGGGGCGAGCACCCGGTTCGAGGGCCGTGGGGACAACAGTCATTTGGTCTTCCTCTCGGGAGTCGGGTCAGGGAGCCGACGCCGCGGCGCGCGCCTCCGGCGTCGGCGCCGTCGTCGGTGTCGGTGTCTGGGCGGGTGTCCGCGCCGGTGCGGAGCGGGCGGGCGTGGGCTGCTCAGGGTCTGCCGACGCGAAGTCCAGCAGGGCGAGCGCGATGGCGTCGGCGTCGGCGAGGATCACCGAGTTCACGCCGGGCCGGATGCCGGCGGCCGTCACCCAGTGGACCGACTCGGTGGGGACGCCGTAGGCGAAGCGACGCGGATGGGCCGTGCCGTCGGCGGTGATCACGCGGTAGGGGCGGCCGGTCACCGCGAGGCCGCCGGTCTCGTAGTCCCCGTGCTCGGCGTCGCGGATCACATAGGGGCGGCACTGGCCGGTGGCCGTCAGATGACGCAGCAGCGGGTCGGCGGTGCGCCGCAGGTCGGGCTCGGGCAGCCGCGCTTCCACGAGGGCGGTCGCCGTGACCCGGTGCCCCGGCACGCTGGCCGACTCCGCGACGAAGATCCCGTCCCGCTCGTCGGGCCGCACTGTCATGCCCGGACCGACGAGGTGCAGCACACCCGCCTCGACGAGGGCGATCAGCTCCTCGATGCGCTGCGGGGGCGGACCGATGGACAGGAACGCGTTGAGCGGGGTGTACCAGCGCTCCAGGTCGTCGCGGTGGGAGCGGCCGGCCAGTCCGCCGTGGTCGACCACGAGCCGGATCTCGTTGCGCAGGTCGCGCAGCACGTCGAGGGCCGCCTTCAGCGGGCCGTCCACGTTGCCGGTCGCCGACTCGGCCAGGTCCCGGCGGAGCGTGCGCAGCAGCCAGGCCCGGTGGGCGGCCGCGGTCGGGAAGCTGTTCTCGCCGTACGGGCGTGCGACGCGCTGCCAGTCCCAGCGGTCGCCCTCGGGAATACCGAACTCGGTGAGCAGCGCGGCCTCTTGAGGCGAGCGCCAGGGCGCGCCGAGGGTGCGTGCCGTGAACCTTCGGGCGTCCTGGGCGCGGCCGCTGCGGGTGAGAAGGGCCGCGTAATAGACCGTCTCGACCTCCTTGGCGATCAACGGCCACAGGTCGCGGACGAAGTCCAGCCCGCGCCGGTCCGCGGCGCGGCGCAGCTCGGCCAGTTTCGCGGGGATCAGCAGCAGGGGACGGTGACGGCCGTGGGCGCCCTTCTGGTTGCGGCCCCGGGAGTGGTAGGGGACGCCGCGCCGGGAGCCGGCGTACAGGGTGGGCTCACGGCCCGAGGGACGGTAGACGAGGCGTCCGGTTCCGGCGTCCCGCTCGAAGACGCCACCGCGGCCGAGGGTGAACAGCGCCATGTGGTCGAAGAAGTTGAGGCCGAGTCCGCGCAGCAGCACGGGGGCTTGGGGGAGCACGGCCCGCAGGTCGAGGTCCGCCGGGTTCGCGGGACGAAGGTAGACGAGGGAGTGCCGGGCGGCGAAGTCGGCGAGCCGGTCCTGCGTTGAGTCGCCGTGCAGCGGGAGATGCCCCTGGGCGAGGACGACCGCGTCCAGGTTGCCGATCCGGGTGCCGTTGGACAGGGTGACGCTCTGCAGTCCGCCGGGGCCGTCCTGGAGGCGGACGGCGCGCAGGGGGTGGACGACGACCCGCACGCCGGACGGCGCGCCCCGCACCACGCGCCGGAAGACCCACTCCAGGTAGTGGCCGTAGAAGGCGCGAGTCGGATACGAGTCCGGGGTCAGCTCCCGAGCCTGCGTCAGCACGTCCTCGCCGACGGGGGCCGTCGGCTGCGGGCAGTGCGAGGAGGCCAGCTGCCTGGCCCACTCGTACAGGCTCGGTCCGGGCGCGATCTCGCCGGTCATCTCCACGGTCGGGTCCGTGAAGAGGGTGACCTGCGAGGCGACTGTGTTCATCAGCAGGTGGCGCGACTGGTCGGTGCGCCAGACCCGGCCGGGTCCCGGACGGCCCGGGTCCACGACGTGCACCGTCACGGCGACGTCGGCGGCGTGCGCACGGGCGTCGGCGCACAGCCGCTCCAGCACGCTGAGGCCACGGGGTCCGGCACCGATGATGCAGACCCTGAGCTGTCGTTCGCTCACGTCACGTCTCCGCTTTCCGGTGAGGGGTGGTTCCAGGACTGCCTGGACGCCGAGGTCGCGGCCGATGACCTCCCTCATGACCTCGTTGGAGCCGCCGTAGACGGGGTGCACGCGGTTGTCGACGAAGGCCTTGGCCACCGGCGTCTCGCGCATGTAGCCGCAGCCGCCGTGCAGTTGGACGCAGCGGTCGAGGACGCGGCGCCGCACGTCGGTCGCCCACTCCTTGGCCTTGGCCGCGCCCACCGCCTCGAGCCGGCCCGCGTTGTGCTCGGCGACGGTCCGGTCGACGTAGGTGCGGGCCACGTCCAGCTCGGTTGCCGAGCAGGTTTGCAGCCGGGACGCGCATCTCGTCGAAGAACAGCTCGGCGGTGTCCTGGGCGGCCATGCCGATCTTCTCCAGCTTGCGGCCCCTGGTGAACCCGGGCATCCCCCGCTCCACCACGAGCAGGCTCAACTCCTTTGCTCTGCTGCCCGGTTCGGTTCGGGCGACCACGATCACCAGATCGGCGTGGATGCCGTTGGTGATGAAGGTCTTGGCTCCGCTGAGGACGTAGGCGTCGCCGTCGCGGCGGGCGGCGGTGCGGACCGCCTGGAGGTCGCTGCCGGCCTCGGGTTCGGTCATCGCGATGGCGGTGACGGTCTCGCCCGAGCAGAATCCGGGCAGCCAGCGCCGTTTCTGCTCCTCGGTATCGAGGCCGAGCAGGTAGGGGGCGACGACGTCGTTGTGCAGCGCGAAGCCGATGCCGGTGGCGCCAACGCGCTCGGTCTCCAGGGAGGCGAGCGTGCCGGCGCAGGTCCGGGCGTGCACGAAGGAGAGGTGCTTGGCGTTGAGGTCGTTCGACGAGTACTGGTCCCGGAAGATCGTGATCATCGGGGCGACCATGCCGAACAGCGACCGCGTCGAGTGCGCCGCCACATTCGGCGCGCCCGTGGTGCCCGAGGAGTGCGTGACGACGAACCACTCGTCCTCGCCCCGCGGATTCACCGTGTGCGGCAGCCGGTCCTGGAGCGGAACCGTCCACTTCTCGTCCGTTTCCTCGAGGCACAGGACGTCGCGGGTCAGCAGGCGAAGCGCGTGCCGGTGCTCGACCAGCCGGGACGGCCCGAGGGAGTCTAGGAGGAGGTGAGGGTTTTCCAGCCGGGCGAAACACTCGAGGAGTTCGCCGCTTTCCATCGCGGAGGAAAGAAGTGCGGGCAGCGCGCCTATTTTGCCGAGCGCGCACATCTCCGCCTCGACCTCGATGTGGTTGCGCTGCACGACGGCCGCGACGTCTCCGTGACGAATGCCCGCGGCCCACATCCGGTCGGCGTAGTCGTCGATGGCCAGCCCGAAGCCCGCGAAGTCGCGCATCTCACCGTCGTACGTACGCCAGGGAGCGCCGGAGAGGAACGGTGTTTCGGGGAGCTTTTCCGCGGCGACCGACGGAAGGATTCCGAGGGATGCCGTGGGCTGGGGTATCGCGTCGAGATTCAGCGCGGATACGTCTGGCATGCAAAATTCCCTCTGCGCGTGACGATGTCGAGGAAACACTCAAAACGTTCAACGGGTGCTCGGTGGATGGCCATGAGCAGCCGACACCAGATAAGAGTCGCCGCATCGCTCGCACACTCCACCGATTCTCGGGAAGTTTTTCGGAGCACTGCATTCCGGAGCTGCGGTTACACGATTCGGGGACATCGTGATTCCGCCGCCGGACATCATGGAGTATGTGCTTCACATGAAAAAACCCGGCCTACCAGCACGGACGCCGACACCGGCACGGGCACGGGCTCCCGCGCCGAGGGCATCGGCGCGGGAGCCCGTGCCCGCTCAGCGGCCGAACAGCTCCCGCACCGCCTTCGCCACGTGCCGGGTCTTGTGGCCGCCGACGGCGGTGTAGGTGTTGCCGTGCACGGGGTCGCAGACCCACTCCACCGGGTGCCCCGGCGACGCGACCCGCTCGACGAGCGGCGGCAGCGCGGCGCGCACCCGCTCCGCGCCCATCCGGGAGATCAGCACCGGCCGTCCCGGCTGCCGGTCCGGATCGAGCAGCGCGCTCAGCCGGGCCGGCCGGTCGGGGTCCGTGCCCGGCCCCACCTTCAGCGCCACCGGATTGGCCACACCGGACAGGAACCGCACGTGCGCGCCGTCCGGCCCGCAGGTGCGGGCGCCGATCCAGGGCAGGTGGGCGGACAGGGAACGGTCACGGCCGGGCGTCGCAGACCGCGGATGCGGCGTCGCCGAAGCGGCCGACGCGCACGCCATGAACCGGACGAGCGAAGAGCACGGACGGCGCGAGCCGGACCGGCGGCGGACGGAGAGGGCGTGCACAGGACCGGTGAAGGACGCGGACGGTGTCCGGAGGGATGGAGCGCACGGGCGGCGTGAACCGGACGAATGGCGAGCGTGGACGGCGTGCACCCGACGAACGAAGGACGAGGGCGGCGTGAGCCGGTCCAGTGGGGAATGAGGGGCGGTCGTCTCAGAGATCACCGTCCGCGGCGACCGCCCAGCTCAGGACGCCGTGCGTCAGCCGCCGCACGCTCACCCGCACCAGGGGCGCGCCGGGCAGGGAGGTGACGAGGTAGCCGTCGGCGTGCGCTTCGGGGCGCAGGGAGCGCAGGCCCTGCAGGCCGTCGCCCAGCAGCGGGCCGAGCGCCTTGAAGGCGGCTTCCTTGGCGGAGTACATCGCGCACAGCAGGCGCCGCGCCTCGGCAGCCCTGCCCAGCAGCCGCTCCTCCTGGGCGCTCAGCACCAGGTGCCCCGCCTTGAGGGGCAGTCCGGCCAGTTCGAGGTCGACTCCGAGGAGGGGGAAGCGATCCGCCGGGGCGGCCACGGCGACCGCGACGCCCTCGGAGTGGCTGAGGCAGGCCGAGACGCCCTCGGCAGTCGGGGCCGCGGTCCGTCGGCCAACACGGCGCCGGTCCGCCGACCGGCGGCGCGCACCGCGCGGTGCAGGGCGCTGCGGCCGACCAGGAAGTCGGCCCGCGCCGTGCGGCATCCCCTCGGCCGGCCGGCGTTCCGCCCCGGCCACCGCCACGGGCGGTCCCTCGTGCACGGAGGCCGACGCGAAGCCGAGTCCCGGTAAGGGCGGCCCGAGGTGTGCGAGGGCGCGCGGCAGCACAAGGAGCGTCCCACTCGAATACGCGATGCTCTTTCCCCATCCCCGGATATGACGAACCCGGACGACTCGAGTCGTCCGCCCGAGCGGCGTCGGTTTTTCCCGGACCGAACTCTCGAACCGAGACGTAATTCAGCGAAGTCTCGTGAAGCAAGAGGCGGCAGCGGCCGCGGACACTCCATGCCTTTGCCTGGACTTGACCGATCAGTACGACGGTGCGAATCTCTCGCATACGACACAGAGGGAGACGGAACCATGACGGGTGCCGCGCACAATGGCTGGCCGACAGCCGAACTCGATCCGCTGCGGCGGTTGCGGGTCCTGGCCTCGACCACCAAGCACCCGATCTACGCCGAACGGCACTTCGATGTCCCCTTCGATGCACTGTGGTCCGTGACGTCCGATCTGGAGCACGAACTGCCGCACATCATCCCGGGGTTGCGTTCCTTCACTGTCATCGGCTCCGAAGGCGAGCGGCTCGAGGGCGAGGCGGTCAGCGCTTTCGGCCACCGGGAGCGCTTCGAGGTGGTGCTGCGCCCCGGGTGGTGCCTGATGCAGAGCCGGGTCCTGGTCAGCGGGATGGCTGCCGCGCCGACCGAGACCGGGTGCACGTTCGCCTTCTTCAGCAGTCCGCGCTTCCCCGGCGGGGAGTTGGTCGGACGGCTGCGCAGTCCCGGAGCCGAGCGGCGTTCGGCCCGGCTCCTCGACCGGCTCGGGCAGCGGCTGGCGGCCCGGTCAGTCCCAGGCGGTCCGGAAGGACTGCCGCGCCCGGAACAGCCGTGACCGGACGGTACCGACCGGTATCTCCAACGCCTTGGCGACCTCCTGTTCGCTGAGTCCCTCGACGTGACGTAACGTCAGAACCGCGCGGTGCTCGGGCGCGAGGCGCCCCATGGCGTCGGCGATGTCGGAGGCCAGCAGCACGTCCTCGGGCAGCGGCTTGTCCTCCCACTCCACCAGCACGGTGTGCTGGCCCTGGCGACGCTTGGCGCACCTCACCGCCTCGCGCACCGCGATCGCCCGCACCCAACCGAACAGCGAGGCGGGAGACTTGAGCTGCCGGATGCTGCAGAAGACGGCGATGAGCGCTTCCTGCGCCGCGTCCGGCCCGTCCTGGAGTGCGACGGGCCCGCAGATGCGGCCCACGTACGGTTCCAGGACCCCCAGCAACTCGTCCATCGCCAGCACGTCGCCGCGCTGTGCACCTTCCACCAGTCGGGCCAGGACCTCCAGGTCCCGGTCCGTCGCGTACGACCCGCCCGCTTCGGTCACAGCGCCCCCCATCGACCTCTTGGCTGGACGCATGAGGGGACTGCCCGCATTTGCTCGAAGATCTGCTTTCGTGCCGGACTCGCCATTGAAATCACGAGGAGATCTCTGTTCCACGATGAATCGACCCCCGTCGACGGTGAATTCATCTCGATACACGCGCGGGCAACCCTAGCAGGGTGTGAAGAATCCCGGGAGTTTCCTCGCGCGGGGATTATTACGTGGTCAGACGCGGTCCTGGATCAATTATCGACTGTCTTTCTTGTCCTTCTCTATCCGCGCTCTATCCGCGCTGCGTCCGGCCGACGCCGTCGCGGTCGGCCCCGCGGCGGCGGTGGAGCGGTCTCCGCATGTCATGGAGAGACGCCCCGGAGGCCGAAACACTCCCTCGGAACAATCATTTGAGGTCAGTTGCGGTTCGACAAGGAGTACCAGCCGACTACCACCCCTCTGTCCATCTGAGAGTCGGCATCGACCTCAGGACGCCGACGACACCCCCGTGCAAGGCAGTTGAGGGAGGAGAACGGCCTATGAACCCGACCGACACCGGCA
This sequence comes from Streptomyces herbicida, assembly GCF_032656585.1. Lineage (NCBI taxonomy): Bacteria > Bacillati > Actinomycetota > Actinomycetes > Kitasatosporales > Streptomycetaceae > Streptomyces > Streptomyces herbicida. The sequence goes on from NZ_JAUYWJ010000004.1 coordinate 280,077, forward strand.
CGCTCAGGCGTGAACCGGTCCCCCGGAAGCCGTCCCAGGAGGAGGACCCGTGGGAGGCCGCGGCTCTCCTGGTGAACGCCCCGCAGTCGGGTGACCTGCCGGCTCTCACCGATCTGCTCGACCTGCTCACGCCCTACGTCGGCAGGCTCTGCCGTTCCATCGCGCCGGCCGACGGCGCGGACGCGGTGCAGGAGTCGCTCATCGCGGTGTTTCAGGGGCTGCCACGGCTGAAGGACCCCCGCGCCCGCTACGCCCGGGTAGGCACCATCACCGTCCGCGAGGCGGTCCGGGTCGCCCGGCGCGCCGCACACGAGACGCCGGTGGGCGAGGTGGACGACCTCGCCTTCCCGGGCGGTCGCGACAGCGGCCCCGAGATCGCCGCGGAGGTGCGCGACGTGCTGCGCCGGCTGCCGAGCGAGCACCGCGCGGTGCTGGTCCTGCGCGAGCTGGAAGGGCTCGACGAGAGAGCGGCGGTCCGGTTGCTCAACGTTTCCCTCGGCACGGTGAAGTCCCGGCTGCACCGCGCCCGTCACAACTTCCGGAAGGCGTGGGCACGATGACCGACCGGCCCGTCACCGAACTCGACCCCGTGCGCCGCCTGCGCGTCCTGGCTGCGGGCCTGAACGCCGTCATGTACGCCGACGCCCATCTGGACCTGCCGTTCGCCGACGTGTGGGCGGTGGCAAGCGACCTGGAGGTCGAACTCCCGTACCTGCTGCCGATGTTGCGGGCCTTTCGTACGTCGCCGGGGGCGCCCGGGGCGTCGGCCCGCAGCAGCGCCTGGGCGTATGGCCCGTTCGGACACCGCGCGCGGTTCGACATCGTGCTGCGGCCGGGCTGGTGCCTGATGCAGAGCGGCTGCGTGGTGCGCGGGATGGCCGCCGTCCCAGAGAGCGCCGGTACCCGGTTCGCGGTCCTGGGCGGCCTGCGTCGGAGCTGGACGACACCGGCTCAGCGCGCCCTGCGTCCGCTCGGCAAGGTCCGCGGCCGCCGCATGATCGCCCGGGCCGAACACCGCACCGTCCTCCGCTACCCGCCGGACCGCCGGCCGATGGAACCGACGGGTTGAGACGCCGGCCCGGCCGGAGCAGGACCGCGCCGCGAGGTGGGGGAGGGGAGCGGGGTGGAGCCCCGGTGGCGGACGACCACGCGGCTGGGCGCGGTGCCGGGGCTGAGAAGCCCCGGGAACCGGACGCAGCCCGCCCCCGCCCGCCCCCGGCCCGGTCTACGGCAGCTGTGCCTGCACCTGGGCGGAGATCAGCTCCAGGTGGTCCAGGCCGTGCAGGTCAAGGAGCTGGAGGTGCATCCGCCGGGAATGGCCTCGGCGTGCAGGCTGCTGCTCAGTGATCTGCTGGCCCAGACGCCCGGTGCGCTTGTCCATCTCGACCGTCCACTCCTGCAGGAAGCTGTGGGGTAGCTGTCGCGCTTGCTTATTGATCTTGGGTGTGACCTGCTGTTGCTCGACTGACTCATACGGGCGGTGACGGGGATGCCGAGGTAGCGGGCGCACTCCCCGGCCAGGGTCTTGGCGGTGGCGCTGGGCGGCACCGGCACGTACGCCACGGGCACACTGCCGTCGCCCGGGGCGCGCGGCGTGTGTGGGCGAGGTGGCAGGTGTGGCCGACCTGTAGCAGCGCTGTGGTCTTGCCGGTGGTGGCCGGACGGGAGTTCGTCGAGCGCCAGTGCAGAAAGGTGGGGACGCGGGCCGTGTCAGGCAGTCCTCTTCTCGGGCTGGTCGGCTGTGCCTGGGCCATGCCGCTCGACGCTTCGCTCGCCTGAGCGATGAGGCCCGCGCCGTGGTGGGGCCACTGGGGCGCGGGCTGAGGCGGAACCGGCGGACGTCGAAGGTCGGCCCTCGACGGCCATGACGACGTCCGGAGCTTCCTGCACCTGTGGTGACATTGCCTGCCGCCACCGTAGGCCAGGCGGCGTTTGCCCTGCTCACCATGGCATTGAGGCGCTTGTCGGCGGCGTGTTTGTGCCGCCGGACGAGGTAGCGGCGCAAGATGCTGCACGGAGCCTTGTGGGCAGGGTGGTCGGTGCCGTCGAGGGCGAGTAGCGCAGTGCCGTGAACCGGGCCGCAATCCGGTTGAGCCAGGAGCTGTTGGTCGGGGTGCAGGCGATCTCGACGTCCTTGGTTTCGGTTCAGTCCACGACCTGCGACAGCGCTTGCCGCCCACGACGTGATGGAGATCTCGCTGCGACTCCGGCCCACTGGTCCATATTCTGATCTTATTTGCTGACCGGGGGTGAGTGGGAGGGCTTGTAAAGCGTCTTCAGCCCGACTGGCGGTGTGTCAGAGAACTCAGCATGCGGTCAGTGTGAATCCTGCGACGGCTACCGGGTGCCAGCAGGCAAGTAAGCCTCTGTAGTCTAAGAGAACAGCCCTTGACCTGCAGAAAGCAGGCAGGGAGCGAATTTCGGGAGTGCTGAATGCTTCGTACCGTATTCAAGTCCAAGATCCACCGAGCCACCGTCACCCAGGCCGACCTGCACTACGTGGGATCGGTGACCATCGACGCGGATCTGCTCGACGCGGCCGATCTGCTGCCCGGTGAGCTTGTGCACATCGTCGACATCACCAACGGCGCCCGGTTGGAGACGTACGTCATCGAGGGCCGGCGCGGTTCCGGTGTCATCGGGATCAACGGCGCGGCCGCCCACCTCGTCCACCCCGGCGACCTGGTGATCATCATCAGCTACGCCCAGGTGACCGACGCCGAGGCGCGGGCGCTGGAGCCGCGGGTGGTGCACGTCGACGGGGACAACCGGATCGTGGCCCTCGGTGCCGATCCGTCCGAGCCGGTGCCGGGCTCGGACCAGGAGCGCAGCCCGCAGGCCGTCACGGCCTGACCGGCGGACGGACGACCAGGAGCGTGCGTGGCCATGAGTGACGTCGAGATCCGGGACGACCGGGCGGCGGGCCGCCTGGAAGCCGTCGGTGACGGCGAAGTGGTCGGCCGAATCGAGTACTTCGTCCTCGAGGCGCCCCACCGTGCCCTGGTCCCCGTTCACACGATCGTGGAACCGCCCCACGAGGGGAAGGGCATCGCGGGGTCGCTGAGCCGCGAGCTGTACGCCCTCGCCGAGCGCGAGGGCGTACCGGTGGCCTCCCTGTGCCCGTACGTCACCGAGTGGGCCGAACGCCACCCCGAGGTGGCCCCGACGCCCGATCCCGAGCTGCGGCGGGCCGCGAAGGAGTGGCTGGTGGCACATCAGGGCCGGTTCTGATGCCCGGAACGCTCGCCCTCCTGCACACCTCGCCCGTGCACGTCCCGGTCTTCGACGCCCTGCGCGACGATCACCACCAGGGCCTGGAACTGCGGCACTTCGTCGACGAAGGCCTGCTGGAGCGGGCCCGGCGGGACGGTCCCGAGGCGGTGGCGCCGGACGTGGGCGCCCTGGTGGCGCGGGCCGTGGCCGACGGGGCGCGGGCCGTGCTGTGCACCTGCTCGACCATCGGCGGGGTCGCGGAGGCGGCCGCCGCCGGGGCGGGGGTGCCGGTGCTGCGCGTCGACCGGCCGATGGCCGCCGGGGCCGTGGCGGCGGGCTCCCGTGTCGTCGTCCTCGCCGCTCTCGAGAGCACGCTCGGCCCGACCGCGGCGCTGGTCGAGGAGGAGGCCCGCCGGGCGGGGCGTGACATCACCGTGCGCACCCTGCTCGTCGAGGGCGCCTGGGCCCGTTTCGAGGCCGGCGACGACGAGGGGTACGTACGCCTGGTCGCGGCCGCCGCCGACGCGGTCACCGGCGCCGACGTTATCGTCCTGGCCCAGGCCTCGATGGCTCCGGCCCAGCGGCTGACGACGACCGTGCTTCCGGTGCTGTCCAGCCCGCGGCCGGGTCTGGTGGCGGGGGCCGAGGCGGTCGTGGGGGCCACGGCGGTCACGGCGGTCACGGGGGCCGAAGCGCAGGTCGGGGTCTACCCGAACTCCTGAGCATCCTCTTCCCGGCAAGGCCACCCGGGCCCTGGCGTTGCCGCCCACGGGTGAGTGGCGGAGCGGGCGTCGGGTAGGTGGGGGAGTAGTCCAGAGGCGATGTCGAGCGACTGGCCGGAGGACACCATGACAACCCCCTATCCGGACCCCGTCGGGCCCGGGCCCACCCCCGGCCCGGACCCCCAGCACCCGGAGCCGCCCCCCAACCCGGTCCCGGCCCCCGAACCACCGCCGGCTCCCCAGCCGCCGTCCCCGGAGCCCCCGCCCGGCCCCCGGCCGGCCCCGCCCCCGGAGCCGTCCCCGTCGCCGATCCCCCCGGGCCCCGAACCGGTCCCGAACCCCGAACCGGGCCCACCGCTCACCTGAAACACACCCGGCCCCGAGCCCTGGGGGCACGGGGCCGGGACGCTGCAAGGCTGCGCCGGGCGGTCCCTACGCGGACACCTCCGACCGGTCCCCGCCCCACAGCGTGTGGAAGGAACCGTCCTGGTCCACCCGCCGGTACGTGTGCGCCCCGAAGAAGTCCCGCTGCCCCTGCGTGAGGGCGGCGGGCAGGCGCTCGGCGCGCAGCCCGTCGTAGTAGGCGAGGGCCGCGGCGAAGCCCGGCGTCGCCACACCCTGGCGGGTGGCGGCGATCAGAACCTCGCGCCAGTCGTCCTGGGCGGCCGCGATCTCCTGCGCGAACGTCTCGTCGGAGAGCAGGCTCGGCAGGTCGGGCCGGGCGTCGTAGGCGGCGCGGATGCGGTCCAGGAAGGCCGCGCGGATGATGCAGCCACCGCGCCAGATCGAGGAGACCGCGCCGAGGTCGATGTTCCAGTCGTACTCGTCGCTGCCCGCGGCGATCTCGTGGAAGCCCTGGGTGTACGACACGATCTTCGAGGCGTACAGCGCCTGCTCCACCCGGTCGGCGAAGGCCCCCGCCTCCGACTCGGACAGCGCCGTGGGCTTCGGCCCGGCAAGGCCGCGCGAGGCCTCGCGCAGCGCCGCGTGACCGGACAGCGAGCGGGCGAAGACCGCCTCCGCGATGCCGGAGACCGGGACGCCGAGGTCGAGGGCGATCTGGACCGTCCAGCGGCCGGTGCCCTTCTGCTCGGCCTGGTCCACCACGACGTCGACGAAGGGCTTGCCGGTCGCCGCGTCCACGTGGGACAGGACCTCCGCCGTGATCTCGATCAGATAGGAGTCCAGACGGCCCGTGTTCCAGGTCCGGAAGATGTCCGCGATCTGCGCGGGGGAGTACCCGGCGACATCGCGCAGCAGCTGGTAGGCCTCACCGATCAGCTGCATGTCGGCGTACTCGATGCCGTTGTGCACCATCTTCACGAAGTGTCCGGCGCCGTCCGGGCCGACGTGCGTGACGCAGGGCGCGCCGTCCGCGGCCTTCGCCGAGATCTTCTCCAGCATCGGGCCGAGCGAGTCGTAGGACTCCTTCGGGCCGCCCGGCATGATGCTCGGCCCGTGCAGCGCGCCCTCCTCACCGCCGGAGACGCCCATGCCGACGAAGTGGATGCCCTGCTCACGCAGCGCCCTCTCACGGCGGCGGGTGTCCGCGAAGTGCGCGTTGCCACCGTCGATGATCATGTCCCCGGGCTCCAGCAGCGGGGCGAACTCCTCGATCACGGCGTCCGTCGGGCCGCCGGCCTTGACCATGATGACCAGCCGGCGCGGGCGCTCGAGAGCCGCAACGAACTCCTCGGCGGTCTCGGCCCCGATGAAGTCCCCCTCGTTCCCGAACTCCTCCACCAGCGCCTTCGTCCGCGACACCGTACGGTTGTGCACGGCGACCGTGTAGCCGTTGCGCGCGAAGTTCCGCGCGAGGTTGCGGCCCATGACCGCGAGACCCGTGACGCCGATCTGCGCTGAAGTGCTCATACCGCCTGCTCCTCAAAGATCCGGTGGATCCGCTGGATCCTGCAAAACAACAAGGGTGGTGCCGGGCGTGCTCGTCAGTATTGCCCTTCGACCATCCTGACGTGCCGGTACGGCGACCGCACATCCGACCCGCCGGGCTTGATTACGCACGGAAGGTGCCCAGCGCCTCAGCCGGTTCGGCCGATCCGGCCAACGAGGGCCGATTCCTGGCCACTTGCGGTGACCAGTGGCCCGATTGCCTTCTTGTCATGGCCTGTTCGCAGCGCTTACTTTTGCCCCTTCTGACGCATGTCGAGGGGGCTCTCCATGGCCGTACGCGGCCGGCACCGCCGGTACCAGCCGAACAGGATCAACCGCGCCTCACTCACCGTCACGGCGGGCGGCGCCGGAATGGCGATCCCGCTGGTGGCCGCCGGGACCGCCGGCGCGGCCGACGCGGCCACCTGGAACAAGGTCGCCGCCTGCGAGTCCAGCGGCAACTGGAGCATCAACACCGGCAACGGCTACTACGGCGGACTGCAGTTCACCCAGTCCACCTGGGAGGCCTACGGCGGCACGAAGTACGGCCCGCGCGCGGACCTGGCCACCAGGGACCAGCAGATCGCGGTCGCCGAGAAGGTGCTCGACGGGCAGGGCCCCGGCGCCTGGCCGGTGTGCTCGGTGCACGCCGGACTCACCCGGGACGGCTCCGCCCCCGATGTCCACACCGAGAGCGTCTCGACCCGGCCCACGAAGAGCGCACAGGGCGCCAGGGGCTCGGTGCGCGACGTACAGCCGCAGACCACGCCCCAGTCCCGGGCGGGCAAGGCGGAGATGTACACCGTCGTGCACGGCGACACACTCTCCGGCATCGCAGAGGAGCGGCACGTACCGGGCGGCTGGCACCGGCTCTACGCCGCCAACCGTACGACCATCGGGGCCGATCCCGATCTGATCCTGCCGGGGCAGCGACTGAACCTGCGCGGCAAGGCCGCCCCGGCGGCCGGCACCGACACCCACACCACGGCCAAGCCCTCGACGAAGAAGCCTTCTTCGAAGCAGTCCTCGAAGTCGGCTTCGGGAACGAAGAAGTCCTCGTCCGAGGGCACCCACACGACGTCCACGAGTGGCCACTCCCTGGTCGCCCCGGTCAACGCCGCCATGGGCACGCCCTACCACCAGGCAGGTTCCCACTGGTCGAAGGGCTACCACACCGGCGTCGACTTCCCCGTGCCCACCGGCACCTCCGTGCGGGCGGTCGCCGCCGGACATGTGGTCGCGGCCGGCTGGGGAGGCTCCTTCGGCTACCAGGTCGTCATCCGGCACGCCGACGGGCGCTACACCCAGTACGCCCATCTGTCGGCCATCTCCGTGAAGGCCGGGCAGTCGGTCTCCGCGGGCCAGCGCATCGGCCGCTCGGGCTCCACCGGAAACACCACGGGCCCGCATCTGCACTTCGAGGTGCGGACCGGACCCGGTTTCGGTACGGACATCGACCCGGTCGCCTATCTCCGGGCCGGTGGCGTCAGGATTTGACCCTGATGCGGTGCCGGTTCACGACGGGCAGCGGTATATAGACGCCCGTGTAGAAGGGGCTGAAGGTGGGCGGGAGGATGTAGGGGTCCGAGGGCTCCTCGCCGTCGTTGCGCGTCCCGTCCGCCGCCGGTACGAGGACGTCGTCCAGGACGGTGTCGTCGAGGACGGTGTCGTCGAGGACGGTGTGGACGTCGAGGACGGTGTCGTCCAGGATCTCCTCCAGGGCCGCGTCGGCAGGCGCCGCGTCCTCCAGGGCCGCCAACTCCCGCAACTCCTGGAGGTCCTCCAGCTCCTCCAGGGCCGACGCGACCCGCTGCTGGGGCAGGACGACCGACGGCGTACCGGCGGGTGCCGGCTCGGCGAGGGCGAGCACGGGCGCGGCCTCCGCAACCGGGGCCGATCCGGCCTCGGGCAGCGGCTCCGTCGTACGCGGGGAGTGCTCCAGCCGCTCCGTGGTCAGCAGGATCAGACCGCCCGCCGCCACCACACCGCAGCTCAGGGCGAGCGCGGTGCCCGTGGTGCCGTAGCGGAAGCTCTCGCCGAACATCGTGATGCCGACCGCGGCCGCCAGCACCGGGTTCACCACGGTCAGGGTGGCGAGCGGCGCCGCGAGGCCGCCGGAGCGGTAGGAGGCCTGCGACAGCAGCACACCGGCGACCGCGAACACACCGATCACGGCCAGGGACGGCAGGTCCGCGAGGGTGACCCCGCCGGTCCAGTCGACGGCCACGGTCTTGGTGAACACGGACGACATGCCGAAGGCTATGCCGGACGCGGTGGCGAGCAGCATGCTGCGCACCGCCGGGTGCCGGTGCGCGGCCCGGCCCGCGAGCATCAGCGCGACGACCGCGCCGCCGGTGACCAGGGCCACCGCCACGCGCTGCGGCGTTTCGAGGGACCGGGCGTCGGACGAGCCGACCAGGGAGAGCAGACCGGCGAGTCCGACCGTCGCCATGATCGCGCCCCGCCAGGCGGTGGCTCCGGCCTTGCGGCCGACGAACAGGGCCGCCATGGGCAGTGCGAACACGATGGTCAGCGCGCCCAGCGGCTGCACCAGACTGAGGGGGCCATAGGCCAGCGCCACCACGTGGAGCAGCCCGCCGAGCCCGTTCAGCGCCAACGCCGCCCACCAGCTGAGGCGGCGCAGCGGCGCATACTGCTCGTCGGGGGAGGACACCGCGACCTGCTCCTGCACGATCGCTCCGCCCGCGTACGCGACGGCGGAGACGAACGACAGCAGCACGGACAACGCGAGGGCGCTCATGAGCTGTTCCTCTGCGTGAGGCCGGGGCCCTGAGCCCGGTTCGACGAACGGTCTGCTTCCATAGCCAACACTCTGCCGTGTCGAGTTCTTCCCGTCGTCGTACCTGAGCAGGCAATGGGTCCTACTGCCGATGGAGTACGCCGGGACCCCGATCATCCCCAAGGTGGGCGACACAGGGTGGAGACCCTCGGGGACGCGCTGCTACCGCCCCTGGTACTACTGCTGCTCGTGGACCTCGACCCCGACCTTGCCGCGCTCCGCCCGCTCGGCGGCTTCTTCGTCCTACGCACGGCAGGAGGAGCGGCCGCGGCAACACCGGGAGAGCTGCCCACACTTGCCGAAACCTACGAAAAAGCGACGGCGGACGTTCGTGACAATGCGCTGACTTTCCGGGTCGAGACCGTCGCACATCGTCTCCGCACCCGGGAGTCCCGGGTGGCGGCGTCAATCGCCCACCAGGGGCTCGCGGCCCGCCTGTGGTCGGCGGCCCTCGGCTGCGCCGCCCTGTACGGCCGCCTCCCCGACCTGGACGCCCGCCTGCTGCGCTGGGACGCGGCCGCCGTCGCCCCCGACGACCTGTGGCTGACCGAGCTGCGCCCGCTGCCCGGCGACCCCGGGCTCGCCGCCACCCTCGCCGCCGCCGTGCTGCGGGACCATCTGGAGCCCCTAGGGGAAGCCCTGAGAGCCCGGCACGGCCTCGCGGCCGGCCTCCTGTGGGGCAACGCGGGCTCGGCGCTCGCCGGAGCGGCCCGCGAGCTCGACCGGTGGGCCCGCGGCAACGGCCGCGACGACGTGGCCGACCGGGCCCGGACGCTCACCGCCGGACTCTTCACCCACCCCCTTCTGAAGGACACCGGCTCCCTCACCGGCACCTCCTTCCGGCGCCGCAGCTGCTGCCTCTACTACCGGGTGCCCGGCGGCGGGGTCTGCGGTGACTGTTGTTTCACTCGGCCACCGCGCTCTTCCCCGGGCGCCGCATCTGGGTGACCATGAGGGGACCGGCCGGTGAGACCAGGGGGTTGCAGGTGCGAGTGGGACTGCTGAGCCGGGAGTACCCCCCGGACGTGTACGGCGGCGCGGGCGTCCATGTCGAGTTCCTGGCAAGGGAGTTGAGGTCGCTGGTCGACCTCGAGGTGCACTGCTGGGGCGAGGGCCGCGGAGTGGGCGTCGTACGCCACCGGCCCTGGTCCGCGCTCGACACCGCCAACGACGCACTGCGCACCTTCTCCGTGGACCTCTCCATCGCCGCGGCCCTCGAAGGCCGTGAGCTCGTCCACTCCCACACCTGGTACGCCAATCTCGCCGGCCACGTCGCCAAGCTCCTGTACGGCGTCCCGCACGTGATGACCGCGCATTCGCTGGAGCCGCTGCGTCCCTGGAAGGCCGAGCAACTCGGCGGCGGCTACGCCCTGTCCGGCTGGGCCGAGCGCTCCGCGATCGAGGCCGCCGACGCCGTGATCGCCGTGTCGGCGGCGATGCGCGAGGACATCCTCGGCTGTTACCCCGTGCTGGACCCGGCGCGGGTCCATGTCGTGCACAACGGCATCGACACCACCCTCTACCGGCCGGACCGCGGCACCGACGTCCTCACCCGCGTCGGCCTGGACCCGGACCGCCCCTTCGTACTGTTCGTCGGCCGTATCACCCGGCAGAAGGGTGTGCCCCATCTGCTGCGCGCGGTGCGGCACATCGACCCGGCGGCACAGGTCGTGCTGTGCGCGGGCGCGCCCGACACCCCGGAGATCGACCGGGAGTTCCGCGACCTGTTCCAGGAGCTGAGCCGGGTCCGCGAGGGCGTGCACTGGATCCCGCAGATGCTGCCGCGCGCGGACGTCATCCAACTGCTCACGCACGCCGCCGTGTTCGCCTGCCCCTCGGTGTACGAACCGCTCGGCATCGTCAACCTGGAGGCGATGGCCTGCGGCACGCCCGTCGTGGCCTCCCGGGTCGGCGGGATTCCCGAGGTCGTCGAGGACGGGGTGACGGGCCTCCTCGTCCCCGTGCACAAGGAGGGCGCGGACCCCGGGGAGTTCGAGGCGGGCCTGGCGCGGGCACTCGACTCGATCGTCGGCGACCGGGAGACGGCCCGGCGGATGGGGGAGGCCGGACGAGAGCGCGCGGTGGGCGAGTTCGGCTGGGACACGGTGGCCCGCCGCACGGTCCGGCTGTACGAGGAGATCCTCAAGCAGGCTTAGTCCGCGGCGCGCTGGGGCAGGCATGGGGGCAACCAGGGTGAGGGGGAGCGGCCATGCGTCGTGGAGGACCTTCAGTTCTCGGAATGGTGCTGGCGGGCGGCGAGGGCAAGCGGCTGATGCCGCTGACCGCGGACCGGGCCAAACCCGCGGTCACCTTCGGCGGCACCTACCGTCTCGTCGACTTCGTACTCTCCAACCTCGTCAACGCCGACATCCTGCGCATCTGTGTGCTGACCCAGTACAAGTCGCACTCGCTGGACCGGCACATCACCACCACCTGGCGGATGTCCAGCCTGCTCGGCAACTACATCACCCCGGTCCCGGCGCAGCAGCGGCTCGGCCCGCGATGGTACCTGGGCAGCGCGGACGCGATCCTGCAGTCGCTCAACCTCGTCCACGACGAACAGCCGGACTACGTCGCCGTGTTCGGTGCCGATCACGTCTACCGCATGGACCCGCGCCAGATGCTCGAGCAGCACATCGAGGGCGGCGCGGGGGTGACGGTCGCGGGCATCCGGGTGCCGCGGGCGGAGTCCTCCTCCTTCGGGGTGATCACCCCGGGCTCGGACGGGCGGACCGTCGAGCGCTTCCTGGAGAAGCCCGCCGATCCGCCGGGCCTGGCGGACGACCCGGAGTGCGTCTTCGCCTCGATGGGCAACTACATCTTCACCACCAAGGCGCTGATCGAGGCGCTGCATCGGGACGCCGAGGACGAGCAGTCCGTGCACGACATGGGCGGTTCGATCCTGCCCCAGCTCACCGGCCGGGGCGAGGCGCAGCTGTACGACTTCAGCGACAACCACGTCCCCGGCGAGACCACCCGGGACCAGGGCTACTGGCGGGACGTCGGCACCCTCGACGCCTACTACGACGCCCATATGGACCTGATCGCCGAGCGTCCCACCTTCAACCTCTTCAATCGCAGCTGGCCCGTCTACACCCACTCCAACCAGCTCTCCCCGGCCCGCTTCAACGCCGGCGGCATGGCGAGCGAGTCCATCATCAGCTCGGGCTGCCTGATCCGCGGTCAGGTCACCCGCTCCGTCCTGTCGCCCGGCGTGCTGGTCGACCCGGGCGCCGTCGTCCAGGGCTCGATCCTGCACGACAACGTCCACATCGGCCGGGGCGCGGTCGTGCGCGGCGCCGTCCTCGACAAGAACGTCGAGGTGCCGCCCGGCGCGACCATCGGCGTCAACCCCGAGCGGGACGCCGAGCTTTACACGGTCTCCCAGGGCGGGGTGATCGCGCTCGGGAAGGGGCAGCGGGTCCCGTAGGTCTCGTACGCCTGTTTGGTAACTCCCTCTTCTGACACGACGCGTTTTGTTCAATTAGCCCTGGATGCCCGGGTTTCGGATCTCCGACCCTCACGATGCAGACAGCGATGTCGAACCATCGGAGGTCATCCGACATGAGACGGACCCGGCACCCGCGGCTATGCCTGGCCGGGGTGATGACAGCGTCCGCGCTGCTCGCCGCCCCTGCCGCAGGGGCCGCCGAGCCGACCGGCGGTCACCTCACCGACCTGGTGAACCCGTTCATCGGGACCCAGAACGAGGGCAACACCTTCCCCGGCGCGGCCGTGCCCTTCGGCATGGTGCAGCTCTCGCCGGACACCGGGCACAGCACCGGCTACGACTACTCCCAGAACCGCATCCGCGGCTTCTCCCTGGTCCACCTCTCGGGCGTCGGCTGCCGGATCGGCGGTGACCTGCCCGTCCTGCCCACCACCGGCGACGTCACACAGACGGACAACGCGAAGTACGCCGCCGGGTTCCGGCACGAGGACGAGACGGCGAGCCCCGGCTACTACCGGGTGGGCCTGGCGTCCGGCATCGGAGCCGAACTCACGGCGACCGCACGCACCGGCGTACAGCGCTTCACCTTCCCCGCCACCGACAAGGCCAATGTCCTGCTCAACGCGGGCCAGTCGCTGCACAAGAAGGTCTCCGGCAAGGTGGAGGTGCTGGACGACCGGACGGTACGCACCGCCATCACCGGCCGTGGATTCTGCCGGGACACCCTGCCCTACACGGTCTACACGATCACCCGCTTCGACCGCCCCTTCACCGCATACGGCACCTGGGACGGCAAGGCCGTCACCCCCGGCTCCCGGGCCGGAAAGGACGGCGCCTACCTCCGCTTCGACACGACCCGGGACCGTACCGTCACGGCCACCACCGCCCTGTCCTACGTCGACGCGAACGGAGCGGCGGTCAACCTCGGCGCGGAGGGCGGCCGTTCCTTCGACGCCGTACGCGACGCGGCCCGGCGGGCCTGGGAGGAGCGCCTCGGCGCCGTCCGCGTCCAGGGCGGCGGGGAGCCCCTGCGGCGCACCTTCTACTCGTCCCTGTACCGGTCCTTCCTGGCCCCCAACGCCGGCAGCGACGCGGACGGCCGCTACCGCGGCTGGGACCTGCGCGTCCACCGCGCCCAGGGCTTCACCTACTACCAGAACTGGTCCCTGTGGGACACCTACCGCACCCAGTGCCAGCTCCTCGCCCTGCTCGCGCCCCAGGAGGCCCGCGACATGGCGCTGTCGGTGCTGAAGGTCGGCGAGGAGGGCGGATGGCTGCCCAAGTGGGGCTACGGCACGGTCGAGACGAACATCATGACCGGCGACCCGGTCACCCCGTTCCTGACCACCGCCTACCAGCAGGGCCTGCTGAAGGGGCACGAGCGACAGGCGTACCGGCTGCTGCGCCGCAACGCCGACGGCGTGCCGCCCGCCGGCCTGCCGATCGCGGGCCGGGAGGCCAACGCCGAGTACATCGCGAACGGCTTCGCGCCCTACATCAAGGGCCGCCCGCAGGCGAAGCTCGGCGACTCGGACTACCACCAGGGGGCCTCGGTCACCCTGGAGTACGCCCTGTCCGACGCCATGCTGGCGCAGATGGCACGCGGCCTGGGCCACGTCGCGGACGCCGAACGGTACGCGGCCCGCTCCCGCAACTACCGCAACATCTTTGATCCCTCGACCGGGTTCTTCCGGGCCCGGGACGCCTCCGGAGCCTTCGCCGGACCGGACGACCCGGCCCTGAGCGTGGGCTTCCACGAGGGCACCGCCTGGCAGTACCAGTGGCTGGTGCCGCAGGACCTGCCGGGCATGATCGGACTGATCGGCGGCGAACGGGCGGCGAACGACCGGCTCGACGCGTTCTTCGCCTACGACCGGCTGCTGGCCGACCCCGAGCGCACCGCGCGCGAGGTGTGGGTGCACGGCAACGCGTACGCCTACTACAACGCGGCCACGTACAACCCGCAGAACGAGCCCGACCTCATCGCCCCGTACACCTATCTGTCGACCGGGCAGCCCTGGAAGACCACCGACGTGGTGCATGCGGCACTGACGCTCTTCACGGACTCGCCGACCGGCATGACCGGAAACGACGACCTCGGGACGATGTCCGCCTGGAACGTGCTGTCGTCGATCGGGCTCTTCCCGGTCCAGCCCGGATACGGCACCTGGGGTCTGTCCACGCCCGTCTTCGACCGGGTCGACCTCGCCCTGGACCGCCGCTACTGGCCCGGCGGCCGGCTGACCGTGACCGCGCCCGGTACCTCGGCCACCGACCGCTACGTCCAGTCGGCCCGTACGGACGGATCGCCCTACGGCCGGACCTTTCTGACGACCGAGGCGCTGCGCTCCCTGCGCGAACTCGCCTTCACCGTCGGCCCCGAACCGTCCCAGTGGGGTACGTCACGACAGGCGGCGCCACCGGTGCTGAAGTGACCTCGGGCGGCTCTTGAGTCCCGCCCGTTTCACTGAGGGCGGGACTTAATCTGCTGTTAACTGAGCGTAGCCTGATCGTACTTGACCGTAATTGCTTGTGGGAGGTTGACTTCTTGTCCACCCACCGTCGACGCGAGGCAAGCCCTTGACTGATGACCTGCTCGCTCCCCTCGACCTGGCGTTCTGGAACATCGAGTCCGACCGGCACCCGATGCATCTCGGCGCACTCGGCGTCTTCTCCGCGCACTCACCCACGGCAGGTGCTCACGCGGCAGATCTGCTCGCCGCCCGTGCCGCGGCCGTGCCCGGGCTGCGGATGCGCATCCGGGACGTCTGGCAGCCACCGGACCTGCGCCGGCCGCTGGCCTTCGGCGGTGCCACCCGCGAGCCCGACCCCGGCTTCGACCCGCTGAACCATGTACGGCTGCACGCCCCGGCCGCCGACTTCCACGCCGTCGCGGGCCGGCTCATGGAGCGCCCGCTGGAGCGCGGCCGGCCACCGTGGGAAGCCCATGTCCTGCCCGGGGAGGACGGCGTCTCCTTCGCCGTCCTCTTCAAGTTCCACCACGCCCTCGCCGACGGCCTGCGCGCGCTCAAGCTCGCCGCCGGAGTCCTGGACCCGGTGGAGCTGCCGGTGCGCACCCCCCGCCCGATCGAGCCGCCGCGCGGTGTACTGCCCGACGTGCGCAGACTGCCAGGCCTGCTGCGGGGCGCGCTGTCCGACATGGGCCGGGCCCTCGACATCGGCGCCTCCGTCGCCCTGTCCACCCTCGGCATCCGCTCCTCCTCCGCGCTGACCGCCGAGCCCAGCGGTACCCGGTGCACCGCCGGAGTGGTCCTGGACATCGACGATGTGCACCGGATCCGCAAGGCCGTCGGCGGGACCGTCAACGACGTGCTCATCGCCGTCGTCGCGGGCGCCCTGCGCCGCTGGCTCGACGAGCGCGGCGACGGCAGCGAGGGTGTCGCGCCCCGCGCCCTGATCCCCGTCTCCAGGCGCCGCCCGCGCACCGCGCACCCCCAGGGCAACCGGCTCTCCGGCTACCTGATACGGCTTCCCGTCGACGACCCCGACCCGGTCAGCCGCCTCGGCACGGTCCGCACGGCGATGGACCGCAACAAGGACGCCGGCCCCAACCGGGGCGCGGGCGCCGTCGCCCTGCTCGCCGACCACGTGCCCGCGCTCGGCCACCGCCTCGGCGGCCCGCTGGTCGGCCAGGCGGCCCGGCTGTGGTTCGACATCCTGGTCACCAGCGTGCCCCTGCCCGGCCTCGGGCTGCGGCTCGGCGGACACCCGCTGACGGAGGTCTTCCCCTTCGCGCCGCTCGCCCCCGGCCAGTCCCTGGCGGTGGCGATCTCGACCTACCGCGGCCGGGTGCACTACGGGCTGGTCGCCGACGCACGGGCGGTGCCGGACCTCGACGTACTCGCACGAGCGGTGACGGACGAACTGGAGTCACTGATCGCCGCCTGCGACCCCTGAGCGGCCGGCCTGCGGAACGAGTTTGGCGTGCGGCCCGGTGCTCCGTAAAATTCCCCGTTCGAAAGCGGGCGCGAGTCGGAGCGCTGCGCAGATGATCAGGGAAACGGCAGCGCGATGACGGTGACACAGGACGGCCCGATGGCCGAGGACGAGGCGGTCTACGGCCACGGCATCGACCCCGAGCGCCTGGCCGTCTGCCTCAGTGTGCTCGAGGAGCTCGACAAGCTGGAGGTCGACCACCCCGACGCCATCGCGGTGCGCCGGGCCACGGCCGGCCTCTACCGCACGGTCAAGCAGCGCCGCCGCCAGGAGCGCCGGGCCGCCAAGACCGCCCACGACAAGGCGGTCACCGAGGCCACCGCCACCGGCTCCGCCCAGCGCATCGACGACGAGACGGAGGGAATCCTGCCGTCGTCGATCACCGCGGAGGGCAAGGTCGCGGGGATACTCCAGCGCCCGCGCTCCTGCTACACCTGCAAGAGCCGGTACGTCGAGGTCGACTACTTCTACCACCAGCTCTGTCCGGACTGCGCCCGGACGAACCGGGCCAAGCGCGAGGCCCGCGCCGACCTCACCGGCAAGCGCGCGCTGCTCACCGGCGGCCGCGCCAAGATCGGCATGTACATCGCGCTGCGGCTGCTGCGCGACGGCGCCCACACCACGATCACGACCCGATTCCCCAAGGACGCCATCCGCCGCTTCAAGGCGATGGACGACTCGGCGGACTGGATGCACCGGCTGGAGGTCGTCGGCATCGACCTGCGCGACCCGGCGCAGGCCGTCGCCCTGTCCGAGCAGGTCGCCGAGGCGGGTCCGCTCGACATCCTGATCAACAACGCGACGCAGACCGTGCGCCGACTGCCCTCCGCGTACGCGGCCCTGGTCGAGGGTGAGAGCGCCCCGCTGCCCGCCGGGGAGCTCCCCGCCCACCACGTCATCGGCGCCTTCGGGTCCGGCGCCGTCGACGGCATCGCCGCACTGCCCCTCGGCACCAGCGGCCTGGACGCGCAGAAGGTCGCCGACCTCGCGCTCGTCGCGGGCAACGCCAGCGTCGCCCGGCACCTCGACGGCACCGCCATCGACGCGGGCGGCCTCGTCCCCGACGTCGTCGAGACCAACACCTGGGTGCAGACCATCGACCAGATCTCGCCGGTCGAGCTGCTGGAGACCCAGCTGTGCAACTACACGTCGCCGTTCATCCTGATCAGCGCCCTGCGCCCGGCGATGGCGGACGCCGCGAAGAAGGCCGCCAGCGGCCGTGCCTACGTCGTCAACGTCTCCGCGATGGAAGGCGTCTTCGGCCGCGGCTACAAGGGTGCCGGACACCCGAACACCAACGCCGCCAAGGCGGCCATGAACATGGTCACGCGGACCAGCGCCCAGGAGATGTTCCAGACCGACGGCATCCTCATGACCTCCGTCGACACCGGCTGGATCACCGACGAGCGTCCGCACTACGACAAGCTGCGTCTGGCCGAGGCGGGCTTCCACGCCCCGCTCGACCTGGTCGACGGTGCGGCGCGCGTCTACGACCCGATCGTGCGCGGAGAGGCGGGCGAGGACCTGTACGGCGTCTTCATGAAGGACTACGCGCCGGGCAAGTGGTGACACCCGCTCCAGGGCGGTAATCCGGTGGCCGGTGTGCGCGTCGGCGCCCTGGGGTGAGGCACGTACACCGGAGTGCCCGGTGCGCAGGTCACGTGTTCTTCGGGGTGGAATTCCACCAGGCGGGCCCTCTCCGGGGCCGCCCCCCCTTCAGGGGCGCCCGCGCGGCCGACTTGATCTCCGGCACCAATGGCCGCGTCCGATACCAGCCACAGCACCGCCCGCGCGACGTCCTCGGGCTCCCCGATGCACCCGAGGGCAGCCCCGCGGCGATCTCCTCTTCGCCGGTCTCCCACACGAACCTGGCCATGTCCGTGCGGACGAGGCCGGGGGAGACGGAGTTGACCCGCACCCGGGGCGCGAGCTCGCCCGCGAGCTGCTGGATGAGGTGGAGCAGCGCGGCCTGCTGGTGCCGTACGCCCCGACATGGAGCCCGGCGTGCCCCGCGCCCTCCGCGCAGATGTTGACCACCGCGCCACCGTGCTCGCGCATCCACCCCCACCGTGCGCACTGCACCAGCCGCAGCGGCACCTCGACGCTCGGCGTGAACGCGTCACGCCACGCCTCGGGGTCGACGTCCATGAGCGGCCTGTTCGGCCGGCTGGTCGCCGCGTTGTTGATCAGGGCGTCGAGTCGGCCGAACTCCCGGAGGGCCGGCGTCCCGGCGGCGCCGAGCACCTGGGCGACGGCGCGCCCGATCCCGCGTGTGCCGCCGGTGACGACGGCCGCCCTGCCCTCGAGCCCGTACGACGACGTCATCGCCGTACCGCCTCATGACGGACCGTCAGTCGACAGCTCCCAGCGGCGAGTTCCTGGCCGAGACCAGCTCCAGGACGGTGCGCCAGTCCTCCAGGACCCCGGCGTCGAATCCGGCGGTCCGGCTCTCCTCGTCCGCCTGGCGCAGCCGCTGAAGATCGTCGTCGGCGAGGCCGAGGGGCCCGCGGTGGTGTCGTACGAGGTGGGAGACGCGCTCGCCGAGCAGGGGCCGTACCGCGTCGGCCGCGCGGTCCGCCTGAGCGGTCTCGTCACCCGGGCCCAGCAGCCGGCCGATGCAGTGCACCAGTCCGGCCACCTGGAGCTCCTTGTCGGCGGGACGGCTGCGGCGCAGCAGGGCGGCGGTCCGCAGCGCATGCTGGTGCCGACAGGCATACAACAGATCCATCAGCTCCTCGACGCTGCGCAGCTCCATGCGTCAGTCCTCCCGCGAGACAGCCGTTGCGGTACCTCAGCAGATCATGGCGAGCTTGCGACGCGGCCAACGGCACTTGAACTGCACGGCGTGGACTCCTCTGTAGGCCAACCGGGTGGATCCAAACCGAGCGATATGTAATGAACAGTCCCAGAATGGTGCCGATGGAGTACCGAGCGACTCGAGATAGTTACACCTTGTTTGCACTCCCTATCGAGCGGACCCCCGCTCATTTGGTTAGTCTGTAGTCCGACGGACAGCAGTACGGGGTCCCACCCACACCCACGGTCCGTCCCGGGACAAGCCGGTTCACCACGGCCTGCCCTTCCGAGTATCCGGCGCCACCGCGTCCGAACTGGCCTTCCATCCAGACCCGAGCGGGCGTCAGGTGCCGGATCGCAGACTGTCCGGTACGCCCCGAGGGTGACCCGACACATAAGGAGTGCGCGGTGACACCGGAGAAGACGAATCGCGATCAGCGCCCCAAGGAACGCACGGAGCGCGCGGGCCGCAGGCCCGGAGAGCTCGGCAGCCTCGACGTGTGGGCCCGGTCCGCCCCGATCCGCCTCGCGGGCTACGAGGACGACCTCGCCGAACCCCACATCCTGCCGAGCGTGGACTGACCCGCAGGTCAGCCGTATCGCGTTCGCCTGGCATGGGCGTGCGAGACTCACGCCCATGCTGATCAGAGAAGCCGTGGCCGACGACTGGCCACGGATCTGGCCTTTCTGGCACCGGATCGTCGCCGCAGCCGAGACCTACGCCTGGGACCCGGACACGTCGGAGGAAGCGGCCCGCGCACTGTGGATGGGTCCGGCCAAGCGGGTCTACGTCGCCGAGGACGACACCGGCGCCGTGGTCGGCTCCGCGTATCTCACCCCGAACTACGGCGGCCCAGCCGCGCGTGTCGCCAACGCCGGGTTCATGGTCGACCCGGACCGGGGCGGCCGCGGCATCGGCCGCGCCCTCGCCGAACACCTCCTGGCCGAGGCCGAGGCGCAGGGCTACCGCGCGATGGTCTTCAACGCCGTCGTCGAGACCAACCCCGCCGTAATACTGTGGACCTCCCTCGGCTTCACGATCCTGGGCACGGTGCCGGAGGCGTACGAGCATCCCCGGCACGGCCGGGTGGGGCTGCACATCATGTACAAGGCGCTGGGCTGACGGAGCCAGGACGCGTGCGCTGGTCGAGCGGTGCCGTGCGCTGCCACGGGTGCAGTTCCTCCAGCTGCCCGGCCAGCTCCAGCAGATCCGCCTCCGTGCCCGGCCGTCCCACCAGCTGTACGGCGCAGGGGGCGCCCGAGGGAAGCGTGCCGAACGGGACGGACATCGCGGGCCAGCCCGTGAGGTTCCACGGTGGGGTCATCGGGGAGTAGTTGGTGTTGGCCAGGACGTTGGGCAGCCAGCCCCGCTCGTGCCACGGCACGGACCGGGGGGAGCGGCGGGCCAGGGCCGGGGTCAGCAGAACGTCGTGCTCGGTGAAGAAGGGGATCAGCCGGCGCCGGAGGCGTTCACGCTGGTCACCGGTGCGCACGCCGCGTACGAAACGGCGCCCGACGGCCGCGTGCACCCGGGTCCGCCGGGCCAGCCGCGCCAGGTCGAGGCCCTCGGCGTCCACCGCCGTACCCGCCGTCCAGTGCTGGAGCGCGGTGACGCCGAGCGAGAGGGGATACGGCGGATTCGCCGTGCGCACCTGATGACCGGCCCCGGCCAGCACACCGGCCGCCTCGCGGACGGCGGTCGTATACGGCTTGGTGACCGCGACACCGGCGAGGGGGCTGCGCAACGAGACCGCGATCCTGCGAGTGGCGGGCTCCTCCCGGCGTACGAACTCCTCCTGAGCGAGGACCGAGAGCACCAGGCGCAGATCCTCGACGGTGGTCGCCAGCGGTCCGTTCTCCGACATGCCGAACCAGTCGCCGTTGCCGATCCCGGCCGGCACCAGACCGTGGCCCGGCTTCAGTGTGACGAGGCCGCAGTTGGCCGCCGGTATGCGCAGCGAGCCCATGCCGTCGTTGCCGAGCGCGACCGGCACCAGGCCGGCGGCCACCGCGGCCGCGCTGCCGCCCGAGGAACCGCCCGCCGTGCGCGAGGTGTCCCACGGATTGCGGGAGGTGCCGAGAACGCCCTCCGTGGTGCCGAAGATGCACAGCTCGGGCACATTGGTCAGGCCCACCACCACCGCGCCCGCCGACCGCAGCCGGGCCACGGTGACATGGTCGTCGTCGGCCGGGGTGTCCGGGGTGGCGGCCGAGCCGATCCGGGTCGACTCGCCACGCACCGCCAGATTGTCCTTGACCGCCACGGGCACACCCGCCAGAGGAAGTTCGGCCAGGTCGGAGCGGGCCGCCACCTCGTCGGCGGCCGCGAGCGCCGATTCGGCCAGAACCTTGCGGAACGCGCCGATCCGGCCGTCGAGGCGCTCGATCCGCGCAAGATGCTCCGCGACCACCTCACGGGGCGTGGCCCGCTTCTCGCGTACGGCGGCGGCGATCTCGGCGGCGGTCCGGCCGATCCAGCTGGTCACGGGCGCTCCTAGGCAGGGTGCGGGGTGGTGCGCGGGCGCGTACCCATCGGTACGTAGGGAGAACTGTGCACGGTCGCACGCGGCGCGTCGAGAGCCCGTCGGCGCCCTTGGACGTTCGGTACGCCCTCGCGCGCTCCCTCGCCCCGGATGCCGCCGTCGCCGTCTCCGGCCCGCCCTCGCCCACGACGCCCCCGACAAGGGGAGCCGCGCGGCGCTCGTGGCCGCCCGTCCGGTGGCGGACTTCCCGTAGCGGTGGCCCGCGGAGTGTGATGTGTCCATCCGGGACGGGTGGTTCTACCGTGCCGGCCAACGGCCCAAGACCGTAGGTCGGTTGACGGACATCTGCGTCCGGTCCCTGGGGCGCAACGCGGTGCTGCTGCTCTACGTCCCGCCGGATGTTCCGGTCGCGGTGAGTGTTGAACGGTCAAAAAGTGTGCGAAGCCCTCCGATTGAAGCCTGAAATACTGTTCGCCGAATGATTTGCCCGCTCGTGGTCGGCGGCAGAGACTGGATACGACGGAGTGGATCCACCGAAAGGGCTGACCCGGTGGAAAACGAACTGCGCATTCTCCTTGCCGAAGAGGGGGCGGACTCCGAACGCGTGGCGAAACTGTCCGGTTTTCTGCGTGAGGAACTGCTCCAACTCGATGTGGACGACGTGACCCCCCTGCCGGGCGAGGCGGCTCCGCCCGGCGCGCGGGCCGTGGGCGTCACCGAGATCGGCGCCTTGCTGGTGAGCCTGGGCGGTTCCGCCACCGCGCTGAGTCAGGTGATGAACGTGATCCGCGACTGGTTCGGCCGCCACCACGGTTCGCATCCGTCGCTGCGCCTGACGATGGACGACGACTCGCTGGAGATATCCGAGGCCACGGACGAACAGGTGGCGGAGGCGTTCGACCTGTTCGTCCAGCGCCATTCCACGGCCGGAGCCTAGCCATGGGCGAGTCCCGGCACGCGTTGATCATCGCCAATGACAGCTATCAGGACCCGGGACTGAAGAAGCTGAGGGCGCCGGCGCAGGACGCCGTCGCGCTCGCGCGTGTGCTGGGCGACCCCGGGATCGGCGGTTTCGAGGTCGAGGTGGTGAGAAACGAACTCGCGCACGTCATCTGGCGGCGCATCGACGAGTTCTTCTCCGACCGCAGACCCTCCGACACGCTCCTGCTGCACTTCTCCTGCCACGGTCTGAAGAGCGAGTCCGGTGCCCTGTACTTCGCGGCCACCGACACCCTGCCGCGGCTGCTGGACTCCACGGCGGTACCGGCCGGATTCGTCCGCCGGCGCATGGCCTCGACCCGGGCGCGCAGCATCGTGCTGTTCCTGGACTGCTGCTACGGCGGCGCCTTCTCGCAGGGCGCGGACGCCGTGCGCGCGGCCGGGGACGTCAACGTCCTCGACTCCTTCGCGGGGGAGAAGCTCGGTGGCGGGCGGGGCTGGGCCGTGATCACCGCGTCCAACTCCATGGAGTACGCCTTCGAGGGCACCGAGCTCACCGAGGGTGCCGAGCCCGGGACGTCGGTGTTCACCAGCGTGGTGGTGCAGGGCCTGGCCACCGGCGAGGCGGACCTCGACGAGGACGGGCGGGTCTCGCTGGACGAGCTGTACGAGTACGTCTTCGACCGGGTACGCGAGCGGAATCCCCATCAGACCCCGAGCCGCACCGTCGACATGCAGGGCGACCTGTATCTGGCCCGCAGTCAGCGCCGTCGTATCACCCCGTCCCCCGTACCGGAGGACGTGCAGGCCGCGATGCGCAGCCCGGACATCTACACCCGCCGAGGAGCCATCGCGGAGTTGCGGGCCCGCATGGAGAACAGCGACCTCTCCGTCGCGCTGGGGGCGCGCACGGCGCTGGAGGAGATGGCGCGCAAGGACATCCGGGCCGTCGCGGACGAGGCGGGACGGGCCGTGAACGAGGTCGGCGTCAACCCGTATCCGACGCGGCTGGACTTCGGTCCGGTGCCGCAGAACTCACCCGCGCCGCGCATGACGGTACGCCTGCTCGGCCCGCCCCTGGCCCGCAGCTGTGTCGCGCACGCCAAGAGCGACCGGCTCCGGGTCGAGGAGTCGGCCGACGGCCTGGACGTGCGCCTCGACACCGCAGCGCCGGGGGAGCTGAGCGGCGAGATCGTACTGAAGGGGGTCGTGGGCGAGGCGGTGCTGCACGTCGAGGCCGAGGTGCTGCCGGCATCGGACCACGGCGATATGGCCCCGGCCGCACCCGCGACGGACGTCCCGTCGCCGCCGGCCGCCTCCGCGTCCCCGCCGCACGCACCGCACCCTTCCCCGGGTTCCACCGGGCCCGGTGCGAACGACTCCTCGTCGAAGAGCGAGATGTTCCACCACACGCCGCCACCACCGCCCGAGTGGTACGTACAGGGGCAGGCCCCGAAGCCCGGCCCCGCCGCGGCCACGCCCTCACCCCGGCTGCTCGACACGCCCCGCACCGCGGAGCGCGCCCGCCTCGCGACTCCGTCAGCTCCCGCTCGCGCGCACTCCGGGAATCCGGCTTCTCCGGCTTCTCCGGCTTCTCCGGCGCGCTCGCAGGGAGTGCCTCCGAAGGCGTCCGTACAGAAGAGGTACGGCGGGTCGGCCGCGCCTCGCGGCGGGGTTCACCCCGGTCCGGCCCCGGGCCCCGCCCCGCCGGACGGCTCGCTCGCACCGCCACCGCCGAACCGCGCCCGCACCGCGCCCCCGGCACCTCCCGGCCGCTCCCACGGCACGCTTTCCCCGCCTCCTCCCGCCGCCGGCGTGGGCCAACGGCACGAGCCCGCCTTCGCGGGAGCCGGGGGCAAGGCCCAGCGTGCGGCGCTGCGGGCGCCCCTGCTGGCCATGGCCGGGGCGAGCCTGGCCGTGGTGTCGGCGTTCCTTGTCCTGGAGGCCGCCGTGGACGTTGTGCGCCGGCAGTTGGCGGACAGTACGGTCGGCCTGGCCGACCACGCCCGGGCCGCGGATCTGCTCAGCCCGCTCGCGGTCGTGCTGCTGACGGGCACGGCTGCCTACCTGTTCGGCGCCTTCGCCGGCCACGACCTGGCGGACCGGAGCGCACGCTACCCCGCCTCGACGACGACCACCACGAAGATCCTGATCCGGACCACGCAGCTGCTGGCGATCCCGGCGGTGGTCCTGGGAGTGCTCCTGGGCATCACCTATCTGATCCTGACCGCGTAGGCGTCCCCGGCCGGTGCCACTCCCGCTCAGTGCCGCCGTGCAGCCCCCGTACTGCCCCGCCCGATCAACCCGGGCACCGGCGCCCGCACGGTCCGCGCCGGCCCCCCGTCCAGCAGCGCGGTCAGCTCGGTCGCCGCCGTGCGGCCGAACTCCACGCTGTCCCGGGACAGTGCCGACAGCCACGGCTTGACCATGCGGCAGAGCGCCGAGTCCTCCCAGGACACCACGGACACGTCCGCGGGCACGGAGAATCCGAGTTCGGCGGCGGCGGCCACACCGGCGACGGCCATCACATCGTTGTCGTAGACGAGCGCGGTCGGGGGAGGGGAGCCGCGCAGCACTCGGCGGGTCACGGCCGCGCCCTCGGCGTCCGAGTAGTCGGTGGTCACGGACGTCACCTCGGTCAGGCCACGCCGCTCGGCCTCGGCGCGCAGCGTGCGGATGCGGCGCTGGGTGTGCGCGAGCCCGGGCAGTCCCGCGATGTGGACGATCCGGCGATGGCCCAGGGCGGTCAACTCGTCAACGACCGAGGCCATCGCGCCGGCGTCGTCCGCCCACACCGTCGACAGCCCGGGGTGCCGCTCATCGGGCGCGCCGCCGATCACCACGGCGGGCAGGCCGAGTTCGTCGAGCAGGTCGGGGCGCGGGTCGTCCGCGCGCGGGTCCACGACGAGCAGGCCGTCCACCCGGTGCTCGGCCCACCAGCGCCGGTACACCGCGCACTCGTCGGCGACGTCCTCCACCACCTGGAACAGCAGCCCGAGATGACGTTCCGCCAGCACCTCCTGGATGCCGGAGACCAGCTGCAGGAAGAAGGAGTCCACGCCGAGCGTGTGGGCGGGACGGGCGAGGACGAAGCCGACCGTGGCCGCGCCCTCCCCGGACAGGGCGCGGGCCGCCGTGCTGGGCCGCCAGCCCAGCTGTTCGGCGACCCGGCGCACCCGGTCGCGGGTGACCTCGGAGACGCCCGGACGGCCGTTGAGCGCGAAGGACACCGCGCTCTCGGAGACACCGGCGCGCTGCGCGATGTCCTTCATCGTCGGCCGACGGGCGGGGGAACGTTTGGCCGGCACGTTGCTCCCATTTCTGCGCGGATTCCAGCTAATGCGCTTGAGTGCAAGAACCCTAAAGCGCATTAGCGATCCATGGCAAGTTTTCGGCCACACCGTCTTGACCTGCACTAATGTCAGGGGAATTTCTTTAGCTGTGGCCACTCCATTGACTTCTTCCAAACGTCGCGGGCATGGTCGCTGGCGTCCCAGCCGCCGACGCCACCAAGGGAGCCGTGTCACCGTGCCCACATCCCGCAGAGCCTTCGCCGCTGCCGCCGTAGCCGCCCTCGTCCTGCCGCTCAGTGCCTGCGGCTCCGGCGACGACGGCGGCGGATCGACCGACACCTCCGGCAAGGTCGAGGGCGACATCACCTTCCAGACCTGGAATCTGCGCGCCAACTTCAAGCCGTACTTCGAGGGCGTGATCGCCGCCTTCGAGAAGAAGTACCCCGGGACCCACGTGAAGTGGATCGACCAGCCCGCCGAGGGATACGCCGACAAGATCAGTGCCGACGCCGCCGGCGGCACCCTGCCCGACGTCGTCAACGTCTCCCCGGACCTCGTCGCCCCGCTGGCCAAGGCGGGCCTCGCGCTCGACCTCGACAAAGCCGCTGCCAAGTACAAGCCCGAGTATCTCGACGGCGCCTGGGCAAGCCACCGGATACCGGGGATGAGCGGCACGTACGCCTTCCCCTGGTATCTGAACACCGGCCCGCTGTTCTACAACAAGTCCCTGTTCAAGAAGGCAGGGCTCGACCCGGAACAGCCCCCGAAGACCTACGACGAACTCTTCGCCGACGCCCTGGAGCTGGCCCGGCAGAGCGACGGCAAGGTCGCCACCCTCGCCAACGTGCCCACGATCGAGGACTTCGGCCGCTACGGCGTCCGGCTCATGAATCAGCGGGGCACCGGCTTCGCCTTCAACGACGCCAAGGGCATCGAACTCCTCGCCAAGTACAAGGAGTTGTACGACGCCAAGGCGCTCGACCCGCAGGCCCTGACCGCGACCCCGGAGTCCTCCGGCAAGAAGTTCCTCACCGAGGCCGTCGCCATGAACCCCGGAAGCGCCCTCGACCTCGGCAACTTCAAGAAGCAGGCGCCGAACCTGTACCGGAACATCGGCATCACGGACCAGATCACCAGCACCGGCCACGTCAACATGTATGTGATGGGCGTGATGGTCAACTCCCGCACCAGGCACGCGCCCGCCGCGGTCGCCTTCGCGCACTATGTGACCGACGCACAGAACCAGATGTCCTTCGCCGAGAAGGTGGCCATCTTCCCGAGCACCGCCGGCTCCCTCGACGACGCGTACTTCACCAAGGAGGACGGGACCGACGAGACGAAGGTGCGGATCGCCGCCGCCAAGTCCCTGAAGAACGCGGTCAATTACACGCCCGTGCTGTTCAGCGAGCAGATGAAGACCGCGCTGCGCAACGAGGTCGCCAAGGCGCTGCAGGGCAAGGAGAGCCCCAAGGCGGCTCTTGACAACGCTGTCAAGGCCTGCGACCGGCTCCTCCGGCAGCAGGGCTGAGCCGGGATGGCGGATCTCACGGCGCGGTCCCGGGTGCGGCGCCAACTTCCCACCAGTCCCTGGCTGTTCGCGGCCCCCGGACTCCTGATCGCGGGCGCCTTCGTGCTCTACCCCTTCCTCTTCACCCTGTACAACTCCCTCACCGACCGGCGCACCCTGATCCCGGGCCGCTTCGTGGGCCTCGCCAACTTCCGTGAGCTGCTCCACGACGACATGTTCTGGACCGGGCTGCGCAACAGCTCGCTCTACGTCCTCGGCGTCGTACCGGCGCTGGTGGTCCTGCCACTGCTGCTCGCCCTGCTGGTCCAGAAGAACATCCCCGGTATCACCTTCTTCCGGTCCGCCTTCTACACCCCGGTCGTCGCGTCGATCGTCGTGGTCGGGCTCATCTGGGTGTGGCTGCTGGACGAACGCGGGCTGGTCAACTCCCTCCTCGAGACGGCCGGGATCGGCCGGGTCGGCTTCCTCAGCGACCAGTGGCTGCTCCTGCTGAGCGCCATGGCCGTCACGGTCTGGAAGGGCCTCGGCTACTACATGATCATCTATCTGGCCGCGCTGGCGAACGTCCCCCGCGAACTGCACGAGGCCGCGGCGGTGGACGGCGCGGGCCCGGTGCGCCGCTTCCTGAACGTCACCGTGCCCGCCGTGCGCTCGACCATGGTCCTGGTCGCCGCGCTCTCCTCGGTCGCCGCCTTCAAGGTGTTCTCCGAGGTCTATCTGATGGCGGGCCCGAGCGGCGGCCCGGCCGGCGAGGACACCACCCTGGTGATGCTCGTCCAGCGCGCCGGCACCGGTCTGACCGGCCGCGTCGGCTACGCCTCCGCCCTGTCGGTCGTCGTCTTCGCCGTGACCGTCGCCCTGATGCTGCTGGTCCTGCGCGCCGACCGGAGGGACGAGGCATGAGCGTCATGGAGAAGGTACGACCCTTGCGGGCGCCCGCCGTCGCCCGGCAGACGCGGGTCACCGACCAGCACGGACGCCGCATCCGGGTGTGGGAACTGGTGCTGCGCTACACACTGTTGCTCATCGTGCTCGCGCTCGCCGTCGGACCGTTCGTATGGCAGCTGTCCACCTCGCTCAAGGGTCCCACCGAGGACATCTTCAGCTCTCCGCCGAAGTTCCTGCCCGGCCGTCCGACCCTGCACAACTACGAGCGGGTCGCCGACACCATCCCCGTCTGGGACTACGCCCTCAACTCACTGAAGGTCGCCGGCGCCAACGTCGTGACCAACTGCGTCGGCTCGGCGCTCGCCGGGTACGCCCTGGCCCGGCTGCGCTACCGGGGCCGCGGTGTGGCCACCCTCGTCTTCGTCCTGGCGATGCTCGTGCCCGTCGAGGGCATCGTCATCGCCCAGTTCACCACCATGCGCGAACTCGGCATCAACAACACCCTCGTCGGCGTCGTCCTGCCCGGCTCCATCGGCGCCATGAACGTCCTGCTGATGCGCAATGCCTTCCGCAACCTGCCGTACGAGATCGAGGAGGCGGCCTTCGTCGACGGTGCGAGCGCCTGGCAGCGGTTCCTGCGGATCGCCCTGCCCTCGGTGAAGGGGACCCTTGCCGTCGTCGCGATCTTCGCCTTCATGGGCGCCTGGGACGACTTCCTGTGGCCGCTCATCGTGCTCAGCGACCCGTCCAAGTTCACCCTCACCATCGGACTCAACTATCTGCACGGCACCTTCGCCAACGACGAACGGCTCGTCGCCGCCGGCACGGTCATCGCCGTGGCCCCCCTCATCGCCCTCTTCGCCTGCCTTCAGCGGTACTTCTTCCGGGGAGTCGGCGAGGGAGCCGTCAAGGGCTGAACCCCATCACCGCTCGCAAGGACACCGCATGCCTCCTGCCGTGCGCTTCGGCGTCAACTACACCCCGAGCGAAGGGTGGTTCCACCACTGGCTGGACTTCGACCTGGACTCCGTACGCGCCGACCTCGACTCCATCGCCGCACTGGGCCTGGACCACATCCGGGTGTTCCCGCTGTGGCCGTACTTCCAGCCGAACCGGGCACTGATCCGGCCGCGTGCCGTGGAGCAGCTCGTCGCGCTCGCCGACGCGGCCGCCGAGCGCGGACTGGACGTCAATGTGGACGGTCTGCAGGGGCACTTGAGCAGCTTCGACTTCCTGCCCGCCTGGACGGGCACCTGGCACCGGCGCAACATCTTCACGGACCCGGACGTGGTCGAGGGTGAGGCCGACTACCTGCGGACCCTCGCGGCCGCCCTCGCCGACCGGCCCAACTTCATCGGGATGACGATCGGCAACGAGGTCAACCAGTTCGCCGCCGGCCCCCACCCCGACCCCGACCGCATCACCTCCGAGCAGGCGGCGCGGTGGCTGTCCCGGCTCCTCGCCGCCTGCGCCGAGGGGGCTCCCGGCAGGCTCCATCTGCACGCCTCGTACGACGCCGCCTGGTACCAGGACGACCAGCCGTTCACCCCGGAGCACTCGGCCCGCCTGGGCGACGTCACCGCCGTGCACTCCTGGGTCTTCAACGGCACCGCCCAGCGTCACGGCCGCACCTCCGTGCCGACCGAACACCACGCCGCGTATCTGATCGAACTGAGCAAGGCCTGGGCCGACGCCCCGCACCGGCCCGTGTGGCTCCAGGAGGTCGGCGCGCCCGCGCCGCTCATCCCGGCCGCACACGCGGCCGCGTTCACCGAGGCGACCCTCGTGAACACGCTGGACTGCCCTGATCTGTGGGGCATCACCTGGTGGTGCTCCCACGACGTCTCCCGCGCACTCGCCGATTTTCCGGAACTCGAGTACGCGCTGGGCCTGTTGACGAACGACCGGCGGCCCAAGGACATCGCCCGCGTGCTGGCGGCCGCCGCTCGCGAACACCGGGCCGAACCCACTGCCCGCGGCACCGCACTCGTCGTACCGGCCGAACCGGCCCACCGCTCCCGGTGCGCCCCCGGCGGACCCGTCTTCGAGGCCTTCTTCCGGCTGGTCGCCGACGGCGCCCGCCCCACCACCGTCCTCGACTCACGCGCGGACGACAAGCACCACCTCGCCGCCCGCGGCATCACCGAAGTCGTCACTCCCGACGAGGTACTCCCCACCCCACAAGGAGGCACCCGCTCGTGAACCCCACCAGACGCACCGTCCTGATCGCCGCCGGCGCGGCGGCCCTGGCGCCGTCCCTGCCTGTCGCCGCGGCCCCGAAGGTCACCGCCGCGACCCAGCCGTACGCCTCCTACTGGTACCCGGACTCGTTCCCCTCGGGCACCCCGGACACCGGCGTCACCTGGCGCAGCCTGAAGAGCTGGCGGGCCGCCGACGACGCCGACCTCACCTTCAACGCGGCCACGGTGCCGCTCGCCGCCCGCTTCGCGCCGACCCCGGCCAACACCACCGCCCGCTCGGACCAGGCCCGCATTCAGGCGCTGGTCTCCTTCGGGCCCACGTCGGGCAACCCGTCCCAGGGCTCCGCCACCGCCGACTACTACGCCCTCACCCACTGGGCGTACCTGGACGAACTCGTCTTCTGGGGCGGCTCGGCGGGCGAGGGGCTGATCCTCGCCCCGAACGCGCCGATCGTGGATGCCGCCCACCGGCACGGCGTCCCCGTCCTCGGCAACATCTTCCTGCCGCCCGTCGCCTACGGCGGACAGCTCCAGTGGACCCGCGACCTGGTCCAGAAGGACTCCGCCGGGCACTGTCCGCTGGCGGCGCAGCTCGTTGCCGTGGCGGCGGCCTACGGCTTCGACGGGTGGTTCGTGAATGCCGAGACGGGCGGCGGGAACAGCGCCCTGGGCTCCGCGATGCTCGGTTTCGTACAGGAGCTGAAGTCCCTTGCCGCGGCGAAGGGGCAGCGGGTCACCTGGTACGACGCCATGACCGCGAACGGGACGGTGAGCTGGCAGGGGGCGCTCAACAGCCAGAACCAGGCGTTCTTCCAAGCCGCCGACGACATGTTCGTCGACTTCCGGTGGAGCTCGGGCACGCTCGCCTCCTCGGGGCGCAAGGCCGTCCAACTGCGGCGGAACCGCTATGAGTTGTGGGCCGGGGTCGACGTCGAGTCCAACGGCTCGAACACCTCGGTGAACTGGGACGCGATGGTGCCGACCGGGAAGACGCACATCACCTCGATCGGCTTCTACCGGCCCGAGTGGACGCGCAACCACCTGCCGGCGGGGCGCACCCCGGGCGACTTCCACGCCGCCGACGACCGGTTCTGGACCGGGCGGTCGCTGGATCCGTCGCGGCCGGACGGGAGCGACCCCTGGCGGGCGCCGGCGGTGTCGGTCGCGGACCGCTCGACCGTGTCGTCGGTGCCGTTCGCGAGCGTCTTCAACACCGGGCACGGGCTGCGCTGGTACGAGGAGGGGGCGGTCACCTCGGACACGCCGTGGAACCACCTCGGACTCCAGGACCGGCTGCCGTCCCGCCGGTGGGCGGTGCGCACGGCGGGGCAGCGGCCGACCGTCTCCTTCGACTTCGCGGACGCGTGGCGGGGTGGCAGCAGTGTGCTGGTGGACGGTGAACTGGATCAACCGGTCGTGCTGGACCTGTACGCGACACGGCTGCCGATCACTGTTGACACGGTTGTCGAGCTGACGCATCGGACCGACGCTGGGGATGTGAACGTCGAGCTCGCCGTCGCCACAGCCGAGCCGGGTGCCGCCGGTGCGACACCGCCGTACACGTATCTGTCCGGTCTCTCCGGTCTCTCCGGTTTCCCTGGTCCGTCCGGTCTTTCCGGCGTGGCTGTGAACTCGGTCAACGGCTGGCCGACCACGACCGTGCCGCTCACAGGCCTGTCCGGCACCGTACACGCGATCGGCGTCCGGCTCACCGCGACCGACGGCCCCGTCCGGTGGAGGCTGGGCGGACTCGCCGTCCATGACACCGCCCGGACCCCCGCCGCCCCCTCCGACGCGCGGATCACCGCCGTCTCCGGGGGCGATCTGCGCTTCGCCTGGAGCGCCGCTCCCGGCGACGTACGCCATTACGAACTGCACCGCCTGCTGCCCGACGGCACCCGCCGCTTCCTCGGCGGCACCTGCCAGCGGGCGTACTTCGTCCCCGGACTCCGGCCCGAGCAGGGCGAGCGGACGGCGCGGTTCGAAGTGCGGGCCGTGGGGGAGCTCTACACCGCGTCGGCCCCCGTGACCGTCACGCACACCTGGTAACCGCCCTCGACCCAGCAACGGAGCACCCCGCATGCATGACGACCGCAGCCTGGTCGAAGCCCGTCTGAGGCGCGTCCTCGAAGAACGCGTCCGCCCCGCCGTGTACCCCGAGTCCGTGCCCCTCCAGGTCGCGGTATGGCACGCGCCCGGCGAACCCGTACCGGTCGACGAGGGGCTCGCGGCCGAGCCCGAGCCGATCGCTGTGGGCGCCCGGTGGGGTGCTCCCTGGGGCACCAGCTGGTTCCGGGTGACCGGAACCGTGCCCGAGGCCTGGGCCGGGAGGACCGTGGAGGCCCTCCTCGACCTCGGCTTCGACGAGAACATGCCCGGCTTCCAGTGCGAGGGCCTGGTCTACCGGCCCGACGGCACCCCGGTGAAGGGCCTCAACCCACGCAACCAGTGGGTGCGCATCGGCGCGCCCGTCGAGGGCGGCGAGGAGGTACGGCTGCACATCGAGGCCGCCTCCAACCCCGTCATCCTCGACTACCACCCCTTCCGGCCCACGCAGCTGGGGGACAGGGAGACCGCGGGCAGCGAACCGCAGTACACCCTCACCCGCATGGACCTCGCGGTCTTCGACGAGACCGTGTGGCAGCTGGTGATCGACCTGGAGGTGCTCGGCGAGCTGATGGCCGAGCTGCCCGTGGAGTCGGCGCGCCGCTGGGACATCCTGCGCGCGCTGGAGCGGGCGCTCGACGCCATCGATCTGCAGGACGTCAACGGCACGGCGGCGCCGGCCCGTTCGTGCCTGACCGACGTCCTCGCGGCTCCCGCCGTCCCCTCCGCGCACCGCATCAGCGCCGTCGGTCACGCGCACATCGACTCGGCATGGCTGTGGCCGCTGCGCGAGACGGTCCGCAAGGTGGCCCGTACGACGGCCAACATGACCGCCCTCCTGGAGGACGAGCCCGACTTCGTCTTCGCCATGTCGCAGGCCCAGCAGTGGGCGTGGGTGAAGGAGCACCGGCCCGAGGTGTGGGCGCGGGTGAAGAAGGCGGTGGCGGACGGACGGTTCGTGCCGGCCGGTGGCATGTGGGTGGAATCGGACACCAACATGCCCGGCTCGGAGGCGATGACCCGCCAATTCGTCCACGGCAAGCGGTTCTTCCTCGACGAGTTCGGCATCGAGAACGACGAGGCGTGGCTGCCGGACACCTTCGGCTTCGCGGCCGGGCTGCCGCAGATCATCAGGGCCGCGGGCGCCAAGTGGCTGCTCACGCAGAAGATCTCCTGGTCGCAGACGAACAAGTTCCCGCACCACACCTTCCAGTGGGAGGGCATCGACGGCACGCGGATCTTCACGCACTTCCCGCCCGTCGACACCTACAACTGCTCCATGCGCGGCTCCGAGATCGCCCACGCCGCCCGCAACTTCAAGGACAAGGGGTCCGCCCGTCACTCCCTCGCGCCCACCGGCTGGGGAGACGGAGGCGGTGGTACGACCCGTGAGATGGTCGCCAAGGCCGCCAGGCTGCGCGATCTGGAGGGCTCGGCGACGGTCGTCTGGGAGAGTCCCCGAGCCTTCTTCGAGAAGGCGGAGGCCGAGTACGCCCATCCGCCCGTCTGGGTCGGCGAGCTCTACCTCGAACTCCACCGCGCCACCCTCACCAGCCAGGCGCGGACCAAGCAGGGCAACCGCCGCAGCGAACACCTCCTGCGCGAGGCGGAGTTGTGGACGGCAACGGCCGCCGTTGGCACCGGATTCCCTTACCCCTACGAGGAGTTGGACCGCATCTGGAAGACGGTCCTGCTGCACCAGTTCCACGACATCCTGCCCGGCTCCTCCATCGCCTGGGTGCACCGCGAGGCCCGCGCCACCTACGACCGGCTCGCCGCCGAACTCGACGCGATCATCGAGGCGGCCCAGCGGGCCCTGGCCGGTGAGGGCCCGACCCTCCTCGCGTTCAACGCGGCCCCGCACGCCCGGGCCGGCATCCCGGCGGGCGGCGCGGGCACCCCGGTGACCGAGGGCGGCACGACCCTGTCACCCGGACCGGACGGCGGACATGTGCTGGACAACGGCGTGCTGAGGATCGTGATCGACACCCATGGCCTGGTCGTGTCGGCGTACGACATCGAGGCCGACCGCGAGACGATCGCCCCGGGCCGGGCCGCGAACCTGCTGCAACTCCACCCGGACTTCCCGAACATGTGGGACGCCTGGGACGTCGACGCGTTCTACCGCAACATGGTCACGGACCTCACGGACACCGACGAGGTGACCCCGGGGGAGGACGGCCGGTCGGTGCGGATCGTACGGTCCTTCGGCGCCTCCCGGGTCAGCCAGGTGCTGTCGCTGGCGCCGGGCGAGCGGCGGCTGGTCCTCGACACCGAGGTCGACTGGCACGAGACGGAGAAGTTCCTCAAGCTGGCCTTCCCGCTGGATCTGCACGCCGAACGGTACGCATCCGAGACCCAGTTCGGGCACTTCCACCGGCCCACGCACACCAACACCTCCTGGGAGGCAGCCAAGTTCGAGGCCTGCAACCACCGCTTCGTCCATCTGGAGGAACCCGGCTGGGGCGTCGCGGTCGTCAACGACTCGACGTACGGCCACGATGTGAGCCGCACCGTCCGCACCGACGGCGACCGCGGTACGACCACCACGGTGCGCGTTTCCCTGCTGCGCGCCCCGCGCTTCCCCGACCCCGAGACCGACCAGGGCGTCCACCGCTTCCGGCACGCCCTGGTACCGGGCGCGGGCATCGGCGACGCGGTCCGCGAGGGCTGGCGGATCAACCTCCCGGAACGCCGGCTGACCGGCGCCCACGAGGTCGCCCCGCTGGTGACGGTGGACGACGACGCGGTCGTGATCACGGCGGTGAAGCTCGCCGACGACGGCAGCGGTGACGTGGTGGTGCGCCTGCACGAGGCGCACGGAGGACGGGCCAGGGCCACGCTGACGGCGGGCTTCGAGGTCGCGGACGTCACGGCCACGGACCTGTTGGAGCGCCCTTGGGACGAGGGGGCGTTGCCGCAGCGGGACGGCGACCGCATCGTCGTACGGCTGCGTCCGTTCGAGCTGGTGACCTTGAGGCTGCGCAGGGGATGAACCCGAGGTACGCACGGCCGGCGCCCCGTGTGTCCGGCCGTGCGTACCGCCCGGGGTTTCCCCGGCGCGGGCTCGGCCACGATGATGTGCCGATGAGACGAAGAAGGGTCCCCGACAACTCCTGGGCCGCGGAGCCGGATCCCCTGCTCGCCCTCGCCCGACGGGAGCTGACGTTCTACACGCGGACCTGTGACCGGGCCAGGAGGCTGCACCATGTCACCGAGCTCGGCGCTCTCCTCACCACGTCGGTGACGGTGGTGGCCGCCGGACTGCATGCTCCCGCCTGGCTGACCGCGCTGATCGCGGGCGGCGCCGTCTTCTTCACCGGCATGCGTCAGCTGTACGGCGCCGGCTCGCGTTGGGTGCTGGCCGCGCAGGCGCGGGAGGCCCTGCGCCGGGCGATCGACCGCTACCTCCTCCTGCCCGAGTCCGAGCGCGACGCCGCGGCCCGGCAGGCGCTGCAGACGGTGGTCGAGCAGGTCGGGGCCAATGAACTGCGGGCTTGGTCCGAGGCGCAGGGCGGGCGCCCGGAACCACCGGTGCCCGCGGTGGGAGGGTGACCGCAGGCGGGGTGACCGTATGCGGGCGGGTCAGGGCCCCAGCTGGGCCCTGAGCCACTCCTCCACCTCGCCCACGTGCGCAGCCGCCGCCGCGCGGGCCGCCTCCGGGTCGCGTGCGGCCAGGGCGCGGTGGATCGCCGCGTGCTCGCGGCGGGTGCGGGCGAAGGCGCCCTCCTCCTGGTAACCGCGCCAGACGCGGGCGCGGAAGGTGCGGGAGGACAGGCCCTCCAGGATCGCCGCCATGGTCTCGTTGCCCGCGGCGGCCGCGATCTCGCGGTGGAAGGCGAGGTCGTGGGCCAGGATCTCCTCGGGGTCGTCGGAGGCATTCATCGCGGTCAGATGCTTCTCCACCTCGGCGAGCCGGTCCGCGGTGATGCGCGCGGCGGCGAGGGCGGTCGCCGTGGACTCCAGGATCCGGCGCACCTCCAGCAGTTCGACCAGACGCGGGCCCCGTGAGAGGTCGGCGACCACTCCGAAGGTCTCCAGGAGGTCGCCCGCCTCGAGCGCGGTCACATAGATGCCGGATCCGTGCCGGGCCTCCAGGACGCCCAGTACGGTCAGCGCGCGGATCGCCTCGCGCATCGAGCTGCGGGAGATGCCCAGCTGGGCGGCCAGATCCCGCTCGGTGGGCAGTCGCTGGCCCGGCTCGAGGCTGCCGTCGGCGATCATCGCCTTGATCCGCTCGATGGCGCGTTGCGTCACGGTGCCCTTCTGCGGGGCTGCTTCCTCCACGCCACTCCTCCAGTCGCCGAGTGCGTCGCAGTCTAGCCACCAAGGTGGTCCGACCACTACAGGCAAGAAGCGGCGAAATCTGCGCTCGAAGGCTGTTGTGTCGTGTCATTGGTCTGATAAGTATGCGGGCATCTGCTCGAACACGCTCGATGAGGAGCTGCCAGATGCCCGGCAGAACACTGAGGAAGCGGAACAGGACCCGGATCATCGGCGTGGCGGCCCTGGCCGTCGGCGCCTCGCTCGTACTGGCCGCATGCGGCAGCACCAAGGACGACGGCGCCGCAGGCGCCAAGGGCGGCGGCACCGGCCAGGTCGGGGTGATCCTGCCCCTGCTGACCTCGCCGTTCTGGCAGTCGTACAACGACTACGTGCCGAAGATGGCCAAGTCCGAAGGGGTCGACGCGCTGAAGACCGTCAACTCCAACAGCGACGCCTCGCAGCAGATCACCGACATCAACAACGAGCTCAACCAGGGCGTCAGGGGCCTGGTCGTCGCCCCGCTGGACAGCGCCGCCATCGAGGCCGGACTCGACCAGGCCGACCGTAAGGGAGTGCCGGTCGTCGCCGTGGACGTGGCGCCCGACAAGGGTAAGGTCGCCATGGTCGTACGCGCCGACAACGTCGCCTACGGCACCAAGGCCTGCGACTACCTCGGCAAGCGCATCACCAGCGGCAAGGTCGTGCAGATCATGGGCGACCTCGCCTCGGTCAACGGCCGGGACCGCTCCGAGGCCTTCCGGACCTGCGTGAAGAAGAACTACCCGAAGCTCAAGGTGCTGGAGATCCCCGCCAAGTGGGAGTCCGACACCGCGGCCTCCGAGCTCGACACGCTCCTCAACGCCAACCCCGACATCAAGGGGATCTACCTGCAGGCGGGCGGGGTGTACCTCGCGCCGACGCTGCAGACCCTGAAGTCGAAGAACATGCTGAAGACGGCGGGCCAAAAGGGCCACATCGTCATCGTCTCCAACGACGGCATCCCGCAGGAGTACGACGCCATCCGCAAGGGCGAGATCGACGCCACCGTCTCCCAGCCGGCCGACGCCTACGCCAAGTACGGCATGTACTACATCAAGGCGGCGATGGAGGGGAAGACGTTCCAGCCGGGTCCCACCGACCACGACTCGACGATCGTCAGGCTGCCCAGCGGCATCCTCGAGGACCAACTGCCCGCGCCCCTGGTCACCAAGGACAACGTCGACGACCCGAAGCTGTGGGGCAACACGATCAAATGAGCGCACCCGAGAACGCGCCGCTGGTGGAGGCACGCGGCATCGTCAAGCGCTACGGCCCCACGGTCGCCCTCGCCGACGGTCGGCTCACCGTGCTGAGCGGCGAGTCCCATGCCCTCGTCGGCCGCAACGGCGCGGGCAAGTCCACCCTCGTCAACGTCCTCACCGGCCTCCAGGCCCCGGACGAGGGCGCGGTCCGCTTCGACGGCCGGCCCGCGCCCCCGCTCGCCGACCGCGACGCCTGGCGGAGCAAGGTCGCCTGCGTCTACCAGAAACCCACGGTCGTACCGGAGCTGACGGTCGCCGAGAACCTCTTCATCAACCGCCAGCCGCTCAACCGGGGGTTCATCGGCTGGCGCAGACTGAAGACCGAGGCAGCCGAACTCCTCGACACCTGGGACGTCCACGTCGACCCCGAGGCCCGCACCGCCGACCTCAAGGTCGAGGACCGTCAAATGGTCGAGATCGCTCGGGCGTTGAGCTTCGGGGCCCGGTTCATCGTCCTCGACGAGCCGACCGCCCAGCTCGACAACCGGGAGATCGAGCGGCTGTTCAGCCGGATGCGGGCGCTGCAGGACTCCGGCGTCACCTTCCTGTTCATCTCCCACCACCTCCAGGAGGTGTACGAGGTCTGCCAGACCGTCACCGTGCTGCGTGACGCCCGCTGGATCACCACCGTCCCCGTCGCCGACCTGCCCAGGACGGCCCTGGTGGAGGCGATGGCGGGGGAGACGGTCACCCGGTACGGCCCTGTGCGTGCCACGGTCGCCGCCGATTCCCCCGTCGTGCTCGACGTGCGCGGCCTCCACTGCGCCGCGTACCGGGACGTCGACCTCACCGTGCGCGCCGGTGAGGTCGTCGGCCTCGCCGGAACCAGCGGCAGCGGCAAGATCGAGCTCGCCGAGTCGCTCGCCGGACTGCACACCCCGAGCGGCGGGTCGGCCCGGCTCGACGGGAAAGCGCTCCCCTTCGGCGACGTACGGGCCGCGCTGACGGCGGGCGTCGGCTGTGTCCCCCGTGACCGGCACGAACAGGGCCTCGTCCCCTCCATGACCATCGGCGACAACACGACCATGAGCGTCCTGGACCGGCTCGGCCGTTACGGCTTCGTCGGCAGCCGGCGCAGGCGCGGCTTCGCCACCGAGCTGATCGAGCGCCTCGACATCCACGCCGAAGGCCCCGAACAGCCCGTCTCCGACCTCTCCGGCGGCAACGCGCAAAAGGTCGTCATGGCCCGCGCCCTCGCCTCCGACCCCCGCCTCCTCGTCCTCATCAACCCCACTGCGGGCGTCGACGTGAAGTCCAAGGAGTCCCTGCTGGCCCGCATGGACGACGCCCGCGAGGACGGCACCGCCGTGCTCGTCGTCTCCGACGAACTCGACGACCTGCGCCGCTGCGACCGCGTCCTAGTCCTCTTCCACGGCCGCGTCGTCGCCGAGCACCCGGCCGGCTGGCGCGACCACGAGCTGATCGCCTCCATCGAAGGAGTGGACCATGGCTGACACCAAGGCCCCACCGCTCGCCCCGGTACGCTCCCCCGACCCGCGGGCGGCCAGGGCCGTACTGATTCGCCGGGCCCGCGAACTCGCCCTCGTGCCCGCCCTGTTGCTGCTCATGGTGCTCGGGGCGGTGGTCAACGACTCGTTCCTCACGGAGCGCAACCTCATCTCCGTCCTCGGCGCCTCGGCCGCGCTCGCGATGGTCGTGCTCGCCGAGTCGCTGGTCCTCATCACCGGCCGGTTCGACCTGTCCCTGGAGTCGCTCGTCGGCATCGCGCCCGCCGTCGGAGCGCTTCTGGTGCTGCCCTCCGCCCAGTCCGGCTGGGGCACCGAGCTCCCGGCACCGCTCGCGCTGCTCGCGGTCCTCCTCGTCGGCGCGGCCGTCGGTGCCTTCAACGGCATCCTGGTCGTCAAGTTCAGACTCAACGCGTTCATCGTGACGCTGGCGATGCTGATCGTGCTGCGCGGACTGCTGGTCGGCGCGACGAAGGGCAAGACCCTCTTCGGCATGCCGGACAGCTTCTACTCGCTGGCGACCACCACCTTTCTCTCCGTCCCGATGTCGGTGTGGCTCGCCGCCGTCGCCTTCGCCGTCGCCGGGTTCGTGCTGAAGTACCACCGCGTCGGCCGCGCCCTGTACGCCATCGGCGGCAACGCCGACGCGGCCCGGGCGGCCGGCATCCGGGTCGAGCGGGTGATGCTCGGCGTGTTCGTCGTCGCGGGGGTGCTCGCCTCGGTCGGCGGGATCATGCAGACCGGCTATGTCGGTGCGATCAGCGCCAACCAGGGCAACAACATGATCTTCACCGTGTTCGCGGCGGCCGTGATCGGCGGCATCAGCCTGGACGGCGGCAGGGGCACCATGTTCGGCGCGCTCACCGGCGTACTCCTGCTGGGTGTCGTACAGAACCTGCTCACCCTCGCCCAGGTGCCGTCGTTCTGGATCCAGGCCATCTACGGCGGAATCATCCTCGTCGCCCTCATGATCGCCCGCGTGACGACGGGCCGGGCCCAGGACTGACCCCCGCCGCCCCCTCTTCACCGACCGAAAGGCCTTCCGTGTCCCCGACCCCCGCCCGCGTCACCGCGGTCGACACCTACGACATCCGCTTCCCCACCTCGCGCGGGCTGGACGGCTCCGACGCGATGAACCCCGACCCCGACTACTCGGCGGCGTACGTCGTGCTGCGCACCGACGCGCCCGACGGACACGAGGGGCACGGATTCACGTTCACCATCGGGCGGGGCAACGACGTCCAGGTCGCCGCGATCGACGCACTGCGGGGCCATGTGCTCGGCCGCTCCGTGGACAGGATGTGCGACGACCCCGGGTCGCTCTTCCGGGACCTGATCGGGGACAGCCAGCTGCGCTGGCTCGGCCCCGAGAAGGGCGTGATGCACATGGCGATCGGGGCCCTGGTGAACGCGGTCTGGGACCTCGCCGCCAAACGCGCCGGCAAGCCGCTGTGGCAGCTGCTCGCCGACGCCGAACCCGAGTGGCTCGTGCGGCAGATGGACTTCCGGTACATCACCGACGCGCTCACCCCCGAGGAGGCGCTGGACCTGCTGCGCCGCGGCCGGGACGGGGCCGCCCAGCGCCGGGCCCGGCTGCTGGAGCGCGGCTTCCCCGCCTACACCACCTCCGCGGGATGGCTCGGTTACGACGACGACAAGCTCACCCGGCTGGCCGCCCAGGCCGTCGCCGACGGCTTCCGGCAGATCAAGCTGAAGGTGGGCGCCGACCTCGACGACGACGTACGCCGCTGCCGCGTCGCCCGCTCGGTCGTCGGACCCGGCATCCGCCTGGCGATCGACGCCAACCAGCGCTGGAACGTCGACGAGGCGATCCGCTGGACCAAGGCCCTCGCCGAGTTCGACCCGTACTGGATCGAGGAGCCCACCAGCCCCGACGACGTCCTCGGACACGCGGCGATCCGCGAAGCCGTCGCCCCCGTGAAGGTGGCCACCGGCGAGCACGTCCAGAACCGGATCGTCTTCAAGCAGATGCTCCAGGCGGGTGCTCTCGACGTGGTCCAGATCGACGCGGCCCGGGTCGGCGGCGTCAACGAGAACCTCGCCATCCTGCTGCTCGCGGCCAAGTTCGGCGTCCCCGTCTGCCCGCACGCGGGCGGCGTCGGACTGTGCGAACTCGTCCAGCACCTGTCGATGTTCGACTACCTCGCGGTCTCCGGCACCACGGACGACCGGGTCATCGAGTACGTCGACCATCTGCACGAGCACTTCCTCGCCCCGGTGGTGATCCGCCAGGGTCACTACACGGCACCCACCACGCCGGGTTTCTCGGCCGCCATGCGGCCCGAGTCCATCGCGCGGTACACCTTCCCCGGCGGCACCTTCTGGGCCGCCGACCCCGACACACAGAAGGGACGGGCGGCGTGAGCGACTTCGAGGGACTGAGCGCACTGGTGACCGGCGGTGCCTCCGGGATCGGCCGGGCCACCTCCGCACTCCTGGCCGCACGCGGCGCCCGGGTCGCCGTCCTGGACGCCGACCCGTCGTCGGTGGCCAAGCCACTGCTCGGCTACCGGGGCGATGTCACCGACGACGCCTCGGTGCGCGAGGCCGTCGGGCGGGCGGCCGAGGAGCTCGGCGGGCTGGACATACTCGTCAACAACGCGGGCATCGGCGCCCAGGGCACCGTCGAGGACAACGACGACGCGGAATGGCGCCGGGTCTTCGACGTCAACGTCCTCGGGATGGTCCGCACCGCCCGTGCCGCCCTTCCGCACCTGCGCCGGTCGCGGCACGCGGCGATCGTCAACACCTGCTCCGTCGCCGCCACCGCCGGACTGCCGCAACGGGCGCTCTACAGCGCCACCAAGGGCGCCGTGTACTCCCTGACCCTGGCCATGGCCGCCGACCACGTCCGCGAGGGCATCCGCGTCAACTGCGTCAACCCCGGCACCGCGGACACCCCGTGGATCGGCCGTCTGCTGGACGCGGCACCCGACCCGGCAGCCGAGCGTGCCGCACTCGAGGCCCGGCAGCCCACCGGACGCCTCGTCTCCGCGGACGAGGTCGCGGGCGCCATCGCCTATCTGGCGAGCCCGCTGTCCGGCGCCACCACCGGTACCGCCCTGGCCGTCGACGGCGGCATGCAGGGCCTCAGGCTGCGCCCGGCGGGCCGATGAGCGCCCTCGGCCGCAGCGGCGTCGAGGTCAGCACGCCGGCCTTCGGCGCCGCCGGGATCGGCAACCTGTACACCGAGGTCGGGGACGAGCAGGCCTACGAGGCGGTGGCCGCCGCCTGGCAGCGCGGCATCCGCTACTTCGACACCGCCCCGCATTACGGGCTCGGCCTGTCCGAACGACGGCTCGGCGCGGCCCTGCGGAACTTCCCCCGCGCGCAGTACACCGTCTCCACGAAGGTCGGCCGCCGCCTGGAGCCCGCGGACCTCCCCGGCGACGACCTGGCCAACGGCTTCGCCGTGCCCGCCAGATGCCGCCGGGTGTGGGACTTCAGCGCCGACGGCATCCGCCGCACCCTCGAGGCCAGTCTGGAACGCCTCGGCCTCGACCGGGTGGACGTCGTCTATCTGCACGACCCCGACGACCACGCCGAGAAGGCCTTCCGCGAGGGCTACCCGGCCCTGGAGAAGCTCCGGGACGAGGGCGTGGTCGGCGCCATCGGCGCGGGTATGAACCAGACCGCGATGCTCACCCGCTTCGTCCGCGAGACGGACGTCGACGTGGTGCTGTGCGCCGGCCGCTACACCCTCCTCGACCACAGCGCGCTCACCGACCTGCTGCCGGCCGCGGGTGAACGGGGCACGTCGGTCGTCATCGGCGGCGCCTTCAACTCCGGCCTGCTGGCGGATCCGC
The DNA here is from genome assembly GCF_032656585.1 of Streptomyces herbicida. NCBI lineage: Bacteria > Bacillati > Actinomycetota > Actinomycetes > Kitasatosporales > Streptomycetaceae > Streptomyces > Streptomyces herbicida. The sequence continues at coordinate 323,204 of NZ_JAUYWJ010000004.1, forward strand.
GGCCGGGAGCGACGTACGACTACGGGGTGGCTCCGCGGGAGTTGCTGGACCGCGCCCTGCGCCTCAAGTCGGTCGCCGAGCGTCACGGCACCACCCTGCGCGCAGTGGCCCTCGCCTTCTGCGCCGCGCATCCGGCGGTCGCGAGCGTCCTGGTCGGGGCCCGCTCCGCGGCCGAAGTCCACGACTGCGCCGACCAGTTCGAGGCCACCGTCCCCGACGCCTGCTGGCGGGAGCTGCGGGAGACGGGCCTTCTGCCCAGCGAGGAGCCGTCATGAGAGTTGCCCTGCACACCAAGGTCCGCGCGGACCGCGTCGCCGACTACGAAGCCGCCCACCGCGAGGTCCCGGCGGAGCTCACGGACGCCATCCGCGCCGCCGGTGCCACGTCCTGGACGATCTGGCGATCGGGGTACCCCCTGTTCGAGCGCAGCCGAGAACTTGGGGGAGGCATCGACCTCTTCCACCTCCTGGAGTGCGAGGACTACGCCCGCCTCCTCGCCGAACTGGAGAAGCTGCCGGTGAACGTCGCCTGGCAGGCGCGGATGGTCGAACTCCTCGACGTCGTGCACGACTACTCCGCCGACGGCGCGGTCGCCGGCCTGCCCGTCGTGTGGGAGCTGCCGTGACCGTCGACGCCCACCACCACGTCTGGGACCTCTCGGTGCGCGACCAGGACTGGATCACCGGCCCCGAACTCCGGCCGCTGCGCCGGAACTTCACCCTCGCCGACCTGACCCCGCAGACGCGGGCGGCCGGAGTGGACCGCACGGTCCTCGTCCAGACGATCACCGTGCCCGAGGAGACCCCCGAGCTCCTCGCCCTCGCCGGGGAGCACGACCTCGTCGGCGCGGTCGTCGGCTGGACCGACCTGACCCGCCCCGACGTCGCCGACGAACTGACCCGGCTGCGTGAACTCCCGGGCGGCCGGTACCTGAAGGGCATCCGCCACCAGGTCCAGGGCGAGCCGGACCCGCAGTGGCTGCTGCGCCCGGACGTACGCCGAGGGCTCGCCGCCGTGGCGGACGCGGGCCTGGTGTACGACCTCGTCGTCCTGCCCCACCAGCTCCCCGCCTGCGCCAAGGCGGCCGCATCGCTGCCCGGGCTCACCTTCGTCCTCGACCACCTGGGCAAACCCCCGATCGCCGTGGGGGAACTCGAGCCCTGGGCGACGGCCGTCCGGACCCTGGCCGCACTCCCCAACACGGTGGCCAAGCTCTCCGGACTGGTCACCGAGGCCGACCACGCCTCCTGGGCGGCCGGCGACCTGCGCCCTTACACGGACGTGGCCCTGGAGGCCTTCGGCCCGCACCGCCTGATGTTCGGCTCGGACTGGCCGGTGTGCACACTGGCCGCCGGCTACGGCGAAGTGCTCACCGTCGCGGGGGAGTTGACCGCGGAGCTCAGCGAGCCGGAACGTGCCGCCGTCCTCTCGGGCACCGCCGCCCGTGTCTACCGCCTCTGAACGGCCTCGGCGAGCCGCGTCGGCGGCAGATACTCGCGCACATACGTCCGCTCCCAGCACGCGCCCGTCTCCCGCAGCTCCCGCCAGGTCGTGTAGCGGTAGCGGAAGAGACGGGCGCGGATGTAGCGAGGGGGCTCGTCGGGCGGGAACGGGGAACTGCGCAGCAGCTTCAGCGTGTCCCGGTCGTTCTCCAGCAGCCGCTCCACCAGGCCGCCGAACCAGGACCCGGCGTACGCGGGGGAGAGCGCGGCGAACCACATCAGCCAGTCCAGCCGCAGGTGGTACGGCGCGAACTGGCGCGGCCAGCGCCGTGGATCGCCCGGCTTGCCCTTGAACTCGTACTCCCGCCACCGCGCCTCCTCGTGCAGTACGTCGTCGAGCGTGCCCTCCACCACCACCTCGTAGCGGACCCGGCTGATGCTGCCGAACGCGCCGTAGGTGTTCACCAGATGCAGCGGGTCGAAGGAGCGGTTCATGACCTGGCGGCGGGAGATCATGTTCATCACCGGGTGGTAGCTCAGCCAGACGATGAGCACGGCGACAGCCAGGACCACGATCTCGTACCAGAGCGGCGCCGGGGGCACGGACGGCGCGGCGGCGGGGATCCGGAGCGCCGACAGGGCCAGCACGATGGTGATCCAGTTCAGCCAGGAGAAGTTGCCGGACAGGACCAGCCACAACTGGGTGACGATCATCAGGGACGCCGCGGCCGTCGCGATCGGCTGCGGGGTGAACAGCAGCACCGGCACCACGAGTTGGGTGAAGTGGTTGGCGGCCACCTCGACGCGGTGCAGCGGCTGCGGCAGATGGTGGAAGAACCAGCTCAGCGGGCCCGGCATCGGCTGGGTCTCGTGGTGGTAGTAGAGGCAGGTCAGCTTCCGCCAGCAGGCGTCACCGCGCATCTTGATCAGACCGGCGCCGAACTCGACGCGGAACAGGATCCAGCGCAGCAGGAACAGCACCACGACCGGCGGCGCCACCTCGTCGTTGCCCACGAAGGCGCCGAGGAAGCCGACCTCCAGGAGCAGTGACTCCCAGCCGAACGCGTACCAGGTCTGGCCGACGTTGACGACCGACAGATACAGCGCCCAGGGCACCAGCCACAGCACCATCCCGGCCCACAGGGGGAGTTGTGAGTCCAGGCCCGCGAGCAGTGTCGCCGACACGGCACAGCCCGCCCAGCAGCAGGCCGCGAACATGCGGTCCGAGTAGTGGAGGTGGAAGAGGCTCGGCGCGTACCGGAACCGCACCCGGCGCAGAAAGTGCGGGATCGGCAACATGCCCCGCTCGCCCAGCAGCGCGCGGAACTGCAGGGCCGCGGTCAGGAACGCGACGAGATACACGCCGGCCAGAGCCCGCTGGAAGATCAGTCGGCTCCACCAGTACTCGGGTGCGGTGAACCAGTCCACGGCCGTGCGCTCCTCCCTCCATTGTGGCGCCGCCAGCACGGCGCGCTCCTTGTGCTCGTCACTCTGTGTACCGCATCGCTCCACTTGCGTGACCCGGACGAGTGAAGCAGACAATAGTGAACGAATTGCCCCAGATGATGTGGGAGAACGTGGTGCGGATACCCACCGGAACCACCGTCATGGCCTGTCTGCTCTCGGCGGCGCTCCTCGTCGCCGGATGCGCCCGCGACGGCGGCAGGGACGCCGGTCCGAGCGGCGAGGTCTTCCTTCTGCCGGTCGCGGCCGAGGGTCCCGACCCCTTCACCGGTTCCACGGCGACCGGCCCGGACTCCGCGGTCACCCGGACGGCGCAGTCGGCCCGCCCCATCGGGAACGCCGTGCCCGTGGGCGGGGTGCGGTCCGTCTCCGGCGGCACGCCCGGCCTGTACGGCGGCACCGCCCGGGTCGGCAGTTGCGACGTCGGGCGGCAGATCGGGTATCTGGCCGCCGACCCGGCCAGGGGAAGCGCCTTCGCCCGGGTCGAGGGCATCACCCGGACGGCGGTGCCCGGATATCTGCGTGGTCTGACGCCGGTCGTGCTGCGCGCCGACACCCGGGTCACCAACCACGGGTACCGGGACGGGCAGGCGGCCGGATTCCAGTCCGTCCTGCAGGCCGGCACCGCCGTGCTGGTCGACGACCGCGGGGTGCCGCGAGTGCGCTGCGCCTGCGGTAACCCGCTGAAGCCGCCCGCGGCGGCCCACGGCGGCTCCGGCACCGGCGGGCAGGCCTGGTCGGGCTACCGGCCCGGCGAGGTGATCGAGGTGACTCCGGCACCGCACGCCATCACCAACATCACGATCATCGACCTAGGGTCACATGCGTGGATCGAACGCCCGATAGGCCATGACGTCCAGCACGACCACGTTGTGCACCCGCCCGTGAGCGCGGCACAGCCGCCGCGCACCCAGGAGCAGAAGCCGCACGAGAACCGCCCCAGTGCGTCCCCCGGCGAGAGCGGCAGGGCGCCGGTCGCCCCCTCCGCCGCCCCGGTCGGCTGCGTCACCCCGACGCCCACCCGCCGCCCGGACTCCGGCGGCGCGACGGCGCCGGTCGCCGCGGACGTCGGCGGCGCCGTCGCCCCGGCCCGGCCGCAGGCGCCGGGCTGTGCCGCGACGACGCCGGCCACGACCGTCCCCGGCACCCAGCAGGCTCCCGTCAGCGGCAGGCCCACCCCCGGCATCTCCGAGTCCTCCCCGGACTCCACCGGGTCCGCCGCCTCCCCGGACACCGCCGGCGAGATCGGCCCCGCGACCGTCCCGGACGTCCCCGACCGGCCCGACGGCGGCGGACTCGCCCCCGATGACGGCACGACGGTCACCGACAGCATCTTCGACAGCCCCACCGGCGTCTTCGGCGGCTGAGCCCCACCGTGTCCTCGATCCCGGTCGAAGAATCTGACGAATCCTGGCAAGGTGGCCCCATGGCTGATCAGGGGGCGACCGCCCTGTCAGTCCCGGACGACTGGCCCGCCCACCCGGATCCGATTCTTGCGCTCAACCGCATGGGCTCGTTCGACTGGGACCTGGACAACGGCCTCTTCCACATGGACGCCCAGGCCCACGAGGTGTTCGACATCCTCCCCGAGGAGTACGACGGACGCCCGGAGAGCCTGTCGCTCCGGGTGCCCCAGCCGGAGGGCAGCCGGCTCGACGCCGTGGTCGCCCGGGCCATCAAGGACGGCAGCGAGAACTACGGCGCCTACTTCCGCATCCGCTGCCGCGACGGCACGCTGCGCTGGACCCACACCCAGGGCTACATCCGGCGGGACGAGACGGGCCGGCCGCGCCGGGTCATCGGCATCGTCCGGGATGCCACACAGGAACTGCAGGACAGCGAGGCGCGCAGCCTGCGTGCGGCCCAGGACGAGGCGGTCCGCAGACAGACCAACGTCGTGCAGGTGATCACGGCGGCCCTGTCGCACGCCCGGAGCGTGCAGGACGTCATCGACGTCCTCAAGGACACCCATGGCGTACGGCACCTGGGCGCGACCAGTCTGGTCATGGGCCTGGTGGAGGCCGGGCGGATCCGGCTGGTGGCCGAGGGCCCGGAGGGCAGCTTCGTCCCCGGCACCCGGGTCACCCGCATCGACGAGCCCTACCCGATGAGCGAGGTCGTACGGACCCTCAGCCCGCGCTTCATCGAGTCCCGGGAGGAGTTCGCCGAGGGGTATCCGATCCTGTGGCCGCACATCACGGACCTGAACATCACCTCGGCCGCCTATCTGCCGCTCATCGCCCAGGCCCGCCCGATCGGTGCCATGGGCCTGCTCTACAACGACCGGCAGGGCTTCCCCGACGAGGAGCGCACCGTCATCGTCGCGCTCGGCAGCAGCATCGCGCAGAGCCTGCAGCGGGCCATGCTCTACGAGCAGGAGAAGGACCTCGCCCAGGGCCTGCAGCAGGCGATGCTGCCGCGCACCATCCCGAGCGTGCCCGGCGCCGATGTCGCCGTCCGCTACCGTTCCGCCTCCGCCGGGGGTTCCCTCGGCCGGGACATCGGCGGCGACTGGTACGACCTCATCCCGCTGCCGGGCGGCCGGGTCGGGGCCGTCATCGGCGACGTCCAGGGCCATGACACGCACGCGGCGGCCGTCATGGGCCAGCTGCGCATCGTGCTGCGTGCCTACGCCGCCGAGGGCCACACCCCGGCCACCGTGATGGCCCGTGCCTCCGTCTTCCTGCACGAACTCGACACCGACCGCTTCGCCACCTGCCTGTACGCGGAGGCCGACCTGTCCACCGGTGTGGTCCAGGTGGTCCGCGCCGGTCATATCGACCCACTGGTGCGGCGGGCCGACGGCAGCTGCCACCGGGTCTGCGTGGAGGGCGGGCTGCCGCTCGGTCTGTCCGCCGAGTTCGGCCGGCTGGAGTACCCGGTCTCCACCCTCGAACTCGACCCCGGCCAGACCCTGCTGCTGTGCACCGACGGACTCGTCGAGCAGCCCGGCGCCGACCTGGACGACGGCATGCAGACCCTCACCTCGCTGATCGCCACGGGCCCGGACGACGTGCGCAGCCTTGCCAACCGGCTCATCCAGGTGGCCGAGGCGCGCGGCGGCGACGACGACGTCGCCCTGCTCCTGCTGCGCCGCCGGGTCCTGGACAGCGTGCGGACCCCCGCCCGGCTCCAGCAGCACGTGGCCCCCGGCGACCCCGAGGCGCTGACACTGGCCCGGCACATGATCCGCGCCGCGGTCCGCGCCTGGGGCGCGGGCGACCGCGCCGACGAGATCGAGCTGGTCGCCGACGAGCTGATCACCAATGCACTGATGCACACCGAGGGCTTCGCGGTCGTCACCCTCAGGGTCCTCAGCGGCAGCGACCGTCGGCTGCGTGTGGAGGTCGAGGACTCCTCCAGCGCTCTGCCGCGACGCCGGGAGGCGGGGGAGTCGGGGGTTTCCGGGCGTGGGCTGCTGCTGGTCGACATGCTCACGGACGTGTGGGGTGTGGAGGCGCGGGGCGGCGGCAAGTGCGTGTGGTGCGAGTTCCTGGTGCCGGAGCGCGGCTGACCGGGGCGGCCCCGGATGGCACCCTGGACCCATGCCGGAACTCCCCGAGGTGGAAGCGCTCAAGGACTTCCTGACCGAGCAGCTGGTCGGCCACGAGGTCGTCCGGGTGCTGCCGGTCGCGATCAGCGTGCTGAAGACGTACGACCCTCCGGTCGGCGCGTTCGAGGGCAGCGAGGTCACCGCCGTGCGCCGGTACGGCAAGTTCCTCGACGTCGAGGGGGACAAGGGCCTGCACTTCGTGACGCACCTGGCCCGCGCGGGCTGGCTGCAGTGGAAGGACCGGCTGCCCGACGGCCCGCCGCGCCCCGGAAAGGGCCCCCTGGCCCTGCGGGTCGCCCTGGAGACCGGTGCGGGCTTCGACCTCACCGAGGCCGGCACGCAAAAGCGCCTCGCGGTGTACGTCGTACGGGACCCGCAGGAGGTGCCGGGCGTGGCCCGCCTCGGTCCCGACCCGCTCGCCGACGACTTCGACGAGGCCCGCCTCGCCGCCCTGCTGAAGGACGAGCGGCGGCAGCTCAAGGGTGCCCTGCGCGACCAGAGCCTGATCGCGGGAGTCGGCAACGCCTACAGCGACGAGATCCTGCACGCGGCGAAGATGTCCCCGTTCAAGCTCGCCGCGTCCCTGACCCCGGAGGAGACCCGAAGACTCCACGAGGCGCTGCGCAGCACGCTCGGCGAGGCGGTCGAGCGTTCCCGGGGGATGGCCGCCGGCCGGCTCAAGTCCGAGAAGAAGAGCGGTCTGCGCGTCCACGGCCGCACCGGCGAGCCCTGCCCGGTCTGCGGCGACACCATCCGTGAGGTCTCCTTCAGCGACTCCTCGCTCCAGTACTGCCCGACCTGTCAGACGGGCGGCAAGCCGCTGGCGGACCGCAGGCTGTCCCGGCTGCTGAAGTGAGGCCGACTCAGCCCTGGCTGTTGCGGAACCCTATGACCACGGCACCCCACCAGCAGACCTGGGACACGAGTGCGGTCGTGGCTCCCCGGGCGAGCACGCGCGGGGCGAGCGGAGCCCCGTCCCGCTGCCGGGCCATGCGTCTGGTGAGCAGTCCGGCCTGCAGCCCGTTGAGGGTGAGCGCGAGCACCAGGCCCAGCTTGACCCGGGTGACGGTGGAGGTGAGGTCCGGCTGGAGCATCGCACCGCTGACGACGAGACCGGCGAGGCCGGTCCAGATCGGGACGTGGAGCCGGTGTGTGCTGCCCAGGGCCTCGCGCAGGGTGCACCGGCCGGTCAGCCAGAGCAGCGCGGAGTAGTCCGCCGACAGGACGGCCCCGAAGCCGAGCACCAGCGACGCCAGATGCACGAAGAGGGCGACCGTGTGCAAGGCGGCGTCCACCCGCAGGTGCAGCGAGATCCATGCGCAGGCCGAGAGCCCGAGACAAACGGCGACCGCGGCGGCCGCGACCGTCCACCAGGCGTCGTACAGTCCGAGCCGCTGTGCGGGCGCCGCCTGAGGGGACACGGACGACTCGGAGGGCAGCGCGGACACGGGTGGCTCCTAGGGGACTCACGGCAAGACTGAGGTAAGGCTCACCTAATGTGAATCTTTGGTCAAGTCCCCGCGGGCCCGCTACCGGGGCTCGAGCGTCACCAGACGCTCCCCGGTCGCGCTGCGCACCTCGTACCGGGCGATCTCTTCGGGATGCATCGCGGAGCCGCCGCGCATGGTGTTCATCCGGTCGCCGTCGCCGCTCTCGCGCCAGCTGGCCACGATCTCCTCCGAGCCGTCGCGGCCGACGGCGACGAGGCGGCAGGAGTGCGGTCCCGCCGCGTCCTTCACCTTCAGCTCCAGCTGGCTGCCGAAGTCGGCGTCCGCGGTCCTGACCTGTGCCCACACGCCCGACTTCGCATCGGTCGCCGCCGTGATCCGCACGGCCTGGCTCTCATGGCCGGCGTAGGCGACGATCCCGGGACCGGCCATGGCGATCACCACCGAGGCGGCCAGGCCGTACAGAAAGCGCCGACGGCGCGCCCGGTGTCGTACGGCCACCTCGCCGAGCAGGCGGTCCAGCAGCCGGGGGCCGGGCTGGGTCATGGGGTGCACGAAGCGCGGCGTGGCCCGCCGGTACAGCATCAACTGCCGTGTCGTCGGCCCGAATTCGGTCACGTGTGCCGCGCAGCGAGGGCACTCCATGAGGTGGTCCTCGAAGCGGAAGGCCTCCGCCTCGTCCAGCACGCCGAGCGCGTACGCGCCGACGTCGCGATGCCTTTCCAGGGACCTCATGCCGAATCCTCGTGCCGAAGGGTGTGGGTGGGGTTACTCCTTGCTCCCACCCGTACGCATCGGACAGCCGAATCACTCAAGGCACACGCAGAATCGTAATCAAGGAGTTCGGAGCGGCCGGGCCCGCGGATTGGTCCTGAATCAAAAAAGATGGATCGCGAGATGTCCGAGGGGCAGTCCGAGCTGCCAGGCGGGTGTCCAGACCTTCGGTCCGTCCTCCTCGCCGACCACCGCACCGCCGCCCGGCACCGCGTCCAGGTCGGGGGCGAGGAGCTCGGTCTCCTCCAGCCAGCGCCAGGCCTCGGCCGCGAGGTCCAGGTCGGGCGACGGAGTGCCGGACTCGGCGGCCGCGGCGGCCAGCTGGGCCATCCGCTCGGCCACCCAGTCCTGCCACGGCTGGTCGTACGCCGTCAGCGAAAGCCAGGTCTCCAGCTGGGTGACGACCCGGATGCCGGAGAGCTCGCCGTCGGTGTCGGACAGGAAGATGGTCAGCGCCAGCGCGTCCCGGCCGGCCCGGAACTCGAAGGACGTCGGCGGCATCAGGTCGCCGGTGCGCAGCAGCTCGTCGGCGATGTACTCCGCGTACAACCACGCCATGGGGACGGTCAGTTCACCGCCGCCGGTGCCGTCCGTGCTCTCTTGACCTCTGTGCAGCATCCCTTCCTGCCTTCCTCCGGTGCGTGCGCGTCGCCCGAACCCGGGCCTGGGGCAAGGCCCCATCCGGAACACGGATGAAGACAGCTGATTGCTCAAACGTGGTCCTCAGCAAGGCGCTTTGCTAAGGCTTTACGCCGACCCTGGTTTCAGTGCAGGTCGGCCGCGTAGCCCGGAAGCACCCGGCGCAGGGCGCGCAGCGCGTAGTACGCGCGAGACTTCACCGTACCGGGCGGAATTCCGAGGGCCTGCGCGGCCTCCGCCACACTCGCCCCTTGGAAATACACCAGCACCAGGACTTCACGGTGCTCGGGAGTGAGTGTCTTCACAGCCTCGCGCACGTCCAGGGTCGCGGCCGACCGTTCGGCGTGGTCGGCGATCACCCGCGCGTTCTCCAGGATCGCGTCGCCGACCTCGGGCGGGCGCGCCTGCCGGGCCCGCCGTGCGTCGATGGCGAGCCGCCGTCCCACGGTCAGCAGCCAGGGCCGTACGGAGTCGAAGTCGTCGGCGCGCAGTGCCTCGGGATGCTGCCAGGCGCGTACGAAGGTCTCCTGCACGAGATCCTCGGCGCGCTGCCGGTCGCCGTCGCACAGCCGCAGCAGCAGTGCGAACAGCGGTCGGCCGTGCTCGCGCTGCAGCGCGGCGAGCTCGTGCTCGGCGGTCGTCGTCCCAAGGGGAAGGGTGGTTCCGGCCGTCATGGCCGTATGGCATCGCAGGGCGCGCCGTCGGGACAGGGTGCGCACCGGGATCTGCGACGGACGGTCGATCGCGTCGACGAACGGTGCGACGAACGGTCCGTCAGGCATGGTCCCGGACACCGGACGGGTTAATGAGACGGCCGAAGCCGTTTGCGACGGCATCCAGATTCGTACCCATTTGTCTATCAATATGACCGTCCGCTCATAAGACGACTCTGGGGTGAGTTGATGATCGCACGCAGACGACAGGTGGCCCTGGCGCTGACCGCGCTCCTCGCGGCGGCCGCCGCCTGCCAGGCCCAGGAGCGGCAGGCCGCCGAACCGCCCGGCCGTCCGGCACCGGCCGCCACCCGCGGCTTCACCCTCGTCGCCTCCGGCGACATCCTGCCGCACGCCCCGGTCATGGAACGGGCCCGCTTCGACGCCGGCGGCCAGGGCTACGACTTCCGCCCGATGCTGTCCGGAGTCCAACCGGTTGTCGCCGGCGCCGATCTGGCGCTGTGTCACATGGAGTCGGTCTACGGCGCGGGCAGTGACCGCACCGGCTACCCGGCCTTCACCTACCCGCCGGAAGTCGCCCTCGCCCTCGTGGCCACCGGCTACGACGGCTGCTCCACCGCCTCCGACCACGCGCTGGACGACGGAGCCGCGGGCATCGGCCGCACCCTCGACGCCCTGGACCGGGCGGGCCTACGGCACGCCGGAACGGCACGCACCGAGGGCGAGGCACGCACCGCCACGATCATGCCCGCGGGCCAGGCCAAGGTCGCCGACCTGTCGTACACGTACGACACCAATGGTCTCGCGCTCCCGCCGAACCAGCCCTGGGCCGTCAACCTGATCGACGAGCGTCGTATCGTCGCCGACGCCCGGGCCGCGCGGCAGGCGGGCGCCGACGTGGTGGTCGTCTCCCTGAACTGGGGCACCGAATGGCGGGAGGGCCCCGACGACCAGCAGCTCACCCTGGCAAAGCGGCTCACCGCCTCGAACACCGGCGGCCGCCCCGACATCGACCTGATCCTCGGCAGCCACACCCGCCTCCCGCAGGCCTACGAGAAGATCAACGGCACCTGGGTGGTCTACGGCATGGGCGACCAGGTCGTCGGCGATCTGCGCAACGGCCAGGGAGTCCTGGACCTGCACGGCAACCAGTCCACCATCGGCCGCTTCACCTTCGCCCCGCCCGCCCGGCCCGGCGGCCGCTGGGAGGTGACCAAGGCCGAGTTCATCCCGCAGCTCTACGACCTCGACGCCGGCCGCGTCATCGACCTCAACGCGGCCATCGCGCAGGGCGCCGAACTGACCGGGGTACGCGACCGGATCCGCGATGTCGTCCTCAGCCGGGGTGCCGCCAAGGACGGCCTGATCATGGGTCAGTGACGCGGCCCTCCGCAGCGGTCAGCGTTCGGCGAGCTTCGACCGCTTGTACGAGTAGCCGAAGTAGATCACGCACCCGACCACGAACCACACGGCGAACCGCACCCACGTCTGCCACTTCAGGAACGTGATCAGCCAGATCGAGAAGACGACACCCAGCGCCGGCACGAACGGCATCCACGGCGTCCGGAAGGCGCGCGGCAGCTCCGGCTGCCGGTAGCGCAGCACGATCACCGCCGTGCACACCACCACGAACGCCAGCAGGATGCCGATGTTGGTGAGTTCGGCCGCCTCGCCGATCGGCACGAACCCGGCGAGGGCGGCCGACGCGAACCCGACGATCCAGGTGACGCGCGTCGGCACATGCCGCGTCGGGTGCGTCTTCGCGAACCACGCGGGCAGCAGCCCGTCCCGGGACATGGAGAACCACACCCGGGTCACACCCAGCATGAACGTGAACATCACGGTGAGGATGCCGATGATCGCGCCCACCGCGATCACGTCCGCGAGCGCGTCCAGGCCCACCGACTTGAACGCCGACGAGAAGCCGCTCTCCGGGTCGATCTCCGTGTACTTCTGCATGCCGGTCAGCACCAGACAGGCCGCCACGTACAGCACCATCGAGATCGCGAGCGAGTAGATGATCGCCTTCGGCATGTGGCGTGCGGCGTCCTTCGACTCCTCGGCCGCGGTCGACATGGCGTCGTACCCGAAGACCGCGAAGAACACGGTCGCCGCACCGGTGAACACCCCGCTGATGCCGAACGGGAAGAACGGGTGGTAGTTCGCCGTGTTGATGTGGAACACACCGACGCCGATCACCACCAGCACCACCAGCACCTTCAGCGCCACCACGAACGTCTCGAAGCGGGCCGCGCTGCGGATGCCCTGGTTCAGCAGCCAGGCGATGAGCAGGCACAGGACCGCCGCGAACAGGTCCACCCGGTGCCCGTGCCCGGTCCCCGGCGCGCCCAGCATCCACGCGGGCAGGTTCGCGCCCAACTCCTCGACCAGGAACCCGAAGTACCCGGAGATGCCGATCGCGACCACCGCCACGATCGCCGTGTACTCGAGCAGCAGGTCCCAGCCGATGAACCAGCCCGCGAACTCGCCGAGCACCGCGTACCCATAGGTGTAGGCCGAGCCCGCCTTCGGGATCAGCCCGGCGAACTCGGCGTACGACAGCGCGGCCGCCGCGCTCGCGACACCGGCGATGAGGAACGAGATGACCACCGCGGGTCCCGCGACGCCGTTGGCCACCGTGCCCGCGAGCGTGAAGATGCCCGCGCCGATGATGCCGCCGATACCGATCGCGGTCAGCTGCCACAGGCCGAGCGTCCGGTCGAGCCGCGGGCCGGCGCTGATCTCCGTCTCCTCGATGTGTTCGATGGGTTTGCGCCGGAGAATGCCTTCACCCATGCGCACCTTGGCCATCTGGCTCACCTCTTCGCCGACGGAAAACGGCTGACGGCGGATCATGATGGCTCAGGGGCGTCCCTCGAGGAAGGCGCCACGCACGGCCTCGGCCCACGGGGGAGTCCAGGTCCTGGCGTCGGCGCGGGCGGGCCGGGCCGCGGCGAGATGCGAGCGGAGCGCGGCGAGCGCCGGGTGGGCGTTGGCGGACTCCCACAGCAGCGAATGCGGATAGACCGGCGTCGGATCGCGCACGGTGATGCGGCGCAGATCGTGGCCCGCGGGCCAGACGAGCCGGGTCTGCTCCCCGACGAAGGTCGCCAGCGCCGAGGAGTCGGCGACCGCGTCCAGGAGCGCCTCGATGCCGAAGTTGGGCCCGATCGAGTCGATGGCGAGCCCGAACTCGGCGGCCAGGGCCTCGTAATAGGCGGCCCACTCGGTGCCGTGGACGATCCCGGGCATCCAGATCCGGTGCCCGGCGAGCTGTGCGGGCGTGACCGAGCGGGCGGCGGCGAGCGCATGGCCCGGTCCGGTGAGGAGCTGGAGGGGCTCGTCGAGGACCCGGACCGCTTCGACGCCCTCGGGGAGCTGCCGTCCCGGCATGGTGACGGCCCGGAAGGTCGCGTCGATCGTGCCGGAGCGCAGGGCGGCGACGGCCGCGTCGGCGTCGAAGAGGGTCACCACGTCGAGGTCGATCCCGGGGTGCGCGAGATGGAAGCCGCGCAGCAGTGCCGCAGGCGCGAGCCGCTGACCGATCACGTCGACGCGCAGCACCCGGCGGCCCGGCCGCACGGAGGCGGCCGCCCGCTCCTCGGCCAGCAGCAGCTCGCGGGCGTGCGGCAGGAACGCCTGTCCGTCGATGGTCAGCTCGGCCCCGCGCGGGGTCCGGGCGAACAGCCGCACACCGAGCTCCCGCTCCAGCGCGGCGACGCGCTTGGAGACGGCCTGCTGGGTGACCGCCAGCACCGCTGCGGCCTCCTGGAACTGTCCCGAGTCCGCCACCGCGACGAAGGTGCGCACGGCTTTGAGGTCCACATCCCTCACCGTACAACCGATGGTTGTGGCGCATCGGCATCGAGTTGTTTGATCCGGACGCCGTCGGCTCGCTTTCATGGGCCCGGTCAACGGGAGGTTGTGCGTGGGACGGCGCTTTGGGTGGCTGTGGGCGGCGTACTCGGTGAGCGCGCTCGGTACCTGGCTCGCCTTCGACGCGTTCTCGCTGATCGCGGTCCTCGTGCTGCACGCCGGGTCGGCCCAGGTGGCGCTGCTCGCCGCGACCGGACCCGCCGTGGGCGCCGTGCTCGCGGTGCCGCTCGGGCCGTGGGTGGAGTTCCGGCGCAAACGGCCGGTGATGGCCGGGACGGACCTGGTCCGCTGTGCCGCGCTGCTCAGCATCCCGGCCGCCTACGCGTTCGGCGTCCTCGGCCTCGGCCAGCTCCTGGCCGTGTCCGTCGTCGTCGCGGCCGCCGACATCACCTTCAACGCGGCCTCCGGCGCCTTCCTGAAGGGGCTCGTACCGGCCGACCGACTGCTCACCGCGAACGCCCGGTTCGAGTCCACGACCTGGACCGCCACGGTCCTCGGACCACCCCTCGGCGGCGCCGCGTTCGGCCTGCTCGGACCGGTGGCGACGGTCGTGGCCAACGCGGTCAGCTTTCTGCTGTCGGCCCTGGGCATCCGGGCCGTCGGCGGTGGCGAACACCGCCCCGAGCGCACCGGCGCCGCCCGCCTGCGGGCCGCCGACCTGCTCGACGGCTGGCGGCACATCCTCTCCAGCCCGGTCCTGCGGCCCCTCTTCCTCAACACGCTCGCGGTCAACGGCCTGATCATGGCCGCCGCGCCGCCGCTGGCCGTCCTCATGCTCGGCCCGCTCGGCTTCGCCCCCTGGCAGTACGGCCTCGCCTTCGCCGTGCCCTGCCTGGGCGGTCTCCTCGGCTCCCGGCTGGCCCGCCCGCTCGCCGCCCGGTACGGGCAGCGGCGGGTGCTGCGCACCGCGGGCACCCTGCGCGCCCTGTGGACCGTCGGACTGGCCTTCGTCCGGCCCGGCCTGCCCGGACTGCTGCTCGTGATGGCTGTGGAACTCGGGCTGATCACCTGCGCGGGCGTCTTCAACCCGGTCTCCGCCACCTACCGCCTGCAGTGCACCCCGGACGACCGGATCGCCCGCACCCTGTCCGCCTGGTCGATCACCGGCAAGGCCACCACCGCCGCGCTGACCGCCCTGTGGGGCGTGCTGGCGAGCCTCACCGGGCCGCGCACCGCCCTCGCCCTCGCCGGTGTCCTACTGCTGGCGACCCCGCCGCTGCTCCTGCAAGAACCCCGAGGGGCTACGGCACCACCGTCACCGGCCAGCGCCCCGCCTTCACGAGCCGGATCGCCACCGAGCCGATGATGCGGTGGCCCGCCTGTTCCGAGGCACCCACCACCACCGCGTCCGCCTTGAGCTCGTCCGCAGCCTTGACCAGGCCGTTGTACGGGTCGCCGCGGAACGTGTGGAACTCCCAGCGCACCTCGAATATCCCCTTGACCCGCTCGGCCGCCTCCCGGATCTGCCCGATCAGATCCTCGGCGATCTCGTCGGTCGTCTCCGCCACCGGCGCACCCATCGCCGCGCCCGCCGTGAGCAACGGCTGTACATACACGACCGCGAGCAACGCGTGCTGCCGCCGGGCCAGCCCGCCGGCATAGGCCGCGGCGCGCAGCGAGGAGTCCGAACCGTCCACGCCGACCACGATGACCTTCGGGCCGTCCGTGCCCCGCTCGAACCGGTGCGCGTGCTGTTCGTGCTGTTCCGTCACAGCCGTGAGGCTATCGGAACACCCGGCTCCGGCGAGAGCACGGGACCGCTCGACGAGCGAGCCGCACGGCGCCTTCCTACAGTCGGAACATGAGTGCCACCGCGGAGGCCGCCACGGGGAAGGGCGCCGCGGGCCCGATACGGCCGCCCGCGGTCGGCTTCCTCAGCCGGGTGCCCGAGGGCTTCGCGACCTTCTTCGGCGCCCTCGGCCTCCTGTGCGGTCTGCTCGCCTTCATCGCCCCGCTGCGCGTGCTGCTGCGCCCGCTCGTCCACATCCTCGACCTGCTCCTCGTCCCGGTCAGCGCCAACCTCGCCTACGCCGTCTTCCTGTTCCTGCTGGCCGCCGCCACCGGCGCGCGCAAGAAGGTCGCCTGGTGGCTGGTCGTGGTCTATCTGGGCCTGATCGTCCTCTCGGACATCCTCGGCCTCGCGCTCGGCCATAACGCCGAGTCGGTCCCGTCCCTGGTGGTGTGCGGTCTCGCGCTGGTCCTGCTGGTCGTGGCCCGCAGGGAGTTCTACGCCGCCTCCCGGCGCGGAGCCGTATGGCGGGCGCTCGCCGTCCTGGTCGCCGGACTCGCCGTGGCGATCCTGGTCGGCTGGGGCCTGGTCGCGCTGTTTCCCGGCACCCTGCCCGAGGGCCAGCACCTGGCCTGGGCGGCCGACCGGGTGTGCGGCGGTCTGGTCTCCGACCGGTCCTTCGACGGCCGCCCGCCCCGCGCCGTCACCTTCGTGCTCGGCCTGTTCGGCGCGCTCGCCCTGCTGAACGCCGCGGCCACCCTCTTCCGCTCACAGCGCCTGGAGGCCGCCCTGCACGGCGACGAGGAGGCCCGCATCCGCGCCCTCCTCAAGGCGTACGGCGAGGACGACTCCCTCGGCTACTTCGCCACCCGCCGCGACAAGGCCGCCGTCTTCTCGCCCAGCGGCAAGGCCGCCGTCACCTACCGCGTCGAGGCCGGCGTCTGCCTGGCCAGCGGTGACCCCGTCGGCGACCGGGAGGCCTGGCCGCACGCCATCGCCACCTGGCTCGATCTGGCCCGTCGTCACGCCTGGGCCCCCGCGGTGATGGGCGCCTCCGAGGACGGCGCCAGGGCCTATGTCCGCGCCGGACTCGGCGCGCTCCAGCTCGGTGACGAGGCCATCGTGCACGTGCCCGGCTTCGACCTGGACGGCCGCGACATGCGCGTCACGCGGCAGGCCGTGCACCGGGTCCGGCGCACCGGCGCCACCTGCCGCGTCCGCCGTCACGCCGCGCTCACCGACGCGGAGATGGAGGAGGTCGTCGACAAGGCCGACGCCTGGCGCGACACCGAGACCGAACGCGGCTTCTCCATGGCACTGGACCGGCTCGGCGACCCGGCCGACGGCGACTGTCTCCTCGTCGAGGCGCTCAGCGACGACGGCCGGCTCCTCGCCCTGCTCTCCTTCGTGCCCTGGGGCGGCGACGGCGTCTCCCTCGACCTGATGCGCCGTGACCGCACCGCCCCGAACGGCGTCATGGAATTCATGGTCGCCGAACTCTGCGCGGCCGTCCCCAAACTGGGCGTGCACCGCATCTCCCTCAACTTCGCGGTGTTCCGCTCGGTGTTCGAGGAGGGCGCCCGCATCGGCGCCGGACCGGTGCTGAGGCTGTGGCGCCGCCTGCTGCTGTTCTTCTCCCGGTGGTGGCAACTGGAGGCCCTGTACCGCTCCAACGCCAAGTACCTGCCCGAGTGGTACCCGCGCTTCATCTGCTACGCCGACACCGCCTCCCTCGCCCGCATCGGCCTCGCCTCCGGAATCGCCGAGGGCTTCGTCGCCGTACCTTCGCTGCGCAAACTCTGGGGAAAGGGGCACTCGAAGGCCGGGCAGCGGCTCACGACCACCGAGGGTCTGCCGCCCCTGGTGGAGCTCGGCCTCGACGGAGGGGGCGAGACCGGGCCCGCAGCCGCGGACGCGGGCCTGCCCGAACAGGTCCGCGTCCGCCACCACCGGCTCGACCGGCTGCGGGCCGACGGCACCGACCCCTACCCCGTGGGGGGTCCGCGGCCCACCCACGCCCTGGCCGAGGTGAGAGAGGGCCAACAGGTCACCGTCGCGGGCCGGATCATGCTGGTCCGCGACTTCGGCGGCATCGTCTTCGTCGTCCTGCGCGACTGGTCGGGCGACCACCAGCTCGCCCTCACCCGCAGCGACTGCGGCCCCGCACTCGACCGCTTCACCGCCGACACCGACATCGGCGACCACATCACCGCCACCGGCCGCGCGGGCCGCAGCGCCAAGGGCGAGCCGACCGTCTTCGTCACCTCCTGGCAGCTGACCGGCAAGTGCCTGCGCCCCCTGCCCGACAAGCGCCGCGGCCTCACCGACCCCGAGGCCAAGGTGCGCATGCGCTACCTCGACCTGGTCACCAGCCCCGACGCCCGTGACGTCGTCCGCGTCCGCTCCACCGCCGTACAGGCCCTGCGCCAGGGCCTCCTCGACCGTGGCTACCTGGAGGTCGAGACCCCGATGCTCCAGCAGATCCACGGCGGCGCCAACGCCCGTCCCTTCACCACCCACATCAACGCCTACGACCTCGACCTCTATCTGCGGATCGCCCCCGAGCTGTATCTGAAGCGGCTGTGCGTCGGCGGCCTGGAGAAGGTCTTCGAGTTGGGCCGCACCTTTCGCAACGAGGGCGTCTCCCACAAGCACAACCCCGAGTTCACGATGCTGGAGGCCTACCAGGCCCACGCCGACTACGACGTGATGCTCGACCTCACCCGCGAACTCGTCCAGGGCGCGGCCACCGCCGCCTTCGGCCGCCCGGTCGCCCACAAGGACGGCAAGGAGTACGACATCTCCGGGCGCTGGACGGTCAGCACGGTCTACGGCGCGATCTCCGAGGCGCTGGGGGAGGAGATCGGTCCCGGCACGGATCCGGAGCGCCTGCGCCGGTTGTGCGACCGGGCGGGCGTGCCGTACACCGCGGACGACGGGCACGGTGACATCGTCCTGGAGATGTACGAGCGGCTCGTCGAGGAGCGGACCCAGCTGCCGACCTTCTACAAGGACTTCCCGACCGAGGTCTCCCCGCTCACCCGGCAGCACCGCACCGATCCGCGGCTCGCCGAGCGCTGGGACCTGGTCGCCTTCGGCACCGAACTCGGCACCGCCTACTCCGAACTGACCGACCCCGTGGAACAGCGCCGCCGCCTCACCGCCCAGTCCCTGCTCGCCGCCGGGGGAGACCCCGAGGCGATGGAGCTGGACGAGGACTTCCTCGACGCCCTGGAATACGCGATGCCGCCCACCGGCGGACTCGGCATCGGTGTCGACCGACTGGTCATGTTCCTCACCGGACTGACCATCCGTGAGACGCTGCCGTTCCCCCTTGTGCGCCGTCGCTGACCGCCGGGACTGGGCCGAGCGGGTGCTTTCCCGCGGCCGTACCGGTGTCGCTGTGGTGCGCCGGAGCCTCTTCGGGCGACTGATGAGTCATGCAGAAGGATCAGTTGCTCACACGGCGCCGGGTGCTGCTCGGTGCAGCCGCTCTGGGAGCCGCCGGTACGGCAGGACTGCTCATGTCCGGCACGGGCGGCGAATCGGTACGGTCGGCGGCGCCCGCC
The DNA here is from genome assembly GCF_032656585.1 of Streptomyces herbicida. Classification (NCBI taxonomy): domain Bacteria; kingdom Bacillati; phylum Actinomycetota; class Actinomycetes; order Kitasatosporales; family Streptomycetaceae; genus Streptomyces; species Streptomyces herbicida. Next base: position 342,372 of record NZ_JAUYWJ010000004.1, read on the forward strand.
TGGGGCCCGCAGGCGCGCGCCGCGCTCAAGCCCAATGCCTACCGGCTCCAGCCCCTCGCCGGTGACGCACCGCCGCGCAGGCGGCCCGGCAGGGTCGCGGTGCGCAGCGAACCCATCATGGAGCTGCCCGTACACGGCCGGCTCATGGTGCTGACCTTCGACGACGGACCCGACCCCCGCTACACCCCCGACATCCTGGACACCCTGGACGAGTACGGCGTCCGCGCGATGTTCTTCGTGTGCGGGGAGATGGCTGTGGACAACAAGGAGCTGCTGGCCCGGATGGCCGACGCCGGGCACATCGTCGGCAATCACACCTGGACGCATCCGCTGCTGACCCAGCTCGACCGCGCCGAGATCCGCTCCGAGATGGTGCGCACCAGTGATGTCATCGAGGACGCCTACGGGGAACGGCCCTGGTGGTTCCGGGCGCCCTACGGGGCCTGGAACCGCGCGGCGTTCCAGCTGGGCGCCGAGATGGGGATGGAGCCGCTGGCCTGGACGGTCGACAGCCTCGACTGGACCACTCCGGGCACCAGCACCATCATCGACCGGGTCGAGAACGGCGCCGCCCCCGGTGTCGTCGTACTCTCCCACGACGCCGGGGGCGACCGCTCGCAGACCGTGCGGGCACTGCGCAAGTACCTGCCCCATCTGCTCGACGACGGCTACCACTTCACCGTTCCGCGGCGCCGCACCGTCTGAGGGGGCCGGCCCGCCCCGCCGGGGGAACGCTCAGCGGACCTCGGCCAGGCGGGCGAAGACGACGACGTTCCCGTCGTAGCCGTGCTGCTTGGAGAATCCGCCTCCGCAGGTGATGACGCGCAACTCGGGCGTGCCCTTGGAGCCGTAGACACGGTCGCCGGGGAAGTTGTTCTTCGCGAAGACCTCGATGCCGTAGATCTCGAAGACGGCGGTCTTCCCGTCCTTGCGGCCGACCTCGATGCGATTCCCCTTCTTCAGCGACCCGAGTCCGTAGAACACGGCCGGGCCCTGCTTGTTGTCGACGTGTCCGACGATCACCGCCGTGCCCTTTTCGCCGGGAGAGACGGCGCCGGTGAACCAGCCGGCCAGGTTCGCGTCCTCGGGCGGTGGCGCGCCGACCCAGCCGTCCGAGTCCAGGCCCACGGGGATGACGGGTGCGTCGACCCGGATCGAGGGGATCCTGACCCGGTCGGCCGCGGCGAACGACAGGGCCTGCGAGGCGCCCGCGACGGTGGTACCGGGCACCCGGCTGTCCGCGGCCGCGGCCGCGGCCTGGGCGGGCTGGGGCGGCCCGACGTCGAACTCCCCGGAGCCGTTCCGAATGAGCGCGAGCCCGGTCAGCAGAACAAGCGCTATCACGCCCCAAGGGGCGCGCTTCCTTTGCCGCTCCTCCACTTCGACGAGCTCGGAGAGCCCGGACGCATACATTCGCCATCCCCTCTCGACGAAGCCGTCGCCACGTCATTCGCGCATACGAGAACGCTAAGTCCCGCACGGGCGACCGGCGACGGGGCATACGGCGAACGGGTGGCCCGGACGCCCATTGGTGCGCCATCCGAGTTGCCATCGGCCGGAAATTTTCTGACGGTCCGTGACCTGCAATGTTGTCCGATTGTGCGGTTTTCCTTCGGCGTGTCCACTCACCAGGACGGACCATTCTCGAAATGCGGGCGTGTTCCCCGGGTCCGAGGGTCTTTCCTGGAGGTGCTTTCTCGCCGATCGACCGGGGACGGGTCCCGGGGTGCCTCCCGCGGAGGATCACATGAGGAACACACGTGCCCTGGCGGCCGCGGCCTTGACGGCCGCCGCCCTCGGGCTCGCCGCCCCCGCGGCCGTCGCGGACGGTGTGGGTAGCGGCGGCGGTCCGAGCAGCACCGATCTGAACGGTGTGAGCGGCGTAGGCGGCGTGAGCGGTGTAGGTGGCGTAGCCGGTGTAGGTGGTGTGGGCGGCGTCGGTGGCGTCGGTGGCGTGCTCGTCGGGGGCGATCAGGGCAACAACGGGCTCCGCCCCGGCAACAACAACGGGTACGGCAACAACAACGGCTATGGCAACAACAACGGGGCCGGGAACAACAACGAACGGCCGGGGAACAACAACGGGGCCGGCAACAACAACGGGTACGGCAACAGCAATGGGGCCGGGAACAACAACGAATCCCGTCCGGGGAACAACAACGGGGCCGGGAACAACAACGGCGTCGGCAGCAACAACGGGCCTGGCAGCAACAGCGAGATCCGGCCGGGCAACGAAAACGGCAGCGGGAACAACAACGGGGCCGGGAACAGCAACGGGGCCGGGAACAGCAGCGGCACCGCGAACAACACCGGTGCCGGCAACAACAACGGGTCGGCCAACAACAACGGGTCGGCCAACAACAACGGGTCGGCCAACAACAACCTGGGTGACTTCGCGAGGAACATCAACGCCGCGCCCAGCGCGATCGCCGCCGGCGGCCGGCTCACCATCACGGCGGAAGGCTGCCGCGGCGGCGGCACCGCGTCCTCGCGTGCCTTCCGCGCCATCGCGCTGTCGCCGCTCGCCGGCACGACCGACACCGCGCGGGGCATCGCGACGGTCAACAACGACGCTCAGGCCGGCCAGTTCGACATCGACGTCAACTGCAACGGGCGCACACTGACCCGCCCGGCGGCCTTCAGCGTGCTCGGCGGCGTCCGTGGCGGCGTCGGCGGCAGCATCTCGTCCGGGGCGACGAAGACCGACATGGCCATCGGCGGCGGTCTGGTGGCCGCGGCCGTGATCGGCGGTGGGGTGTTCTGGGTGCGCCGCAGGCACGAGAAGCGGATCTGACCGGGTGGCCCCTCTCCCTGGCAAGGTCCCCTTCGGAGAGCGCAGCGCACGGTGACAGGCCTTCGCCCCGGTCCTCGACGGATCCCGGGGCGAAGGCCTGTAGGGGCGTTGGTGGGGGCAGGCACCGTCCGCGCTGAGGCCGAACCAGGCGCTGCCGCCGCCACGACCGTCGGAGACGGCGGGCTCCGCCGACCTCCGCGCGGTCGAGGCAACGCGTATCGCGCCCATGGTCTGTCCCTCCGGTCACCGAGGAGCGGCTGCGGACCTGCTCCGCTCGCGCCTGAAACGCACCTCGCTGATTCGAACGCTAGGGACGCCGGCCCACGGGCGCGATCGGGGTAGAGCGAACGGGTCACGCCCGTGGGCCGCACGGGTGAGGGCTCGAACCCTGGCCGTCGTCATGCCTTGACGTGCGGGAAGAGCGCGAAGAACGGTTCGGCCGTCGCCGCGATGCCCCGGCTGTAGGGCGCGTCGAAGTCCCAGATGAGGAACAGCATGAAGGCGATCGTCGCGGAGAACAGCCCGGCCAGGACGAGCTCGCGTGTGGTGCGTCTGATCTGCAGGGCGAAGACCATGCCGATGGTGATCGCGGCCCCGGTGAGCAGCCCGAACCACACCACGCCCGGCATCGTCGCCCCGGTCGAGTCGGCCCGGGCGTTGCGTGCCTGGTCGGCAGTGGTCACCTGGTCGACCAGCGGCTGGTAGGCCTGCGCCTGGAAGTCCGACTTCGGCTGGAAATCGGTGACGTCGTGGCGGACGCGGTCGAGCAGCTCGGTGCCGCGCGGGGTGAGCCGGCCGTGGTCGGTCATCGCCTTCCACTCGGTGGTGACGACGTGTCCGACATAGGCGTTGACATCGGCCCGAATCCGGTCGCGGACGTCCGGCGGATAGACCCGGACCCGCTCCGAGATCTCGTGCAGCGCCTGGGCCTCCGCCTGAACATGGTCCTGGGCGGCGCTGCGTGCCTCCCACGCCCCGGCGATGGCCAGGCCCAGCACGATGGCGTACACGACGCCGATCCACATGGTCATGTACTCGATGACGTCGGGGGTCTCGCTGGGATCGTCGTCCTCGGCGGCCGTGCGGTGGCGTACGAGGGTGACGACGACCACCACGGCGCACGCGCCCAGCATGGCGAGGGCGAGAACAAGCCATTCCGACAACAGGTGCCTCCAGAGAACAGCGCGTGTCTGTGCGTCGACGTGTCAGCGCGGACGCAGCGCGGCGACGGCGACCACCGCGGGGACGGTGATGAGCAGGACGTAGGTGACCGGGGACGTACGCCCGTGCGTCGTCCCGCCGGTCGGCTTGGGCCGGTAGTGCGGGTACTTCACCGGTGTGGGCGAGGGGTGCGGGGTGGGCTTCGGCTTGGGCCTCGGCGGCGGAGTGGGCGTCGGGGTGGGGACGAACGCCGGCCGGAGCGGGGGCGGCTCGGGGGCGGGCGGCGGCTTCGGCGTGGGCTTCGGTGGCGGTGGCGGCGTCGGACGCGGGGTGGGCGTCGGCCTCGGCGGAGCCGGGGTGGGTGTCGGCGTGGGAGTGGGCGACGGGCAGGCGGGCGGCGTGGGCCAGGAGCGGCTCCCGGCGACGGCCACCGCGACCATGCCGTCCGGGCCGGTCGAGGCGTACGCGCAGGCGTCGGCCGCCGCCGGCCCCGCCGGGCAGCCGGCGAGGGTCCACGTCAGCGCCAGCACGGCCAACACCCTTGGGGTGGGCGCGAGTCGGGTCCGTTCGGGTCCTTGCACGACGGAGATCATGGGCAGCGGAACACCGTCCCACACCGCCGTGCCCGGGGATTGCCCCGAAGGGGGGACCGGCGCCGTACGGCGGTTTGAACGGCGGGGCGAGGCGGCCCGGTGAGGCGCACGCGCGTGCGGTGTGCGGCGGGGTGTGTCACAGCGTCCGGAAAGAAATTTGTGCGCCGGTTGAACACAACGCCCGCCTCCGTCCGTACCCAATGTCGTGCGGCGGCGCAGAGGCGCTGCAATATCCAGGCGATTATGGGGAGTTGACGATGAAGACCTCCTGGCGGAGCGCCTCACTTGTGGCGACGGCCGCATCGGTGCTTATGCTCACGACGGCGTGCGGTCAGGACAATGCCACCACTCCGTCGTCGGCGGCCCAGAACGTCGGTGCGACGGCCGCGGCGGGCGGTTACGGCAGCGCCACCGCCGGTGCGGGTACCGGCGCCGGAAACGGCTACGGCGCCGACGGCAGCCAGAGTTCGAGTTCCCCGAGCCCGGCGGCCCCCGCGGGCAAGCTGTCCGTGGCCACCAACCCGGACCTGGGCAAGGTGCTGACCGACGGTTCCGGTCTCACCCTCTACCGGTTCGACGCGGACACCGCCAATCCCCCCAAGTCGAACTGCGACGGCGACTGCGCCACGACCTGGCCGCCGGTTCCCGCGGACGACGCCGCGGCCGGAGAGGGCATCGACAAGTCGCTCCTCGGTGAGGTCACCCGCTCCGACGGCACCAAGCAGCTGACCATCGGCGGCTGGCCGGCGTACCGCTACGCCAAGGACGTCAACGCCGGTGACGTCAACGGCCAGGGCGTGGGCGGCAAGTGGTTCGCGCTCGCCCCCAACGGCAAGAAGGCGACCCTCTCCGATCTGCCCGGTCTGTCCGTCCGCAAGGACGCCAAGCTCGGCGACATCGTCGTCGACAAGAACGGCATGACGGTCTACCGCTTCATCAAGGACAAGGCGTGGCCCAAGTCCGTCTCGAACTGCACCGGAGCCTGCCTGCAGAAGTGGCCGGCCGTCGCGGAGGTCAGCGCGGACGACACCAAGGGCGTCAAGAAGAAGGGCCTGATGGGCTTTACCCGGCCCGACAACGGCGTCAAGCAGATGACGGTCAACTGCTGGCCGATCTACACCTTCTCCGGTGACAAGGCCCCCGGGGACACCAACGGCCAGGGTGTCGGCGGCACGTGGTACGCCGTCTCGCCCGAAGGAAAGCTGGTCGGCGCGTCGAAGTAAAGATCACCTCCCCAGGGTTGATCGCCTCGCCCATGTCGTATCGGACCACCGCGGAAGGGAGGGACGAGGACGAGCGAGAGTGCCGGACGCACGACAATCGGCGCACGACCACAGGTCCGCCCCCTTCGCACCGCACGGAGGGGGCGGACCTCTTTGCGTGGGCGCGGGGCCGCGCGCCCCGCGGAGACGGGGGGAACGGGGCGACTGACCACGAACCGCCCGCACCCGACCGACGGGCCGAACACCCCCAAAGCGCAGCTCGGCGTTGCCGCAGGCAGTGACCGGGAACGGACGGTCAATTTCCGGTTCGGGTCGCTCCTTTGGCGGGCGATCAGTAGCCTCAGCTCGAACACCGGATCGCCTGACCTGTCGCCTACGCCTTGGAGAGATACATGGAGCGTCCCGCCTGGGCCCCACGAAGCATCGACATCTCGGTGCCGAGCGTTTCGCGTATCTACGACTACTACCTGGGCGGATCGCACAATTTCGAGGTCGACCGCGAGGCGGCCCGCAAGGCCATGGAGTTCATGCCGGGCCTCCCGAAGATCATGCAGGCGAACCGGGCGTTCATGCGCCGGGCCGTGCGCTTCGCGGCCGACGAGGGCATCGACCAGTTCCTCGACATCGGCTCGGGCATCCCGACCTTCGGCAATGTCCACGAGGTGGCCCAGACGGCCCGGCCCGGCGCCCGGGTCGTGTACGTCGACCACGATCCGGTGGCCGTGGCGCACAGCCAGGCGGTCCTGGCGGGCAACGAGCGCGCGGATGTCGTCGCCGCGGACCTCCGCAAGCCCCAGGAGATCCTCTCGAGCCCCGAAGTGGAGCGTCTGATCGACCTGAATCGGCCAGTGGCGCTGCTTCTCGTTGCCATACTGCACTTCGTGGAAGACGCGGACGACCCGTACAGTGCGATGGCCGAGCTGCGAGAGGCGCTCGCGCCCGGCAGCCTGCTGATCCTCACGCATGCCTCGTACGAGGGAATCCCGCTGCCACCGGAGCGGGCGGAGGGTGCGGTGGACGTATACAGGGACATTCGCAACCCGCTGATCATGCGTTCGCGCGACGAGATCGCGCGGTTCTTCGAGGGGTACGACATGGTGGAACCGGGGCTGGTGCCGATGCCTCACTGGCGGCCTCAGACGGCGCCGCAGGACGAGGATCCCTACGCCTTCTCCGGTTTCGCCGGCGTGGGGCGCACGGCGTGACCGCGGAGCCGGACGGGCCGGAAGGCAGATTGCGCCGGTTCGCGACGATCTGGAGCAGGGCCGTCTTCCCCGTCACCTCCACGTCGCTGACCCGGCCGGAGTTCGAAGAGCAACTCCTGCCGCTCGCACGTCGGTTGAGCGACGCGCTGCGGGCACGCAGCTTCGACGCGGACGAGGCCAGGGCGGTCGGCGCGGCGCTGATCGAGGCGCACTGCACCGACCCCGAAGCGCTCACCCGCACCCTGGACTGTGTCGACGCCTACCTGGTGCTCTACTGCGGCGAGGACGGCCCCCAGGACGAGATGCGGATGCGCTCCTCGCGGGTTCAGCACTCCATGGCCGCCGGGTTCGCGCAGGCGCTGCGTGAACGGACCCTGGCCGAGCAGGAGGCCATCGCCCAGGCGGCGTTGCAGGCCCAGGGCGTGGTCGCCCAGGCGCTGCACGCCAGCGAGGCCCGGTTCCGCGCGGTGTTCGAGGGTGCCGCCATAGGCATCGGCATCGCCGACCTCGACGGCAACGTCCTCCAGGTCAACGGGGCGCTGCTGCGAATGTTCGGCGGCTCCGAGCAGTCCGTGCGCGGCCGTAACGTCATGGAGTGGACCCACCCCGAGGACGCGCCCCAGACCTGGAAGCTCTACGACGAGCTGGTGCGCGGCGACCGCGAGCACTACCACGTCGAGAAGGCCTTCAACCGGCCCGACGGAACGGTCCTGTGGACCAATCTCACGGTCTCCCTGCTCAGGGACGCCGACGGCAGTCCGCAGTACCAGCTCGCCCTGATGGAGGACACCACCGAGCGCCGGCTGCTCAACCTGCGGCTGCGCTACGAGGCCACCCACGACGCGCTGACCGGTCTGCCCAACCGCACCCTGTTCTTCGAACGTCTGGAAAAGGCCCTGGCCGCGGGCGAGGGCCAGCGCTTCGGCCTGTGCTACCTCGACCTCGACGGCTTCAAGACCATCAACGACAGCCTCGGTCACGCGGCAGGCGACCGGCTGCTCGTCGAGGTCGCCGACCGGCTCCAGTCCTGCGCGACCGCGCCCGGCGAGATGGTGGCGCGGCTCGGCGGCGACGAGTTCGTGGCGCTGACCACCGGCCCCGGCACCGAGGCCGAGGTGGACGAGCTCGCCGAACGCATCATGCACGCGCTCGTCACCCCGATCAGCATCGACGGCCGCGAACTCCTGGTCCGCGGCAGCATCGGCATCGTCGAGGGTCCGGCGGGCGAGCGCACCCCCGCGGAGGTGCTGCGCAGCGCCGACATCACCATGTACCGGGCCAAGTCGGCGGGCGGCAACCGCTCGGAGCTCGCCGACCCGGAGGCCGACGCGCGTGCCATCACCCGGCACGGCCTGACCACCGCGCTTCCCGCGGCCCTGGACCGGGGCGAGTTCTTCATCGAGTACCAGCCGCTGGTCCACCTCGGCGACGGCAGCGTGCGCGGCGCCGAGGCCCTGGTGCGCTGGCTGCACCCGCAGCACGGCGTCCTCGGCCCCGACCGGTTCATCCCGCTCGCCGAGCACACGGGCCTGATCGTGCCGTTGGGCCGCTGGGTGCTGGAGGAGTCCGTCCGCCAGGCCCGCGAGTGGCGGGAAAGACACGATCGGGCGGCCGACGGACCGCTGCGCATCAACGTCAACCTCTCGCCGTGCCAGCTCACCCACCCCGGTCTGGTGCAGGACACCGTGGAGATCCTCGAACGCGCGGGCGTCGCGCCGGACTCGCTGTGCCTGGAGGTCACCGAGTCCGCCCTCATCGGTGCCGACGACGATCTGCTCAAACCGCTGCGCAGGCTCGCCGAGATGGGCGTCGACATCGCCCTCGACGACTTCGGCACCGGCTACTCCAACCTGGCCAACCTGCGTCGTCTGCCGGTGAGCATCCTGAAGCTGGACCGCTCCTTCACCCAGAGCATGCAGCGGTTCCCGGCCGACCCCGTCGACCTCAAGATCGTCGAGGGGATCGTTTCTCTGGCCCACAGCCTCGACCTCGCGGTCACCGTGGAGGGCGTGGAGACGGGCGCCCAGGCCGAGCAACTGCGCATCCTGGGCTGCGACACGGCCCAGGGCTGGTACTACGCCCGCCCGGGCCCACCGGAACGCCTCCACGAACTGGCACTGGTGGACGCAACGGGCTGAGCCTTTGAAGCACGGGCGGCGCAGTTCCCCCGAGGGGCGCGGGGAACTGCGCGACAAGCCACGACACACCCGCACGCCCGAACGGTGCTACCAGGGCACAAGCAACCGGGCACAAAGCACCCTCACCGCTCGAGCAACATCCGCTGCAACTCACGCGCCGCCCGAGGCGGAGCCACATCGCTGCGGTGGGCCAGCGCGATCGCGCGGTGCAGTCCCGGCCGGGCGAGCGGAGTGACCCGCAGCCCCCGCCCGGCCCGAGTGGCAACCATCCGCGGTACGACGGCCACGCCCAGCCCCGCCCGCACGAACCCCAGCACCGCGTCCATCTCACCTCCCTCCACGGCGAAGTCCGGCTCGAACCCCGCGGAGCGGCACGCGCTCACCGTGAGCTCGCGCAGGTCGTACCCGTGCCGGAACATCACGAGACGCTCGCCCTCCAGGTCGGCGATGCGCACGGCCGGCTCGCCCCGGCCCGGTGCGGGCGCCTCCGGTGACGACACCACCACCAGGTCCTCCCGCAGCAGTTCCACCGTGGTGAGGGCGGGTGAGGCGGGCGGCAGCGGGAGCACGATCAGGGCGAGGTCGAGGGCGCCGCGCGCGAGCTCCCGTACGAGGTCGTGGGAGCCGCCCTCCTCGATCAGCAGCCGGATGCCGGGATAGCGGTCGTGGAAGGCCCGCAGCACGTCCGGGAGCAGGCCGGTGCACAGGCTCGGGGTGGCGCCCAGGCGGACCCGGCCACTGCGCAGCTGCACCAGCTCCTGCACCTCGTGCCGGGCGGTGTCGGCGTCGGCCAGGATCCGGCGGGCCAGCGGCAGCAGTGCCTCGCCCGCGTCGGTCAGGGTGATGTTGCCGCGCGCCCGCAGGAACAGATCCGCACCCAGCTCCCGCTCCAGCGCCTTGATCTGCTGGGACAGGGACGGCTGCGCGACATGGACCAGCTCGGCGGCCCGGGTGAAGTGCCGGGTCTCGGCGACCGCCACGAAGTACTGGAGCTGCTGGAACTGCATGGTTTCAGAATAGCCCCAGCCTATGGAAACAAGCCGGACCATGTCTTGGACCGATCGGGACCTTCGGCCCTAGCGTTCTGACCCATGGCTCTGGCAACGCGGACGGACCGACGGCCGTCCATGGCACGCACTGTGTGGGACTCCACCGTCGGCAAGAAGACCGTGATGGCGGTCAGCGGCCTGATCATGCTGCTGTATCTGGTGGCGCACATGATCGGGAACCTGAAGATCTACTTCGGGGCGGGCGAGTTCAATCACTACGCCCACTGGCTGCGCACGGTCGGTGAACCGTTCATGCACTACGAGTGGACGCTGTGGCTCATCCGCGTCGTCCTGGTCGTCGCCGTGGTGGCCCACGCCACGTCCGCCTACCAGCTCAGCCGCCGTGACATCAGGGCGCGCCCCAGCAAGTACGTGCACAAGAGGCCCCGGGCGAGCTACGCCACGCGCACCATGCGCTGGGGCGGGATCATCCTCGGCCTGTTCATCGTCTGGCACATCCTGGACCTGACCACCGGCACCGTGCACTCCGGCGGCTTCCAGGAGGGCCACCCGTACCAGAACGTCGTGGACACCTTCTCCACCTGGTACGGCAACGTCATCTACATCGTCGCGATGCTCGCGCTCGGCCTGCACATCCGGCACGGCTTCTGGAGCGCCGCACAGACCCTCGGCGTCGGCAGCCGCGCCCGCGACCGCGCCCTGAAGACCGTCGCCAACGTACTGGCGCTGCTGCTCACGGCCGGCTTCATCGCCGTACCCGTGGGCGTCATGACCGGAGTGGTGAGCTGACATGACAACCTACGCGAACTACGAGACCGGCGCGCCCGTCGTCGACGCCAAGGCACCCTCCGGCCCGGTCAACGAGCGCTGGGACAAGCGCCGTTTCGAGGCCAAGCTGGTCAACCCCGCCAACCGCCGCAAGCACACGGTGATCGTCGTCGGCACCGGCCTCGCCGGCGGCTCCGCCGGCGCCACCCTCGCCGAACAGGGCTACCGCGTCGTCCAGTTCTGCTACCAGGACTCCCCGCGCCGCGCCCACTCCATCGCGGCACAGGGCGGCATCAACGCGGCCAAGAACTACCGCAACGACGGCGACTCCGTGCACCGGCTGTTCTACGACACCGTCAAGGGCGGCGACTTCAGGGCACGGGAGTCCAACGTCCACCGGCTGGCGCAGATCTCCGTCGAGATCATCGACCAGTGCGTGGCGCAGGGCGTGCCCTTCGCGCGCGAGTACGGCGGTCTGCTCGACACCCGCTCCTTCGGCGGCGTCCAGGTCTCGCGCACGTTCTACGCCCGCGGCCAGACGGGCCAGCAGCTCCTCCTCGGCGCCTACCAGGCGCTGTCGCGGCAGATTGCGGCCGGGAACGTGGAAATGCACCCGCGCACCGAGATGCTCGACCTCATCGTCATCGACGGACGGGCGCGCGGGATCGTGGCGCGGGACCTGATCACGGGCCGTATCGACACCTACTTCGCGGATGCCGTCGTGCTCGCCAGCGGCGGCTACGGCAACGTCTTCTATCTGTCGACGAACGCCATGAACTCCAACGCCACCGCGATCTGGCGGGCCCACCGGCGCGGCGCGTACTTCGCCAACCCCTGCTTCACCCAGATCCACCCCACCTGCATCCCGCGCACCGGCGACCACCAGTCCAAGCTCACCCTGATGAGCGAATCGCTGCGCAACGACGGCCGGATCTGGGTACCCAAGGCCAAGGGCGACACCCGGCCGCCGAACCTGATCCCCGAGGACGAGCGCGACTACTACCTGGAGCGCATCTACCCGTCCTTCGGCAACCTGGTCCCGCGCGACATCGCCTCCCGCGCCGCGAAGAACGTCTGCGACGAGGGCAGGGGAGTGGGCCCCGGCGGGCAGGGCGTGTATCTGGACTTCGCGGACGCGATCGAACGGATGGGCCGCAAGGCCGTCGAGGCCAAGTACGGCAACCTCTTCGACATGTACCAGCGGATCACGGACGAGGATCCGTACGAGGTGCCGATGCGCATCTACCCCGCCGTGCACTACACGATGGGCGGCCTCTGGGTCGACTACGACCTGCAGACCACCGTCCCCGGCCTGTTCGCCATCGGCGAGGCCAACTTCTCCGACCACGGCGCCAACCGGCTCGGCGCGTCCGCGCTGATGCAGGGCCTGGCCGACGGCTACTTCGTGCTGCCGGCCACCATCAACGACTACCTCGCCCGCAACCCCCACCAGGAGGCGGTGACGGTCGGACACCCCGTCGTGCAGGAGGTGCTGGCCCAGACGCAGGACCGGCTCAACCTGCTCCTCTCCGTCGACGGCGACCGCACCCCCGACTCCTTCCACCGCGAAGTCGGCGAACTGATGTGGGAGTTCTGCGGCATGGCGCGCACGGACGCCGGTCTGCGCAAGGCCCTTGAGCGCATCCCGCAGATCCGCGAGGAGTTCTGGCGGCGCATCAAGGTTCCGGGAACGGGCGAGGAGCTCAACCAGTCCCTGGAGAAGGCGAACCGCATCGTCGACTACCTGGAGCTCGCCGAGCTGATGTGCCTCGACGCGCTGCACCGCGCCGAGTCCTGCGGCGGCCACTTCCGCGAGGAGTCCCAGACACCCGACGGTGAAGCCGCCCGCAGGGACGAGGAGTTCTCCTACGCGGCCGCCTGGGAGTTCACGGGTACGGGCGAGGCCCCTGCCCTGCACAAGGAAGACCTGGTCTTCGAGTACGTCCACCCCACCCAGCGGAGCTACGCATGAAGCTCAACCTGCGCGTCTGGCGGCAGAAGAACGCCGACGCCGAAGGCGCCATGTCCACGTACGAGGTGGACGGCATCTCCTCGGACATGTCCTTCCTGGAGATGCTCGACACGCTCAACGAGGAACTCATCCTCAAGGGCGAGGACCCGGTCGCCTTCGACCACGACTGTCGCGAAGGCATCTGCGGCGCCTGCTCGCTCGTCATCAACGGCGACGCGCACGGCCCGGAGCGCACCACCACCTGCCAGTTGCACATGCGGTCCTTCAAGGACGGCGACACGATCGACGTCGAGCCGTGGCGGGCGTCCGCCTTCCCGGTGATCAAGGACCTGGTCGTGGACCGGTCCGCGTTCGACCGGATCATCCAGGCGGGCGGTTACATCACCGCGCCGACCGGTGCCGCCCCCGAGGCCCACGCCACGCCGGTGCCCAAGCCGGACGCCGACTTCGCCTTCGAGCACGCGGAGTGCATCGGATGCGGGGCGTGCGTGGCCGCGTGCCCCAACGGCGCGGCGATGCTGTTCACCTCCGCCAAGGTCAACCACCTCAACGTCCTGCCGCAAGGGGCGCCCGAGCGGGAGACCCGGGTGCTGGACATGGTGGCGCAGATGGACGAGGAGGGGTTCGGCGGCTGCACGCTCACCGGCGAGTGCGCCACCGCCTGCCCCAAGGGCATCCCGCTGATGTCCATCACGAACATGAACAAGGAGTGGCTGCGGGCCACCCGCAAGGCGGCCAAGCGGTAGGGCCGTTGATCGTTCGCCGACCGGGTGCGGACGGGCGGGGCCGGGAGTGGTGCTCATCCCCGGTCCCGCCAGGTACCCGGCCATCGATAGGCTGCGCGCATGATCTTCGAGAACAACGGGAGGGAGCGGTTCCTCGAGGCCGTCACGGACTTCGAGGCCGCTGTGCGCGAGCGGGACGTGGACCGTTCGGAGCGCGCGTTCGGAGAGCTGTACCGGAGCATCGGGGAGGCGGGGGAGCAGGAGGTCGGCAAGGCCGCGCCGCGGCTCGCCGCGCTGCTGCCCGAGGTGCCTCCGGGACCCCGCGGCACCATAGCCGTGATGGTCGGCGCCTGCGTGGAGCGCGGCGCCGACGCGGTGCCCTGCGCACCGTACGTCTTCGCGGAGCTCGCCGAGACGCTGGCCGCGGTCGGTGAGTTCTGCGAGCGCTGGGCGGAGACCGGCGGAGGGGACTTCCCCGACCCGGACGGCGGCGAGCCCGACCCCGCCCTCTTCGACCGGGTCGGGCCGGAGCAGGCCCTCGCCTGGCTGACACTGCCCCAGTGGGAGATGGCCTCCGTCGCCGTGCTCAGCCACGCGGCCGTGCGCACCGCGCTCGACGGAGCCCTGCGCGCCCGGCTGCTGCGGGCCGTGGAGTCCGTCGCGGAGGCGTCCGGGCACAGCTTCAAGTGCCTGACGTACGCCCTGCTGGTCCTCGACGAGCCACTGATCGTGCTGCACCGGCCCACCGGCACCGGCTACGCACTGCGCATGGGCGGCATCGGCGACAACTTCCAGCTGCACACCCTGCTCGCCGATGTCCTCGTCGGCGGCGGCCATGTGCCCGGCCGCGCCCCGTCCGTCCAGGAGGCGGCCGTGTGCCGGGACCAGCCCGGGCAGGTGCACACCACCGGCTCCTTCAACCTCGTCACCCCCACTGGGGAGTGGGTGTGGAACGAGGGGACGCCCAGCGACATCCCCGTCGTCGACGGAGTACGGCTGCTCGTCCTCGACCCCCCGCCCTACGAGCGGAGCTGGCCCTCCGGCCGGTTCTTCCCGAACATGACGGGCGACCTCGTCCTGGAGCGGGTGCTCGACCCGGAGGAGGCCGGGCGACTGCTCGCCGGGTGCGTGACCAAGGACGGCTGACCGGTCGGTAACCCCGGCGTTCAACATCCCCACATCCACTCTCCTGGCACAGGTCACGCGCAGGCCAACCGGCATCGGAAGAACAGGAGCGGCGGCCCGTACGCATCCGGTCCGCCCGCTTCCCCCGCCGAACCGGCCCGTGACCAGGAGAGAGCCATGACCGGCGTTTCCACCCTCGACCGTCCCCCGCAGCCCGCGGCCCCCACCCGCTACACCGTCACCCTCGCCCGTGACGAGGCCGACGTGCGTGCCGCGCAGCGGCTGCGGCACGACGTGTTCGCCGGGGAGATGGGCGCCCTGCTGTCGAGCCCGCAGCCCGGATACGACATCGACGCCTTCGACGCGTACTGCGACCACCTGCTCGTGCGTGACACCGCGACCGGGCAGGTCGTCGGCACCTACCGGCTGCTGCCGCCGGAGCGGGCCGCGGTCGCCGGCCGGCTGTACTCGGAAGGCGAGTTCGACCTGGCCGGGCTCGACACGATCCGGCCCGGCCTGGTCGAGGTCGGCCGCTCCTGTGTGCACCCCGACCATCGCGACGGCACGGTCATCGGCCTGATCTGGGCCGGAATCGCCCGCTACATGGTCGACCGCGGCCACGAGTGGCTGGCGGG
This sequence comes from Streptomyces herbicida, assembly GCF_032656585.1. Taxonomy (NCBI): domain Bacteria; kingdom Bacillati; phylum Actinomycetota; class Actinomycetes; order Kitasatosporales; family Streptomycetaceae; genus Streptomyces; species Streptomyces herbicida. The sequence continues at coordinate 357,721 of NZ_JAUYWJ010000004.1, forward strand.
CTGCTGCTCCATCCCGCTCGCCGACGGCGGCGCCCTGGCTTCCGCCACCTGGGAGCGGGTGCGCACCAAGCACCTGGCTCCGGAGGAGTTCCGGGTACGGCCGCTGCTGCCCTGGGTCCCGGACGGCGAGGTCCCGGCCCAGGCCGCGCGCACCGAACTGCCCGCCCTCCTGCGCGGCTATCTGCGCCTCGGCGCCTGGGTCTGCGCCGAGCCCGCGCACGACCCGGACTTCGGGGTGGCCGACCTGTACGTGCTGCTGTCGATGCGCCGGGTCAACCCGCGCTATCTGCGGCACTTCCTCTCGCTCGTGCCGGCCTGATGAGCGTCTGGCTGCCGAGCGCGCCCTGCACCCCGGGGGCGTGTGTGGAGCCGACGGGGTCCGCGACGGCCGTACCGCGTGCCGTGCTGCGGCTGACGGGGGTCACGCTCCTGGTCCTGACCGGGATCGTGCTGGCCCCGCTCGGCGGGAGGATCCCCGCCGGGCTGGTCAGGCGGTGGTGCCGGGCGATCGTGCGGGCCGCCGGGGTCCGGGTCCGCCTCACCGGCGCCGCCGCACCCACCGGCGGACTCCTCATGGTGGCCAACCACATCTCCTGGCTGGACATCCCTCTGCTGGGCGCCGTGCGTCCGGCGCGGATGCTCGCCAAGACGGAGATACGGCATTGGCCGGTGGCCGGGGCACTGGTGGCACGCGGCGGGGCCCTGTTCATCGAGCGCGACCGGCTGCGGGCGCTCCCGCAGACCGTCGCCCGTATCGCCGACGCCCTGCAAGGCGGCGCCGCCGTGGTCGCCTTCCCGGAGGGCAGCACCTGGTGCGGCCGCGCCCAGGGCCGCTTCCACCGGGCCGTCTTCCAGGCCGCGCTCGACGCCGGGGTCCCCGTCCAGCCGGTGCGGCTGCACTACCGGATCGCCGGTGGCGCGGCCAGTACCGCGCCCGCGTTCGTGGGCGAGGACACCCTGTTCGCCTCGGTGTGGCGGGTGGTGTCGGCGCGTGGTCTGGTGGCCGAGGTGGAGGTGCTGCCGGTGATACCGCCGGGCACCCACCCCGACCGCCGCACCCTCGCCCGCGCCGCGGAACCGGCCACGCACGGGCCTGCCTGGACCCATGCGGCCCTGGTGACCCGTGACCGGGCGATCAGTGATCGTTCTCGTGGTGCGGTCCGCCCGGGTTCGGGGTCGGAGGCGGTGCTCCCGGGCTCCCGGGAGGCTCTGGAGCGCGCCTGAAGATCACTCGGGGAACGGTTGCGCTCCCCGGCACTCGTCGGCCGGACCCGCCATGCCTGGACCCTCGTCTGGACCCGTGTGGGCCTGGTGCCTTGCGAGCAGGGGACCAGTGATCGTTCTCGTGGTGCGGTCCGCCCGGGTTCGGGGTCGGAGGCGGTGCTCCCGGGCTCCCGGGAGGCTCTGGAGCGCGCACGAAGATCACTCGGGGAGTGCCCGCCGCAGATAGGGCGCCGTCGCGCTCCCCGGCGCTTGCGCCACCGCGCCCGGTGAGCCCGTCGCCACGATCCGGCCGCCCGCGTCGCCGCCGCCCGGTCCCAGGTCGATCACCCAGTCCGCGCCCGCGACGACCGTCATGTCGTGCTCGACGACCACGACCGTGTGCCCGGCGTCGACCAGGCCGTGCAGCTGGCGCATCAGCACCTCGACGTCGGCCGGGTGGAGCCCGGTCGTCGGCTCGTCGAGGAGGTAGAGGGCGTGACCTCGCCGGGCGCGCTGGAGTTCGCTCGCCAGCTTGATGCGCTGGGCCTCCCCGCCGGACAGCTCGGTGGCGGGCTGCCCGAGCCGCAGATAGCCGAGCCCCACGTCGAGCAGCGTGCCCAGGCTGCGGGCCACGGCCGGGGTGTCCGCGAAGAACTCCGCCGCACTCTCCACGGTCAGGTCCAGCACCTGGGCGATGTTCCGTTCCCGGTACGTCACGTCGAGCGTCTCGGGGTTGTAGCGCGCCCCGCCGCAGTCCGGGCACGGCGCGTAGGTGCTCGGCAGGAAGAGCAGCTCGACGCTCACGAACCCCTCGCCCTGGCAGGTCTCGCAGCGCCCGCCCGCCACGTTGAAGGAGAACCGCCCCACGCCGTAGCCCCGTTCGCGAGCGTCGTCGGTGGCCGCGAAGACCTTCCGTACGACATCGAACAGACCCGTGTACGTGGCGAGGTTGGAGCGCGGGGTGCGTCCGATCGGCCTCTGGTCGACCGACACCAGCCGGCCGACCCCGGCCGCCTCCTCGGTGATCTCGCCGATGAGCGTGGACTTCCCGGAGCCCGAGACACCCGTGACCGCGGTGAACACGCCGAGCGGAAACTCGGCCGTCACCCCGCGCAGGTTGTGCCGGGTCACCGGACCGACCTTCAACCAGCCCTGCGGACCGCGGACTTGACGCACCGGCGCCGGGGAGCGGCCGAAGAGGAAGCGGGCCGTCGCCGATCCGTCGACCCCCGCCAGCGCCGTCACCGGCCCGCTGTGCAGCACCTGCCCGCCGTGCTCGCCCGCGCGCGGGCCCACGTCCACCAGCCAATCGGCGCCGCGCATCACGTCCAGATGGTGCTCCACCACGAACACCGAGTTGCCCGCTGCCTTCAGCCGGGCCAGGACCGTGAGGAGGGCCTCGGTGTCCGCCGGGTGCAGACCGGCCGACGGCTCGTCGAGCACGTACACCACACCGAACAGTCCGGACCGCAACTGGGTGGCCAGCCGCAGCCGTTGCAGCTCACCCGCCGAGAGGGTCGGCGTGGCGCGGTCGAGGCTGAGGTAGCCGAGGCCGAGCTCGACGACCGGCGCGATACGGGACTTGAGGTCCTCGGTGAGAACACGCGCGGTCTGCGAGGTGCCCTCGAGCAGCCCGGCCAGCTCGGCGAGCGGCAGCGCGGCCAGTTCCGCGATCGTACGGCCCGCGAAGGTCACCGCCAGCGCCCGGGGCCGCAGTCTGCTGCCGCCGCACACCGGACACGGCGCGCTGGTGAGGAAGCGCTCCGCCTTCGCCCGCAGGGACGCGCTCTTGGAGTCGGAGAACGTCTTCATGACGTACCGGTGGGCACTCATGTACGTGCCCTGGTACGGCCGTTGGATGCGGTCGGCGTCCCGCACCGGATGCACCGTGACGACCGGCTGCTCGTCCGTGAAGAGGATCCACTGCCGCTGCTCGGCCGGCAGCTCGCGCCAGGGCCGGTCCACGTCGTGGCCGAGGGCGTCGAGGATGTCGCGCAGGTTCTTGCCCTGCCAGGCGCCCGGCCAGGCGGCGATCGCGCCCTCACGGATCGACAGCGACGGGTCGGGGACCAGCAACTCCTCGGTCGTACGGTGCACTTGACCGAGACCGTGGCACTCGGGGCAGGCGCCGGCCGCCGTGTTGGGGGAGAAGGCGTCGGAGTCGAGCCGCTCGGCGCCCGGCGGGTAGTCGCCGGCCCGCGAGAACAGCATGCGCAGCGAGTTGGAGAGGTTGGTGACCGTGCCGACCGACGAGCGCGAGGTCGGGGAGGAGCGGCGCTGCTGCAGCGAGACCGCGGGCGGCAGCCCGGTGATCTCCCCGACTTTCGGCGCGCCCACCTGGTGGATCAGCCGGCGGGCATAGGGCGCCACCGACTCGAAGTAGCGCCGCTGTGCCTCCGCGTAGATGGTGCCGAACGCCAGCGACGACTTCCCCGAGCCCGACACGCCGGTGAACACGGCCAGCACGTCCCGCGGGATGTCCACGTCGACGCCCTTGAGGTTGTGCTCGCGGGCGCCGCGGACACGGACGTACGGGTCGTGAGCGCTGTGCATGCGGGGTTACTCCGTACGGGGGCCGGGCGGGGACAAACCCCGCGATTCTAGCCCGGCGCCCGTCTCGCCCCCAGGAGTGGGCTGCCCTAGGGGTGCGGCGGGATGTCCCGCTCGTGGCCTCCGAGCTCGTCCTTCATCTTCTGCTGTGCGGTGTCGACCTGGGACTGGTACTTGTTCCCGGTCTTCTGGTCGACGTGGTCGCCGCCCTTGTCGATGCCCTTGGAGGCCATGTCTTCGTGGCCCTTGAGCATGCCCTTGATCTTGTCCATGAAGGACATGACGGTCCTCTCAGCCGGTAGACGTTCCGTCTCCCAGCCTCGTCGGCCGCGGCGCCGTCCGCATCTCGGCGGCCGTCCCCGTGCGGGGGTGCCCACCCTGTGCGAGCTTGGAAGGCGCGGTATGCCTGGCGCACCAGAAAGGCCCGTTCCCATGACTACTTCCGGTTTCGGTTTCGGACGCAGCCCCTTCGAAGAGTTCGACGACCTCATGAATCGGTTCTTCGGTGGATCCGGCCCGGCCTCGTCCGGCAGGCGGGTGCAGCGGGTCGACATCGGCAGCCTGCTGTCGGAGCGCGCCCGCGAACTGGTCGCGGACGCACGCGACATCGCCGCCGTGGAGGGCAGCGAGGAGCTCGACGCACGGCACCTGCTGGCCGCCGCCACCGAGCACGAATCCACCCGCCGCCTGCTGACCGAGGCGGGCGCGGACCCCGACCGGATCCGGGAGCGGCTCGGCACGGCCCCGGGCGGCGCCGAGAAGTCCGAGCCCACCACGCTGACCCCGGCCGCCAAGCGTGCGCTGCTCGACGCCTACCAGATCTCCCGCGCCGAGGGCGCGTCCTACATCGGCCCCGAGCATCTGCTGCGGGCGCTCGCCGCGAACCCGGAGTCGGTGGCCGCGCGGGAGCTCACCGACAGCGGCTGGGAGCCGACCCGGATGCCCGCGGAGGGGGCGGCGGAGCGCCGCAAGCCCAGCAGCACGCCGACGATCGACGAGTACGGCCGCGACCTCACCGAGGACGCCCGGGCCGGGCGTCTCGACCCGGTGATCGGACGGGACGAAGAGGTCGAACAGACGATCGAGGTGCTCTCCCGGCGCAGCAAGAACAACCCGGTCCTCATCGGCGACCCCGGCGTCGGGAAGACCGCCATCGTCGAGGGCATCGCCCAGCGCATCGCAACGGGCGACGTCCCCAAGACCCTGGAGGGCAAGCGGCTCGTCTCCCTGGACCTGGCCGGGATGGTGGCCGGGACCAAGTACCGGGGCGAGTTCGAGGAGCGGATGAAGAAACTGCTCGACGAGGTCGGTGAGCACGGCGACGAACTGGTGCTGTTCCTCGACGAGCTGCACACCGTCGTGGGCGCCGGCGGGGGCGGCGAGGGCGCTCTGGACGCGGGCAACATGCTCAAGCCCGCCCTGGCCCGCGGCGAACTGCACCTCATCGGCGCGACGACCGTCGACGAGTACCGCAGGCACATCGAGAAGGACGCCGCGCTGGAGCGCCGCTTCGCCCCCGTCCTGGTCGGCGAGCCCACCGTCGACGACACCATCGAGATCCTCCGCGGCCTGCGCGACCGCTACGAGGCCCACCATCAGGTCCGCATCACCGACGAGGCGGTCGTCGCCGCCGCCGAGCTGTCCGACCGCTACATCACCTCCCGCTTCCTGCCCGACAAGGCCATCGACCTGATGGACCAGGCCGCCGCCCGGGTCCGGCTGCGGTCGAAGACACCTCTGTCGGACACCCGGGACATCGAGGACCGGATCGCCGCCCTCAACCGGGAGAAGGACCAGGCGGTCGCCGACGAGGAGTACGAGCGCGCCAAGGAACTGCGCGACCGGATCAAGGACGCCGAGGAGCAACTGGCCGGGTCGGACCGGGCCGAGGAGCACGCGCCCAAGGTCACCGCCGAGGACATCGCCGAGGTCGTCTCCCGCACCACCGGCATCCCCGTCACCCAGCTCACCGAGGAGGAGCGCGAACGGCTGATGAAGCTGGAGGAACACCTCCACGAGCGGGTCGTCGGCCAGGACGAGGCGATCACCGCGGTCGCCCGGGCCGTCCGCCGCGCCCGCGCCGGCATGAGCGACCCCAACCGCCCCGTCGGCAGCTTCCTCTTCCTCGGCCCCACCGGCGTCGGCAAGACCGAACTGGCCCGCGCGCTCGCCGCCGCCCTCTTCGGTGACGAGAACCGCATGATCCGCCTGGACATGAGCGAGTTCCAGGAGCGGCACACCGTCTCCCGGCTGGTCGGGGCGCCTCCCGGATACGTCGGCCACGAGGAGGCCGGCCAGCTCACCGAGGCCGTGCGCAGGCAGCCGTACGCCGTCCTGCTGCTCGACGAGGTCGAGAAGGCGCACCCGGACGTCTTCAACACCCTGCTGCAACTGCTCGACGACGGCCGCCTCACCGACTCCCAGGGCCGCACGGTGGACTTCAAGAACACCGTCGTGATCATGACCTCGAACATCGGCGCCGACCGGATCCTGTCGTCCGGTGTGGAGGACTACACGAAGGTCCGCGAGTCGGTGATGCCGATCCTGAACCGGCACTTCCGGCCCGAGTTCCTCAACCGCATCGACGAGATCATCGTCTTCCGCGGCCTGGACCGCACCCAGCTGCGCCAGATCGTCGACCTGCTGCTGGAACACACCCGGCGCCGGCTGCACGCGCAGGACGTCTCGATGGAGGTCACCGACGCGGCCGCCGATCTGCTCGCGAACATCGGCCACCAGCCGGAGTTCGGGGCCCGCCCACTGCGCCGCACCATCCAGCGCGAGGTCGACGACCGGCTCGCCGACCTGCTCCTGTCCGGTCAACTGAACGCGGGCGACCGGGCGGTGGTGGACGCGGCCGACGGAGCGATCGCGATCCGGACGGATCAGGCGGCCGCCGTCTGAGGACGACGCCCGGGCACGACCGGGGCGATCAGGGGCCGAAGCTCCACACATTGCCCGCCGGTCGCCCGTCGCGGCGCAGCACCGTGCCTAGCAGCGCCGTGCCTGTAGTGGACGCGCACGAGCGGCCCGTCCCGCTCGACGCAAGTGCCCCATGGCTCCCAGCGGCCCTCCGAGGGCGCGGCACCGCGGATCTGCCTCGCGTACTCGGCCCACAGCCGCGCGGAGGTGGCGCTCACTCGGTGTTCTTCTCCAGGTTCACGATCCCGGCGAGCCGCCGGTAGGAGTCCAGCAGCGCCGGTCGGTCGTACGTGCTGGTCGTGACGAGGATCTCCTGAGCGCCGGTGTCCTTCAACACCATTTCCAGCTCGTCGGCCACCTGCTCCTCGGTGCCCGCGATGTGCCCGGTCAGGCCGGACTCGTAGAAGCCGCGCTCCTTCACGGTCATCGCGCGGGCCTCGATCCGCTCGGCGGGCGACAGGGGCGGAAACGTGCCGTGGGTGCGCGAGTACGCCATGGACCAGGCTTCCGGGACGAGCAGGCGCCGGGCCTCCTCGGGCGTGGCGGCCACCGCGATCGTGCCGGAGACGACGACGTACGGCCGCGACGCCCAGGGCGAGGGCCGGAAGTGGGCGCGGTAGTGATCGATGCCGCGCAGCATCTTCTCGCGGTTGCGGAGGTCGCCGATCACCATGGGCAGCCCGGCGCGGGCCGCGATCCCGGTGCCCTCGCCCATGGCCAGCACGAACGGCGGCACGCGCCGCCCCTCCGCCGGACGCGCGTGCACCCCCGTCGGGGAGGTCCCCTCGAACCAGCCCAGCAGTTCCTCCAGTTGCGCGGCGAAGTCCTCCGCGTCGTCCTTGCCGCGCCCCAGCGCCCTGCGCACCCCGTCGGTGAAGCCAACCGAACGGCCCAGACCCATGTCGATCCGCCCCGGGAACAGCGACTCCAGCACCCCGAACTGCTCGGCCACGACCAGCGGTCGATGGTTCGGCAGCATCACTCCGCCGGTGCCGACCCGGAGCGTGTGCGTGGCCGCGGCCACCGCGGCGGCCAGCACGGTCGGGGCGGACCCGGCGACACCGGGCACGCCGTGGTGTTCGGAGACCCAGAACCGGTGATACCCGAGCTCCTCCAGCTCCCGCGCCAGCGCGACGGTGTCCCGCAGCGCCTCGGCGGGCGGATGACCCTCCCGGGTGCGGGAGCGGTCGAGAACGGAGAAGCGGGCCGAGGCGATCGCGGAGCTCATACGAGCTACAACACCGCAGCCCCCGCGGGATTCCTCACGGTGGCCGCCGTGGTCAGCGCCGCGACCGGGCTCGTGCGCCCCGCGGTGGACGGATGAACTGCAACTCCAGCGTCAACGGCGGTTCCGCGAGTCCGGGACCGCCTGCCGCCGCCCAGTCCACGACTTCCTGGGTGCAGTCGTCGTCCATGGCGAAGCCGATCCAGGTGGGCCGGCCCCCGGCCCGGCGGCCCGCGGCCGACGGCTGTACGACGATGACGTTGGCCTGGTCGCAGGGGCCCAGGCAGTCGGTCGTACGGACCTGGAAGCCGTGTTCGGCCGCGGCCGAGCGCAGCCGGTCGAGCTGCCCGGCGTGGTCCGTGCCGGGGTGCTTGCGCGGGTCGCCGCAGCAGCAGCCTCGGCACACGACGAGGGTGCAGGGACGCCGACGGGCGGCGCCGACCAGGGCCGTACGGGGGGTGGGAAGGGCGAAAGGCATGGCAGAAGCATGATCCATCGGCTCGGCGCCGTCTGCCGGAGGGTCCTTCCGCCCCTCTGCCCGGGTTCCGGGAGCCGCCGCTGATTAGGGTGGCCGGGTGACTGACAGCAATAAGCGCCCGCTCGCCGTGTTCGACCTCGACAACACGCTCGCCGACACCGCGCACCGGCAGCGTTTCCTCCAGGACAAGCCGCGCGACTGGGAGGGCTTCTTCGCCGCGGCGCCGCTGGATCCGCCGCTCGCCGAGGGAGTGGCGCTGGTGCTGGAGAGTGCACGGGAGTGCGAGGTCGTGTATCTCACCGGGCGGCCCGAGCGGTGCCGGCGCGACACGGCCGACTGGCTGGCTGCCCAGGGGCTGCCCGAGGGACGTGTCTTCATGCGGCGCGACGCCGACCGCAGGGGCGCCCGCTACACCAAGCTGGAGATCCTGCGGCGCCTCGCCCGTGACCGCGAGATCCGTGTCCTGGTGGACGACGACAAGCTGGTGTGCGAGGACGCCGAACGGGCCGGGTTCACCGTCGTACGGGCGCGCTGGGCCGACCGGTCCGCCGCCCTGGAGGACGCCCAGGAGCGGGAGGGGCGGACCTGAACCGGCCGGGCACGTCAGAGCCCGATCAGGTCTCGTCCTCGATGCGGAAGCCGACCTTCAGGCCGACCTGCCAGTGCTCGATCTGCCCGTTCGCGATCTGGCCCCTGACCTGCGTCACCTCGAACCAGTCCAGATTGCGCAGGGTCTGGGCGGCGCGGGCGATGCCGTTGCGGACGGCCTTGTCGACGCCGTCGGGGGAGGTGCCGACGATTTCCGTGACCCGGTAGGTGTGATTGGTCATGCGGGTGCTCCTCTCTCTCCGTGACGGGTGTGTCACGCGTCACTCCACCGTGCCGTATATGGAGGCTGAGCGCGAGGCGTCGCGGCCGTACCCCCGGTAGCCCTTGACCGCCGCATTGGTCCATACCAAAATCTTGCACACCCGTGCGAGCCCCGCGCTCGTCCCCCCACGCCGGGCCCCTTCGCCTGTCCGCCAGACAGAACAGGACCCCTCGTGAGACACGAACCGGTGCGCCGTCGGCTGCTCGCCCTCGTCTGTGTGTCCGCCTCCCTCGCCACGGGCTGCAGTGTCCTGCCGGGCGGTGGGAGCGAGCGCCACACGGTCACGGTGTGGCTGATGAAGGACAGCGCGTCGAAGGAGTTCCTGCGCCGCTTCACCGAGGACTTCGAGCGTACGCACAAGAGCATCCGGCTCGACATCCGCATCCAGCAGTGGACCGGCATCGTGCACAAGGTGCAGGCGGCCCTGAAGGCGCAGTCCAAGGACGGCCCCGATGTGATCGAGGTCGGCAACACCCAGGTCCCGCAGTACGTCGAGGACGGCCGGCTCACCGACCTGACGCTGGAGTCGGCGCGCGACTGGGGGATGTCGCACTGGCTGCCCGGCCTCGCCGAGCCCGGACGGGACAACACCCAGCAGTACGGCATCCCCTGGTACGCGGCCAACCGCGTCGTCATCTACCGCAAGGACCTGTTCGAGAAGGCCGGCATCGACGCGCCGCCGAAGACCCGCGAGGAGTGGCTCACCGACACCCGGAAACTCAACTCCGGCGGCAGCCAGGGCATTTACCTCGCCGGGCAGGACTGGTACACCCTCTCCGGATTCATCTGGGACGAGGGTGGCGACCTCGCCAGGGAGACGGACGGACGCTGGAAGGGCACCCTGGACACCCCGGCCGCGCTGCGCGGCATGGAGTTCTACCGCCGGTTGCAGGCGCTGGGCAGGGGACCCGCCGGTGCGGACGAGGAACATCCGCCCCAGGCGGGCGTGTTCGCGGACGGCAAGGTGGCGCAGATCGTGGCCGTGCCGGGACTCGCCCAGGCCATCGTGCAGCAGAACCCGGCGCTCGCCGACCAGTTGGGCTACTTCCCCGTCCCCGGCAGGACCGCCGCCCGTCCCGGCACCGTCTTCACCGGCGGCTCCGACCTCGTCGTGCCGCAGAACACCGACCGGCCGTACGACGCGGCGGCCGTCGTCGGGGCGCTCGCCGGGGCCAAGTGGGACACCGAGCTGGCCCGCACCATGAACTACGTCCCCAACAAGGCGACCCTGGCGGGCGCGGTGGCCGGGGAGGAGGGGGTCGCCGCCATGGCGGCCGGTGCCGCGCACGGCCGGGCGACCCCCACCACTCCTCAGTGGACCGCGGTCGAGGCCGACAACCCGATCAAGGAGTACATGACCAGGGTGCTCGGCGGCGCGGACCCGGCGACCGAGGCGCGCCGCGCCTCCCGGCGGATCACCGAGGCCCTCGCACCGAATCCGGGGTGAGGCGCCGTAACCTGGTCAGTGATCGGCACCCGCCGGTGATCGGCACTGTGCTCAGTGATCGAGCACTGTGCTCAGCGACAGTGCGAAGCGGTTCTGCGGGTCGGTCCACCAGTCGGTCAGCGTCATCCCCGCCGCGGCCAGTTCGGCGGAGATCCCCTCCTTCCGGAACTTCGCCGACACCTCGGTGCGCAGCTCCTCGCCCGCTGCGAACTCCACGGCCAGATCGACCGCGGGGATCTTCACGGTCTGGGCGGTACGGGAGCGCAGCCGCATCTCGATCCACTCGTTCCCGGCGTCCCACAGCGCCACATGGTCGAAGGCGTCCGGCTCGAAGTCGGCGCCCAGCTCGCGGTTGACGACGGCCATGACGTTCTTGTTGAACTCGGCCGTCACTCCGGCCGCGTCGTCGTACGCCCTGACCAGCACCTCCTCGTCCTTGACCAGGTCCGTGCCGAGCAGCAGCGCGTCGCCCGGCGACAGCAGCCCGCGCACCGACGCCAGGAAGCCGGCGCGTTCGGCCGGAAGCAGATTGCCGATGGTGCCACCCAGGAAGGCGACCAGCCGCGGGCCGGGGGTGTCCGGCAGGGTCAGCGGGGCGGTGAAGTCCGCGATCAGGGCGTGCACGAAGAGAGCCGGCCGCTCCTCGACAAGGGCCTCTCCGGCCTGGACGAGCGCGCTCTCGCTGACGTCCACCGGGACGTAGGTGTGCAGGTCGGTGAGCGCGTCGAGCAGGAAGCGGGTCTTCTCGGACGAGCCCGAACCCAGCTCGACCAGGGTGCGGGCGCGGGCCGCCGCCGCGATCTCGCCGGCCCGGGCGACGAGGATCTCGCGCTCGGCGCGCGTCGGGTAGTACTCGGGCAGTTCGGTGATCTTGTCGAACAGCTCGCTGCCCCGGGCGTCGTAGAACCACTTCGGCGGCAGGGTCTTGGGGGTGACGGTGAGGCCGTTGCGGACATCGGCGCGCAGCGCGGCGTCGGTCGCGTCCTCGGGAAGCGTGCGGGTGACGTGCAGGGGACTCACGTACAGGGCTCCTTAGGGGATGGGGGTCCCCCCGCTCGAACGGAGCTGAGAGTGGGGGAGAGTGCCGGGTCCTCGACCGGGGTGAGCAGCACACTTGCGCGGCTCGCCGTGAGCAGCGTGCGGTCGGGGACCTCCTGCCAGTTCGGGTCGTCGTCGTACGGCTCGGAGGCCACGACGGTGCGGGTGCCGGGTTCCGCGAGATAGAAGAGGGTGTCGCCCCAGGCGGTGGCGGCGACGGTCTCGCCGTCGGTGAGCAGCAGATTGAGCCGGGAGGCCGGGGCCGCCTCCGCGACCTGCCGCACCGTGCCGGCCAGCGCCCGGCCCAGGTCGTCGCCCTCGCGCAGCCGGTGCAGGACGAGTGCCCACACGAACGCCGAGTCGTTGCGCGCCTCGAGGGACAGCAGATCGACCGGAGGCAGTCCGGGGGCGAGCGGCGCCGCCGACTGCGGCCAGCCCGCGACGGCGCCGTTGTGGCTGAACAGCCATCGGCCGGCGGCGAACGGCGCGGCCGCGGCCTCCGCGTCGGCGCCCGCCAGGGTCGCGTCACGCACCGCGGCGAGCAGTGCTCCGGTGCGTACGACCCGGGCCAGATCGGCGAAGGAGAGGTCCGCCCAGATCGGCCCGGCGCGCCGGTAGCGGGCCGGCACCGGATCGTCCGGGGCGTACCAGCCCACCCCGAAGCCGTCGGCGTTGACCGTCCCGTACCGCTGCCGCCGGGGCGCCCACGACTGGCGGTACAGCCCGTGCGGGGGCTCCACGAGCAGCCGTCCCAGCGGCTCCTCGGGTCCCAGATAGGCCAGATGACGGCACATCAGACGGCCTCCGAGCGGGCGGTTCGGAACCCGGAGAAGATCTGGCGCCGGATCGGGTAGTCCCAGTTGCGGAACGTCCCCCGGCAGGCCACCGGGTCCACGGCGAACGAACCGCCGCGCAGCACCTTGTACTCGGACCCGAAGAACACCTCCGAGTACTCCTTGTACGGGAACGCGGTGAACCCCGGGTACGGCAGGAAGTCGCTCCCCGTCCACTCCCACACGTCGCCGATCAACTGCCGTATCCCTAGTGGGGATTCACCGGCCGGATAGCTGCCGGCCGGGGCGGGCCGCAGATGGCGCTGGCCCAGGTTGGCGTGCTCCGGCGCCGGATCGGCGTCGCCCCACGGGTAGCGCGTCGAGCGGTCCTGGGCGGGGTCGTACCGGGCCGCCTTCTCCCACTCCGCCTCGGTGGGCAGCCGGCGCCCGGCCCAGCGGGCGTAGGCGTCCGCCTCGTACCAGCACACGTGCAGCACCGGCTCGTCGGGCGGCACCACCTCGGTGACGCCGAAGCGGCGCCTGAGCCACTGCCCGCCGTCGCGGCTCCAGAACAGCGGTGCCGTGATGGAGTGCCGGCGTATGTGCTCCCAGCCCTCCGGCGTCCACCAGCGTTCCTGGTCGTAGCCGCCGTCCTCGATGAACGCCTGGTAGGCGGCGTTCGTCACGGGCGTGGTGTCGAGGTGGAAGGGCGCCACCTCGACCTGGTGGGCCGGGCGTTCGTTGTCCAGCGACCACGGCTCGGTGGAGGTGCCCATGGTGAACGGGCCGCCGGGCACCAGCACCTCGGCGGGACCGGTGAACAGCGGTGCCGGGTCCGGGTCCGGGGCGGTGAGGGCCTGCGGGCCCCTGCGCAGCTGATGGGTGATCAGCATGGTCTCGTCGTGCTGCTGTTCGTGCTGCGCGATCATCCCGAAGGCGAAGCCCGCCTCGGTCAGCCGTGTCCCGTGGAACGCCGTGCTCTCCAGCAGTTCCAGGGCGCGTCCGCGCACCTCGGCCGCGTAGCGGCGGGCCTCGGCGGGCGGCAGCAGCGGCAGCGACGGCCGCTCGGCACGCGGGTGCTCGAAGGCGTCGTACAGGCTGTCTATCTCGGGTCGCATCGCCTCCCGGCCGCCGACCGAGCGCAGCAGCCACAGCTCCTCCTGGTTGCCGATGTGGGCGAGGTCCCACACCAGCGGGGACATCAGCGGAGAGTGCTGGGCGGTGAGGTCGGGCTCGTCGACGCAGCTGGTCAGCAGCGTGGTGCGGTCACGGGCCGCGGTGAGCGAGGCCAGGGCGCGCTTGCGCAGGGCCTCGGGGTCGGTCTCGGGGGCGGTCATGTGCGGATGTCCTTCCCGTGGGCGGTGGGGATCCCACCGGTCGAGCGAAGCCGAGACCGCGGGTGTTCCGTGCCGCGCAGGCGGTCCAGCAGATCGTCGGCGGGGCAGCGGCCCCGGACGACATAGCGGTTCAGGTACGCCGCGACGGCGGCCGTGACGTCGGAGGTCGCGCCGAGACGGGGCAGGGCCTCCAGCGCCGCCGTGAAACAGGTGACGGCGGCCTCGCGCAGCTCGGGGTCGGCGAGCCCGGTCCGTGCCGCGTCGATCCACAGCGGATTGTGCGGCGCGGGGCGCGACAGGGCCCGCTCGGCCAGCGGCTTCACGGTCCGGTACGCGGTCTCGGCCGCCTCCGGGTCGTCGAACAGCGCCGCCGTCACCGCGAGCGGCACGATCCATCCGTCGTCGCCCGGCTGTGCGTCGATCATGCGCAGTTCCAGATGGCCACGCGGTCTGATCGGCGGGAACAGCGTCGTGAGGTGGTAGTCGAGATCCTCGCGAGTGGGCGGCCGGGGCGCGTTCGACCGGGTCCACTCCCGGAAGGTGAGCCCCTCGGGCACCTCCCACGGGCCGTCGTCCTGGCGTACGCACATCACCGGGGCGTCGAGGACGTGTCGGGCCCAGGCGTCGCGCGGCTCCCCGTCGAGCGGGGGAGCGCCCGCCTGCCCCGGGCCGATCTCCAGCCACAGCAGCTGCCGGGTGGACAGCCAGCCCGTGGGCTGCCGTCCCACCAGCGGGGAGTTGGCGAACGCGGCCACCAGCACCGGGCCCAGCTGATGCGCCAGCCACCAGCGGCGGCCGTGACCCAGCGGGCCGGGCTCCTCGTACCCGGCGTCCACGCACACCTGGACGGAGGCCGAGGTGCACATCATGTGCCGGCCCGCCGTACCCCTGCGGTCGAGCGAGGCCTCCATGGCCTCGTAGCGCGGATCGTGCAGGAACCGCCGGGGCAGGTGCCAGGGGTCGTGACCGATGCCGACGAGACCGAGGCCGTCCTCGGCAAGGACCGCACGGACGGCGTCCAGATCGGCGGAGACGGTACCGATGCACTCCATCAGGGAGGCGGCGGGCGGCGAGCTGAGCTCCAGCTGGCCGCCGGGCTCAATGGTGAGCGCCGACCTCAGGGGCACGGTACGCAGCGCGGCATAGGCCGCTTGGAGTCGTTCGGGTGTCACGGGGAGCTGCGGCTGTCGCAGCTCGTGGACCAGCCATTCCACTTCGACCCCGAGGCAGCGGGGCGGTCCGGTCTTGAAGCAGATGCCCCGTACCAGGGCCTCCACCTCGGCTTCGGCGACGGCGGTGCGTGGCTGCGTACAGTCGCTACAGTCACTCACCGAGCCGGCACTGGATGTATCGGACATATCGCGATCCTCTCAGAGATTCCGCGATGCCACCGGTCGGGCGTTCGACGAGCCCCGCTCGGCGGCACTCGTCCCACCCAAGACCCTCGTACCGATTCGCACAAGGGTGCACATAGGGGCGTTCGGGTCTCGTAATCTCCGCTTCCTGCTCGTTTCCGGGGCCGGGAAACTCTGTTGCACAGCAGGACCGGCATCGCTCACGATGCGTTCATGAGCACGACGGGGGAGACCGCGCGGCACGCGGTCGTGGCGCACACGGGGGTGGCGCCATGAGCGCGCGGCTGCGCGGTATCGCGACGGAGACCGAGCGGATCGTGGCGGAGGGTGCGTATCGCGCGCCCGGCGGTCACGAGGTGTCGCTCGCGGCCTGGATCGAGGCCGCGCGGGCGGGCACGCGCATGCACGGGCCCGACCCGGTCCCGTTCCCTCCCGCGACGGCCACGGCCACGGTCCTCGAGGTCACCGGCGAGAGCAGCCTGCAGGCGGCCCGCCGTCTCCCGGGACCGGTCGCCGTCCTGAACTTCGCCTCGGCCCGCAACCCGGGCGGCGGCTATCTGAACGGCGCCCAGGCCCAGGAGGAGGCACTGTGCCGCGCCTCCGCGCTGTACACCTGTCTGCTGCGGGCCCCGGAGTTCTACGACCACCACCGCACCCACCGCGACCCGTTCTACACGGACCGTGTCATCCACTCACCGGCGGTGCCGGTCTTCCGCGACGACCGCGGCCGACTGCTCGACGAGCCGTACACGGCCGGATTCCTGACCTCCCCGGCCCCCAACGCCGGAGTCGTCCTGCGTACGGCTCCGGAGCGGGCGTCCGACCTGCCGCAGGCCCTTGCGGTGCGTGCCGAGCGGGTGCTGGAGACGGCCGCCGCGCACGGCTACCGGAGGCTGGTCCTCGGCGCCTGGGGCTGTGGAGTCTTCCGGAACGACCCCGCGCAGGTCGCGGGCGCCTTCCGCGGGATGCTCGGGCCCGGCGGGCGGTTCGCCGGGACCTTCGAACACATTGTGTTCGGGATCCTGGACCGCACACCGGGAGCCTTGGTGCGAGCAGCCTTCGAAGGGACGTTCGCGGAGCGTCAGGTCCAGCCGTAGCGCTCGTGCAGCCGCTGCCGCACCAGATTGAACCGGCCGCGGTCCAGCGCGCACGCCTCCCGGCGCATGCCCTCCTCGTGCAGCCGCAGCACGCGGTCGACGTCCACCCAGGAGTCGCGCCCCGTCCGGTCCCACGGTCCGCTGCCGATGGCCACCCACTCCCGGTCGCCGTCGTGCCGCTTGCTGGACAGCTGGACGGCGAGGAACGTCCCCGCGGCCTCCCGCGCCACGACCAGCACCGGCCGGTCCTTGCCCCGCCCGTCGTTCTCCTCGAAGGGCACCCAGGTCCACACGATCTCACCGGGATCCGGGTCGCCGTCGTGCGCGGGGGAGTACTCGGTGCGGACCCGGCCGACCTCACGGGGGTCGGCCTCGGTGGTGGCGGTGGGGCCGTGGCGGCCCGGGACGTTCTCTTCGGTAAACGCAGTCACGGGGGCACCTTAGAGGGTGCCCCCGTGACCGTGTCAGCCCGTCACCTACTCCTTCTCCACCGGTACCTTCTGCGCCGGCGGTGTGGCGATCCCGTTGAGGGACGAAGTCCCGTTCGGGGTCGGTCCGTTCTGGTTCATCGAGGCCAGCAGCTGACGCGCCAGGCCGAGACCGGTGCCGCCCATGGTGAGCGCCTTGGCGAACATGTCGGCCATGCCGTCGGCACCGTTGAGCAACACCATGTTGTCGACGTTGCCGAAGGCCGACGCGCCGGCCTTCACGATCTCCGGCCAGTTCTCGGCGAGTTGCTGGGCGACGACCGCCTCCTGGTTCTCGGCGAGAGCCGCGGCCCGCGCCTTGATGGCCTCCGCCTCGGCGAGACCCTTGGCCTTGGCCGCCTCGGCGTCCGCCAGGCCCTTCGCCTGCGCCGCGGCCGCCTCGGCCTCACCGGTGGCCCGGGTCGCCGCGGCCGTGGCATCACCACGGGCCTTCATCGCCTCGGCCTCGGCGCCCGCGGCCGCCTTGACCCGGGTGGCCTCGGCGGCCGCCGCGAGCTCCGTCTCCTTGGCCTTGGCCTGGGCCCCCGAGATACGCGCGTCACGCTCGGCCTCGGCCAGCGTGCGCTTCTCGTAGGCCCGGGCGTCGGCGGGCTTGCGGATGTCCGCCTGGAGCTGCTGCTCGCGCCGGTGCGCCTCGAGTTCGGCGACCCGTGTCTCCTGGACGACGACCTCCTGCCGGGCGGCGGCCGCGGCGAGCGGACCGGCCTGCTGGGACTTGGCCATGGCCTTGTCACGCTCGGCCTGGTAGCCGGCCTGGAGGATCTCGCTGTCCCGGGTCGCCTCGGCCATCCGGGCGTACGACTGCTGCTCGGCCTCGGTGGCGAGACGATTCGCCTCCGCCTGCGCGATACGCGCGTCCCGCTGGACGGCCGCCGCGTGCGGGGCCGCCAGGTTCTGGATGTAGCCGGTCGGGTCCTCGATCTCGTGGATCTGCAGCGAGTCGACGATCAGGCCGAGCTTCTCCATCTCCGTGCCGCAGGCGGCCCGGGTCTGACCGGTGAGCTTTTCCCGGTCACGGATCATGTCCTCGACCGTCAACCCGCCCACGATGGAGCGGAGATGACCGGCGAAGACGTTGTGCACCCGCTCCGACATCAGCTTCTGCTGGTCGAGGAAGCGCCGGGCGGCGTTGGCGACCGACACGAAGTCGTCGCCCACCTTGAAGATGACCACGCCCCGCACCTTGAGCGGGATGCCCTGCTGGGTCACGCAGTCCACTTGCAGTTCGGTCTCGTTCAGGTCGAGGGAGAGCTTGCGCACCGCCTGGACACCGGGCAGCACCAGCGTGCCGCGCCCCGTGACGATGCGGAATCCCATGCCTTCCTCGAGGCCCTCGGTCCGATGCTTCGAACCGGAGATGATGAGCGCCTCGTTCGGTTCGGCGACCCGCCACATCAACTTGAACACACCGATCAACACGAGGACGGCAACGACCGCCGTCCCCGCAACGACGCCGACAACCATCGGCATACGCCCCCTTTGCATGGTGCCCTTTCGGCACCGAACGAAGGGAGTTTGCTCCTGCGCAAGCCCATGGAGAAGACGCTGACGGATCCTTGTCGCAATCTTGATGCGCGGCCCTCACCTGGGGTGGAGCATGCTCAACTGTCGTATGCGGCAGTGACGTAGACGGTTCTCGGCGGCAGGTACTCCACCACCATCACCACCGTGCCCCGCTCGAGCCGTCCCGTGCCGTCTGCGGCGTACGCGAGGAAGTGCTCCGCACCCCCGCGCACCCGGACGATCACCTCGCCGACGAGCCCGGGCCCGATCGTTCCGGTGACCCGCCCCATGAGCCCGACCATCGACGCATCGTCCATGGTCACAGCGTAGGTCCTCACATCGCCCGCGGGACCGGGACGGGCTCAGTCCGGTGCGGGGTCCGCGGAATTGACCGTCACCGGGTCCCGGGCCCACGGGCTCCCGCCGTACCGGCGCGAGCCTCGCGCGGCCAGGGCCGGTGTGTGACCCCGGACCCGTCGTCCACCGCGTCGGCGGGCGGCGGGCAGTGGCGTACGGCGGCCTCGACCGGGATCATCCGGCGACCCAGAGACCGGGCGGATCGCCGGTGGCCCGACTGAAGATCCGGACCGTACGGCCGCGGGCCGACCGTACGGCCGCGGGCCGGACCGCACGGCCGCAGCCGGGCCGGCTCGCGGCCGGCGGGCGCCGGAGCGGTCAGCCGCAGGACCGCGACGTCTGCGAACTGCCCGTCGGCAGGTGCCGAGCCGCCCGGCAGGACCGCGGTGTACGACACCCCGCCGGTCCGGGACGCCGGATGGGCGAGTGCCACCCGCCGCTCCTCGGATGTGTCAGCAGTGGCTGGAGCAGCGGGATCCGGAGGATTCGGTGCGTATCGTCACGCGGCTTGCGGTGCGGCCGCGGTCGGCTCCGGCGGCCACAGTTCGTGCCAGCGCAGCTCCGCCTCCAGCTGGGCGGCGACGGAGATGAGCAGGCCCTCGCTGTTCGCCGGGCCGAGGAGCTGAGCGCCGACCGGAAGCCCCCCAAGGTCTCGGCCTCGCTCGACCAGGGAGGTGCCCCCACCGTCGACGAACCCGGCGGGGACGTTGACGCCGGGCCAGCCCAGGACGTTCCACGGCCAGGCGTACGGGCAGGCCGCGATCATGGCGCGGTCGGTGGCCAGACCGCTGAGCTTCAGCATCGAGCCGATGCGGGGCGGGGGAGCGGCCGTGGTCGGGGCGAGGATCAGGTCGTACGTCCCGAAGAAGGCGCCGATGCGCCGGTGCAGCGTCGCCTCCGCGCGCCGGGCCGCGCGCAGCGGGGCCCCGCCGAGCAGCCGGCCCAGGCGGGCGGCGCCCCGGGTGCGGCGGTCCAGCAGCGCGGGGTCGGGTGTGTCGCGGACGTGCTCGGCGATGCCGACCGTGGCGCGCGGTACGAAGGTCAGCCCGATCTGGCCGTAGGGCGGGTCGGCCTCCTCGACGGTGTGCCCCAACGCGGCGAGTTTTTCGGCGAGTTCGAGGACCCTGGCCCGCACCTCCGGCTGGAGGCGGGCGGGCACCGCGGTGAACGGCGGCTTCAGCGACAGCGCGATGCGCAGCCGCCCGGGGTCCCGGCCGACCGCGTCCGAGGCCGTCAGCGCGGGCGGCTGGTGCGGGTCCCGGTCGTGGTTGCCGCTGGCCGCGTCGAGGAGCAGTGCCGCGTCGGCCACGGTCCGCGCCAGGGTGCCGTTGACCGTGATGCCCTGGAAGGCCTCGCCGCGCGGCCAGGTGGAGATGCGGCCGCGCTGCGGCTTGATGCCGATCAGGTGGGTCCAGGAGGCCGGGATCCGTACCGAACCCGCGCCGTCGGAGCCGAGTGCGGCCGGGACGAGCCCCGCGGCGACCGCCGCCGCCGAACCGCCGGAGGAGCCGCCCGGGCTGTGGTCCGGGTGCCAGGGATTGCGGGTGTCGCCGAACGCGGGCCCCTCGGTGAACGGCCACTGTCCGAGCTCACAGGTGTTCGTCTTGCCGACGATCACGGCTCCGGCCGCGCGCAGCCGCCGTACCGCCTCGCCGTCCTCGGCCACCGGCGGGAAGTCGCCCGGGCAGCCGAACGCCGTCGGCTCGCCGGCGACGTCCATGTCGTCCTTCACCGCCACCGGCACGCCGAGCAGTGGGCCGCGCGCACCCGTGGCCAACGCCCGGTCGGCGGCGTCCGCTTCGGCGAGCGCCGCCTCGCTGCGTACGATGCGGAAGGCGTTCAGGGAGCCCTGAGTGGCCTCGATGCGGGCGAGGGCCTGCTCGACCAGCCGGCGGGAGGTCACCTCCCCCGCGGCCAGTGCGCGGGCGGACTCGGCCAGGCCTTGGGCACGGTCGAGCGTCATTGCGGGACCACCTCCGGAGCACGTTGTCTACCGGAGAGTAACGTCGGAACGGCCGGCGCAGTACAGGTTTCGCACAGGTGACCGCGAGCCGTGTCGAAAGCATTGACGTGCACCTGCCTCCATTCCGCTTCCTGCTCGACTTCTCGAACTCCCTCCGCCGAGCCGGGCGCCCGTGTCGCCGCCCGTCCCCTCACCGGCCGTGTCGCGGTCGTCACCGGCGCCTCCAGCGGCATCGGCGAGGCGTCGAGGCGGGACTGGCAGGGCACCCGGCCGAGGCCGCGTCCCGCCCGGCCCGGTCAAGGCATGGAAGAACGACGCCGCGAGCTCGCCGATTTCCTGCGCACCCGCCACGCCCGGATCACCCGCGACCAGGCGGGACTGCTGGACGGAGCCCGGCGGCGGCCCCGCTCACACCCGCCCTCCGGGGCCTGTGCGGCGGGCTTAACTCCCGATGATCGGCCGAGGTGATCTCGACGTAATCAGCGGTACGTACGTTGGCCCTGTACGAACCGGCCCGATCGCCAGGGACCCGACCACCAGGGAGAGGAGGCGCCCGTGGCCGCGCCCGATCCGCGGACCGACGGCAACTCGACGGTGCGGACGGTCTGTTCGTACTGCGGCGTGGGCTGCGGCATGGTCCTCGACGTCGGACGGGCGCCGGACGGCCGCCGTACGGTGCTCAAGGCCTCCGGGGACAAGGAGCACCCGGCGAACTTCGGGCGGCTGTGCACCAAGGGCGCCACCACGGCCGACATGCTGTCCGCCCCCGGGCGGCTGACCACGGCCCTCCTGCGGCCCGAGCGGGGTGAGGAGCCGGTCCCCGCTCCCGTGGACACGGCGATCCACGAGACCGCGCAGCGGCTGCGGGCGATTATCGACTGGCACGGTCCGGACGCCGTCGCCTTCTACGTCTCCGGGCAGATGAGCCTGGAAGCGCAATACCTCGCCAACAAGCTCGCCAAGGGATTCATCCGCACCAACCAGATCGAGTCGAACTCCCGGCTGTGCATGGCGAGCGCCGGCACCGGCTACAAGCTCTCGCTCGGCGCGGACGGTCCGCCCGGCTCGTACCAGGACCTCGACAGGGCGGACGTCTTCCTCGTCATCGGCTCGAACATGGCCGACTGCCACCCCATCCTCTTCCTGCGCATGATGGACCGGGTGAAGTCGGCCGGCGCCAAGCTGATCGTCGTCGACCCGCGCCGCACCGCAACGGCCGCGAAGGCGGACCTCTTCCTGCAGCTCAGGCCCGGCACCGACCTCGCCCTGCTGAACGGCCTTCTGCACCTCCTGCACGAGAACGGCCACACCGACCCCGATTTCATCGCCGCTCACACCGAGGGCTGGGAGGCGATGCCCGGGTTCCTCGCCGACTACCCGCCCGCCACCGTCGCCGAACTCACCGGCATCCCCGAGGCCGATCTGCGCGAAGCCGCACGGCTGATCGGCGAGGCGGGGGAGTGGACCAGCTGCTGGACGATGGGCCTCAACCAGTCCACGCACGGCACCTGGAACACCAACGCGCTCATCAATCTCCACCTCGCCACCGGTGCGATCTGCCGCCCGGGCAGCGGCCCCTTCTCCCTGACCGGCCAGCCCAACGCGATGGGCGGGCGGGAAATGGGTTACATGGGCCCGGGGCTGCCCGGGCAGCGGTCCGTGCTCGTCGACGACGAGCGCGCCTTCGTCGAGGAGCTGTGGGAGCTGCCGCCCGGCACGATCCGCGCGGACGGCGTCGGCAAGGGCACCGTCGAGATGTTCCGGAAGATGGCCGACGGGGACATCAAGGCCTGCTGGATCATCTGCACCAACCCGGTCGCCTCCGTCGCCAACCGCAAGACGGTCATCGAGGGCCTGGAGGCCGCCGAGTTCGTCGTCACCCAGGACGTCTTCACCGACACCGAGACCAACGAGTACGCCGATGTCGTACTGCCCGGTGCGCTGTGGACCGAGACCGAGGGCGTCCTCGTCAACAGCGAACGCAACCTCACCCTCGCCCGGCCCGCGGCCGACCCGCCCGGCGACGCCATGGCGGACTGGCGGATCATCGCGGCCGTCGCCCGTGCGATGGGCTACGAGCAAGGGTTCTCGTACGACAGCGCCGAGCAGATCTTCGAGGAGATCAAGCGCGCCCGGAACCCGAAAACCGGCTACGACCTGCAGGGCGTCACCTACGAGCGACTGCGCTCCACCCCGGTCCAGTGGCCCGCGCCGACCCCCGACGGGCCCGACCGCAACCCCGTCCGGTACATCGGCCCGGACGGCTCCCTCACCTTCCCGACCGCCACCGGCCGGGCCGTCTTCCACCCCCGCCCGCACCTCCCGCCCGCCGAGATGCCGGACGACGACTACCCGTACGTCCTCAACACCGGCCGCCTCCAGCACCAGTGGCACACCCTGACCAAGACGGCGAAGGTGGCCAAGCTCAACAAGCTCAACCCCGGGCCCTTCGTGGAACTGCACCCCGAGGACGCGGCCCGGCTCGGCATCGAGGACGGCGACTCGGTGGAGGTCGCGTCCCGGCGTGGCAGGGCCGTGCTGCCCGCGGTCGTCACCGACCGGGTACGGCCCGGCTGCTGCTTCGCGCCCTTCCACTGGAACGACCTGTTCGGTGAGTACCTGAGCGTCAACGCGGTGACCAGCGATGCCGTCGACCCGCTGTCCTTCCAGCCGGAGCTGAAGGTGTGCGCGGTGTCGCTGACCAAGGTGTCCACACCGGTCGCCGTGCAGACCCCGGAGGCGACGCAGACCCCGGCAGCG
This sequence comes from Streptomyces herbicida, assembly GCF_032656585.1. Taxonomy (NCBI): domain Bacteria; kingdom Bacillati; phylum Actinomycetota; class Actinomycetes; order Kitasatosporales; family Streptomycetaceae; genus Streptomyces; species Streptomyces herbicida. Next base: position 381,088 of record NZ_JAUYWJ010000004.1, read on the forward strand.
GTACAGACCCCGGCAGCGGTACGGCCGGCCCTCACCCCGACCGCCGTGCAGCCCTCGGCCGCCGCCGTCTTCGGCCTCGACCCCACGCCCCCGCCGGTCCTGACCGAACGCGAACGGCAGTATCTGGTCGGCTTCCTCGCCGGCATCCCCGCGGGCGCCCCCGGCGTGCCCGTACTGCCGCCGGACGCCCCGTTCGGTCCCGAGCACGCGCTGTGGGTGAACGGCACCCTCGCCGGCATGTACTCCCGCACCGCCGCCGCCCCGGCCGCCGAACAGGCCGCCGGCCGCCGGGTAGTGATCCTCTGGGCGTCCCAGACCGGAAACGCCGAGGACTTCGCCGCCGCCACCGCCGAGCGGCTCACCGCCGAGGGCCACACCTCGTCCCTCGTCGCCATGGACGAGGCCGACCCGGGCGCCCTGCCCTCCGACGCCGACCTGCTGCTCATCACCAGCACCTTCGGCGACGGCGACGCCCCCGACAACGGCGCCGGCTTCTGGGACACCCTCACCGCGCCCGGTGTCGGCCGCCTCGAGGGGCGCCGCTATGCGGTGCTCGCGCTCGGCGACTCGTCGTACGACGACTTCTGCGGCCACGGCCGGCGTCTGGACCGGCGCATGGACGAGCTCGGAGCGGTACGCCTCGCGCCGCGCACGGACTGCGAACCGGACTACGAGAAGGCCGCACACGGCTGGCTCGACCAGGTGCTCACCGCCCTCACCGGCACGCCGGGACCGGCGCCGGCGTCGGCACCGGCCTCGGTGACCGCCCGCCCCAAGCGCCCCGCCCCGGTCACCGCGCGCCTCATGGGCAACCGGCTGCTGAGCCTGCCCGGCGCGGGAAAGGAGGTGCGCCGGTTCACCTTCGACACCCGGGACAGCGAGGTGCCGCTCGTCTACGAAGCGGGCGACGCCCTCGGCGTACGACCGCTCAACTCCCCGGATCTGGTGGGGGAGTGGCTGACCGTCACCGGTCTGGACGCGCACACGGCCGTCGAGGTCGACGGCGTCGGTGAGATCGCCTTCGGCGAGGCGCTCCTGCGCCATCTCGACATCACCCGGATCACCCCGGAGCTGCTGCGCTTCGTCGCCGAACGAGCCCGCGACCCACGCGAGTTGAGAAAACTGCTGCGCCCGGACAACAAGGGCGAACTGGCGCAGTGGTCCTGGGGCCGGCAGGCGGTCGACGTGGTCGCCGAGTTCGGTGTCCGGGCGGACGCCGGGGCCTGGGCCGGAACCCTCGGACGGCTGCAGCCCCGCCTCTACTCCATCTCCTCCAGCCCACTGACCGACCCCCACGTGGTGTCGCTGACGGTCTCCGTCGTGCGGTACGAGAACCTGCACGGCCGCCCCCGGCAGGGCGTCTGCTCCCCGTTCCTCGCCGACGCCGGGACGGACACGTCCGTGCCGGTGCACGTCCAGCGCTCGCCGCACTTCCGGCCGCCCGCCGACCCGGCGACCCCCATGGTGATGATCGGCCCCGGCACCGGTGTCGCTCCGTTCCTCGGTTTCCTGGAGGAGCGCCGGGCCCGCGGCCACCGCGCCCCCAACTGGCTGTTCTTCGGCGAGCAGCACCGGGCCACCGACTTCTACTACGAGGAGGAGCTGACCGACTTCCTGGCCGACGGCACCCTGGACCGCCTCGACACCGCCTTCTCCCGGGACCAGCGGGCCAAGGTCTATGTGCAGGACCGGATGCGCGAACACGGCCCCCTGCTCTGGTCCTGGCTCCGCGACGGCGCCCGCTTCTACGTGTGCGGCGACGCCTCCCGCATGGCCAAGGACGTGGACCGCGCACTCAGGGACATCGCAGTGGTGCACGGCGGGCTGACGGAGGAGGAGGCGATTGCCTACGTCAAACAGCTCGGCACCGAGCGGCGGTATGTCCGGGACGTCTACTGACCTCGCGCCAAGCGGCGCGTCCAGCGTGCCCACCGAGGAGCCGTTGCCCTGGTTCCTGCGCACTGCCGTCGGCCGTGACCTGTCCCGCGGTCCGGGCGGCGGCGGCCCAGGAGCGGGGGGCGGACCGTCGGGCATCACGTTCACCCCGGCCCGGTCTTCGAGGAGACCGGGCTTCGGCACGCAACCGAGGGCGCGGTCGGTCCCTCATATCTGTCGAGACGAGTCGTGACGCACCGACAATCGACAGGAGCCCTCGTTTGGACGCCAACGAGTCCCCGCGGCCCCGTCAGGCCGACGGGTTGTCCCGGCGGAGATTCATGGTCTACACAGTGGCGGCGACCACTCTGACCGTCGCCGCCCCGCTCGGCTGCGACACACCGTCCGCGGAAGGTGCCGAACCCACCGCGGAGGGCGCGCACCGGGCCTCCGCCGTCCTGGTGACCGGCACCGACGAGGAGATGCTGGTCCTGGAGGTCACCGCGGCGAACAGGATCGTCGTACGGCTGCCGCGCCTCGAGGTCGGCCAGGGCATCACCACCGCGGTCGCCATGATGATCGCCGAGGAGCTGGACGCCCGCCTGGCCGATGTCTCCATCCCGCTCGCCGACGCCCGGACCAAGGGCAACCAGTACACCGGCGGCTCGAGTTCGGTCAGTTCGCTGTACGGACCGGCCCGGCAGCTCGCCGCCACCGCGCGCGCCAGACTGGTGACCGCGGCCGCCCGGCGATGGCATCTGCCCGCGCGGCTGCTGCGCACCCGGGACACCATGGTCGTCGCGCCGGACGGGCGCACCGCCACCTTCGGGTCGCTCACCGAGAGCGCCGCGCGCATCCGCCGCCCGGCCGTGCCCGACCGGCCCAAGCCGGCCTCCCGGCACCGGGTGATCGGACGGCCGGCGAACCGGATCGACGCCCGGGACATCGTCACCGGCCGGGCCGAGTACGCGGGCGACCTGTCGGCGGCCGGAGCAAAGCCGACCGTGGTGGCCCGGCCGCCGACGGTCAGGGGGAAGCTCGTCTCGGTCGACGACGCCGCGGCCCGGGCCATGCCGGGGGTCCTCGCCGTGGTCAAGGCGGCCGGTGGGGTCGCCGTCGTCGCGGAGACCTTCCACCATGCCCTCAAGGCCCGGGACGCGTTGCGCATCACCTGGGCCCCGGGCCCGCTCGCCCCGCTCTCGGACGCGGGCATCCGCACCCGGCTCAAGGGCGCGGTCCCCCGGCTCTCCACCCCGCCGCACGGATCGACGCAGGTCCAGGGCGAGTTCGAGTTCGCCTTCGTCAGCCATGCCCCGATGGAGGTGCTGACCGCGGTGGCCGATGTACGCGCCGACCGTGCGGAGTTCTGGTTCTCCTCGCAGACACCGATGGACGCCCGGGACACGCTGGCCGGCCTGATCCGGCTGCCGAAGTCCAAGGTCCGGGTCCATGTGATGCGCGGCGGCGGCTCGTTCGGGCGGCGGCTGGACTTCGACGCCGCGATCGAGGCGGCCCTGATCTCCAAGGCGGCCCGCCGCCCGGTGAAGCTGATGTGGACCCGCAACGACGACATCCGGCACGGCCGGATGCGTCCGGCCAGCCACCACCGTATCCGGGCCAGCGTCGCGGGCGGCCGGGTGGTGGCCTTCGAGCACGCGATGGCCTCGGTGGGCGAGTCGTCCGAGGGCAAGGGGCTGACCGCGCAGGGCGGGGCGGCCCCCACCGCGCTCGTCACCCGTCGTACGCCCGCGGCCGGCCCGTCGCCCAGCGACAGCGGCCTGTACAACTTCGGCCGGGTGTCCGGGAATTCGGGCGGGATCGAGCTGCCCATTCCGCTGGGAGCCTGGCGGTCGGTGGACTCCGGCACGATGCGGACCGCGGAGGAGATCGTGGTCGACGAGATCGCCCGCAGTCTGGGCAAGGACCCGATTGCGTTCCGGCGCACCACGCTCCGGAGCAAGGCGGTGAAGGCCGTGCTCGACAAGGTGGCGGCCGCCGGGCACTGGGGCCGCTCCATGCCGGCCGGCACGGCCCAGGGCGTCGCCGTCCACGAGGAGTACGGCTCCTGCGTGGCCTGCCTCGCCGAGATCGACGCCACCGATCCGAAGCATCCCAGGGTGACCAAGGTGGTGATGGCCGCGGACGTCGGGACCGCCGTCAACCCGCGTGGTCTGGAGGCCCAGCTCATGGGTACCGCGATGGACGGCATCTCCACCGTGCTCCAGGCCGGTCTCCACATCGACCGGGGCGCCGTTCGCGAGGGCAGCTTCGCCGACTTCCGCTATGCCCGCCAGGCGCAGGCCCCGCTGCACTTCGAGGCGCATGTCATGCCCTCCCACGGGGAGCCGGGCGGGGCCGGTGAACTCGGTGTGCCGGCCGCTTCCGGCGCCGTCGCCAACGCCTACGCCCGGGCGACGGGCACCAAGCCCCGTCGCTTCCCCCTCAACTTCTGATCAGCCGCCGATCAACTCCGAGAAGGCTCCGATGCGTTCGTACTCCTTCGTTCTCAACGGGAAACCGGTCACCGTGGAGGCGCCCGCCGACATGCCGCTGCTGTGGGTCCTGCGCGACATGCTCGGGGTCACCGGCCCCAAGTACGGCTGCGGGGTGGGCGTCTGCCGCGCCTGCACCAGCCACCTCGACGGCGCGGAGATCCAGCCCTGCGTCGTACCGGTCGCGGACTGCGCGGACCGCAGCGTCACCACGATCGAGGGCCTGGCCGACGGTGACACCCTCCACCCCGTCCAACAGGCCTGGATCGACTGTGACGTGGCGCAGTGCGGCTTCTGCCAGCCGGGACAGATCATGGCCGCGGCGGCCCTGCTGAAGAAGACACCCCAGCCGACGGACGCCGACATCGACCGCATCGAGAACGTCTGCCGCTGCGGCACGTACTTCCGAATCCGGGAAGCGATCAAGAAGGCGGCGGCCGCCGGCCCACCGAAGGATCACTGACTCCGGACGCGCACGAGCCGCATGCCGCGGGCCGGTCGGTTTCGCCACCGGCGGGTCGGCCGTCGCAGGCGTGACGCCTGCCCGCCGTTGGCCTGGCCGGCTGCCGTGGGCAGTTGCGCTCACCGCGTCAGCAGTCTGTCGGAGCCCGTCCAGGTGGGACACGTCCGTGACGCCGGCCGGGGCGGCGTACGGCGACACGTCCGGGCCGCCCCACCGCTGCCCGAGCGGTGCGGTCCAGCCGGTCTCGTGGGCCGTCCGGTCCGGGAGCCGTGCCTCGGGCCCATCAGGAGCTGCCGGTCAGCCGCGGCTGCTTGCGGTTCCTGAGGAAGCGGGGCCGACGCCGCGGTGAGGCCACCTCCCGTGCTCGCGCCCCCTGTGCGGAACCTGCCCGGCTCCGCCCGGCCTCGCAGCCGTACCAGCTCATGACGAAGGCACCGCGGCGGCAGCGCTCGCGCCCGGCTCGAGGATCGCTGAAGGGCCTTCGCCCGGACAGTCCTCCAAGTCCTAATCTCGCTCCTGTCGTTGAGGGCCCGGGCGGAACGGAGACGGACATGCGGGTGGGCGTGCACATCAACCGGTTCAACCATTCCGAGGGTGCTCCCGCGCTCCCTGCCGAACTGGCCGCGGCGGGCAGCGCGGCCGAGGCGGCGGGCGTGAGCTGGCTCTCGGTGATGGACCACTACTTCCAGATGGAGATCAACGGCGGCGCCGAGGACCCCATGCTGGAGGCCTACACGACCCTCGGCTACCTGGCGGGCCAGACCTCGACCGTTCGTCTGGGCGCGCTGGTCACCGGGGTGACGTACCGTCACCCCGGCCTGCTCGCCAAGATCGTCACCACCCTCGACGTCCTGTCCGGCGGCCGCGCCACGCTGGGCATCGGAGCGGCCTGGTACGACCGTGAGCACCATGGGCTCGGCGTGCCGTACCCGCCGCTCGCGGAGCGCTTCGAGCGGCTCGAGGAGACCCTGCGGATCTGCCTGCAGATGTGGGACCCGGAGAACGACGGCCCGTTCGAGGGGGAGTACTACCGGCTCGCCGAGACGCTGTGCGTGCCGGGCCCGGTCAGCGCCCCGCATCCGGAGATCATGATCGGCGGCACGGGAGAGAAGAAGACGCTGCGTCTGGTCGCCCAGTACGCGGACGCCTGCAACCTGATCGCCACGTCCCCGGAGCAGCTCCGGCACAAGCTCGAGGTGCTGCGCGGGCACTGCGACGCCCTCGGCCGCGACTACGACGCGATCCGCAAGACCATCGGCTACATGGGCGAGTCGGCCACCGCCGAGGACCTCGACGCGTTCCTGACCGACATCAGCGGCTACACCAAGCTCGGCATCGACACCGTCGTCCTCTTCCCGTTCCTGGGCGAGCCCGCCGGATGGATCGAGCGCTTCGCCGCCCCGGTGGTCGAGCGGCTGGCCGAGCTGGAGTGAGGGGGATGCGGCAGGGGCCGGAGCTCCGGGAGCTCCGGCCCCTGCGGGACTCGCGACGACCCGGCTCAGGCAGCCGCGCCCACGTTGCCGTGCAGCCGCGCCACGACGTCGGTCAGAGCCGCGGCGACCTCGGCGTCGTCGGCCGGGTGGGTCTCGGCGAAGCGGGTCAGCGAGCCGGGGATGGACAGCTTGACGTCCTCGAGCACCTTGCCGCCGGCGATGCCCACGGCCTTGCGGGCCTCGTCCTGGGCCCACACACCGCCGTACTGGCCGAAGGCGGTGCCGACCACGGCGACCGGCTTTCCGCCGAAGGCGCCGGCGCCGTACGGACGGGACAGCCAGTCGATGGCGTTCTTCAGGACGGCCGGGATGGTGCCGTTGTACTCGGGGGAGAAGAGCAGGAACGCGTCTGCGGCCTGCGCGGCCTCACGCAGCCTGACGGCGGCCTCGGGGACGCGGCCCTCGACGTCGATGTCCTCGTTGTAGAAGGGGATGTCGGCCAGGCCCTCGAACAGAGCGATCTCGGCGCCCTCGGGAGCGTGCTTGACGGCGGCCTCGGCGAGCTGGCGGTTGGTCGAACCGGCGCGAAGGCTGCCGACGAGCGCGAGGATACGGACAGACATGGCGTACTCCAGGGGGCTGAAACAGTGCGGTTACGATCCGGACCGGGGTCCGTTTATCGTTGTAGCACCCTAACCGGACCACGGTCCAGTTTTGTTCCCGGTGCTTTACGCTGTCGTCATGTCCAGCGCTCTGCCGCCTTTCCCGAAGCAGCCCCAGGAGCCCTTCGACACGCCCCAACTGCTGGAGGTCGGCTTGGGGCCCGATGAGCCGTGCCTGCGCGCCGACGCGGCCCGCAACCGCGCCCGGCTGCTGGAGGCCGCCGCCCGGCTGATCGCCGAGCACGGGGTGGCCGGGGTCACGATGGAGGCCGTGGCCGCGGCCGCCGACGTGGGCAAGGGGACCGTCTTCCGGCGCTTCGGCGACCGCACCGGCCTGCTGACGGCGCTGCTCGACCACTCGTCGCGGCAGCTGCAGGCCGACTTCCTCGGCGGGCCGCCGCCGCTGGGTCCCGGGGCGCCTCCGGTCGAGCGGCTGCGCGCGTTCGGCATCGCGGTGCTGTACCGCGCGGCGGAACAGCTGGACCTGCAACTGGCCGCCCAACCGGAGGCGACCCGTCGCTTCTCCCACCCCTCGGTGCAGGCGCTGCGCACGCACGTCACGATGCTGCTGCGGCAGATCCTGCCGGACGCCGACTGCGAGCTCCTCTCGCAGACGCTGCTGGCGTATCTGGACCCGGCCCTGATCAACCATCTGAACAGGCAGTGCGGGATGCCCATGGAGCGGCTGGAGGCCGGCTGGACCGACCTCGTCGCCCGGGTGACCGGCACGGAGCCGCCCGCGTGACCGGTACGGAGCCGCCCGGCTGACCGGTATCGAGCCGCACGGTCGAGCCCGGTCGGTCGAGCCCGGTCGGTCGAGCCCGGTTCACCCGAGCCCGGCGAACTGCTCCAGCAGACCGCGCGGCGCGTCCTCCCGGAACAGCAGCACCGCGCCGCGGGCCGAGTCGGCCGCGGATGCCTCGCTGCGCGGGAACAGCCTCTCCTCGTACGCGGCCAGCGCGGCCTCGACGTCACCCGGGTGCGCGGCGATCGCCAGGCCCAGTTCCGCCCCGTCGAGCAGGGCGAGGTTGGCGCCCTCGCCCGCGAACGGCGACATCAGATGGGCGGCGTCACCGAGCAGCGTGACACCGGGGACCCGGTCCCAGCGGTGCCCGACCGGAAGGGCGTGGATCCGTCGCGGCACCAGTGCGCCGTCCGCGTCCGCGACCAGCGCCCGCAGACGCTCGTCCCAGTCCGCGAAGTGTTCCAGGACGGCCGACTTGGCCCCCTCGGTGTCGTCGAAGTCGATGCCGTCCAGCCACTCCTCGGGGGCCTTCAGGGCGACGTACACATGCAGGCTGCCGTCGCTCTCGCGGTGGGCGAGGAAGCCGCGTCCCGCGTCGAGCGCGAACAGCATGCCGCCGCCGACCACCTCCGCGCTCACCGGATGACGGGTGTCCGCCTCCAGCAGGTCCGCCTCGACGAACGACACGCCCATGTAAGCGGGTTGGCCGGCGGAGAGCAGCGGGCGGATGCGCGACCAGGCGCCGTCGGCGCCGATCAGCAGGTCCGTGGTGAAGCGCCCGCCGTCCGCGAGATTCACCTCGTGCCGGCCGTCGCCGAGCGGGCGGGCCCCGGTGACCTTCGTGCCCCAGCGGACCGTGCCCTCGGGCAGGGACCGCAGCAGCAGGCCGCGCAGGTCGCCGCGGTCGATCTCCGGCCGGCCGCCGGTGCCGTCGTCGGACTCGTCCAGGTGGACCACGGCGCTCTTGTCGAGGATCCTCATCTGCTGTCCGCCCGAGTGGACGAGCGTCAGGAACTCCTCGTGCAGGCCGGCGGCGCGCAGCGCCTCCTGGCCGGAGTCGTCGTGGATGTCGAGCATGCCGCCCTGGGTGCGGGCGGCGGGGGAGTCCTCCAGGTCGAAGACCGCCGCCTCGATGCCGTGCACATGCAGGACACGGGCGAGGGCGAGCCCGCCGAGACCGGCGCCGACGACGGCCATGGGGTGGTGGGCGATGGGCATAGTGGCCTCCTGGGAGATGGTCAGTCGGGTACGGCGGTCCGCTCGATGCCGTGGATCAGTGCCTGGAACGCCCACGACAGGCGGGCCTCGGGCGTCCCCGACACCAGCTCGCCGGCGGTGGCGGCGATGTGCGGATGGGTCTGCTCGGAGGCGTTGCCCAGCGCTCGGGCCAGGGCGTCCCAGTCGCCGCGCGCGGTGGGCGAGGCGTCCTGTCCGGCGTGCTCGGCGGCGGTCGCCGTGGCGTGCTGGAGCAGCAGGTCCACGCCCCACGCGGCCCGGGCGGACGGCACGCCGCCCTCGTCGAGCAGCGCCAGCATGGTCTCGATGAGGTCGAGGTAGTGCGGGCCGCTCGGGCGGGCCGTCAGTGCGGAACGGGCGAGGCTGGGGTGCTCGAGGAGCATCCCGGTGTACGCGGTGAGCACCCGCTCCAGGCGCTCCCGCCAGGTGCCGTCGGCCGGGGCGGGCCCCACCGTGCCGAGCAGCTCGTCCAGTACGGCCGCGTGCAGTTCGTCGGTGTTGCGCACGTAGACGTACAGCGATGCCGGGCCGGTGTCGAGCTCCTGTGCCAGGCGCCGCATGGTGACCTTCTGCAGTCCTTCGGCACGGAGCACGGCGACCGCGGCGGCCACGATTCCCTCCCGGGTCAGGGCGGGCTTGGCCGGGCGCTCCCGGCGGCTGCGGGGGGTGTCGGGTCGGGCTGTCATGCCCTCACGATAACGAACATGTTCGTCGCGAACAAGCTCGTAACGAACATGTTCGTCACAGCACGCGCCCGTTGTGCGCCCGCTTTGGTGCAACTGTGAACCACGTTCCCCCGCCGCTCCCGTCGCTCGGCGTCTCTGCCAAGATGCGGTACGTCATGGTGCAGATACCGAACACGCCCTCGTCCGCGTCGCCCGCACCGCGCTCCGTCCCCACGAGCGCCGATGTGGCCCGCCTGGCCGGCGTCTCGCGCGCGACCGTCTCCTACGTCCTCAACAACACCAGTGCCGTACGGATCAGCGAGCCCACGCGCCGCCGCGTCCATGAGGCCGCGAAGGAACTCGGGTACGTGCCGCACGCGGCCGCCCGCAGCCTGCGCGCCGGGCACAGCCGCATGGTCCTGATACCCGCCCCGACCATCCCGGTGGGCCCGCTCTACGGCCAGTTCCTCAATGAGCTCCAGTGGGCCCTCGGCCGCCTCGACTACACGGTCGTCCAGTACGGCACGGTAGGACTGCAGGGTGACGAAGCGGCCCGCGCCTGGGCCGAGTTGCGACCGGTCGCCGTCCTGGTGCCCGGCGCCGGACTCGGCCCCCAGGGAGTCGCCGTCCTCAAACGCGCCGGCGCCCGCGCGGTGGTCACCCTCGGCCCCGAGGGCGTCGAGGGGGCCCATGCCCTGCTGATGGACCACGACGGCGTCGGCCACTGCGCCGGCGTCCATCTGTATGCCCGCGGCCGGCGCCGCATCGGCGTGGTCGTCCCGGAGGAACCCGGCCTGGAGGCCTTCTCCCGGCCTCGCCTCAAGGGCCTGCGCGATGCCCTGCACGGCACGGACGCCACGGTGACCGAACTGCCCCTCGCCTACGACGAGCGGGCCGCCGCCGAACTCGCCGCCCGTTGGCGGCACTTCGGTCTGGACTCGGTGTTCGCGTACAACGACGAGTACGCGATGCTGCTGATGCGGGCCCTGCAGGACGAGGACGTCCGCATCCCCGAGGACACGGCCGTCATCGGCGCCGACGACCTGATGCTCGGGCGGCTGCTGCGGCCCCGGCTCAGCACCGTCCACATCGAACTGCCGTCCGGCCGCGACCTGGCCGAACTGGTCGACCGCGCGGTACGCAACCCCGGCGCGGCACCCGAGACGCACAAGGTCCTGGGGGCATCGATGATCCACCGGGACTCCAGCTGACGGCGGCCGCCGCCGTGCCCCTGACAGTCAGCGCAGCGCGCTGATCCCGCCCACCCGTTCCGTGCACGACGAGGCGTGGCGTCGTCCCCTTTCCGGCCGTGACCCGCCCGGCCGTGACCCTTCCAGGGGGACACGGCCGTTCCCGGGAATCGTGGGACTACTCGCCCTGCGTGCCGGCCTGCTGCTCGGCGATGCTCTTGCGGACCTCGTCCATGTCCAGCTTCCGGGCCTGCCCGATGACATCGGTCAGGGCGGCCTCGGGCAGCGCGCCCGGCTGCGAGAACACGGCCACCTGGTCACGGACGATCATCAGCGTCGGGATCGACTGGATGCCGAAGGCCGCCGCCAGCTCCGGCTGGGCCTCCGTGTCCACCTTGCCGAACACCAGGTCCGGGTTCTCCTGCGCGGCCTTCTCGTAGACCGGGGCGAACATACGGCACGGCCCGCACCAGGACGCCCAGAAGTCGATCAGGACGAACTCGTTCTCCGTGACCGTCTGGTCGAAGTTCTCCTTGGTGAGCTCCACGGTGCTGCTCATGCGTGATCCCTACTTCCTGCTGTGGGGGCGAAACCGTCCGCACAACACGGCGGCCCGGGTACCTATTCCGCGCGCTTACCCATGTGGTCTCCGGGCACACCACCCACCAGACTGACCCCATGACGGAAACGGAATCCATCGCTTACGACGTCGTGGTGCTCGGGGCCGGACCCGTGGGGGAGAACGTGGCCGACCGCACCCGTGCGGCCGGACTGTCCACCGCGGTCGTGGAGAGCGAGCTGGTCGGCGGCGAGTGTTCGTACTGGGCGTGCATGCCCAGCAAGGCCCTGCTGCGCCCGGTCATCGCCCAAGCCGACGCCCGACGCCTGCCCGGCCTGAGCCAGGCCGTCCAGGGCCCCCTCGACACGGCCGCCGTCCTGGCCCGCCGCAACGAGTACACCTCGCACTGGAAGGACGACGGCCAGGCCCGCTGGCTCGACGGCATCGGCGCCCACCTGCACCGCGGCCACGGCCGCCTCGCCGGACCCCGCACGGTCACCGTGACCGGCACCGACGGCGAGACGACGACCCTCACGGCGCGGCACGCCGTCGCCGTCTCCACCGGCACCCGCGCCCTCCTGCCCGACCTGCCCGGGCTCGCCGACGTGAAGCCCTGGACCAGCCGCGAGGCCACCGCCGCACAGGCCGCTCCCGGCCGGCTGATCGTGGTGGGCGGCGGTGTGGTCGCCACCGAGATGGCCACCGCCTGGCAGGCCCTCGGATCGCGGGTCACCCTGCTGGTCCGCGGCAAGGGCCTGCTGTCCCGCATGGAGCCCTTCGCCGGCGAACTGGTCGCCGAGGCCCTCACCGAGGCCGGCGTCGATGTCCGCACCGGCACCTCCGTGGAATCCGTGACCAGGCAGAACGGCACCGTCGTGGCGATCACCGACGCCGGCGACCGCATCGAGGCCGACGAGATCCTCTTCGCCACCGGCCGCGCCCCGCGCACCGACGACATCGGCCTTGACACGATCGGCCTGGAACCCGGCTCCTGGCTGCCGGTCGACGACAGCCTCCGCGTCACCGGCAGCGGCTGGCTCTACGCAGTCGGCGACGTCAACCACCGCGCCCTGCTCACGCACCAGGGCAAGTACCAGGCCCGCATCGCGGGCGCCGCCATCGCCGCCCGCGCCTGCGGCGTCCCGATCCTGGAGACGGACCCCTGGGGCGCCCACGCCGCCACCGCCGACCACCACGCCGTACCCCAGGTCGTCTTCACCGACCCCGAAGCCGCCGCCGTGGGCCTCTCCCTGGCCGAGGCGGAACAGGCCGGACACCGCGTCCGCGCGGTCGACGTCGAGTTCTCCTCGGTGGCCGGAGCGGGTCTGTACGCCGACGGCTACCGCGGCCGCGCCCGCATGATCGTCGACCTGGACGAAGAGATCCTGCGCGGCGTGACCTTCGTCGGCCCGGGTGTCGGCGAGCTGATCCACTCGGCGACGATCGCGGTCGCCGGCCGGGTCCCGGTCAACCGCCTGTGGCATGCGGTGCCGTCGTATCCGACGATCAGCGAGGTGTGGCTGCGGCTGCTGGAGGCGTACCGGGACGTGTGACGCCGGCCGGCTCAGGGCGCCGACAGGGCGCCGAGTCCGGTCAGCCGGAGGGCGAGCCAGTGCTCGTCCACCAGCGCGTACCCGAGGTCGGGGGCGGCGGTCGGATCGGTCACCGTCCCCGGCAGCGGAACCGTGAGGGGATCGCGGTCGGGCCGGGCGGGTTCCACCCGCGCAGGGGCTCGTCCGCGCAGGCGGCGGCGATCAGGTCCTGGCCGGACCGCTCCCGTCGCCGTTCCGGCGAGCAGTGCGGCACGGGGTTTCGCCCGCCGGTTCACGGCAGCCGGAAGCCCAACTCCTCGGCCGCCCTCTGTGGTGTCGCCTGCGTCCACCGCTCCGCCATCGCCTCGTTCGACGACAGCGACCGGAGTTCCGCGCGGTCGAGGTAGAGCTTGCCGTCGAGGTGGTCCGTCTCGTGCTGGACGATCCGGGCGGGCCAGCCGGTGAAGAGCTCGTCGAGTGTGCGGCCGTGCTCGTCCTGGGCGTGCAGCCGCACCTCCGCGTGCCGGGCCACCACCGCCTGCCAGCCCGGGACGCTCAGGCAGCCTTCGAAGAACGCGGCCCTGGTGGTGCCGACCGGCTCGTACGACGGGTTGACCAGTACGCGGAACGGCTGCGGCACCCGGCCCCGGGCCAGCCGTACCTCTTCCGGTACCGGCGCCGGATCCTCGACGACCGCGATCCGCAGTTCCACCCCGACCTGCGGCGCGGCGAGGCCGACGCCAGGGGCCGCGTGCATGGTGACGCGCAGGGCCTTGACGAACCGCGCCAGCAAGGCGGGCTCCAGCTGCCCGTCGTACGGCTCGGTGCCGCGCCGCAGCACCGGGTCGCCGGCCGCGACGATGGGCAACGGGCCTTCAGCGGCAAGGAGTTGCTCTACTCGCTCGGCGAGGGGCACACGAGGGACGCGGCCATGGGGAGTTGACATCGCGTCAGCATGACACGGCACTGCGCCCTCTCCGGTGACGCAGGTCACTTCATCGGTCGGGAACCCGGGCTCCTCACGGTCCGACTACTGGACCGTCATCCCTGAGGAACGAGTCCCCCACCGTAGGACCACCGCATGACGAACGGGGGCCCGGTTCCTGGTCGGTGAACCGGGCCCCCGTGTGCCGGGTGTCCTTCTCAGCCGCGGTCGAAGTCGCCCGCGAGCGCCGAGGCGATCCGCAGGTGCTGCTCCGCCTCCTCGTGCCGCGCCTGCCGCTGGAGCGTGCGGCCCAGCAGCAGCCGGGCGTAGTGCTCCACCGGGTCGCGCTCGACGATGACGCGCAACTCGGCCTCGGCGCGCCGCAGTTGGGCCGAGTGATAGTAGGCGCGCGCCAGCAGCAGCCGGGGTCCGGTCTGCTCCGGCATCTCCTCGACCAGCCCGGCCAGGACGCGTGCCGCCCCCGCGTAGTCCTTGGCGTCGAAGAACTGCTGGGCGCGCTCCCAGCGCTCCGCCGCCGTTCCGTGGTCGTAGTACCTCGTGTCCACCTGGGTCTCCACTCCTGACCTCCTTCGAGGCGGACAACGGAACCCGGTGGTTCAATATTCCACTACTTGCTCAGGGTGGTCAGCTCGGCGTTGGCACGCTCCGTGACCAGCGTCAGCACACGGCCGGCGACGGCCCGGTCCTTCTCCGGGATGCCGTCGTAGATCCGGGCGGCGATCGTCGCGGTCTCGGTGGAACCCTTGGCGTACAGCTCCCGTCCGGCGTCCGTGATCCGCATGCGGGACGGCCCCTCCTCGGTCAGCAACCCCGCGGCGATCAGCTCTGCGATCGTGCCGTGCACATCGGACGCGTCGACCTTCACCGCGCCGGTGACGCCGTCGACGAGCGTGTCGCGCTCGACGGGGCCGTCCGCCACGGCGGCCAGGCGCAGGGTGATGAACTGCTGGAAGGTGACGTCGTACTGGGAAAGGACGCGTTCCAGGACGGCGCGTGCGGCGTAGTGGGCGAGGGCCACGACGCGACCGTCGACGATGGGTGCGCTGGTGGTCATGACTGCTCCGTCTCGTTGTCGGACGTGCTGAACGGGTCGAGTGGTGCGTCGAGCAGGGTTGCCAGGTCCCGGGTGAACTCCCGGGTCCGCGTGCTGTCGAGCCCGCCGAGCGGCTCCAGCAACTGCTTCAGGAGTCCGTGGACCACGTCGATCGCCCGCCGGGTGACCTCGCGGCCCTCCTCGGTGAGTGCCAGCTGTACGGCACGCGGGTCGTGCGGATCCCTGGTGCGTTCGACGAGGCCGGCCGATTCCAGGCTGCGGGCCAGCTTGGACACGTACAGGGCCTCCAGGCCGGTGTGGTCGGCGAGGCGGCGCTGGCTGGGCCGCAGGCCGGAGCGCTGCATGCCGTACAGGGACGCGACGAGCGAGTACTGCGCGTGGGTGAGTCCGAGCGGAGCCACCGCACGGTCGACCGCGACCCGCCACTTCATCGACAGCCGCCACACCAGAAAACCGGGCGTGGCCCCTTCGGAACCGTTGCTCATGCAGTTACCGTACATGGCTACTATGTCCATGGCTACTATTCTTGACGCGTGAAGGTTCGGGTGACCGCAGCACGTCCCCGGAGGCGGGCTAGCGCGTGCGACCCCGCGGCTTCAAGGGCGTCGGCGGGAGCTCGGGCGCCGCCAGCGGAGCGCCGTCGTACCCCTTGACGTCACCGAAGCGAGAGCCCGTCGTCCAGTCCGCGCGGGCCTGCTCGATCTCCGCCTGAGTACGGCCGACGAAGTTCCACCACATGATCAGCTCTTCCTCGAACGGCTCGCCGCCGAGCAGCATCAGCCCCGCGTCCGACTCGGCACGCAGCGGCAGTTCGGTGCGTCCGCTGCCGAGGTAGAGCATCGAGCCCGGCAGCACGGGCACCCCGTCGACGTGCACCTCGCCGGACATCGCCAGGACGCCGTACTCGAAGTCGGGTTCGAGCGGCAGCCGGACGTCGGTGCCGTGGCTCAGCGCGAGGTCGGCGCCGACGATCGGCGTGTACGCCGTACCGGGCGAGGCCGAGCCGTCCAGGGCGCCCAGGACGACCGTCGCCGTGAGGCCGGGGGAGGTGACCGTGGGCAGTTCGGGGTGATGCTCGAAGTGGGGGTCGGTGTCGCGGTGCGCGTCGGGCAGCGCGACCCACAGCTGTGCGCCGTGCAGGAAGCGGGCGTGCGGCCGCGGGCTCTCCTCGGAGTGGCTGATGGCGCGGCCCGAGGTCATCAGGCCGAGCTCCTTCGGCCTGATGGTCTGCAGACTGCCGGTCGAGTCGCGGTGCAGCACCTCGCCCTCGTGCAGCCAGCTCACCGTCTGCAGCCCCATGTGCGGATGCGGCGGGACCTGCATGCCCGGCTCGTCGGCGATGTCGTCCGGGCCGTAGTGGTCGACGAAGCACCAGGCGCCGATCATGCGGCGCCCCAGATTGGGCAGCAGCCGCCGTACCGCGGTCGACTCGCCCAGCCGGACCTGACGAGGACTCAGCAGCTCCCGGACGGGTTCCGCGACGACGAACCCCCGGCCGCCGCACACACTGGGCACCGCATGACGGTCAAGATTGCTCATGCCGCACAACCTAGCCCCGGCGCGGCCTCACCGGCAGACCAACGCCTCGGCACGGCCGCCCGTTCGGCCGGTCGCGAAGCCGCCGTGAGTCACCGCGGGCCGCCGCGAGCTGCCTCGGCGGAACCTCGGCGTCCGTGCCGTCGCGGTCCTCGCCCGGGACCTGCGCCTCACTTGGGCGGCAGGCCCGCCGCGAAGCCGTGTCCCTCGTCGATCCACTCGCCCAGGACCGCTTCGTCGGTCAGGGCCGGGCCGGCGACCAGGATCCAGCCGCGCATCGGGCGGCCGGCCCGGTCGAAGAGGCGCGCTCCCGGGCGGGCCAGGGCCGCGTCGGTGGCGTCGGGGGCGATACGCACGATCAGGTCGTCACCGCTCACGCCCACGGCCATGTTGCCGTGGCACAGGAAGCCGATCCCGCCGAACATCTTCTTCTCCACGATGTCCGGATCCCCGCCCAGCCTCTCCCGGATCCGCTGGGCCAGTCCTTCGTCGTATGCCATGAGGAGCCTCGCTTCCGGCCGACCCGGCGCGGATGCCGTCATGCCGGCCGGTCGTGACTCCAGGATCCGCGCAGCCAAGGGCCATAGGCAACCACTGGGGCTTGGACTGTCCGGCATTGGAAGATCTATGGGACGCGGACCATACTCGGACGGGTGGACAGCTCCTCCCTCGACCTGAACCTGCTGCGCACCTTCCTGGCCGTGTACCGGTCGGGCTCCTTCACCGGCGCCGGGCAGTTGCTGGGGCTGTCGCAGCCCACGGTGACCACCCAGATGCGCACCCTGGAGCGGCAGGCCGGACGGGAGCTGTTCGAGCGGCTCCCCAGGGGCGTCGCACCGACGGCGGTCGCCGACGAGCTGGCGGCGCGGATCGCCGCACCGCTCGACGAACTCGCGGCCGTGGCGGGCCCGCGGCCCACGCCGGACGGCCGCGCCGACCCGGTCCATCTGGCAGGCCCCGCGGAGTTCCTGTGCATCAGTGTGCTGCCCGCCCTGGCACCGCTGGTGGCGGAAGGGGTACGGCTGCGCGTGGCGACGGGGCTCACGGACCCGCTGCTGGACGAACTGCGTGCGGGCCGCCACGACCTGGTGATCTCCACGACCCGCCCGCGCGGCCGCACCCTGAGCGCGGTCCCGCTCGCGGACGAGGAGTTCGTGCTGGTCGCCGCCCCCGTGTGGGCCGAGCGGCTGAAGCGGCAACTGGCCGTCGAGGGACCCGCCGTGCTGCACTCGGTGCCCCTGATCACCTACGCCGAGGATCTCCCGATCGCCCGCCGCTACTGGCGCCACGTCTTCGGCCGGCGGCTCTCCTGCCCCGCCGCCGTGACCGTGCCCGATCTGCGCGGTGTCCTGGCGGCGGTGACCGCGGGCGCGGGCTTCACCGTCCTGCCCCGCTACCTCTGCCTCGACCAGCTGGCCTCCGGCGCCCTCGTAGCGCTCCACGAGCCCGACGATCCGCCCATCAACACGGCCTTCCTGGTCCAGCGCCCCGGCCGGTCCGAGAACCCCGGCGTGGCCCGCGTCCGCGACCACCTGCTGCACATCGCGCGGTCCTGGTAACGACGGCCGTCAGCGGAGCCACTCCGGCGCCGGCACCGCCCAGATCTCCTCGTCGTGCCGCTTCCCCCGATAGAGGTAACTCTCCCGCAGTACCCCGGCCTTGCTCATCTCGAGCCGCCGGGCCACGGCGATGCTCGGCCCGTTCTCCGGGGACACCCACCACTCGACGCGGTGGACTCCACGCTCCCTGACGGCCCAGTCGATGAGCACGCGCGCGGCACGGGTCACCAGACCCCGGCCCACCGCGGCCGGCTCCAGCCGGCAGCCCGCCTCGGCGATCCCCCGCCCCACGTCCAGCCTGCGCAGCACGACGGCGCCGACGAGCTCGCCGTCCACCCGGACACCGGCGATACGCCCGGTGCAGGCGCGGCCTTCTCCGCGTACGCGCGCAGGAACGCCCGGCTCGACTCCAGGTCCGTGACGACGTCCGGCAGCCCGTTGAACCGGCCGATGAACTCGCGCCCCCGGTCCACATGGGCCAGGAACTCCCCGGCCCGACTCGGTTCGAGAGGGCAGAGCTCGGCGCCGTCGTCGCCCAGGGATGTCACGTACTTCGTCACCTTCCTGCCAGGGGATGGGACTTCTGGTACGCCAGCCTGCGGTCGGCGTCCTCACCGATGGCCGTGAGGACCTCGTCCAGCCGCAGGAACTCCTCCCACTCCGGCCGCCCGCCGGCCCGGGAGAGCCGCGCCACGACCAGGTTCTCCAGGGCGGGGACGCGCTTGTTCTTCCAGACCTTGTCGGCCAGGCTCACCAGCAGGTCCTCCACGCCGACCCCCGGGGCGTCCCAGGACGCGTGCGTACCGGCGAACCGGGCCAGTCCCGGGTCGACCCCGTGCGCCAGCAGGAGTTCACGTCCGGCCTCCTCGTGCCGCGCGCCGGGGCCGGAGAGTTCGCCCGGATGCCGGGTCTTGCCGATGTCATGGGTGGCGGCCCCGAAGAGCACCGCCTTCCGGTCGAACTCCAGTGCCGGGCAGTGCTCTTGGGTCCACTCGGCCAGCCGTGCCGCGACATCGTGCACCGCCCGGAGGTGGGCGACCAGGCGGGGCGGGGCATCAAGTCGTTGCAGCAGTTCGGCGGCCCTCGGCGGAAGCGGTCTCAGCGGCGGGTCCCAGGTTTCGTCCACGGCGATCGAGAGCACGTTCGTGAGGGTCACCGTGCCAGAGTAGTCACCGGCGCGAGCCGGACCGGGGCGGCTTACGGAGGGCATCCATGCATGCAGTGCACACGGCGTTTCTCCTGGGGACGGGAGTCTTCTGGACCACTGCCTACGTGCTGCTGATCCGGACCGGGGTGCGGGAGCGGACGTTCGGCATGCCGGTCGTCGCGTTCGCCACCAACATCAGCTGGGAGTTCATGTTCGCCTTCGTGCGGCCGCCGTCCGGTCTCGGGCATGTCATCAACATCGTGTGGTTCTGCTTCGACGTGGCCGTCGGTTACACCGTCGTCCGCTTCGGCCGGGCCGAATTCCCCTACCTGCCCGACCGGTTGTTCCTGCCCGCGCTGGGCGCACTGCTGCTCCTCGCCTATCCGGGCATGAACTACGCCTCGGAGGAGTTCGACGCGGGCGACGGCGTCCTCACCGCGTTCGGCAGCAACCTGGCGATGTCCGGACTGTTCCTGGCGATGCTGGCCGCGCGCCGTGGGACGCGCGGCCAGTCTCCGGGTATCGCGCTGACCAAACTCCTGGGAACCGCCTGTGCCTCCCTGACGATGCTCACCGACCCCGACGGGGACCCGCGCTACGACAACGCCCTGATGTACTACCTCTACATCGGCTGCTTCGTCGTCGACCTCGCCTACGCGTACGCGGTGTTCGCCGTAGGCCGTGCCCAAGGCGCCGCCGCTTCGGGCGAGTTGGCCGCGCAGGCTGCCGTCCGGCCCTGATGCGCCCTCACACCCTCTCCAGCCGCCACTGCTGCGAGACCGCGTCACCGGCCGTCCGCTGCACCACCGCCGCGCCGTTGGCGGTGCCGTCGACGTCCAGGGCCTTGCCGCTGTTGCGGTTGACGAGGCGCTGGTAGCCGCCGCCCATCGCCTGGAGCGTCCACTGCTGGGTGGCGGTGCCGTTGTGCGCCCACTGGTTCAGGGCGGTGCCGTCCGCGGTGGAGGAGCGTGGTACCTCCAGAACCTTGCCGCTGTTGAGGCTGGTCAGCTTGGTGAGTCCGCCCGAAGTGGTGGCGATCCAGCGCTGGTTGGCGCCGGAGTGCGGGGTCCACGCGATCACCGCGCCACCGTCCGCCGTCGATGCGCCGCTCACGTCCATGACCCGTCCGGTCGACCGGTTGACCAGCCGGAAGGTGCCGCTCGGCGCGGGTGCGGCGACCCGGTTGGCGCCGCGCAGCACATTGCCCTCGGTGGTGAGGTAGTTGGTGGTGTAGTCGAAGCGCGGCGCAGCGGACCACAGCAGGTAGTAGTACTTCATGTTCTCGGAGAACCAGTACCCCGGTGTCAGATCCCCCTTGGTCGTCGGGGTCGTCGTCATGTCCGACACGATCGAGTAGCCGTTCGTGACCTTGCAGTGGTTCTTCTGTGCGTTCCAGAGCCACTTGGCGCGGTCCCGGTAGACCTCCTTGCCGGTCAGCAGCCACAGGAACAGCGCGGAGTCCACGTACTCGGGGCGCAGCTGGTACTGCGTGCTGGTCGCCGAGAGCGTCGAGTAGTCGATCCCCTCCGGCGGCAGCCGGAACGACGCCAGTGCCGCCGCCCACGAGGAGTGGTAGGACTCGCCCTCGCTGAGATTGCCGCCCTGGGCGAGCAATCCCGCGTAGAACGCGCTGAGTTCGGACTGCCGTCGGCTGAGCAGCGCCCCGCTGTTCATGTCGGCGGACCTGAACCACAGGCGCCCGTCGTAGGTCTCCCCGAGCCGGTGCAGGACCGCCGAGGTCAGGGTCTGGTACCAGCCGCGGATCTCCGTGTCGCCGAGGAACTGACAGGCGTCCCACAGATACTCGAAGTAGGAGTCCACGGGTGGGTCCACCCGGGCGGTGGGGTCGGTCCAGGCGCCGGTGTCGACGTTGAGCGTCGTCCCGACCAGGTTCAGCGACGAGCGCCGGTCGTACGGTGCCTTCAGGGCCTTCTTGGCCGCGTCGAAGTACTTCTGGTCGCCGGTCAGCCGGGACAGCCATCCCAGTTCGGTGATGTTGCTGCCGATCTCGGCGAGCGGCGCCTGGTTGCCGCTGACGGCGCCCGTGCGCAGATTGACATACCGGTACGGCGCCCCGGTCGGCGACGACGTGAAGGCCGGCAGCAGCCGGTCGGCCAGATCGCGGGCCTTGGTCAGCAGGACCGTCTCGCCCGTGCAGTGGTAGCCGGAGAGCAGGCCGCCGACCAGTCGGATGATCGTCTCGAAGACCTGCACGCTCGCGTCGCGATCGAAGTCCAGGCTCCCGCTGATCCAGGAGACGGCCGCGTCGAGTTCGCCGTCCAGCTCCATCAGGTACAGCGTGTCCAGCGACTCCACGACGGTCAGCCCCAGCGGCACCCCGCTGATGAAGAAGTCGGAGCCGGTGCCGGACACCGGGCGCAGCTCGTCGCGGCCCCAGGTGAGCCGCCGGTAGGCGGTCCAGGAGGTGAGGAACTCCTGGCG
Organism: Streptomyces herbicida; assembly: GCF_032656585.1. Taxonomy (NCBI): domain Bacteria; kingdom Bacillati; phylum Actinomycetota; class Actinomycetes; order Kitasatosporales; family Streptomycetaceae; genus Streptomyces; species Streptomyces herbicida. The sequence goes on from NZ_JAUYWJ010000004.1 coordinate 402,624, forward strand.
CACGTCCTCGGCGAGAGCGGGGTCGGCCGGTCCGGGCGCGGCTGCCGCCGACGCCGCTGCGGGTCCGCCGAGCGCGGCGAGCGCGGCCGCCGTCCCGGCTGCCGTGCGCAGCAGGGAGCGGCGCGTGAGCCGGGCGCCCAGCGGTCCGACCGGGATGCTGCTGGTGGGGGGTGTTGCCATGAGGGGCCTCCGTTCGGGGCGTTGACAACGTTGTCTCGGCATGGGTTCCTGGCTCAGCATGCGGGGATGACCCGGGTTTTCCGGTGAACGGACCGCGCGTCGCGGGGAGTCGGGCGTACGGGCGCGGGTCGGCCGGGCGGCGGGAGCGGCACCCGGACAGCCGAGTCTGAGGTGAATTACATGGCCATGTCAATCCTGGGAGCGGAACTGCCGCCCCGCAGGAGCCCCGCTGCACTGCGCTGTTCCCCGAATGGCGGCGCCGAGTTGACAGGCAGACGATGGACCGGTGGGGCACGGCCGCCGTCCGAACGCCTGGTGCCACCCGGGGTCGCCGGGAGACGGAGACCGGCCCCGGCCGTCGTGAGCGGCCGGAAGGGAGGACACCGTCATGCTGGAAGTGAAGACGGTCGACAAGCCGGACGAGCGGCGCGACTTCCCCCGCGGCCATCTCGAAGCGGTTCATCTCACCGGGCTCGACTTCGCCGTGGCCACGTTCGAGCCGGGCTGGCGCTGGTCGGAGTCCGTGGGCCCGATCGTGGGCACCGAGACCTGCCAGATCCATCACAACGGCTATGTGGTCCAAGGGCGGATGCACCTGCGCATGGACGAAGGCGGCGAGGGCGAGGTCGGCCCCGGCGACGTCTTCGTGTGCCCGCCCGGCCACGACGCCTGGGTCGTGGGCGACGAACAGTGCGTGGTGTACGACTTCGCGGGAGCCATGGCACAGGACTACGCGAAGGCCCCCGGGACCTGAGCGGATCCCGGTGTGCCCCGCGGTGCGTGCGGCGCCGCGGGGCACCGGCATGAACCGCGGCCGGCCCGGTCACACCGTGACGACGACCTTCCCCCGCGCGTGCACGTCCTCCAGGTACCGGATGGCCTCGGGCGCCTCGTCGAGTGCGTAGGTCCGGTCGATCACCGGGGCCAGCTTCCCGGCGTCGGCGAGCTTCCGCAGCTCCGCCAGCACCTCCTTGCTGGGCGCCGGACCGATGAGCGGGCGCAGGCGCTGGCGCACGAAGGGGGAGAGAGCGAGCCCCTTGAGAATGAGGACGGGAGCCCCGAAGAACTGCCCCGGGCTGCCCCCGCTGCCGAGGACGAGCGTCCCGGTGGGCGTCAGGGCGCGCCGGAGGCCGGAGATACCGTGGCTCGCCGCGAGGTCGAGGACCACGTCGTAGCGTCGCCCGCCGCGCGTGAAGTCCTCGCGTGTGTAGTCGACGACGTGGTCCGCGCCCAGCGAGCGGACCAGCTCGGCGTTGCGCGTGCTGCACACGCCGGTCACCTCGGCGCCGAGCGTCTTGGCGATCTGCACGGCGAACGTGCCGACCCCGCCGGAGGCTCCGTTGACCAGCACATGCTGGCCCGGCCGCACCCCTGCCACGTCACGCAGTCCGCGCAGGGCGGTGGCCCCGGCCAGCGGCAGGGCCGCCGCCTGCTCGAAGGTCAGGGCCGCGGGCTTGCGCTCCACCCAGGCGTCCGGGACGCACACGTACTCCGCGAAGGTGCCGTCGACCTCGCCGAACACCTCGTCGCCCGGCTGGAGATCCCCTACGTTCCGGCCGACCGCCGCCACCTCGCCCGCGAAGTCCCGGCCCCGGATCCGGGCGCGGGGCGCGCGCGGTCCCAGCGCCAGCCGGGCCACATACGGGTCACCGCGCATGAGGTGCCAGTCGTACGCGTTCAGCCCGGCGGCCCGTACGCGCACCAGCACCTCGTCGTCGCCCGGCACGGGCTTGTCCACGTCCCTGAGCTCCAGTACGTCCGGTGAGCCGTACCGGTCCTGGACGACCGCCTTCATGTCATCTCCCCCTTGCCGCGTACTCGCAGGTTAGAGGCAGGCCCGCCGGCCGGGCATCGGGGAAGAGCCGTAGTCCCGGGGAAGGAGGAGCGCAGGTGCGTGTAAGGGGCCGGGTGCCGTCAGGGCTCGTGGACGACGACCCCCTGCTCGGCGTACGCGACGGCCTCGGCGTGCCCGAACAGGCCGGGCAGCCCGCCGGTGTGCACGAACACGGTCCGCTCGCCCGGCCGGACGTCACCGTCCCGGACGGCGGCGGCCAGCCCGGCCAGGGCCCGGCCGGTGTAGACCGGGTCGAGGACGAGCCCCTCGGTGCGGGCGGCGAGCCGGAGCGCCCCGGCGGCGGGTCCGGTGAGCGTCGCGTACCCGTCGCCCACCTGGTCGCGCCGCACCCGCAGCCGGTCCGGGGCGACCGCCTCCGCGGTGAGCGGCGCCGCGAACTTTGCGACGGCGGCGGCCGGATCGGCCAGCGCGCCCACGTCGACGCCCAGCACCGCCGCCGACCCGAGCGAGGCGACGAGTCCCGCCATGGTGCCGCCGGATCCGAGCGCGACGACCACGGTCCGCGGATCCGGAACCTGGCGGCTCAGTTCCTCGCCGCACCGCACATAGCCGCGCGCCCCCAGCGTGCTCGACCCGCCGAACGGGACGAGCGCGGGCCGGGAGCCGTTCTTCCGCAGCCGTTCGCACACCTCGGCCGCCATCGCGTCCAGGCCCGCCCGGTCGACGTCGCCCGCCCAGACCAGCCGCGCCCCGAACAACCCGTCGAGCGCAAGGTTCCCGGACCGCGACACGCCCGGCGAGCCACGCAGCACCAGGACGACGTCCCACCCCAGCCGGGCGCCCGCGGCCGCCGTCAGCCGGGCATGGTTGCTCTGTGGCGCGCCGGTGGTCACCAGCGTGTCGGCCCCTTCCGCGAGCGCCGCGCCCAGCGTCCACTCCAGCTTGCGGATCTTGTTGCCGCCACCGCCGAGACCGGTCAGGTCGTCACGCTTGATCCACAGGTCGTCCGGGCCGAGCCCGAGTGCGGCGGCCAGCCGGGGCGCCGGTTCCACGGGAGTGGGGAAGGTGCCGAGTTCCACGGGCGGGTGGGTCATGTCGTACGTCCTCGTCTGCGGGCGGATGTGCCGCAAGTCGACCACACATCGGGGTCGGCCGGCTCACACCGGCAGCAGCCGCGTGACCAGTGCGCCCAGCTGCCGCGCCGTGCGGCACTCGTGCATCTGCACCAGCTCGGCGTAGGCGGGCGCGGCGGAGTCGCCCGTGCCCCACTGGGAACGCTGCTCGGGGTTCAACCAGTAGACGCGGCGGGCCCGTTCGGCGACACGGCGGACCGCGGGCAGGTTCGGGTCGCTCATGTTCGTACGGGCGTCACCGAGGACGAACACGGTCGTGCGCGGGCCGACCGCGTCGCCGTAGCGCTCCGCGAACTCGCCCAGGGCCACGCCGTAGTCGCTGCTGCCGTGCCAGCCGGTGAGCGTCGCCTCCGTGCGAATGCGGGCACTCAGGCCCTCGGGGTCTGCCCGGCCGTGGTCGAGCAGACCGGTCACCTCGTCGATCCGGTTGACGAAGGCGAACACCCGCACCTTGCTGAACTGGTCGTGCAGCGCCTGCACCAGCAGCATCGTGAAGTCCGAGAAGCCCGACACCGAGCCCGACACATCGCACAGCAGGACCAGTTCGGGCCGGACCGGACGGCGCCTGCGCAGCACCGGCCGCATCGGCACGCCGCCCGTCGACAGCGACCCGCGCAGGGTGCGGCGCAGATCGATCGTGCCGCGCGCGGCCCGGCGGCGGCGGGCGGCCAGCCGGGTGGCCAACTTGCGAGCGATCGGCTGAACGGTCCTGCGCAGTTCCCCCAGTTGGTCCCGCCCGGCGGACAGGAAGTCCACCCGGTCGGCGGTCGGGCGCACCGCCCGCCGGGCGATCATGTCCCGGTCACGCCGCTCGGCGACCCGCCGCCGCGCCTCGGCCGCGACCATCCCGCGGAACGCCTCGATACGGCGCCGGATCTCGTCGTCGAGCAGCCGGTCGGCGAAGCCCGCGCCCCGGTCCCGCTGCCGGACGTCCGTCCGTACCCGGGCCAGCAGCGTCTGGGGGCGGAGCCGGTCGAGGGTCTGGTACGAGGACCAGCCGTCCGACTCCGGTGAGCTCCCGTATCCGCCGAGCCCGTCGACGGCCTCCGCCGCCAGCCGCGCCATCATGGCCCGGTCGTCCGCCGCCAGCGCCGCCGCGAGCCGGTCGCGCAGCTCCTCCCGGTCCGTGGACCGGGTTCCGGGCGCGCCGACGCTTCGTGGGAAGTAGAGGTCGAAGACCGGGTCGAACACGGCCCGCTGGCCCGTCCCGTGCAGCAGCGTCGCCGCCAGGCCCTCCCGCAGCAGCTCCCGGTCGGCGAGCCCGAGCGCCTCCACCGCGCGGGCCGCGTCCACGGTCTCGCCGGTGCCGACCCGCACGCCGTGCGAGCGCAGCGCCCCGACCAGACCCGTCAGCCGCTCGGCGACACCGACGGGGGTGCTCACAGGTTGTCCAGGTCCAGCTTGGCGGCCGCCTTGAGGACGTCGTCCTGGTGCTTGAGGATCACGCCCAGGCTGTCCCGTACGACCGTCTCGTCGAGCGCGTCGGCACCCAGCGCCAGCAGGGTGTGCGCCCAGTCGATCGTCTCGGCGACCGACGGCACCTTCCGCAGGTCCATCGCGCGCAGCGCGCCGATCACCCGCACCACGGACTCGACCAGCGCCTCGCCGAGGCCGGGCACCTTCAGCCGTACGATCCGCCGCTCCAGCTCCTCGTCCGGGAAGCCGATGTGCAGGAACAGACAGCGACGGCGCAGGGCCTCGGACAGCTCACGGCTGGCGTTGGAGGTGAGCACGACGAAGGGGCGGCGGGTGGCCGCGATGGTGCCCAGCTCGGGGACGGTCACCTGGAAGTCGCTGAGCACCTCCAGGAGCAGCCCCTCGACCTCGATGTCGGCCTTGTCGGTCTCGTCGATCAGTAGCACCTTGGGGTCGTCCCCGCGGATGGCGGTCAGCAGCGGCCGCGCGAGCAGGAACTCCTCGCTGAAGATGTCCGTGCGCGTCTCGTCCCAGGTCTCGTCGCGCCCGGCGGTGATCCGCAGCAGCTGCTTGGCGTGGTTCCACTCGTACAGCGCGCGGGACTCGTCGACGCCCTCGTAGCACTGCAGTCGTACCAGCCGGGCGTCCGCGACCTGGGCGACGGCCTTGGCCAGCTCCGTCTTGCCGACCCCGGCGGGCCCCTCCACCAGCAGCGGCTTGCCCAGCCGGTCGGCCAGGAAAACGGTCGTGGCGACCGCGGGCGACGCCAGATAGCCGGTCTCGGCAAGGCGTGCGGAGACGTCGTCTACGGAAGTGAACAACGGGGCCTCCGGCTGGGGTCGGGTTCGGTGTCCGGGCCCCTATCTAAGCGCTTGTTCAGCGCGCCTGTCACGTGTGTTCGACGCCTCTGTCATGTGGGTTCGCTGTGAGGCAGTCGAGTATACCGATCGGTTTCCCGCCGTCACCGGCGCGGTAACCTCCGGGTATGGCCACCACGGACAAGGCATCACCCCGGGACCGGCTGCTCGACGCGGCCGCCCAGCTCTTCTACCGCGAGGGCGTCTCCATCGGCGTCGAGGCGCTGTGCCGGACGGCGGGTGTCTCCAAGCGGTCGATGTACCAGCTCTTCGACAGCAAGGACGAGGTGCTGGCCGCGACGCTGGAGCAGCGGCTCCCCTGGTACGAGGCCCGGTTCACGCCCGCCGACCCGGAATCCGTCACGCCCCGGGAGCGGATCCTGTACGTCTTCGAACGGCTGGAGAAGTTCTCCGTGGACGCCGAGTACCACGGCTGCCCCTATCTGGCCGTGCTGGTCGAGCTCAAGAATCCCGAGCATCCGGCGAGCGCGGTCGCCCGCGTGGCCAAGGAGCGCCTTCAGGAGGTCTTCCGCAGCCAGGCCGAGCGCGGTGGCGCCCGTGACCCCGAGCTCCTCGCCCGCCGGCTCATGCTGATCTACGACGGCGCCAGCGCCCGGGCCGGAGCGCATGTGGAACGCCTGGACGACGGACTGGCGACGGCGACGGCGGCGGCGCTGCTGGACGCTGCGGGGGTCGAGTAGGGGGCGATCGTCCTCGGGTCGTACCCGCGGTGGTGACCGCTCCGTGACGACGGTGACCGTACTGGTGCCGTGGCCGCCTTCCGGCCGGGCGGCGGTGCGGGTACAGGTTGTCCATGACGAGCAACGGGGGCTGCCACCGGTCGTGGTGGCGGAGATTACGCGACGCGGTGCTGGGCGCCCGCACCGACACGAAGGCCGACGGGCTGGCCAACCTGGTGGAACCGGGACGCGAGGCGGCGTACGAGCGGTTCATCACTGCCTTTCCCGGCCAGCACATGAACCTCCAGCTGATCCACGGCGAGGCACAGCGGTCGTTCGAGTACGAGACCCGGCAGTCGCTGCGGATCACGGTGGGCTGTGTGCTGGGCAATGTGCTGCACGACCCGCGACTGGCCGCCGGGGAGTGCGACAGGCATCTGAAGGAGTACCTCAACAAGGAGATCGCGGGCCTGCGGGCCCGGATCGAGCAGGACAGCGCGCTCGCCGTGAGCCGCGGCATCAACGTCGGACTCGGTCTCGGCGCGCTGATCAGCGTGGTGCTGCTGAGCGCGCCGCTGGCGGTGGGGGCCGTGGGGCTGCTCGACGTCCTGCGTGTGGACATCGGGTGCAGCGACCGGTGGAGTCTGATGGGGGCCTTCGTGTGCGGCGGGGTCGGGGCGTTCGGCGCGGTGCTCAGCGTGCTGGTGCGGCTGCGCAGGAACGGGGAGGCGCTCGTCCGGCGGAGGACCAACGGGGACCGGGGCACCGTGGCTCCGGGGCAGCTGGCTCGCGGCATGCGCCACGAGGGTGTCTACCGGGTCTTCGTCGGCTGGATCCTGGCCCTGGCGGTGTACTTCCTGCTCAACGCCGACATCGTGCAGGTGATCGACACGCCCGCGACCACCGGCGAGATCTGCGCCGCCCACGCGGACGGGGCGGGCACCGCGTTCTGGGGCTTCTGGTGTGCGGTCGGCTTCCTGGCCGGCTTCAACGAGCGCTGGGCCTTCGGCCTGCTGGACCGCTCCCGGACCGACCGCCGCGACCAGCCCCCGCGCCAGACGCCGGCCACCGATCCCAGCGGCAGCTGACCATGCGCCGGAGCCGGGCCCGACGGTCAGGGCCCCGGCGTCAGTCCACCAGCACGACCTCCAGGGTCCGTGGGCCGTGCACCCCCTCCACCCGGTCCAGCTCGATGTCGCTGGTCGCCGACGGGCCGGAGATCCAGGTCAACGGGCGGGTCGGGTCGAGGCGTTCGAGGGCCTGCGGTACGGCGGAGACGACCTGCCCGGGGACGCGGACGACGCAGATGTGGTGGTCGGGGACCAGGGTGATCCGGCGGCGCCCCTGGTCGGGGCCGCCGTCCAGCACGAGGGTGCCCGTCTCGGCGATCGCCACCGCGCACGCCGTGACCACGCTGTCGACCCGGTCGAGTTCGTGCGGGGTGCTGTCCGGCCGGTCGGCGACGCGCGCGATCTCGGTGGCCGCCAGCCAGCCCTCGTCCAGCCCGGCCGGCACGAGCACCGAGGCCGACTCACGCGCGGCCAGCAACCCGGCGATCACCGAGGGGAGTTCAGCGGCCGTACAGCGGTGCACGATCGCCCGGTAGTCCGCCAGGTTCTCCGCGAGCAGGTCCACCGTCTCCGCCACGGTGCGCTCGGCGTGCTCGCGCAGATAGTCCCGGGGGACGGCCTGCTCGTACGGCGTGTCGTCCCGCGGGACGTCCGCGAGCGCGCGCTCCACCCGGCCCAGGATCCGTTCTCTGCTGGTCACTTGGCGGCCCCCTTGCTGCCGTGCTCGCCGCTCGTGCGCCGCCACCAGTCGCGGAAGGACTCGGGAGGCACGGTCGGCAGGTCGCGGGTGCCGGTCCACGCCCGGCCGGGGCCCGGGAGCGTACGGGGGTGGAGGCGGCGGGTGCGGGAGGCGAGCCGCTGGCCGGCGCGCAGGGCGCCCGGGTGGGTGAAGGCCCAGCGTGCCGCGCGCATGGCGGCCCGCTCGGCGGCATGCCCCTTCGCGGGTTGCAGCACCACCTTGTTGCCTTCCCGGATCACCTGCCCGCCTTCCACGACCCGCTCGCGCAGATGCACCAGCACCTCGGGGATGTCGATGGCCACCGGGCACACCTCGTAGCAGGCCCCGCAGAGCGAGGAGGCGTAGGGGAGGGAGGCGTCGATCTCGCTTGCCGTGCCGCGGAGCTGGGGGCTGAGGATGGCGCCGATCGGGCCGGGGTAGACAGAGCCGTACGCATGGCCGCCCGCCCGCTCGTACACCGGGCACACATTGAGACACGCCGAGCAGCGGATGCAGCGCAGTGCCTGGCGCCCGACCTGGTCGGCCAGCGTGTCGGTGCGGCCGTTGTCCAGCAGGACCAGATGGAAGGTCCGGGGGCCGTCCTCGTCCGTGGTGCCGGTCCACATGCTCGTGTACGGGTTCATGCGCTCGGCCGTGGAGGAGCGGGGGAGGGTCTGCAGGAAGACCTCCAGGTCCCGCCAGGCCGGCACGATCTTCTCGATGCCCACGACGGAGATGAGGGTCTCGGGCAGGGTCAGGCACATCCGTCCGTTGCCCTCCGACTCGACCACGACCAGTGTGCCGGTCTCGGCGACCATGAAGTTGGCGCCGGAGATGCCGACCTTGGCGCGCAGGAACTTCTCCCGCAGATGGAGGCGGGCGGCCTCCGCCAGTTCGGCGGGCGCGTCGGTCAGGCCCTCGGGGGCCGGGCGGCCCCACTCGCCCATCTCGGTGCGGAAGATGTCCCGGATCTCGCCCCGGTTGCGGTGGATCGCCGGGACCAGGATGTGCGAGGGCCGGTCCTTGCCCAGCTGCACGATCAGCTCGGCGAGATCGGTCTCGTAGGCGCGGATGCCCTCCGCCTCGAGCGCCTCGTTGAGCCCGATCTCCTGCGTGGCCATCGACTTGACCTTGACGACCTCCGACTCGCCGGTCTCCTTGACGAGTCGGGTCACGATCCGGTTGGCCTCGGCGGCGTCCGCGGCCCAGTGGACGGTGCCCCCGGCCGCGGTCACCGACTCCTCCAACTGCATCAGATAGCGGTCGAGGTGGCGGAGCGTATGGTCCTTGATCCGCTTGCCGGCCTCCCGCAGCGCCGCCCAGTCGGACACCTCCGCGACCGCCTTCGCCCGCTTGGCGCGGATGGTGTGGGTGGCGTGCCGCAGATTGCCGCGCAGGGTCTGATCGTGCACGGCCTCGTGTGCGGCTTTGGGAAAGGCCGGGTGGGTGGGTGGGGGAGACGCCGGGTGGGTGGGTGGGGGAGACGCCGGGTGGGTGGGTGGGGGAGACGCCGGGTGGGTGGGTGGGGGAAACACAGGCATCCCTACGAACGTTCCGCTCATGCGGCCGGCTCCTCCTCCGTGCTGGCCAGGATCTCCGCGATGTGCACCGGCCGCAGGTCGGTCCCGAGCCGGGTGATGGTGCCGCCGATGTGCATCAGACAGGAGTTGTCGGCCGCGCACAGCACCTCCGCGCCCGTCGACTCGGCGTTGCGCACCTTGTCGGCGCCCATCGCCGCCGAGACGTCGGAGTTCTTGAGCGCGAAGGTCCCGCCGAAGCCGCAGCACTCCTCGGCCCCGGGCAACTCGACCAACTCCAGCCCCTTCACGGCCTGGAGCAGTCGCCGCGGCCGGTCACCGAGCCCCAGACTCCGCAGCCCGTGGCAGGTGGGGTGATACGTCACCCGGTGGGGGTAGTACGCCCCGACGTCGGTCACCCCCAGCACGTCCACCAGGAACTCCGTGAGTTCGTAGGTCTTCGGGACCACCGGCGCCAGGGTGGCCGCGAGGGTGTCCCCGCGTCCCTCCGCCCGCGCCCGTTCACCCATCCGCGGATACAGCTCCCGCACCATCGCCCCGCACGAGCCGGACGGCGTGACGATCGCCTCGTACTCCCCGAAGACATCGGAGAAATGCCGGGCGAGCGGCTCCGCCTCATGCCGGTAGCCGGTGTTGTAGTGCGCCTGCCCGCAGCAGGTCTGCGCCATCGGGAAGTCGACGTCGACGCCCAGTCTGGTCAGCAGTTTCACCACCGCGCGGCCGGTGTCCGGATAGAGCGTGTCGTTGACGCAGGTCAGGAACAGGGCGACACGCATCGCGGCTCCTTGGGGTCGATCATCCGATGAGTGCAGCGTAGTGGGAGGGGACGAGCGCAGGGGAGACCCCGGTTCACCGCGCGGCGAGTCGGGCCTCGGCCTCCCGCCAGCGCGCCGTCGTGCCGAGCGGCTCGTACCGGGTGAGCGGCTGGGTTCGGACGACCAGCCGGCGCAGGTCGGTGTGATCGCCGGCCAGACCGTGGGCGCGCGCCTGGACCAGGACGTTGCCGAGGGCCGCGGCCTCCGTCGGACCCGCAACCACCGGCAGCCCGCACGCGTCGGCCGTGAGTTGGCACAGCAGCGCGTTGCGGGTGCCGCCACCGACCACATGAACGACGTCCACCGGATGGCCGGCGAGCCGCTGAGCGTCCTCGACCGCCCGGCGATGGGCCAGGGCGAGGGAGTCGAGGATGCAGCGGGTGACCTCGGCCGGAGTGTGCGGTACGGGCTGCCCCGTGACCCGGCAGGCCTCGGCGATCCGCTCCGGCATCCGGCCGGGCGCCAGGAACGCCGGGTCCCCCGCGTCCACGACCGACCGCAGCGCCGGAACCTCGGCCGCCGCGCGCAGCAGCCCACCGAGATCCGGGTCGCCCCAGGCCCGTACGCACTCCTGCAGCAGCCACAGTCCCATGATGTTGCGGAGATACCGGACCGTGCCGTCCAGCCCCAGCTCGTTGGTGAAGTTGGCGACGCGGCTCGCCTCGGTGAGCACGGGCGCGTCCAGTTCAAGGCCCGCCAGGGACCAGGTGCCGGTGCAGATGTAGGCGAAGCGCTCCCCCACGGCCGGGACCGCGGCCACCGCCGACGCGGTGTCGTGCGAGCCGACCGCCGTCAGCGGCACCGGACCGGCGAGCCCCGTCTCCTCCAGCACCTCGGCCCGCAGCACACCAGCCGCGTCGCCCGGCTGCCGAAGCGGCGCGAAGAGGCTCAGGTCGATGCCCAGGCGGGCGGCGACGTCGTACGACCACTCGCGCGTGCGGGGATCGATGAGCTGGGTGGTGGAGGCGTTGGTGAGCTCCGTGCCCTGCTCGCCCGTCAACCAGTAGGCGATCAGGTCGGGGACGAGCAACAGGCGCTCGGCATGGGCGAGTTGCCGGGTGTCACGGGCCGCCGTCAGCTGGTACAGGGTGTTGATGGGCGCGTACTGCAGTCCGGTCGCCGCGTACAGCTCGGGGGCAGGCACGGTCGACCACACCTTCTCCGCGGCGCCCTCGGTGCGGGCGTCCCGGTAGTGCACGGGGTTGCCGAGCAGGGCTCCGTCGGCGTCGAGCAGTCCGTAGTCCACGCCCCAGCCGTCGATGCCGACGGAGTCCACCTGTCCGGCCGCCCCCAGCCCCTCCAACACCCCGGCGTACAGCGCGAGGACGTCCCAGCGCAGCCCCTCCGGCACCCGGACGGGCCGGTTGGGAAAACGATGAGCTTCGGCCAGCTCCAGGCTGTCGGTGCCGACCCGGCCGACCATCACCCGCCCGCTGGAGGCACCGAGGTCGACCGCGGCGTACGACTTCACGGCGGCGCTCATCGCAGGAACGCGGCCGCCACACCCGCGTCGACGGGGACGTGCAGTCCCGTGGTGTGCGTCAGGTCCCCGCCCGTGAGCGCGAACACGGCGTTCGCCACGTGCTCGGGCAGCACCTCGCGTTTGAGGATGGTCCGCTGTGCGTAGAACTCGCCCAGCTTCTCCTCCTCGACCCCGTACACCGCCGCCCGCTGTGCGCCCCAGCCGCCGGCGAAGATCCCGGAGCCGCGCACCACACCGTCCGGGTTGACCCCGTTGACGCGGATTCCGTGCTCACCCAACTCCGCTGCCAGCAAACGGACTTGATGGGCCTGATCGGCCTTGGCGGCGGAGTACGCGATGTTGTTCGGACCGGCGAAGACGGCGTTCTTCGAGGCGATGTAGACGATGTCCCCGCCCAGCCCCTGCGCGATCATCACCCGGGCCGCCTCCCGCGACACCAGGAAGGAACCGCGGGCCATGATGTCGTGCTGGAGGTCCCAGTCCTCGGCCGAGGTCTCCAGCAGCGGCCTGGAGATGGAGATCCCCGCGTTGTTGACCACGAGGTCGACCCCGCCGAAGGCCAGCAGCGCCGCCTTGAAGGCCGCGGCGATCTGCGCCTCGTCCGTCACGTCCACGGTCACGGCCACGGCCTTGTCCGGCCCGCCCAGCTCCTCGGCGACCTTCCCGGCGTTCTCGGGGTCGAGGTCGGCGACGACGACACACGCTCCCTCGGCGACCAGCCGGTGGGCGATCGCCCTGCCGATCCCGCTGCCCGCGCCCGTCACCAGCGCCACCCGGGTCGCCAGGGCCTTCGGCCTCGGCATCCGCCGGAGCTTGGCCTCCTCCAGCGCCCAGTACTCGATGCGGAACTTCTCGGACTCCTCGATCGGCGCGTACGTCGACACCGCCTCGGCACCGCGCATCACATTGATCGCGTTGACGTAGAACTCGCCGGCCACGCGCGCCGTCTGCTTGTCCTTGCCGAAACTGAACATGCCCACGCCCGGGACCAGCACGACGGCCGGGTCGGCGCCGCGCATCGGGGGGGAGCCGGGAAGGGCGTGCCGCCGGTAGTAGGCCGCGTATTCCTCCCGGTACTCGGCGTGCAGCTCCTTCAGGCGCGCGACGGCCCGCTCCACCGGCACGCTCGGCGGCAGGTCCAGGACGAGGGGCCGCACCTTCGTCCGCAGGAAGTGGTCGGGGCACGACGTGCCCAGCGTGGCGAGCCGCGGGTGCCCGGCCCGCGCGAGGAAGCCGAGGACGACGTCGGAGTCGTCGAAGTGCCCGACCTGTGCCTTGTCCTGGGCGGCGAGGGCACGCACATACGGCGCGAGGGCGGCCGCCCGCTCCCGCCGCTCACCCTCCGGCAGCGCTTCGTACCCCTCGATCACGGGCCCGAACGGCTCCGCCTTCCCGCGCTCCGCGAGGAAGGCCTCGGCGGTACGGATGATGTGCAGCGAGTTGCGCTCGCACTCCGCGGAGCTGTCGCCCCATGCGGTGATCCCATGCCCGCCGAGGACGCACCCGATGGCCTGCGGGTTGGCCTCCTTGACCGCGGCGATGTCCAGGCCGAGCCGGAAGCCGGGCCGCCGCCACGGCACCCACACCACGGTGTCGCCGAAGCACTCGACGGTCAGCTTCTCCCCGTCGGCGGCACACGCGAGCGCGATGCCGGAGTCGGGGTGCAGATGGTCCACGTGCGGGGCGTCCACCAGCCCGTGCATGGCGGTGTCGATGGACGGAGCCGCTCCGCCCTTCCCGTGCAGGCAGTAGTCGAACGCGGCGACCATCTCGTCCTCGCCCTCGACACCCGGGTAGACGTCCGTGAGCGCCCGGAGCCGGTCGAGCCGCAGCACGGCGAGCCCGTCCTCGGTGAGCGTCCCGAGATCGCCGCCCGACCCCTTCACCCACATCAGCTCGACATCGCGGCCGGTCACGGGATCGGTGTCGGTGCCTTTGGCGGACGCGTTGCCGCCGGCGTAGTTGGTATTGCGCGGATCGGCGCCGAGCCGATGGGAACGGGCGAGGAGGGCGACGGCTTCGGGGTGGGGTGCCATGAACCTTCAGTCCTTTGCAGAAGAGAGTGGTGAAGTGCCCTCAGGGGCGCGGGGAACTGCGCGATCAACCACATACGACCCGCAGTCCGCGGACAACGGAACCCGGCAGACGCTCACGCCCCCCAACCGGCCTGCTGACCACCGACCCGCTCAGCAACGATCCGCTCGGCCCAACCGGACCGCCGGTAGGCGTCAACGGGTTCGGGATCCAGTCCCATCTCTTCCCGTACGTCGGCCAACAACGGCCGCACATCCGTGTTGTACGCGTCCATCAAGACGGCATTGGCCTCCAGCACGTCACCGGAGGACTGCGCCGCAGCCAACGCCTCCCGGTCAACCAGCAGCGCCTTCGCCGTAGCTTCTTGCACATTCATCACCGACCGGATGATCGCCGGAATCTTCGCCTCGATGTTGTGACACTGATCGAGCATGAACGCGACCTCGGGCCCGAGCCCGCCGCCACGCACGACCTCATACATGATCCGGAACAACTGGAAGGGATCGGCGGACCCCACCATCAGGTCGTCGTCCGCATAGAACCGCGAGTTGAAGTCGAACCCTCCGAGCTTCCCCTCCCGCAGCAGCGTCGCCACGATGAACTCGATGTTCGTCCCCGGCGCATGGTGCCCCGTGTCCACCACGACCTGCGCCTTGGGCCCGAGCTTGAGGCAATGGGCGTACGCGGTACCCCAGTCCGGGACATCGGTCGTATAGAACGCGGGCTCGAAGAGCTTGTACTCCAGCAGCATCCGCTGCCCCTCACCGAGCCGCTCGTACACCTCGGCCATCCCCGCCGCCAGCCGGTCCTGCCGCTCCCGCACATCGTCCTGGCCGGGATAGTTCGTCCCGTCCGCAAACCACAGTTTCAGGTCGCGCGACCCCGTCGCGTCCATGATGTCTACGCACTCGAGCAAGTGATCAAGAGCTTTCCGCCGCACCGCCGTGTCCGGATGGCAGATGCTTCCCAGCTTGTAGTCGTCGTCCTGGAAGGTGTTCGAGTTGATCGCGCCGATCCGCAGCCCGCGCTCCTCCGCGTACTTGGCCAGCGCGGCATAGTCCTCCACCTTGTCCCAGGGGATGTGGAGCGCCACGGTCGGTGCGACACCGGTGAGCGCCTGCACCTGCGCGGCGTCCTCCAGCTTCTCCCGCGGATTGCGTGGAACGCCCCGCTGGGCGAACACCTTGAACCGGGTCCCGGAGTTCCCGTACGCCCACGACGGCGTCTCGATGGCCTGGGTCTTCAGCGCGGCCTTCACGGTGGCGAGGTCGGTCACTTCAGGGCTCCTGTGGTGTCGGTCGGAACGACTGAGCGTGTGAAACGATTCAGAACGGCAAGCTATGAGTCGGTCCAGGGGGGTGTCAAGCCATCCGGCGACCGTGCATTCCATGATTCGGCCCGGACCTTCAGCTATTGAAATATTTTCGACAGGACCCATTGACGCGGCATGGCTGCCATGCCTAACGTCCCGGCCATCCCGTTGAAACCTTTCACGGCGTGGTGGGGGCCGTCCCGCCCGCGTCGTCGAGGAGCTCCCATGACCCACCCGTCCGACCCGGGACCGCCCCCGGTGCTGGCGCTGAAGGACGTCTCCAAGTGCTTCGGCGCCGTACGTGCCCTGCGGGACGTCTCCCTGGAGCTGTTGCCCGGCGAGGTGCACGCCCTCGCCGGTGAGAACGGCGCGGGCAAGTCGACCCTCATCAAGACCCTCGCAGGGGTGCACCGACCGGACACCGGTCAGGTGCTGCTCGACGGCCGGCCCGTGGTCCTCCACGGCCCCGGCGACGCCCGCGACGCCGGAATCGCCGTCATCTACCAGGAGCCCACGCTCTTCCCCGACCTGTCGATCGCCGAGAACATCTTCATGGGCCGTCAGCCCCGGCGCGCCCTCGGCCGCATCGACCACAAGGCCACCCACGCGGCGACCGCCGCCCTGATGAAGCGCCTGGGCGTCGAACTCGACCCCGAACGGCCCGCCCGGGGTCTGTCCATCGCCGACCAGCAGATCGTCGAGATCGCCAAGGCGCTCTCCTTCGACGCCCGGGTCCTGATCATGGACGAGCCGACGGCCGCGCTGACCGGCAGCGAGGCCTCCCGCCTCTTCGCCGTCGTACGCACCCTGCGCGAACAGGGCGCCGCGGTGCTGTTCATCTCGCACCGGCTGGAGGAGATCCTCCAGATCTGCCGGCGCGTCACCACGCTCCGGGACGGGGCCCTGATCGCCAGCGAGCTCCTCGACGGCATGACCGAGGAGGACCTGGTCCGCCGCATGGTCGGCCGCGACCTCGACGAGCTCTACCCGAAGCAGGACGTCGTGCCCGGTGAAGTCGCGCTGAGCGTACGGCGGCTGACTCGCGAGGGTGTTTTCACCGACGTCTCCTTCGAGGTGCGGCACGGCGAGATCGTAGGCCTCGCCGGGCTGGTCGGTGCAGGGCGCACCGAGGTGGCCCGGGCCGTTTTCGGCGTCGACCGGTGGGACGCGGGTGAGGTCGCGGTCCGGGGCAGGAAGCTGACCAATGGCGCCCCGTCCACCGCGATGGCCGCCGGGCTCGCCCTCGTCCCCGAGGACCGGCGCGCCCAGGGCCTGATGATGGACATGTCCATCGAGCGGAACATCGGTCTGACCGGACTCCGTACGACCGTGAAGGCCGGGCTGATGGACCGGGGCGCCGAGCGCAGCCGCTCGCTCGACTGGGCGGTCAAGCTCCGGGTGAAGTACGCCCGGATCGCCGACGCCGTCTCCACCCTCTCCGGCGGCAACCAGCAGAAGGTCGTCCTCGCCAAGTGGCTGGCCACCGGCCCGAAAGTGCTGATCGTCGACGAGCCGACCCGCGGCATCGACGTCGGCACCAAGGCCGAGGTGCACCGGCTGCTCAGCGAGCTGGCCGCCGACGGGGTGGCCGTCCTGATGATCTCCTCCGATCTGCCGGAGATCCTCGGCATGGCCGACCGCGTGCTGGTGATGCACGAGGGCCGGATCACCGCCGAGATCCCGCGCTCCCAAGCCACCGAGGAAACCGTGATGGCCGCAGCCACCGGGAGGGCCGCCGCATGACGGTGACCGCCCCGAACGAGACACCGCTCGCCGAGGTGCCCGAATCCAGCGGCACCCGGCTGGTCGACCGTGTCTTCAAGATGCGCGAACTCGCCATCCTGGTCGTCTTCCTGGTGATGATCGCCGTCACCCAGGCGGGCAACAGCGAGTTCCTGTCCGAGCAGGGCATCAAGGACCTGCTGCTGAACGCGACCATCCTGATGCTCGTCGCCACCGGCCAGTCCCTGGTGGTGATCTCGCGGAACGTCGACCTGTCGGTCGGCTCGACCCTCGGCATCAGCGCCTTCGCCGCCGGCACCTATCTGCACGGCGGCGGGAACGCGGTCGTCGCCATCGCCTTGGCCGTCCTGCTCGGCATCGGCTTCGGGCTGCTCAACGGCCTGCTGGTCAGCCTCGGTCAGGTGCCCGCGCTCGTCGTCACGCTCGGCACGCTGTACATCATCCGCGGCATCGACTCCATCTGGGTCGGCTCCCGGCAGATCACCGCGGCCGATCTCCCGGGCGGATTCGTCGACTTCGGCTCCGGCGGCATCTCGGCGGTGCCCTGGCTCGCGCTCATCGCCCTGGCCGTGCTGGTCGCCACCGCCTACTACCTCAGGCACTTCGGCAGCGGACGCGAGCTGTACGCGCTCGGCTCCAGCCCCGAGGCCGCCCGGCTCGCCGGCATCCCCGTGCGCAAGCGCATCCTGGCCGCGTACACCTTCTGCGGCGGTCTGGCCGGGCTCGCCGGAGCCATGTACCTCGCCCGCTTCGGCAACGTCGACTCCGGCACCGGCAACGGCTACGAACTCACCGTGGTCAGCGCGGTCGTGGTCGGCGGCATCGCCTTCACCGGCGGCTCCGGCAGCGTGTACGGCGCGGCCCTCGGCGCACTGCTGCTCACCTCGGTCAACAGTGTGCTGCCCGCGCTCGGGGTCGGCTCCGTCTGGGTGCTCGCCATCAACGGCATCCTGCTCCTTCTCGCCATCGCGGTCGACCGCATCGTCGCGCTGCGGGTGGCCCTGGCCCTGAAGAAGAGGAACGCCCGCCATGCCTGACTCCTTGACGCGCGCGATCCGCTGGGACACGGTCGTCGGCGCGCTCCTCCTCGTCCTCCTGCTGCTGTCGTTCTCCTTCGTGGACGGCTTCGGCAACGCCCTCAACCTGTCCTTCCTGATCGGCAACACCCTTCCGATCGCGCTGATCGCCCTGCCTATGACCCTCCTGGTGGTCGTGGGCGAGATCGATCTCTCCGTCGCGTCCACCGCCGGTCTGTCCGGGGCCGTACTGGGCAAGCTCTGGAACGAGGGCATGGCCATCGAGACGATCATCCCGCTGTGCCTGCTCCTCGGTGTGGCATGCGGCATGGTCAACGGTCTGCTCGTGACCCGCCTCGGGCTGCCGTCCCTCGCCGTCACCATCGGCACCCTCGCCGCCTACCGGGGCATCGCACAGATCGTGCTCGGCTCGGACGCGGTGACCGACTTCCCCACGCAGTACCTGGACTTCGCGGCCGGACGCATCGGGAACAGCTTCCTGCCCCGGGCCTTCCTGCCCTTCCTGGTGCTGCTCGCGATCGCCGTGGTCGTGCTGCACGCCACCCCCTTCGGCCGGTCGCTGTTCGCGGTCGGCGCGAGCGAGGAGGCGGCCCGGTTCGCGGGCATCCGCGTCAAGCGCCACAAGCTGATCCTGTTCACCGCCATCGGATTCATGTCCTCCCTCACCGGCGTCTTCTGGGCGCTGCACTACGCCAGCGCCCGCTACGACAACGCCACCGGACTCGAACTCTCCGTCGTCGCGGCCGTGTTGCTCGGCGGCATCGACTTCGACGGCGGCAAGGGCACGCTCGGCGGCGCGATCGCGGGAGTCTTCCTGCTCGGCGCGCTGCAGAACGTGATGAGCCTGCTGAACGTCTCCGCCCAGTCGCAGATCGTCGTCACCGGCGTCCTGCTCGTCGTCTCTGTGCTCGGTCCCCGGGTCGTTCGCCGGCTCTCCGTGGCGAGAACGGCACGCTCCGCCGGTTAGGCCGTACGACAGCCGCGAGCCCTCCGTGGCTGGTCGCTCCCCCAAGTTCTCGGCTTGGCTCGAACAGGGGGCACCCCCATCGCGGCGAAGCCGCATGTCGACACAGCCCCGCGCCCCTTCGGGGCACCTCCACTCACCTCCGTACAAAGGATCCGAAGATGCGCAAGTCAGCCCTCCGCCGTGCCTGCGCGGCCCTCGCCGCCGTCTCCTTCCTCGCCCTCGCCGCCACCGCCTGCGGCGGCACCACCAAGAACGACGTCAAGAACGAGAGCACCGGCCCGGCCGCCGCGACCGGCAAGGCGGACCCGGGTGCCGCCCTCAAGAAGGGCCTCACCGTCGGCTTCCTGCCCAAGCAGGTCAACAACCCGTACTTCACCTCCGCCGACAAGGGCGGCGAGCAGGCCCTGACCGAACTGGGCTCGAAGTACAAGGAGGTCGGCCCGTCCAGCGCCACCGACACCGCCGGCCAGGTGAGTTACGTCAACACGCTCACCCAGCAGCAGGTGGACGCGATGGCCGTCTCCGCGCAGGACCCGGGCGCCCTGTGCACCGCGCTCAAGCAGGCCATGAAGAACGGCATCAAGGTCGTCACCTACGACTCCGACACCAACCCCGAGTGCCGCAACGCTTTCGTCTCGCAGGCCGGTGCGGAGGACCTGGGCCGTACCGAGGTGCAGCTGCTCGCCGAACAGATCGGTTACAAGGGCGAGATCGCGATCCTGTCGGCCGCGCAGACCGCGACGAACCAGAACACCTGGATCGGCTATATGAAGGACGAGCTGAAGGACCCCAGGTACAAGAATGTCAGGCTGGTCAAGATCGCGTACGGCAACGACGACGCCCAGCAGTCCTTCCAGCAGACCCAGGGTCTCCTCCAGGAGCACCCGAACCTGAAGGGGATCGTCTCCCCGACCACGGTCGGCATCAAGGCGGCCGCCCAGTACCTGTCCGGTTCCAAGTACAAGGGCAAGGTCAAGCTCACCGGCCTCGGCACCCCCAACGACATGCGCAAGTACGTCAAGAACGGCACCGTCGACGCCTTCGAGCTGTGGGACCCGGCCAAGCTCGGCGACCTGGCCGCCCGGACCGCCGTCGCCCTGGTGTCCGGACAGATCACCGGCAAGGAGGGCGAGACCTTCCAGGCCGGAGCCACCACGTACACCATCGGCAAGGACGGCGTGATCAACCTCGGCAAGCCGACGGTCTTCGACAGCAAGAACATCGACCGGTTCAACTTCTGACGATCCAATCCGGACTACCCGATTCGGTCGGTCCAAGGGGGGTTGATGCAGCTCGTGTGCTTCCTGCTGAAGGTCCGGGCGGACCGTCTCGACGAGTACCGCGAGCGGCACGCCGCCGTCTGGCCGGAGATGCTCGAAGCGCTCTCCGCCACCGGCTGGCACAACTACTCGCTCTTCCTGCGCCAGGACGGCCTGCTCGTCGGCCATCTGGAGACCCCCGTCGTGCCGAACTCCAGCCGGCGCATGAAACTGGTCCTGGACCTGTACGGCCACGCCTACGCGGTCTTCCCCTTCGGCCGGATCGCGGGTGCCTCGAAGTCCTCCGGGTACACGGACTGGGCGCTGCTGTACGACGGAAGCGACCTGAACGCGTTCGGGGAGGTCGTGATCGACGAGACACGGGTCGTGGCGGACCACGTGATGTCGTTCATGTACCAGGAGAAGTCGGTCGGCACGACCCTCTCGCCACTTCATGTCGTGGACTTCGCACTCCCTGCCTGACCGGTCTGTTCCGGGCAGCGGTGACGGTAATGTGAAGGCCTTCCCGCCGCCCCTCGTTTCACCAGGAGGTCTCCGCCCGATGGCCCAGTCGGTGGGTATCAAGGACGTCGCCCGCGCCGCCGGAGTGTCGGTGGGCACGGTTTCGAACGTCATCAACCGCCCGGACTCCGTTGCCAGCGAGACCCGGGCGCGCGTGCAGTCGGCGATCGACCGGCTCGGCTACGTCCGCAGCGAGTCGGCGCGCCAGCTGCGCGCGGGCCGCAGCCGGATCATGGGCCTGCTCGTCCTCGACATGGGCAACCCGTTCTTCGTCGACGTGGCGCGCGGCGCCGAGCGGGCGGCACGGGAGGCCGGGCTCGGCGTGATGGTCTGCAACAGCGCGCAGGACGCGGGTGAGGAGGCCGAGTATCTGTCGCTCTTCGCCGAGCAGCGGGTGCGCGGGGTGCTGCTCACCCCGGCCGACGCGACCGGGCGCAACATCGAGACGTTCCGCCGGCACGGCATCCCCTTCGTGCTGGTCGACCGGGTCGCCGAGGGCACCACCGAGTGCTCGGTCTCCGTCGACGACGTGGCGGGCGGCGCCCTGGCCGTGCGCCACCTGGTGGACGCCGGGCACCGCTCGATCGCGTACGTCAGTGGCCCGCCCGGACTGAACCAGGTCCGCGACCGCCGCACCGGTGCCCTGAACGCGCTCGCGGAGGCCGGGCTCGGTCCGGAAGCCCTGCGCGAGCTGCCCACCGAGCGCCTCGACGTCGCCGCGGGCCGGGACGCGGGTGCCCGTCTCCTCGGTCTTGCCGAGCGCCCGACCGCCGTCTTCTGCGCCAACGACCTGCTCGCCCTCGGCGTCCTGCAGGCCATGTACGCGGCCGGGGTCACCGTGCCCGACGATCTCGCGATCGTCGGCTACGACGACATCGAGTTCGCGGCCGCGGCCGCCGTGCCGCTCACCTCGGTGCGGCAGCCCGCGGTCACCATGGGCGCCCTCGCCGCCGAGCTCCTGCTGGAGGAGACCGAGGCGCAGAACGCGCCGGGGGCGCACGAGCACCGGCGGGTGGTGCTCCAGCCGGAGCTCGTGGTGCGCCGCTCGAGTCTTGCCGCCCGCTGATCGCGGGTTCAGTAAGAAACCATGATCCCGGGGGTCGGACGGCGGACGCACATGTGCTGAACTGGGACGCGACCATCCGTCCGTCCCGGGAGACCTGTTGAGCCTCAGCTATCGCCAGCCCGGCGTCGTCCTCACAGACCGCCACTTCACCGTGCCCCTGGACCACGCCGACCCGGAGGGCGAGACGATCGAGCTCTACGCCCGTGAGGTCGTCGCCAGTGCCAAGGCGCGGCAGGACCTGCCGTGGCTGGTCTATCTCCAGGGCGGTCCCGGCTATGGGGCGAACCGTTTCATCGGGCGGCAGGCCTGGCTCGACCGAGCCCTGGACGAGTACCGCGTCCTGCTCCTCGACCAGCGTGGCACCGGCCACTCCACGCCCGCCAACCGGCAGACTCTCCCGCTGCGCGGCGGCCCCGCCGAGCAGGCCGACTACCTCGCCCACTTCCGCGCCGACTCCATCGTCCGCGACTGCGAGCTGATCCGCGCCCGGCTCACCGGCGGCGCCCCCTGGACCGTCCTCGGTCAGAGCTTCGGCGGCTTCTGCACGGTCAGCTATCTGTCCCTGGCCCCGGAGGGCCTGGCCACCGCAGTGATCACCGGCGGCCTGCCCTCCCTGGACGCCCACGCCGACGACGTGTACCGGGCCGCCTACCCGCGCATCGAGCGCAAGGTCACCGCGCACTACGCCAGCTACCCGCAGGACGTCGAGCGCGCCCGCCGTATCGCCGACCACCTGCTGACCCACGACGTGGTCCTGCCGAACGGCTACCGCCTCACCGTCGAGGCCTTCCAGTCCCTCGGACTCATGCTCGGCGCTAGCGACGGCAGCCACCGCCTCCACTACCTCCTGGAGAACGCCTTCGTCCGCACCCCGCAGGGCACCGAACTGTCCGACGCCTTCCAGGAAGAGGTCCAGGGCCTCCTCTCCTACGCGGACCACCCGCTCTTCGCCCTCCTCCACGAGCCGATCTACGGCCAGGACACCCGCCCCACCGCCTGGGCCGCCGAACGGATCCGTGCCGAGTTCCCGCAGTTCGATGCCCCCAAGGCCCTTGCCGGCGACGCGCCGGTGCTGTTCACCGGCGAGAACATCTACCCCTGGATGTTCGACAGCGACCCGGCCCTGCGCCCCCTGCGCGACACGGCCGACGCGCTTGCCGCCCGCACCGACTGGCAGCATCTGTACGACCCGGCCCGGCTCGCCGCCAACGAGGTCCCGGTCGCCGCGGCCGTCTATCACGACGACATGTACGTCGACACCACCCACTCCCTGCGGACCGCCCGTGCGATCCGTGGGCTGCGCACCTGGGTGACCGACGAGTTCGAGCACGACGGCCTGCGGGCCGGTGCTCCCCGCGTCCTGGACCGGCTGCTCGCGCTGACCCGTGACGAGGCTTGAGCGCGGACTCAAAAGCGGTTGCGAGGACGGCAGGGCCGCATAGTCTGCGCCCATGACCGAGCCGAAGATCAGTCAGCTTCAGCCCATGCCTGACGACTGGCGGCGCGCCCTGGCCGTGGTGGCGCACCCGGACGACCTCGAGTACGGGTGCGCCGCGGCGATCGCCGCTTGGACCGACGACGGCCGCGAGGTGGCCTACGTCCTGGCGACGCGCGGCGAGGCGGGCATCGACACACTCGAACCCGCCAAGTGCGGTCCGCTGCGGGAACAGGAGCAGCGGGCGAGCGCGGCCGTGGTCGGAGTCTCGACCGTGGAATTCCTCGACCACAGGGACGGCGTTGTCGAATACGGCACTGCCCTGCGCCGCGACATAGCCGCCGCGATCCGCCGCCACCGCCCCGAACTCGTCCTCACCCTCAACCACCGGGACACCTGGGGCGGCGTCGCCTGGAACACCCCCGACCATGTCGCCGTCGGCCGCGCCACCCTGGACGCGGCCGCGGACGCCGGCAACCGCTGGATCTTCCCGGAACTCGCCGAACAGGGCCTGGAACCATGGAACGGCGTCCGCTGGGTGGCCGTCGCCGGCTCCAGCAGCCCGACCCACGCGGTGGACGCCACACCCGGCCTGGGTCGCGCGGTGCGCTCCCTGCTCGAACACCGCACCTATATACGGGCGTTGACCGACGAGGACCCGGAGACCTACGCACGCACCTTCCTGACCGGGCACGCCACCGCCACCGGCGAACGCTTCGGCGGGAAGCCGGCGGTCGCCTTCGAGCTGTTCGGCCGCTAGGGACTTAGCGGCCCTGCGCCACTCAACCAATCGAACGGGGACGGAATGAACGACACGGAACTCCTGGCCGACCGCTTCGAGGAACACCGCGGACATCTGCGCGCGGTGGCCTACCGGATGCTGGGCTCGCTCGCGGAGGCCGAGGACGCGGTGCAGGAGTCCTGGTTCAGACTGGGCCGCACCGATCCGGACGAGATCAGGAATCTCGGCGGCTGGCTGACCACCGTGGTCGGGCGGGTCTGCCTCGACATGCTGCGCTCCCGCGGCGCCCGCCGTGAGGAGCCGATGGACGACACGTTCGTCCCGGACCCGGTGATCCGGCCGCTGTCGCAGATCGACCCCGAACAGGAGGTGCTCCAGGCCGACTCGGTCGGCGTGGCCCTCCTGGTCGTCCTGGAGACGCTGGAACCCGCAGAGCGGCTGACGTTCGTCCTGCACGACCTGTTCGCGGTGCCGTTCGACGACATCGCGCCCGTCGTGGAACGCACCCCGGCCGCGACCCGGCAGTTGGCCAGCCGGGCCCGTCGCCGGGTCCAGGGCGCGACCCCGCCGGCCGACCCGGACCTCGGGCGGCAGCGCGAGGTGGTCGAGGCCTTCCTGGCCGCCTCGCGCGGCGGCGACTTCGAGGCGCTGGTCGCCGTGCTCCACCCGGACGTGGTGCTGCGCGCCGACGCCGGCGCCCTGGTGCGCGGAGCGGCCGTGTCCAAGGTCGTGCACGGGGCCAAGGCGGTGGCCGAACAGGCGGCCACGTTCTCGCAGTTCGCCGGATTCGCCCGGCTCGCGCTGGTCAACGGGTCCCTGGGGCTCGTCACCGCGCCGGAGGGCAAGCCCATGGCGGTCGCGTCCCTCACCGTCGCGGACGGGAAGATCACCGGGATGTACATCCTGGCCGACCCCGAGCGACTCGCCCGGCTCGAGCTGCCCGCACTGGAGGAGTGAGGTTCAGGCGGCCACGGCCGGCGGGCCCAGGGCGCGGTGCGGGTCCACGGCCTGTCCGTCGGGAAGGAGTTCACCGGTGTCGTCGAAGACGATGGTGCCGTTGCAGAGCAGGCTCCACCCCTGCTCGGGGTGGGCCGACACGATGACGGCCGCGTGGTGGTCGGGCAGGTCGGCGGTGGGGCACGGGGGCTGGTGGCTGCACATGGTCCGTCTCCTCGGCTCGGTCGGCTCCTGCCTCTGCGGGGTGCTCCCTCTGTGGTAGCCGAGCTTGTTTTCCGTTGCATGAGAAGACCCCCACAGGGCCGGAAACTCATCGGTGAGTTTCCGTTCCCTGAGGGGGGATCGGGGCCTGCTCAGTAGCGGGTGGTATTGGCGAGCAGCGGCGGATACACCAGGCTGGTCACGCCGTCGACGGTGGCACCGGCGTTCTTGAGCATGGGGCCGACCCGGCGGTTGAGGTCGTAGGGAAAGTTGAGGACCGGGGCCGACACCTCGTCCAGCGCCGCCGTCTGATCCGGCGTCAGCCGTACGTCCGGCGCGGCCACGTTGGCCTCCAGGTGCTCCAGTGTGCGCGGGCCGAGGAGGGTGGAGGTGACGCCGGGGCGGCCCTGTACCCAGGCCAGAGCCACGGCCGCCGGGCTCGCGCCGGCCTCCTCCGCCACGGTCGCGAGCGCCTCGATCACCGTGAACCGCGCCTCGCTGGGCCGGCCGAGGACCGAGGCCCGCTTGGCGTCGCCGGGCGCGGCCTGCCCGCGGCGCGGTGCGTGCGCCTCGGCCTGCCGCCCGGTGAGGACGCGGCATGGCTGCGGGCGCAGGAAGACGGCGCTTCACGGCGGGTGCGGAGGGGCGGGACTGTGGGGCGTTGAGCGCGAAGGCCGGGGTGGTTCCGCAGGTCAGTAGGCTGGGCGCATGCCAGACCAGATAGCCGACCGGACCGGACTGCGTGGCGATTGCGTGCGTTGCTTCGGGCTCTGCTGTGTCGCCCTGCCCTTCGCCGCCTCGGCCGACTTCGCGGTCGACAAGCCCGCCGGCCAGCCCTGCCGGAACCTCCAGGACGACCACCGGTGCGGCATCCATGCCGGCCTGCGGCAGAAGGGCTTCACCGGCTGTACGGTCTACGACTGCTTCGGCGCCGGTCAGCAGGTCTCGCAGGTCGTCTTCGGCGGACAGGACTGGCGCGGCGGTTCCAAGGAGCACGCCCGGCAGATGTTCGAGGTGTTCCCGGTCGTACGACAGCTCCATGAACTGCTCTGGTACCTCACCGAGGCGCTGAGCCTCCCCGCGGCCCGCCCCGTCCACGCCGAGCTGCGCGCGGCCCTGGAGAAGACCGAGCGGCTCACCGGACAGAGCCCCGGGGAACTGGCCGTGTTCGACGTGGCCGCCCACCGGCAGGAGGTCAACGTCCTGCTGCTGCGCACCAGCGAACTGGCGCGGGCGGGCGTCCGAGGCAAGAAGAAGGACCGCCGGGGCGCCGACCTCATGGGTGCCCGCCTCAAGGGGGCCGACCTGCGCGGCGCCAGCCTGCGCGGTGCCTACCTCATCGCCGCCGACCTCACCGGCGCCGATCTGCGCGGCGCGGACATGATCGGCGCCGATCTGCGCGGCGCCGATCTCACGGACGCGGATCTGACCGGCGCGTTCTTCCTGACCCAGCCGCAGCTCAACGCGGCCCGGGGAAGCACCGGAACCAGACTGCCGGAGTCAGTCGCCCATCCCGTGCACTGGGCAGCGCGGCTCTGACGCCGGGGCCTCGGGGACGGTGACCGGCGCGGCCGGCGCGGGTGCGGGGCGGCGCTCCAGACGCAGCCGCAGCCCGTCCGGTATCAGCGTCAGCCGCTCGGTCACCCGCAGCCGGTAGTCCGGGTCGGACACGAGGTCGTAGCGGCGCAGCAGCAGGCCGAGGACCAGGGTCGCCTCGTGCAGCGCGAACTGGCGGCCGATGCAGGCCCGCGCCCCGGAGCCGAACGGTTTGAAGGTGTGCGGCGCACGCCCGCGTACGGCCTTCGCGTCGAACCGGTCCGGGTCGAACTCCTCGGCATCCGCGCCCCACACCTCGGGATCGCGGTGCAGCATCGGCGTCAGCACCAGCGCCCAGGCGCCCCGCCGCATCGGATGCTCCCCGGCCAGCACCGTGTCCTGCCGTGCCTCGCGGGCGTAGGCGGGCGCGGTCGGCCACAGCCGCAGCGACTCGTCGAGCACCCGGCGCACATACCGCAACTTGGCGACCTGGTCGTATCCGGGCGCCGCGGTGTCGCCCCAGACACGGTCCACCTCGGCGCGGGCCCGGGCGGCGACGTCCGGGTGCCGGGAGAGGTAGTGCAGGGCGAAGGACAGCGCGCCGGAGGTGGTCTCGTGCCCGGCCACCAGGAAAGTGATCACCTGGTGCCGGACGTTCTCCGGCGACAGCCGCTCCCCGGTCTCCGGATGCGCGGTGTCGAGCATCCGGTCGAGCAGGTCCCCGGCCCCGCTGCCCGACCGGCGCCGGGCCTGTACGAGGCCGTCGACGGTGCGGTTGAGGAAGGCGATGTCGGCGGCGTTGCGCCGGTCGGCCCGCCGCAGTAGCAGCCGGACCAGCGGCGCGGGCACGGTGTTCAGCCGCTGGGCGTAGGTGAGCGTGCCCACCATCGAGCTGACGAAGGGATGCAGCCGGTCGCGCTCGAACGACCCGAAGTCGTGCCCGAACCCGGTGCGGGCGATCGTCTCCAGGGTCAGCTTGGTCATGTCGCCGGGCACGTCCACGGCGCGGCCCGCGGCCAGCTCCCGGTCCCAGTGGTCGGTCAGCTGCCCGGCCACGGCCAGCATCATGGGGTGGTAGCCCTCCATGGCCTCGCGGCTGAAGGCGGGGGCCAGGACGTCGTGCGCCAGCTGCCAGTTGGGCTCGTGGTTGTACGCCGTGAACAGCCCGTCCCCGGCGACCGGACGCAGATTGGCGACACCCAGGCCCACATGCTTGGCGAACCGGGACTCGTCCGAGATGTCGGCCGTGAGGCGGGCGCCCCACACGAACACGAACTCGTTGCCGAACGCCTTGCGCCGGAAGATCGGGCCCAGCTCACGGGCGTAACGCAGCGAGTCCTGCACGGGGGTGCGCCGGTCGACGCCGAGCACATCGCCCAGCAGGGGGACCCTGCGCGGCGGATGCGGAATGCGGTGCAGCTCGGGCCAGCCCTGCTCGGCGCCACGAAAGCCTCTGGGCAGTGCTTCCCCGGCCGTCGTCGAGGTGTCCGTCTCCGCCATGACGCGATCTCCTTTGATCCAGCGGCAGGTTGAGCTGCGGTGAGCGTGTTGTACGTGGGTTCAATAGTGGGTTTCAGTCTGGTCCCCTTGTTGAACAGGCGTCAAGTAAAGTGCGGACATGGCCGCGAACCAGGGCGAGCGCACCCGCCGCAGACTCACCACCGGGGAGCGTCGGGAGCAGCTCCTGTCCGTCGGGGCCAGACTGTTCTCGGAGAGCCCCTACGACGACGTGTGGATCGAGCAGGTAGCCGAGATCGCCGGGGTCTCCCGGGGTCTGCTGTACCACTACTTCCCGACGAAACGGGACTTCTTCGCGGCGGTCGTCGAGCGCGAGAGCGAGCGGATGCTGCGTATGACGGCGGCGGTGCCCGGGGTGCCGGTGCGCGAGCAGCTCACCGCCGGTCTCGACACCTATCTGCAGTACGTCGAGGCGCACGCCCACGGCTACCGGGCCTTCCATCGCGCCGACGCGGCCGGCGACCAGGCGGTGCGGCGGGTCTATCGGCGGGCTCTGGCCGCCCAGGAGCAACAGATCCTGGCGGCCCTGTCCGCGGACCCGGAGTTCGGGCCGCTCTTCGAGGAGCGCCCCGAGGTGCGGCTCGCGGTCCGCGGCTGGCTGGCCTTCACGACGGCCGTGTGCCTGGAGTGGCTGCGCGGCTCGGACCTGACCCGGGACCAGGTGCGGGATCTGTGCGCGCGGGCGCTGCTGGGGGTCATCTCCTGACGGTGCGGGCCGGAGCGCCCGGTTGGCGTGTGCCCCGATCTTCGGTAGGTTAGGCAAGCCTTACCTAAGGAGGTTTCGGGATGGGTGACAGCCAGGCCTGGACGGCCGCGCCCGGGGCGGCGGAGCAGGCGCGGTCGGTGCTCGCCGCCGCTTGGTCCTGCGCGGCGACCGCGGAGGGCGGCCGTGAGGAGTTCGTCGGTGCGCACACCGTCACCGGGGACGGCCGGGTGATCCTGCACGTTCCCGAGGACAGCGCCCTGCTCGCGGCCGCGATCTGCGCACCGCGCGGGGAGCCGTCGGCCGTGCTGGAGTTCGCCGACGTCGCGCCCGTCCCGGTGCGCAGCCGGATCCGCGCACGCCTCTGGCTCGCCGGCTGGTTCGCCGTCGAGGACGGCCACCTCGCCTTCCGGCCCAGCCGGGTCGTGCTGCGCCGGCCCTCCGGCTCCGTGGTCGTCGACCTCGACGAGTTCGCCGCCGCCGCACCCGACCCGCTGGCCGCCGCAGAGGCCCAGCTCCTCACCCATCTCGCCGACGCCCATCCGGACGCCGTCGAGCGCCTCACCCGCCTGGTCGAGCCCGACAGCCTGCATGCGGCGGTCCGCGTCCAGCCCCTCGCCGTGGACCGGCACGGGCTGACGCTGCGCATCGAGCGCGCCCGCGCCCACGGAGACGTACGCCTGCCGTTCCACGCACCCGCCGACGACGTCGGGCAGCTGACCGAGCGCATGCACGTCCTGCTGACGCAGGCGAGCGCGGCCTCCTGCCCCCGCCCGCTACAGCGGCAGCGCGCAGACGGCGACCGGTGAGGAGAACGGCTCGCCCGCGAGCCGCAGTTCACCGCTGCTCACGTCCACATGGAAGACGCTGACCGTGCTGGAGCGCTGGTTCGCCGCGAACAGCAGCCGCCCGTCCGGCGAGAAGGCGATCTGTCGCGGGAAGTCACCGGACACCGGCACGGTGCCGAGCAGCCGCAGCCGGGCCCCGTCCGCCTCGACGGCGTAGCGCGTGAGGCTGTTGTGGCCGCGGTTGGCCAGGTAGGCGTACGAGCCGTTCGCGGTCACCAGGATCTGCGCCGGGTAGCTCGTGCCCTCGCCGGTGCCCGTGGACTGCGCCTCGCCGATCGTCAGGCGACCGGTGCGCGGGTCGTAGGCGCACACCGCGACCGTGTTGTCCACCTCGTTGGCCAGATAGGCGTACCGGCCGCCCGGGTGGAAGGTGAGGTGGCGCGGGCCCGCGCCCGGCCGGGTCGCGGCCCGGGCGACCTCGGTGAGCGTGCCCTTCACCGGATCGAGGCGGTAGCTGTAGACGGTGTCGGTGCCCAGGTCGACGGCGAGGGCATGACCTCCGTCGGGGCTGGTGACGAACTGGTGCGCATGGGGCCCCTGTTGCCCGGGACCGGGCGCCGGGCTGGAGTGCGTGACCACGTCGGTGTGCTCCCCGAGGGCGCCCGAGGCGTCGATCGGGTGCACGGCCACGCTGCCCGACTGGTAGTTGGCGCTCAGCAGCCACCGTCCGGAGGGGTGGACGGACAGATGACAGGGGGCCGAGCCGCCGGTGCTCCGGCTGCCGAGGATCCGCCGGTCGGCCAGGCGGACCGCGGTCACGCCCCCGTCCGCGCGCTCGTTCACCGCGTACAGGGTGCGGCCGTTCGGATGCAGGGCGAGATACGACGGGTCGGCGAGGCCGGTGAGCGTCCCGGCGCCGGTGATCCCGCCCGTCGCCGGGTCGTACGCGGCCAGGCCGATGCCGGTGCCGCCGCCCTCCGCCGAGGTGTAGGTGCCCAGGTAGAGGGGGTGCGGGCGGGGCGGTTTCCGGGAGGCCTCGGCGGGCGCCGGTTCCTGTGCCGCCGGTGCGCCCGTCCGAGGAGCCTCGGATGCCCCGGTCCGTGGAGCCTGCGGTGCGCTCGTCCGCGGAGCCGCCGGTGCCGGGACGGTCACCATAACCGCCGTTCCCGCCAGGGCCCCGACGAACCGGCGCCGGCTCCAGCCGCCGCCCGCCGCTTGCGCCCCACTGTCCATGCCCGCACCCTCAGGTCGTCGGCTGCCTCGGTCGTGACAGTCACCTTGGCGCGGACCCGCGGTCAAACGCAAGAACGGCAATGAGCGTTGCGCAGGGTGCAATGAGAAGCGGTGTCTACCACTCACCGTCCTCGACCGGCTCGCCCGGCGTGTCCTTCAGCTGCTTCACCTGGCCGCAAGTGGGCTCCTGCCAGGGCTCCAGGTCGTCCCCGAGCCAGTCGCCGACCGGCTTGACCGCGCCGAGGGTGTCCGTGGGGGCGAGGTCCTCGCCGTCCTGGTCGTAGTAGTCGTACCAGGGGAGTCCCGCCCGGGTGTACGCCGCCCGGTCCACCGGCGACGGCGGGGGCGCCTCGCCCGTGATGCGGCGCCACTCCGGGGGCGTCACCAGATGCACGAACACCCGCCCGGCCGGCTTCTCGGCCCAGTCCTTGAGCTTCCGGTCGTCCTGGTAGACCTCCTGGCGCATCGAGCCCCCGACGCCGAGCCCCATGGCGGCGGCCATCGGGGAACGCGGCGCGGCGGCAGGCGCCGGTATCGCGCCGGGGGCGGGCGGTGCCCCGGGGGCCGGCGCGGCCATGGGCATGGCGGCGCCGTACCCGCCGACCGCCATGGTCGTGCTCATCCGCTCCCGGCGGATCCGCTCCTGCCTGCGCCACTCGGCGAGCGGCTCGTCCCGCAACGGGAACGACTGCAACTGGACGCCGCCCCACACCTCCTCGCCCGTGACCTGACCCTCCACCGTCGCGCCCAGCCCCAGCGGCACGGCCACGAACTGGCGGACCGTCCCCTTCCCGGAGTTGATGCCGTCCAGCCAGGGCTGCCGGGGCAGCACGACATAGTTCTGCGGCCTGCGCGACAGCCGATCGCTCCACCGCTTGCCGGACACGGCGCACACCTTGCCGACCCCGACCTGCAGTGCGGCCGGCTCCGTCGTGCCCGCGAAGCTCAGCCACATCGCCTCGCGCAGATACACCGGCAGCATCACGCCACCGCGGGCCCGCCACTGCGCCGGCACCGTGTCCGGGAAGTCGGCCACCCGCCGGACGGGGAACTCGCCCAGACCCGGCGGCAGCGGATGCGTACCCGTCTCGGGCAGCCGCAGCGTGCGCACGAACCGCACCGCCACACCGCCCGGCAGCCGCAGCGTGTTCCCGTCGATCCGTACGGCCGTGTCGCTCATCCGCGTGTCCCCCTTCGCTGCCCCCGGGTGTCCCCTCGGTTCGACGGCCCGGGTGTCCCGTCAAAGAGAACGCCGGTCGGCACCCGGGCGGTTCCGGCGCAGCCTCTCGGGTACGCCCACCCGCTCCCGCAGCCAGGTCAGGCGGGGCAGCTTCGCGCGCTGCTCACCGGAGACACGGTCCAGTTCCTCCAGCAGTCGGCGTGAGCGGTGCTCGGTGTCGAGTTCGTCGATCATCCGGTTCACCTCGGTCAGGACGGCGCCGTGCAGCTGCCAGTGCCGGCTGTCGCGCTCGACCTCGTCCCGCAGCAGCAGGGCCAGCTTGTCGCGGGTGGCCGCCGCGGCGTGCAGCTCCGCGCTCAGCCGCTCCTCCGCCGCGTCGGCGCTGCGGCTGAGGTCGGTGGTCACCAGCACCGCGAAACTGACCACGGCGTCACCGATCTCGGACAGCAGCCGCTCGACGGTCGCGCCCGCCTCCGACGGGAAGAGCGGCTCGGGGTCGCGGGCCTTGGTCAGATCGGTGAAGGTGCGGGCCAGCACCCGCATCACGACCGTGCAGATCTCCAGGGTGTCCAGGCCGGTGCGCAGCACCACCCGGCGCAGCAGCCCCTCCTTGACGCGCGGATTGAGCCGCAGGCTGTCCTCGGCCTGCCGCAGCGCCCCGTCCACCTCGACGATGTCGTGGTCGAGCCGGCGCGCCTCGTGCAGCCGCGCCGCCGCCACCTCCACCGGAGTGCGGCCGGCGGCCTCCTCGCCCATGCGCAGCATCAGTTGCCGCACCCGCCGCGCCAGGCCCTCGATCGACTCCCCGGCCTCGTCCACCCACACCGGGGGCGGCAGCAGCAGATTGCAGGCCATGCCCACGGCCGCCCCGATCAGTGTCTCCACCACCCGCGCCCAGGCCGTGTTCCCGACGGTCGTGACGCCGAGCACCAGCATGGCGCTGATGGCCACCTCGGGCACGTACTCGTCGACGCGCACCAGATGGCCCACGGCCAGCGAGGCCACGATCAGCAGCGCGAGACTCCACCAGGTCAGCCCCACCAGCAGGCTGAAGGCGATGGCGACGAGGACGCCCGCCACCACCGAGTTCACCCGGCGGATGCCGTTCTTGAGCGTGGCGTACAGGGTGACCTGGACGACCAGCAGGGCGGTCAGGGGCGCGGTGAGCGGCGCGGGCTCCGGGCTCAGCCGCAGCGCGAGGACATACGCGATCGTCGCCGCGGCGGCCGAGCGCAGCGTCTGTACGACCACGGGGTCCCGGTGGCGCCTCAGGAGCCGCGCCGCCCCCGCCGTCCACTTCCGTTCCTCTTGCATCCCTTGGCGTCTTCCCTTTCGGCGGCGGCGTCGAACGTACAGGGCACAGAAGAACGCCTGCTCCGAGGGGGTTCTCCGCCGTCAGCGAGTGGTCGCGGCCCGGCCGCGCGACCGGTAGCCGTGGACCTTCGCGAGGTTGCCGCACCGCTCCATCGAGCACCAACGGCGACGCCGGGCCTGGGAGTCGTCGAGGAACAGCAGCGAACATTCTGG
Source organism: Streptomyces herbicida (assembly GCF_032656585.1). NCBI lineage: Bacteria > Bacillati > Actinomycetota > Actinomycetes > Kitasatosporales > Streptomycetaceae > Streptomyces > Streptomyces herbicida. The sequence goes on from NZ_JAUYWJ010000004.1 coordinate 436,069, forward strand.
GTTCCCGCACTCCTTCACCCGCTCCAGCTGGGGGCTGCCCACCAGCAGGACGGCGTCCCGGGCCACGGTCGCCAGGGCGGCGCGCGCCGGATGCCGTGCCGTCCAGCGCCGGGGACCGAGCTGGGGCGCGAGGTCGGGTCCGGCCGCCGTCTCGTTGACCCGCGCCACGTCGTCCGCCTCCGGCTCCCGCCCTGCCATCGCAGCCCGTACGACGCGGTTCACGGCCTCCCGCAGCACCCGGGCCTCGGCCAGCTCACGGGCCGTGACCGGTACGGGCGGGTCACCCGCCACCAGCTCCGCCTCCTCGATCCAGCGGGCCAGCGCGTCGGTGTCGGAGAGCCGCTCGACGGGGGTTGAGTGCCGTCGGCCGAGCGTGGCGACGAAGTTCAGGCTCGGGCGTCCGCCGAGGAACGGGAACGCGAGCGCCGGGTCGGGTGCCGAGGTCATGGACTCAGACTAGCGCCTTGACACCGGTTCATGAGGTGTCGCATGGTGACACCAGTTCAACCGGTGTCGGCGTGGGTCGGTGCCGGGTGTCTTCCGGAGCAAGGGTGGGTGCGGTATGCGTGCGGTTCGGATCGACGAGTTCGGCGGGCCCGAGGTGCTGGTCCCGGTGGAGGTGCCCGAACCGGTGGCCGGTCCCGGTCAGGTGCTGGTGCGGGTCGTGGCGGCGGGGGTGAACCGCGCCGACGCCCTGGTCAGGGCCGGGTCCTACCACCGGGCCGGACGGCCGCCGCTGATCCTGGGCGTGGAGGGGGCCGGGACGGTGGCCGCGGTGGGGGAGGGGGTGACCGGCTTCGCGGTCGGGCAGCGCGTCCTGGCGCTCGACGGGGTGAACGCGCCGGGTTTCTACGCCGAGCTGGCCGCCGTCCCCGCCACACAGGTCACCGCCCTGCCCGACGGCCTGGACCTCACGTACGCGGCCGCGCTGCCCGTGGCCTGGCTCTCGGCCTGGTACTGCCTGCGCCGCCTGGCGAAGGTCACCAAGGAGGACACGGTCGTCGTGAAGGCGGCCGCCGGCGGCGTGGGCACCGCTGCCGTGCAGATCGCCGCCGAGGCCGGCGCCCGCGTCATCGCCCTCGCCGGGTCGGCGGAGAAGGCGGCCTGGGCGGGCGGCTTCGGGGCGCGGGACGTCGTCGACACCTCACGGCACGCGGAGGACGCCGAGGTCGAGGAGGTGCTGCGGCTGACCGGCGGGCGCGGTGCCGACATCGTCCTGGACACGGTCGGCGGCCGGGCCCTCGGGCGGAGCCTGCGCGAGGCCGGGCACGGCGGCCGGGTCGTGGCCCTCGCCAACGTCGCCCTGGAGCCCAGCACCATCGACACCCGCGACTTCTACCCGAAGAACATCTCGATCCTCGGCTTCCAGCTCACCAACCTGCAGATCCACGGCTACGATCCGCGTGCCGACCTGCGCGAACTGGCCGACCGCGTCGCCACCGGCGCCTACCGTGTGCCGATCGAGACCCTCCTGCCCCTTCAGGAGGCGCGGGCCGCCCACGAACGCCTGGAGAGCAGGGACAACCGGGGCAAGATCGTGCTGGCCGTGGGCGGATGAGGAAGCATCCAGGTCAGGGGTGACGTCGAGGAATTACGGTGGCCGCCGGCGGATGGGCACGGCACAATCCCCGCTCGTGGGGATCAACGTGCGCGCACTCGACCGGTCCACCCTCGCTGAGCGAGTTCACCGGTCCGCTTAGCTCATAGCGTGAACTAAGGGTTGGACGAATGTCGCGCCGAGCCCACGAGCAGAGGTATGTTGCAGGTCGGGCAGGGTTCGAAGGGAGCCACATGGCGGGGCGGAACGGGCGCACGGTACGCGACCTCAGGCGGGGCAACCGCACGGCGGTGCTGCAACGGCTGTACTTCGACGGGCCGCTCAGCCGCTTCGAACTCGGCCCGGCGACCGGACTGAGCTCCGGCTCGGTGAGCAATGTCGTCGCGGATCTGATCGCCGACGGACTCGTCGAGGAGGCCGGCAGCGTCGACTCCGACGGCGGCCGTCCCCGCACCCTGCTGCGGGTCGCTCCGCACAGCGGGCACATGATCGGCGTGGACGTCGGCGAGACCCGGGTCCGCGTCGAGCTGTTCGACCTCACTCTCACCGAACTCGCCCGTGCGGAACGGCCGTTGGAGCACCAGCGGTACGACGTCGACGTCATCGTCGGCCATGTCCGCGACGGCGTCACCGAGGTCCTCGCCGAGGCCGGGACCGATCCCGAACGGCTGCTCGGCGTCGGCGTGGGCGTCCCCGGCATCGTCGAGCACACCGCGGACCGGGGTGCCGTCGTGCACGGGCAGACGATCGGCTGGGACGCCGTACCGCTGGAGGAACTGCTCCGCTCCGGCTCCCAGCTCCCGGACTCCGTGCAGTACTTCATCGACAACGGCGCCAAGACCCTCGGCCAGGCGGAGATGTGGTTCGGCGCGGGCCGCGGCGCCCGCAACGCGGTCGTGGTGCTCTTCGGCTCCGGCGTCGGCGCCTGCCTCGTCACCCCCGAGGTGGAGCACGGGCGGGCCGTCGAGTGGGGGCATCTGACGGTACGGGTCCGGGGGCGGCGCTGCCGCTGCGGCGCGCTCGGCTGTCTGGAGGCCTACGCGGGTGCCGAGTCCTTGCTCGCGCGCTGGGAGGAGAAGGGCGGGCGCCCGCCGGAGGGCACCGACGAGGAGACCGCGATCACCGCGATGCTGGCCGCCGCGTATCCGCCCGAGGGCACGGCCGAGGATCCGGTGGCGCTCGCCGTCCTCGAGGAGACCGCCGAGTACCTAGGTGCCGGCCTCTCCGACCTGATCAACCTGTTCCAGCCGGAGCGGATCCTGATCGGCGGCTGGGCCGGACTCCAGCTCGGTGCCCGCTTCCTGCCCGCCGTACGCCGCCACGCGACCACCTACGCGCTGCGCCACCCGGCCGAGAAGGTGACCATCGACCTGGGCCGCCTCGGCCCCGACGCGGTCACCGTCGGCGCGGCGATCCTGCCGCTGGCCGACTTCTTCGCCCGCGGCGGCAGGCGTGAGCAGCCGGCGGCCGAGGACCGCCTCCCGGCCTGGCGAGCGGCACTTCAGGAGCGGGCGCCGAACTGACTGCCCGGGGAACAAGTCGGGTGCGGCAAGCGATCCCGCCCAGTCCGCCGCCGCCGAGGCCCCGCCGACCGGGAGAGGTGCCGCACCGTGGCCGTGACCGCGCCGGACGACAGGACCACGCGTACTGATCGCCCTCCAGCGGGAACACCGGCCGCCCCCACACCCCACCCGGTCGCCGACGGTTCCGGGCCGCAGCGAGGCCGCGCACCGTGCCGGGGACCGGGCTCGCCCCTACGGCCTTGGGTCCACCGCCGAGTCGCCGGCCGGGCACGACGGCGACATCCGGTCACCCTGCGGGACCGGGGCGCCTTCCACGGCACCGGCCTCGACGCCCGGCTGCGCCGCCGCTGCCATGACCCGGACGGTGCTCGGCGGGGTCGCCACCAGCCCGGGTGTCGAGTCCACCGCCCGCGCCGACCTGTTCGCGAGGACACGTTCCTGACCGAGGCTCCCGGCACGTTTGGCGACGCGCCCACGCGGTACTCGCGTACGGCTCGAACCGACGCGAGGGGAGTACGTCGTGGCCGACCGCCGCCACCGCGGGCCCGTTCCGCGCGACATGCAGGACCAGCAGACCCGTACCGGGGAGGACCCGTGGGAGGCCGACCCGAAGCAGCCGCCCGGCGACCGCGCCGAGGAGGACGTCCCCGACACCGACGAGGCGGGCACGGGGCGGCGGGGCGCACCGCACTCGGGGGCGGTGCACCCCGAGCACCCCGTACCGGACGAGCCCGCCGACTGAACGCCGCGTCGGGGTACGCCCCTGACCTCCGAGGTAATCGACGCCCGGCGCCACTCCCGCAAGCATGGACGACGTACCCAGCCAGCCGCTCGACCAGCGGATTCCAGGAGGACGTCCCATGCCGTACTTCGACAGCCCCGCCGACGGCACGCGCCTGCACCACGTCGACTACGGACCGGCCGGCGGCCCGGTCGCCGTGTTCGTCAACAGCGCCTACCTCGGAACCGAGATGTGGGAGCACCAGATGCTGCCGCTGGCGCGGGAGGGCCACCGCTGCGTCGGCCTGGACCGGCGCGGGCACGGGCGGTCCGACGACGTGTGGGACGGCTACGACCTCGACACCCTCGCCGACGACCTGCACGCGCTCCTGGACCATCTGGATCTGCGCGCGGTGACCCTGATCGGCCACTCGCTGGGCTGCGCGGAGATCGTGCGCTGTCTGACCCGGCACGGCGCCGGGCGCGTGGCCCGCGTCGCCCTCGTCTCCGGCATCGCACCCGGCGTGGTGCGCTCGGACAACAACCCGGACGGCTGGGACCCGGAGGTCATGCGCGCCGGCGCCGAGACCTTCCTTCGGGATCGGGCGGCCTTCTTCAACGACCCCGACGCGGTGCGGGACTTCTTCGCGCTCGGCCGGCCCGGCGTCGACCTGTCGCCCGCCCACGTCCGCTATCTCAAGGACCGCTGCATGGTCGCCACGGCCCGGGCGTCGAGCGCGGTCCAGGAGACGATCGCCACCGTGGACGTCGCCCCCGAACTGGCCAAGCTCGACCTGCCGGTGCTGGTCCTGCACGGTTCGCTCGACGTCTCCGCACCCCTGGAACTGACCGGCCGGCGCAGCGCGGCGCTCGCGCCCGACGCCACGCTCAAGGTCTACGAGAACGCGGGCCACGGACTGTTCGCCACGCATGCCGGCCGACTCACCGCGGATCTGCGGGAGTTCATGGCCGTTGCGGAGGCGGTCTAACCGGCGAAGGCGTTCACCCCCGTCAGCTCCGCCGACAGTGCCCACAGGCGGGCCGCCTGCTCCGGATCCGTCGCCCAGTCCTTCACGCCGGTCCGCTCCCCGTCCGCGGTGGCGGGCTCGGCGATGTCGCAGTCCTCCAGATACACCCCGCCCATACCGTCGAGTTGGGGCGAGGTGGCCGCCCACAGCTGGGTGGCCGCACCCTGCTGCGGGGTCTTGAAGCCCTCGGGGTTCAGTACGTTGCCCTGCTCGTCGATCCAGCCGCGCTCGACCATCTCCTCCCGGGCCAGGTGCCGTTGCAGCGGGGTGATGATGCCGCCCGGGTGCAGCGAGAAGGCCCGCACGCCGAAGTCCCGGCCCAGCTTGTCGAGGTGCACGGCGAACAGGACGTTCGCGGTCTTCGCCTGCCCGTACGCCTCCCACTTGTCGTAGTCCCGGCGCCAGTGGACGTCGTCCCAGCGGATGCCGGAGAAGTGGTGGCCGCGGGAGGAGACCGAGACGACCCGGGCGCCGCCGGGCGCGATCGCCGGCCACAGCCGGTTGACCAGGGCGAAGTGCCCGAGGTGGTTGGTGGCGAACTGCGCCTCCCAGCCGGGCCCGACCCGGGTCTCCGGACAGGCCATGATCCCGGCGTTGTTGATCATGAAGTCGATCTGTCGGCCGGAGGCCAGAAAGCGCTCGGCGAAGTCGCGCACGCTGTCCAGGTCGCCGAGGTCGAGCTCGTCCAGCTCGACACCGTCGATCCCGGCGAGCGCCTGCCGTGCCGTGTCCGGGCGCCGCGCCGGTACGACGACGTGGGCGCCCGCGGCGGTGAGCGCGCGGGTGGTCTCCAGACCGAGGCCCGAGTAGCCGCCCGTGACGACCGCGGTGCGTCCGGACAGGTCGATGCCCCGCAGGACGTCCTCGGCGGTGCTGTCGGCGCCGAAACCCGAACCGATCTTGTGCTGTGCAGTAGTGCTCATGTCCGGAACGCTACGAATTGGAGTGCGCTCGAAGTCAAGCGGAACGAGACGGGCGTGAGCCGTGCGGGCCGCAGGCAGAGGAAAGCCCCGACCGCGATGGGGGAATCACGGTCGGGGCGGCCAGACGGTGGGCACGGATGGCGGTCGCCTCTCGGCGAAAGGCTCCACAGGGCTTCAGCCGAACGATCGTCCCTGTGGGCAAAAGGTGAGGCCCGGGGACACTGTCCCATCCGCACCCACGGCTCGTTCAACGGGCAACCACCCTGGGGTGTTCCAGCCGGACGGCCGGTTCGGCGGTGATCTGCGTCACTGCGTCCGCGTCGGCACACGGCCCTCCCGGGTCCAGGCCAGCAGCTCCGGGGCGGACCAGGTGGTCACCACCCGTTCGGCGGGGACCCCGCACTCCTCGGCCCGGGCGCAGCCGTGGATCTGCCAGTCCAGCTGGCCGGGCGCATGCGCGTCGGTGTCGATCGAGAACAGGACACCCGCGTCGACGGCCCGCCGCAGCAGCCGCAGCGGAGGGTCGAGCCGCTCCGGACGGCTGTTGATCTCCAGGGCCGTGCCCGACTCGGCGCACGCGGCGAACACCGCGTCGGCGTCGAACTCCGACTCCGGTCGCCCCCGCCCCGTGACCAGCCGCCCCGTGCAGTGCCCCAGGACGTCCGAGAGCGGGTTGCGTACGGCGGCGACCATGCGGCGGGTCATCGAGCGGGCGTCCATCCGCAGCTTGGAGTGCACGGACACCACGACCACATCGAGCCGCTCCAGCAGCTGCGGCTCCTGGTCCAGCGAGCCGTCCTCGAGGATGTCGCACTCGATGCCGGTGAGCAGCCGGAACGGCGCCCAGGCGGCGTTCAGCCCCGCCACCACCTCCAGCTGCTCGCGCAGCCGCTCGGGCGACAGCCCACGGGCGACGGTCAGCCTCGGGGAGTGGTCGGTCAGTGCCGCCCACTCGTGTCCCAGGCGCGCCGCGGTGCGCCCCATCTCCTCGATCGGGCTGCCCCCGTCGGACCAGTCGGAGTGCAGGTGGCAGTCCCCGCGCAGCTGCTCCCGCAGCCGCTCCCCGCCCTGGGCGAGCGGGCCCCCGGCCTCCTCCTCCAGCCTGCGCAGATACTCGGGCACCTGCCCGGCCAGGGCCTCGCGCACCACCTGCGCGGTCTTCGGGCCGACGCCCTTGAGCGACTCCAGCGTCCCGGCGGCCGCGCGCTCGGCCGCCTCCCCCTCGGGCAGCGCCGCGAGCACCCCCGCGGCGGTGCGGAAGGCACGCACCCGGTATGTCGGCGCCAGGGACCGCTCCAGCAGGAAGGCGATCCGGTCCAGAGCCTCGACGGGATCCATCGCCACCTCCACCTCCAGGGTTCCCCAGCGCCGACGGGGCCGCACGACGGATGGCGGGGGCCGGTCCACCACCCGATCAGTGACGTGCGTCACTCGCGCTCGCCGGTTGCGTTCTACGCTCTATGCATGACCGAAATAGCAGCCCCGCACATCTCCCACCCCCGCGTGATGGTGCTTGGGGTGATGACCGGCAAACCGGGCACCCCGCCCTTCCGCATCGTGGAGATCGACGGTCAGGTCGTCGGTGAGGCGCACGCCATCACCGACGTCCTCGAAACCGCCGCGGCCTTCGGTATCACCGTCCACGACCTGGACGACCCCGAGGTGATTCGCTGGGTGGGCGGCGACAAGTTCACGTGGGTGCCGCGCCGTTAGGCGCTGTCGTCAAATCCGGGCAGGCGGGGATTTGACGACAGGGCCCAGGCGCTGTCCCGGCAGCCTCAGCCGACCGTCCACTTCTGGTTGGCGCCGCCCGTGCAGGTCCAGATCTGGAGCCGGGTGCCGTTGGCCGGATTGTTGCCGGTGACGTCCAGGCACTTGTTCGCCTGGGGGTTCACGATGTCGTGTGCCGCGGAGACGGCCCACTTCTGGTTCGGTCCCCCGGTGCAGTCCCACAGCTGGACGGTCGAGCCGTCCGCGGTCCCGTTGCCGGTGACGTCCAGGCACTTGCCGAGCGCCCGGAGGGTGCCGTCCGAGCCGACCGTCCACTTCTGCGCGCCCGTTCCGTTGCAGTCGTAGAGCTGTACGGGGGTGCCGTTGGCGGAGTTCGCCCCGGCCACGTCGACGCACTTGCCGGCCAGCCCCTTGACCGCGACCGCGGACGCGGAGTCGCCCGTGGTCACCGAGACCGAGTCCACCACCAGCTGCTGCGGGAAGACGGTGGAGCCGTCCGGGTCGCCGGGCCAGTAGCCGCCCACGGCCAGGTTCAGGATCAGGAAGAACGGCTTGTTGAACACCCAGGTCCGCCCGCCCAGGTCGGCCGGCGTGCGCCGCTGGTAGACGTTTCCGTCCACCGACCAGGTGATCGAGTCGGGCGCCCAGTCGACGGCGAAGGTGTGGAAGGCGTCCGCGAAGGCCTGGCCGCCGGGCAGCGAGTAGGCGGCCCCGATGCCGCCCGAGCCGGAGTAGCCGGGGCCGTGGATGGTGCCATGGATGGTCGAGGGCTCGTAACCGACGTTCTCCATGACGTCGATCTCGCCCGAGTCGGGCCAGTTGACGGGTGTGCCGAGCATCCAGAACGCGGGCCACATCCCCTGTCCGCGCGGGATCTTCATCCGGGCCTCGACATGCCCGTACTGGGCGGTGAACTTCCCGGCGGTGTTCAGCCGGGCCGAGGTGTACTGGCAGGTGCCGTACCAGCACTGGTAGCCGGCCGGGTTCTCGCGCCGGGCGGTGATCACCAGATGGCCCTGGCCGTCCAGGGCCGCGTTCCGGTTGCCCGCCGTGTAGTACTGCCGCTCGTGGTTGTTGACGTTGTCGCCGGTCTCGGTCTGCCACTTCGAGGAGTCGGGCGCCGCGCCGGCGGGCCCGTCGAAGCTGTCCGAGAAGGTCACGGCGGCGGCGGAGGAGGCGCCGGATGTGTCCGCCCGCGCGGGGCCGACCGCGGCGGACGCGACGAGGGCGGCGGACAGGGCGGCGAACAGACATCTGCGGAGCAGGCGTGGGGAGGCCATGGCTCTCCATTCCGGTGGGGGACGGACGGGTCGCCACTTGATTTAAGAAGTGAGATAAGAGGGCGTCAATAGTCTGGTACGGACCAATATTCCGTGATCAGTGTTTCCGCACCCGCGCATGCACCGACCGCCCCAGTCGCCGTCCCAGGAGCAGGTAACCGCCCAGCGCGCCCACGGTGTTGAGGATGACGTCGTCGATGTCGAAGGCGCGCCCGGTCACCAGCGCCCCCTGCGCCAGCTCCACCAGCAGCATCACGATCGCGGTGAGCAGCAGGATCTGCAGAAGGCCGCGCGCCCGCGGCGCCAGCACCGGCACCAGCACCCCGAACGGGACGCCCAGCAGCAGGTTCCCGCCGATCTGCTTGACGGCGTCGCGCAGACCCGGCTGGTCCAGATACGCCTTCAGTGACCGGCCCGGATGCAGATTGGTGTGCGTGAGCGGGACCGATGCCGGGGACGGCTCCAGGGTGAGCCGGGCCAGCACGACGGCGAACGCCACCATGAAGGCGAATGCGCACACCATCGCGAGCAGCCGTAACGGGGTGGGCAGTGCGTGGCGAGTGCCTTTGGCCGTCTGCTTCGCCTCGCGGGTGCCCCCGCCCTTGGCCGTCCGTTTCGCCTTGCCGGCGCCCCTGCTCCTGTTCGTCCGCTTGGCCTTGCCGGTGCCTCCGTTCTTCGTGGCTCGAAGCCTCTTGGCCGCCGGACCGGCCTTGGTGGTCAGGCCGGACCAGATGGTGCGCAGGCTCGGGGCGGTGCGGGCCATTCGATCCTCCATTCTTCAACTTCCCTGCGTGACAAAGCGGTTACCCGGGAAGGCGGCGAGGATGCCGCCGACAGGGCCGACGGCGGGCGCACGCCCCCGGTTTGCGCTCGCGCCCCCAGGGCACTCGGGCCCAGGCTCCCGCGCGCCGCCAACCTCACAGGCTCGGGCGGTGCTTGGATGCCAGAAGCGGCGAACCGGACATTACGCAGCGCAAGAACATCACGCAGCGCAAGAGTCGAACAGCGGCCCGAGGAGGTGGCACGTGAAGCGGCGTACGGCACTCCTCGCCGGGGGCGAGCTCCTGGCCTGGTGGGGCGCGCTCGTGCTGCTGTGGCTGGTGCTGATCAGCTCGGTCGACACCCTGGAACGCGTGGTCGGAGCGGGCGCCGCCGCCGTGGGCGCACTCGCGGCACGGGCCGGGCGGCGGGCGGTGACCTGGCGGTGAACGGCTGGATCCTCGCGGGGACGGTGGTGCTGGCCGCGGGAGCCGGGGCGGCCGTGTGGGGTGTGTCGACCGGTCCGCTGCGGCGCCGGGTCGTGGCCCAGAACCTGTCGACCTCGGTGGTCTGCCCGAGCCTGCTGCTCCTCTCCCAGGGCTACGGCCGCCCGTCGTACGTCGACCTGGCTCTCCTGCTCGCGCTCCTCGGCCCGGTCGGCACCCTCGTCTTCGCGCGGCTGCTCGCCGACGAACTGGAGCGCGACCCGGCCAGTGCCTGGGGGCCGACCTTCGCGGCCGCGGGGCTCGGCACGCTGACCGTCCTCGTCCTGTGCGCGGCTGTCGGACCCGGCCGGGCGATGGTGAAGCTCCTGGTCGTCGGAGCGCTGCTGGTCGGCGGCAACCTCGTCGCCTCGCGGGCGCTGTCCGGCGGGTTCCGGGGGGTCCGCCGTGGCTGACGCGGTGATCGTCGTCGCCCTGCTGCTGGTGGCCGTCGCGGCCACCGCGGCCGTGGTCACCCGCGATCCGGTCCGTCAGGCGCTGGTCCTGTCCGTCCTCGGGGTCGTGCTCGCCGTCCTGTTCACCGTCCTCCAGGCCCCCGACGTCGGCCTGTCGCAACTGGCCGTCGGAGCCGCCCTCACCCCGCTGCTGATCATGCTGTCGGTGCGCAAGGTGAAGCGGCACGCGCGGTCGAAGGACGGCGACCGGTGAGCCGGCGCGCCCGGCTGTGGCTCCTCGGCTTCGGCGGCGCGGGCCTGGCCGCGCTGCTCGTCGCCGCCTGCCTGGACCTCCCGCCGTTCGGCGGCCGTTCGCATCCGTACGGCGACCGCGCCGTCCGCGCCTCCCTGGCCCGGCACATCGCCAACACCATCGCCTCGGTCAACTTCGACCAGCGCGCCTACGACACGCTCGGCGAGATGAGCATCCTGTTCGCCGCCGTGCTCGGCTGCGTGGTCCTGCTGCGCCAGACCCGCGACGAACAGCGGGCCCGTCCGGAACCCGCGGAGGTCCCCCTGCCGGTGCGCCGATACGCCCTGATCGTGCTGCCCGTCGCCCTGGTGACCGGCCTGTACGTCGTCGCCCACGGCCAGCTCAGCCCCGGCGGCGGCTTCCAGGGCGGGGTCGTCGCCGCCACCGCCCTGCACCTGCTGTATCTGGGCGCCGACTACCGCGCCCTGGAACGCGTCCGCCCCGTCGGCGTCTTCGAGGTGGGCGACTCGCTCGCCGCCTCCGCCTACCTCGTGCTGGGCCTCGCGGGCCTGCTCGCCGGGACCGCGTTCCTCGCCAACACGTTCCTGCCGTACGGCACGTTCAACACGCTGTCCTCCGGTGGCACCGTCCCCCTGCTGAACGCGGCCATCGGCATGGAGGTCGCCTGTGCCGTCGTCGTCCTGCTCGCCCGGTTCCTGGACCAGGCGGTCGAGATCGAGGAGGAGAGCGAGAGGTGAGACCGCTGTGACCGCCGTACTGCACGTCCTTCCGTACCTGGTCGCCGTCTGGATCTTCCTGACCGGCTGCTACGGTCTTGCGACCAGCCGCAATCTGATCCACGCGGTCGGCTGTCTGGCCGTGTGCCAGTCCGCCACGTATGTGCTGCTGCTGTCCGTGGGCTACCGCGCCGGCGGCACCGCGCCGGTCTTCTCCGACATCGAGCCCGGCTCACGGCCGGTGGTCGACCCGGTCGTGCAGGCCCTGGCCCTCACCGATGTCGTCGTCGGCGCCACCGTCACCGCGCTGCTGCTCGCCCTCGTCCTGCAGATCTCCAAGCGGCACGGCACCGTCGACCCCGATGAACTCTCGGAGCTGCGTGGCTGATGCACCATCTGCTCCCGCTGCTCGTCGCCCTTCCGCTGCTCGGCGCCGCCCTGCTCATCGCTGCCGGCCGCAGGCTGCCCCGGGTCGCCGCCGAGAGCGTCGGCTGCGCCGTCTCCGGCGGCACGGCCGGCCTCGCGCTCGTGCTCCTCCTCAACTCCTCGCCCCCGCTGGTCGAATGGGCCGGAGGCTGGGTGCCCGTGGACGGCGAGAGCGTCGGGATCGTGCTCGTCGGGGACGGGGCGGGGCTCGGCATGGCCGCGCTCGCCTCCGTGCTGACGCTGGCGGCCCTGGCGTACTCCTGGCGCTACTTCGACGAGCCGCCGCGCCGCCACGCGGGCTCGTTCCCCGCCCTGATGCTGGTCTTCCAGGCCGGCATGTGCGGGTTCGCGATCGCCGGCGACCTCTTCAACGCGTTCGTGTTCTTCGAGCTGATGAGCGTCGTCGCCTACGCGCTGACCGGCTACCGGATCGACGAGGCGCGGGCCGTGCAGGGCGCGCTGACCTTCGGGGTGGTCAACTCGCTCGGCGCGTACGCGATTCTGCTGGGAATCGCCCTGCTCTACGCCCGCACCGGCGAGCTCGCCATGACGAAGATCGGGCGCGGCCTCGACGGCGCGGCCGCGCCCGGCGGGCCCGACGCCCTCGTCCTCGCGAGCTTTGTCCTCGTCCTGACCGGACTGCTGATCAAGGGCGCCGCCGTTCCCTTCCACTTCTGGCTCCCGGACGCGCACGCCGTCGCGCCCACGCCGGTGTGCATGCTGATGTCCGGCGTCATGGTCGAGCTCGGCGCATACGGCGTCTGGCGGGTGTACGGCACCGTCTTCGCCGGACCCGGCGGCATCCCGCCCGCCGACCTGGAGCGGACCCTGGTCGTGCTCGGCGTGCTGACCGCGACCGTGGGCGCCGTGATGTGCTGGTACCAGCGTCACATCAAACGGCTGCTGGCCTACTCGACGGTCGCGCACACGGGACTGTTCCTCGTCGCCATCGGCGTCCTCACCCCCGAGGCCGACGACGGGGCCGCGCTGTACCTCGTCGGGCACGCCGGGGTGAAGGCCGCGCTGTTCGCCTGCGCGGGCATCCTCCTCGACCGTTACGGCAGCGTCGACGAGCACGAGCTGCACGGCAGGGCCCGCCGACTGCGCACGGTCGGCGTGCTGTTCGCCGTCGGCGCTCTCGGGCTCGCCGGGCTGCCGCCGTTCGGCACCGCCCTGGGCAAGGCCGTCACCGAGGAGGCCGTGGGCGGTCCGCTCACCGTGCTGTTCATCGCCGCGTCCGCGGTGACCGGGGGAGCGGTACTCCGGGTCGGCGCCCGGGTGTTCCTGGGCCTCGGGCCGAAACCCAGGACGGACTCGGCGTACGAGACCACCGGCTCCGGTGAACAGCCCGAGACCCGGCGCCGGCTGTCCCGCGTTCCCGACACCATGACCGTGGTACCGGCGCTGCTGCTCGCCGGGTCGCTGGCCGTCGGAGTGGCCCCCGGCTTCGGCGAAGCCGTGGGACACGCCGTGAACGAGGCCGGGTCCGGGGGAGCGGTCACCTCCGTGCACTGGACGGTGACGGGGGTCCTGCTCGGGCTGGTCTCGTCCGTCCTCGCGGTGGCGCTCGCGGCCGTGGCCGTCACCCGCCCCGAGCTGCTCGCCCCCGACGGGGCACGCCGGCTGCGGCGCCTGGCGTCGGGGCACGTCGGCGACTACGTGGCCTGGGTCCTGGTGGGCGCCACGCTGATCGGCGCCCTGGCGCTGCCCGGTGTGCTGGGTGCCTGATCAGGACCCGTACGACACATGCACCTCCTTGAAGCCCAGGGAACCCAGCAGACCCTGGAGCATGCCGGTGGTGTTCGTCTCGGCCCGCGTGGTCAGCCCGCTGCCGGTGGCGGCCTCGCCGATGTGGCGTACGGCGAGCCGCTGCACGGCGTGCTCGCTGTTGGGGTTGTCCGAGAAGAGATCGCCGAGCCGGTCGATCAGGCCGCGCTGCTTGGACACGGTGTAGGAGTGGTCGGCGTCGAGAGCCGGCTTGCCGAGCCGTGCATGCGGCAACCGGAGGGTGGCGGAGGTGCGGTCGCCGTTGACCGACACGTCCTTCTCGCCGACCTTGCCGAGGTCGACATACGCGTCCACGGTGCCCGCCCCGACGTACAGGGTGCGGGTGCCGCGGATCGCGGACGGCAGATACTTGGCGTCCTTCTCCAGATCCACGACGACCTGGAAGTTGCCGGAGGCGGCGTCGTAACGGCTGATGTCCTGGATCGACTTGAGGAGCGCGGGGCCGGACCGGTCGTGCGTCTCGGTGCCGAAGAGGTCCTTGAGGCCGGGGAGCACGGCCAGCCTGATCCCCGCGAACAGCACCGCGAGCACCAGGACGAACGCGGTCACCAGCTTCGCCCACAGGGGCATGCGTGCCGGCAGGGCCTTGATGGACGTCGTCATGTCGACGGCCCTCCTTCCTACCGTCCGCATGCCCGCCAAAGCCATTGCCAGGCCGGTGCGTTGGCCGATTGGCACCCCTGAAGCAGGCGCGCCGGGCGCACGGGGGTGGCCGGCCTGCCTTCCCGGCCACATGACATCGTGCCCCGGCGAGCGCCGACGGCGTCAGTAGCATGAGCCCGCAGCCAGTAATGATCATGCGAGGAGCGGATCGTGCGTGACATCGCCGTCTTCAGTGGCAGTGCCCATCCCGAGCTGGCACAGGAGGTCTGTGCGCACCTCGGGGTGCCGCTCAGCCCCACCCGGGTCAGCCGGTTCGCCAACGACTGTCTAGAGGTGCAGCTTCAGGCCAACTGCCGGGAGCGGGACGTCTTCATCGTCCAGCCGCTGGTCAAGCCTGTGCAGGAGCACCTGGTCGAGCTGCTGATGATGTGCGACGCGGCCCGGGGCGCCTCCGCGGGCCGCATCACGGTCGTCATGCCGCACTACTCCTACGCCCGCTCCGACAAGAAGGAGGCGCCCCGCATCTCCCTCGGAGGCCGGCTGGTCGCCGACCTCATGGTCGCGGCGGGCGCGAGCCGGGTCCTGGCCATGACACTGCACTCGCCGCAGGTGCACGGCTTCTTCTCGGTGCCCGTCGACCACCTCCACGCGCTGCGTGAACTCGCCGCGCACTTCAGGCAGTACGACCTCTCGCGCACCACCGTGGTCTCGCCGGACCTGGGTAACGCCAAGGAGGCCGCCGCGTTCGCCCGGCTGATCGGCGCCCAAGTCGCGGCCGGTGCCAAACAGCGGTTCGCGGACGACCGGGTGAGCATCAGCTCCGTGATCGGCGAGGTGGCCGGGCGGGATGTCATCGTGCTGGACGACGAGATCGCCAAGGGCAGCACGGTGATCGAACTCCTGGGGCGGCTCCGGGAGTCGGAGCCGCGCTCGATCCGGGTGGCCTGCACCCACGGGCTGTTCGCGGCGGGCGCCCTCAAGCGGCTGACCGAGCAGCCGGACGTGCTGGAGATCGTGTGCACCAACACCGTGCCGTTGCCGGTGGAGGAGCACCAGGAGCACAAGGCCAAACTGCGCGTCCTGTCCATCGCCCCGGCGCTCGCGGAGGCCGTGCGCCGGATTCACAACGGTGAGTCCGTAAGCGCCCTGTTCGACGCGCCCCGGAGCGAATAGACATAAAGACGAGAGGCAGCGGAGCCGCGCTTGACATCACCCACCTGACCAGGAGGGCCGGCAGTGGCGAAGGCGAAGTTCGAGCGGACCAAACCGCACGTCAACATCGGCACCATCGGTCATATCGACCATGGCAAGACGACCCTCACGGCAGCCATCACGAAGGTGCTGCACGACAGGTACCCGGAGCTCAACCCCTTCACGCCGTTCGACCAGATCGACAAGGCGCCCGAGGAGCGGCAGCGGGGCATCACCATCTCGATCGCGCACGTCGAGTACCAGACCGAGCGCCGGCACTACGCGCACGTCGACTGCCCGGGCCACGCGGACTACATCAAGAACATGATCACCGGTGCCGCGCAGATGGACGGCGCGATTCTCGTCGTCGCGGCCACCGACGGGCCGATGCCGCAGACCAAGGAGCATGTGCTGCTGGCCCGGCAGGTGGGCGTGCCCTACATCGTCGTCGCGCTCAACAAGACGGACATGGTGGACGACGAGGAGATCCTGGAGCTCGTCGAGCTGGAGGTGCGCGAGCTGCTCACCGAGTACGAGTTCCCCGGCGACGACGTGCCGGTGGTGAGGGTCTCCGCGCTCAGGGCCCTGGAGGGCGACCCGCAGTGGGCCGCCTCGGTGCTCGAACTCCTCGACGCCGTCGACGAGTTCGTGCCCGAGCCGCAGCGCGACGTGGACAAACCGTTTCTGATGCCGATCGAGGACGTCTTCACCATCACCGGCCGCGGCACGGTCGTCACCGGCCGGATCGAGCGCGGCACGCTGAGGGTCAACAGCGAGGTCGAGATCATCGGCATCCACCAGCAGAAGACGAGGACGACGGTCACCGGCGTCGAGATGTTCCGCAAACTGCTCGACGAGGGCCGGGCCGGGGAGAACGTCGGACTGCTGCTGCGGGGCGTCAAGCGGGAGGAGGTCGAGCGCGGCCAGGTCGTCATCAGGCCGGGGTCGGTCACGCCGCACACGGTGTTCGAGGCGCGGGCGTACATCCTGTCCAAGGACGAGGGGGGCCGGCACACCCCGTTCTTCGAGAACTACCGCCCCCAGTTCTACTTCCGCACCACCGATGTGACCGGTGTGGTGACCCTGCCCAAGGGCACCGAGATGGTGATGCCGGGCGACAACACGACCATGCACGTCGAGCTGATCCAGCCGATCGCGATGGAAGAAGGCCTGAAGTTCGCCATCCGGGAGGGCGGGCGGACGGTGGGCGCCGGTCAGGTCACCAGGATCATCACGTAGGCGGGCACGGTCACAACGAGCCGGACGTGGCCTCGGGCTGGCCCAGGGCCGCGTCCAGCGTCGGCTGGGGGGGCAGGAGACGCGACAGTCCGGTGAGCCGGAAGACGCGCAGGGTCAGCGGGTGGGTGCAGACCAGCTGCAGCTGCCCGTCCCGGTCGAGCACCCGGCGCCGGGCCCGGTACAGCAGGCGCAGCCCCGAGCAGTCGAAGAATTCGATGTGCCGCAGGTCGAACACGATCCGGGCACCGGTACGATCCGTCACCCGGTCCAGGTGCGGAGCGATCTCCGTGGCCGCCGCGATGTCGATCTCGCCGCGGAACTCCAGCACCGTGTGACCGCGGTCCTGGTGGATGTGCAGATGCCGGGACAGCGGTGCCGGGTCCTGTCGCACGGCCGAACCACCTCCCACCCGCGCCCGGAAAACTGTTCCCCGCCCAGCAAGTTACCCTCGATAGAGGGAATTTGAGCATGTTCGATTGACATATGTCTTCGAGTTTGGCGCATGTCTGCCGGTGGCGCGGGTGACAGGGCTACGACGGCGCGTGTCCGACGTCGGTGACGAGCCGGGGTTTCGACGCGCTCGCCGCCCGCGGGCAAGGCGGTCAAGCCCGTACTCACCCTCTGAGCGTCCGAGTCACTCCGCCAGCAGGACCAGCTTCCCCGTGGTCCGGCCGGTGCCGCCCAGTTCGTGCGCCCTGGCGGCGTCGGCCGGCGGGACCGTCCCGGCGATCGTGGCGCGCGGCCTGCCCGCCTCGGCCAGTTCCGCGATCGCCAGCATCCCGGCCCGGTCGGCGTCGACGAGCGCCCGCGCCCGGCATCTGCTGGAGTCCAGCGACCTGTCCGTGGACCGCATCGCGGGCGAGGTCGGCTTCGCGACGGGCGCCTCCCTGCGCCAGCATCTGCACGCGGCGACGCAGGGCGGGCCGGCCTGCAGGTGACCCGTCACCGGCTCATGTGCAGCGCCACCAGCAACTGCCAGACCTGGTCGGCCACTTCGTCCGAGGTGGCCGAAAGGAGCCCGTGCAGCCAGTCGGCGAGCACCCCGGCGAAGGTGGCGGCCACGGCCGAGGCGACCAGCGGGGCGTCCGCGGCACCCGCCAGCTCCCGTTCGGCCAGGCTGCGGGCCCGCAGGTCCCGGTGCAGGACCCGGCCGAGCGGCCCGCCGCCGCCCGGCGCGAGCAGGGTCCGGTACAGAGTTGCGTGCGGGGCGAGGCCCGCGAAGAACTCCCGCAGCGCGGGCGGGGCATGTACCGGATCGGGGCGGCCGCGCCAGGCGTGCAGCGCGTCGACCGCGTCCCGTACGACATCCGCGCAGGCGTCGACCGCCAGCGCCTCCAGGCCGTCGTAGTGCACATAGAAGGTGGCCCGGCCGACCTCGGCCCGGCGTGCCAGCGCGGCCACGCCCACCT
Source organism: Streptomyces herbicida (assembly GCF_032656585.1). Lineage (NCBI taxonomy): Bacteria > Bacillati > Actinomycetota > Actinomycetes > Kitasatosporales > Streptomycetaceae > Streptomyces > Streptomyces herbicida. The sequence continues at coordinate 454,114 of NZ_JAUYWJ010000004.1, forward strand.
CCTCCAGGGGCCGCTCGGCGCACTCCTCGAGCAGGGCCGCGCGCAGCCTCGCCCGGGTGCGCGCGGTCCGCGGGTCCTCGGGTGCGGGCCTGGTCACTGCGCGAGGAGGACGGCGGTCAGGGCGAGCGCGCCGGGCAGCGCCTGGGCGAACAGGATGCGGCGGTTGGCCGTGAGTGCGCCGAACACGCCCGCGACGACCACGCACGACAGGAAGAACACCTGCACCCGGAAGCCGGTCGGATCGGCGGCGATCAGTCCCCACACCAGGCCGGCCGCCAGGAAGCCGTTGTAGAGCCCCTGGTTGGCGGCGAGCGGCGCGGTGGCCCGGGCCATCTCCGGGTCGAAGCCGTGCAGCCCCCGGCCCGGCTTCCGCTGCCACAGGAACATCTCCAGCACCAGGATGTACGCGTGCAGCGCGGCCACCAGGCCGACCAGCACGTTCGCCACGATTTCCATGATCAGCAGACTCCTCAGGCCACTTGGACAGGTGTCCAATATAGCTGGACAGGTGTCCAGGAAATCACCCCGGGGTGCCCGCCCCGGTTCCGCCGCCCCTGCGGAGCTCCCGGGCTCGCAGGGCCAGTTGCATCTCGAAGCGGGCCTCCGGGTCGTGCAGCAGGCCGCCGAACAGCTCGTCCAGCTGCCGCATCCGGTAGCGCACGGTCTGCGGGTGCACGGCCAGCCGTGCGGCGACCTCGGGCACGCCCCGGCCGGACCGGAGCCAGCTCAGCAGGGTCTCCGCCAGTCGCTCGCGCTGCGGCGGACGCACCTGCGCCAGCGGGCGCAGCCGGCGCTCGGCCATCGCGTCCAGCAACGCGTCGTCGCGCAGCAGCAGAAGCGTGGACAGATGGTCCTGGCAGCGCACGATCCCAAAGTCCGCCTCGGGACCCGCGAGCAGACCCCGGCGCACCAGGTCCAGTGCCTCGGCCGCCCAGCGCAGCGACCGCGCTCCTTCCTGGAGAGCGACCGTCGGCCCCATCGCCGCCCGCAGTCCGTTCAGCGCCCCGGCCACCGCCCGCGCCCGGCCCGGCCCCTCCGGGTCGGGCACGACCAGCAGGGCAGGCTGCCCGTCGAACCGGGCCAGGAACTCCGGCGGCACGATGGGCTCGGCCCCCGACCACTGCCCGTGGTCGACCGCCACCACCGCCACCGCTCGCGGCACCGCCCAGCGTGCGGCGTGCGCGAGATCCGCGATCGCCTCGGCCGAGGCCGGGGGATCGGCGGTGAGCAGATCGACCAGCCGTGCCCGCCGCTGCTGGAGCTCACCGGCCGCGTGCAGGCGCGCCTCGGTGTAGCCCGCCGTCGTCGCGGCCGCCATCTCGTCCAGGTGCAGAAACAGCGCCTCGCCGAAGGCACCCAGCACGTGGCGGGGCAGCAGACCCTCGTCGACCAGTGCGTTCACCCGGCGCCAGGTCACCCGTGCGCCCAGGCGCAGCGCCGACTGGAACGAGTCGAGGCTGCGCCCCTCCTCGGCCTCACCGCGGCCGATGCGCTGGTAAGTCGCCTTCACCGGCTCCCAGTCGGTGTCCGGTTTTGCCATCCGCTCCAGGAATCCCTGCAGCGCATGGTCCACACCGAGGTGCACGCCCTGCATATAGGTGTCGTCCATCGGGCGTGCGTACTCCGGGATCTCCGTTCTGATCGCCCGGACGACCTCCTCGGTGATATCGGCGAAAAACGGTCTCAGTCGGTCGGGAAGACCTGGCGGCAACGCCTTGAACGGGCCGCGAGTGTCGACTATCCCCGCTGCGGCTCTCTTCGGCACGTCTGTGACGATACCGGCGAGTAACCCGTGGGGGCTCATCAATGGAGGACAGTTGTCCGGGCGCGAGTTGTCCCGCGGTGACAAGCGGAGTGTCAGTAAGTTCCCTGATCTGTAAGGGTGTTTGTCGATTTGGGGTTCCTGCCGGAGAGTGACGGAACCCTCACGTCCGCGACTGCCCGAGGTTGATCCTTAGGGGTTCAAACCCGATAAGCTCCAGACCGGCACTGCGAGTTGACGGCACCTTTGATGGGTCGACCCGTAGTGCGTACTCATGAGTGCGGCCTTTGCACACCCCCCCCGTTTCGATCGTGTTGCTTTCGAAGGATGCAGATGGAACTCGCCACTCCGCCACCGGCGGCGCGGGCCCCTGTCGCCTGGTACAGCTGGTGGCTGATGCCACTGGCCTTAGGAGGCGGGACGGTTGCCGCCACGTTCATGAGCTCCGAGCGAATAACCGCCGCCGTCGCCGGTGCCGCCGCGACCGTGGCGAGCTCGGTCTGTGTACGGCTCCTGATCCGCTCGCAGAAGCAGTTGCGCCGCGTCGAAGGCAGCTTCCGCTCGTCGCAGGCCGAGCACTCCCAGCAGTGGCAGCAGCATGTCGCCACCCTGGAACGGAAGTTCAGCTCCGAGCGCGCGTCTCTCGAGGCCCAGCTGACCGAGCAGGCGGCCGTCTACGAGGCCCAGCTCGGTGAGCACACCGCGGTCTACGAGGCTCAACTCGGGGACAACGCAAGGGCGTACGAGGAGCGGCTGGCCGACCAGGCCAAGTCCTACGAAGTGCAGCTCACCGACCGGGCCGAGGTGTGGCAGGAGCAGGCCGTCCGCCAGCGGACCGCCGTCGCCCGGCTCGCCGACGAGCAGCTGCCCGAAGCCCTGAAGCGACTGCGCGCCGGTGACGCCGTCGACGACCTGCTGCCCGCGCCGGACCGGTCCGCGAAGCTCGACGCGGAGCTCCAGGCGGACCTCCGCAGGATTCTGCGGACCTCCCTGATCGGTGTCGAGGAGGAGTTCAACCGCTCGACCTCCGCCCAGCAGGCCGTGATCAGCATCGGCAACCGTATCCACGTCCTGACCAGCAAGCTCCGTGGCCGGCTGCACGAGATGCAGGGCGAGCACGGCCGGCTGCCCGCGGTGGCCAGGGGCCTGATGGAACTCGACCAGGAGCTCGGCCCCGCCGACTCGCTCGCCGCGAGCATCGGCGTGCTGGGCGGCTCGGACCGGCCGGGACGGCAGTGGCAGGAGCCGCAGCGACTGCTGAGCGTGGTCCGCGGCGGCATCGGCCGGATCAAGGACTTCCATCGTGTCCAGGTACGGCATCTGCCCGAACTCGGCGTCGACGGCGGCCTGGTGGACCACCTCACGCTGATCTTCTCCCACCTCCTGGACAACGCGGCCCGCTATTCGCCGCCCACCGAGCCGGTGCTCGTCTCCGGCAAGGAGGTGCCCAACGGCGTCGGCATCGAGATCCAGGACTCCGGCAAGGGCCTGAGCGAGGAGAAGAAGCGCGAGGCCGAGCACTCCCTCGCGGGCACGGCGGCGGGTCCCGGACTCGGCGGCATCTCGGAGGACGCGAACATCGGCCTGCGCGTCGTCGGCATCCTCGCCCGCCGCTACGGCATCCGGGTCACCTTCGCGGACTCGCCCTGGCTCGGTACCTCGGTGGTCGTCGTGGTCCCGCACAAGTACTTCAGCCCCCTCCCGGCGGCCACCCCGGCGACCGCGCCCGCCACCCCGGCCGCCCCGGCGACGGCGGCGCTCGCGCCGCACGGCCCGGAGCCCGACGAATCCGTGGAGGCCGGCAGCACCGGACCGGTGGACACCACACCGGGCGGACTGCCCCGGCGCAGGAGCAGGCGACGTGAGGCGGAGGAGGCTCGGTCACCCCAGCCGGCCGGCCGCGCAGACGGCACCAAGGTCGCCCCGGTGCCCCCGGACGAGTCCTTCGCCGGCCTGGCCGCCTTCGCCACGGCCGGACGCGAGTCGGCCGGGTCGGAGACGGCGCCCGCGGACCGGTCCTCCATGGAGTTCGGGATTCCGGTCGCTGTCGGGCATGAGTCCGCTGAGGAGGACACCCTCGGCCTGCGCCGGGAGTCCGCCGCACCCGGAACGGACGAAGGCCGCGCGCACGGCCGGGCAGCCGAGCCGGTGGAGACAGCCGCGGCCCATGACCGTGCCTCGGGCCCGGGACCCGAATCCGCCGTGGCACCCGCGCCGTTCGACGGCCGCGAGTCCACCGAGCACCGAATTGAAGAGAGCGACTAGTCCACATGACGCAACAGGGAACCGACGTGAGCTGGGCGCTCCGCGATCTGGTGGAGAGCATCCCGGAGATCCGCTTCGCCCTCGTGGCCTCCAGCGACGGCAAGGCCATCACCTCCTTTGGCGCCGAAGACCCCGACGACGTGGACCGCTTCGCGGCCGTGGTGGCCGGCCTGCAGGCCCTGGCCCAGCCGGTCGCCGAACAGTTCCCCAAATACGCGGGCCAGTTGCGGCTCGCGATGATCGAGGTCGACGGGGGTCATCTGTTCGTCGTGCGGGCGGGTGTCGAGACGTATCTCGGCGTCCTGGCCCGTGAAGGACTCGACCAGGGCCTGCTGGGACACCAGATGAGGGACTTGGCCCGCAGGATGGGTGAGCTCCTCGGCACCACTCCGCGCCTGGAGGAGCACTCTGGATGAGTGCTCCCCGCCGGCCCACAGACCCGTCCGGCCTCGAGCGCTACTACGTCCTCACCGGGGGACGCAGCAAACCGGGCGGGTCGGCGTCGAGCCTCGACGTCGCGACCCTCATCGTCTCCCGCACCGCGCCCTCACCGGGGATGCAGCACGAGCACGAGGAGATAGTCCGGCGCTGCCGCGATCCGCTGTCGGTGGCCGAGCTCGGCGCCCATCTCGGATTGCCCTTCAACATTCTCGCGGTGCTGCTTGCAGATCTGCTCGAGGCAGGCCGCGTCGAAGCCCGTGACCCCATCCCGGCGCACGACGCCGGTCGCGGGCCCGACCTCGCGCTCCTTGAGGAGGTACTCAGTGGACTTCAAAGGCTTTGACCATCCCGGCCGGCCGGCGGCCGGGGGCACCCGCTCGGTGAAGGTGATGATCGCCGGCGGCTTCGGCACAGGAAAGACCACCATGGTCCGCTCGGTCAGTGACATCAAGCCGCTGACCACCGAGGAGACCCTCACCCAGGCCAGCGCAGGCGTCGACCACCTCATCGGCGTCGCGGACAAGACGGAGACCACCGTAAGCCTGGACTTCGGCAAGATCGGCATCAACGACGAGCTGGTGCTCTACCTGTTCGGCACCCCGGGCCAGGAGCGGTTCTGGTTCCTGTGGAACGGCCTGTTCAAGGGCGCGCTCGGCGCGATCGTCCTGGTGGACACCCGCCGTCTGGCCTCCAGCTTCCGGGCGATAGAGGAGATGGAGCGGCAGGACGTCCCCTTCGTCATCGCCCTGAACGTCTTCCCCGACTCCAAGCACCACCCGATCGAAGAGATCCGGGACGCTCTGGACATCCCCCCGCACACGCCGATCGTGGCCTGCGACGCCCGCGACCGGGCCTCCAGCCGTGACGTACTGATTGCCCTGATAAGTCATTTGAAGGAACGCTCCGCCGTCGCACTGGAGCCCCGATGAACGACCAGAACCTCGACAGTCCCGACGCCCCTCGCGGTTGCCCGGTCGCACACGGTTCGGCCGAACCGGCCCGGCTGTACGGGCCCGAGGCGGCGACCGACCCGCTCGGCATCTACGAACGGCTGCGCAAGGAGCACGGCTCCGTCGCGCCGGTGCTGCTGGAGGGCGACATCCCCGCCTGGCTGGTGCTGGGCTACCGGGACAGCAGGCGGGTGCTCGACAACCCCCGCCAGTTCGCCCGGGACGCGCGGATCTGGCGGGACTGGCGGGAGGGCCGGATCGCGGAAAACTCTCCGCTGGTTCCGATGCTCGGCTGGCGCCCCGACTGCGTGTCCCAAGACGGCGAGGCGCACCGCAGGCTGCGCGGCGCCGTCAACGATGTGCTGCAGGCCGCCGCCGGCCGCGGTATCCGGCGCCACGCCACGCACTTCGCCAACAAGCAGATCGACGCGTTCGCGGACAGCGGTCGCGCAGATCTGGTGGCGGACTACGCCGACTACCTGCCGATGCTCGTGATGAGCCGCATTCTGGGGCTTGCCGAGGCGGAGGGGCGTCGGCTGGTCGAGTCCTGCGCCCAGGTGCTCAAGGGCGGCGAGGACGCCGTAATGCACGACGGCATGATCAGGGAGATCTTCGGTGAACTCGCCGAGCGCAGGCGGTCCGAACCCGGCTCCGACCTCGCCACCGGCCTGCTGGAGCATCACGCGGCTCTCGACCACGACGAGGTCGTCCACCACCTGCGCGTGGTGCTGATCGCCGCGCACGTGACGACCAACCTGCTGGCCCGGGTACTGCGGCTGGTCCTGACCGACGCCTCCCGGCTGTCCGGGCTGATCAGCGGTCAGCTGAACATCTCGGCGGTGGTGGAGGAGGTCATGTGGAACTCTCCGCCGCTGGCCGTCCTGCCGGGGCGCTTCGCCGCCAGCGATGTCGAACTGGGGGGGCACCGCATCGAGGAGGGCGACCTGCTCGTTCTCGGTCTCGCCCCGGGCAACCTCGACCCCGAGGTCCGGCCCGACCCGGGTGTCTCGGTGCACGGCAACCAGGCGCACCTGGCGTTCGGTGCGGGCCCTCACGAGTGCCCCGGGCAGAGCATCGGGCAGTCCATGATCGAGGTTGCGGTGGACGTCCTGCTGCACCGGCTGCCGGGCCTGCGGCTGGCCCTGCCGGCGGATGAGCTCACCTCGACCGCCTCCACCTGGGAGTCCCGCCTGGACAGGCTGCCGGTCGAGTTCCCGGTGTGAGCACGCTGCTGCCCGGTCGAAAACCGACCGGGCAGCGCGCACTCGTGGTTGCCGTTGCTCCAGTGCTGGATGGTCTCCACACCCATCCGCACCCGGTCCCGCTCGTCAGGACGCGGACGGCGGATCCGGCAGGGCCCCTGCCGCCGTGTCGTTCCAGGTCGAGCCGGCCCTTGAAGGTCCGGTTGACCGATTCGAACGTCCGTCGGAGCGGCTTGGACAGGTGCGATCCGGCCCGTTCGGGTTCCCCCTTGCGGGCCGGCCGCAGCAAGACCAGCTCACGGCCGGTGAGGTCGTGCTCGAACTCGTGGCCGAAGTAGTGATCACGGTCCGAGGTCGATGGTGAGGGTGGCCCCACCACCATCTCCCGGGTTTCTGGAACAGGATTGAGGCGTCAGCCGTCGAGCCAGTCGCCTGCGAGGGCCGTGGGACGGTATCCCATGGCGTTCCAGAGGAAATGCGGGTGGGCGCAGCCGTACATGTAGGCGAGGATCGCGGTGTCTTCCCTCCCGGTTCGAGGGTCGTACAGGGTGTAGAACCTTTCAGACCCGACTGCGCCGGCGTCTTGTTGGACATCACGAGCGCGGGCCGGGGACGGTGCGGCGCTGGATGCCTCCACGGCGGCGATGTAGGTGCGGCGCAGGATCTCCCATGTGCTGTCGGTGTTGCCGTACCAGGGGCCGTGCAGTGCTTCGAAGGCATGGAGCTCGGCGTCGAAGAGGGGCCATGTCCGGGGGTATTGGGCTCGGCAGCGTGCGGACAGCTCGGCGGTCCGGGTGCTCAGCGCTGGTGCGGTGGGCCGCGGGGTGATGGTGAGGGTGGTGCCGTGGGTGAGGATGCCGGTGCATGCGTTGGGCTGCAGATCGCAAAGCGGGCACGCCTCGGCCGGGGGGAGGCCCTGGGTGATGCCGTCGAACCACAGGGCGTGGCGGCCCGTGAGCCCCAACCAGGCGACGGTGCTGGTCATCAGCCAGGTGTTCCACATCGGGGTATGCGCCTCGGGCATGCAGCCGTACTTGACGAGGGCGATGGCGCAGGCAGCGTAGAGGGCCTTGGTATGGGTGGGCATGTCGGCGAGCCAGAAGTTGCTGATCTCGCCGGTGAGGGCGTCGGCTCGTACGTCGGTCATGTCGTCGATGACGCGGCACAGCAGTAGGGAGGCGAGGTGTTCTTCCTGCCAGAGTTCGGTGTCGGGTGAGACGTGCCAGAACAGGCAGTCCAGCATCTGCAGGAGTGGGTAGGTGCTCTGGCCGAGCGGGTTGGTCTGGGGGAGCGTGACGCTGCCCGCGTGGTGCTGTTGGAGCCAGTACTCGTCGACGGATCGCTTATGGGCTGCGTAGAGTCCGCAGACCAGGGCCCGTGCGCTGTTGGTGCTGAAACTCTCGGCCAAGCGGCCTTCGACGAGTTGGGTGACGCGCGTAGTGTCGATGGTGTCGATCACGCGTTTGTATTCATGGAAGAGGAGGATGTCGTCTTCGAAGCGGTGGCGGAGGCCAAGGTCTCGTTCAAGGTCGTTCATCTGCCGGACCAAGGACCAGCCACCGGTCAGGACGCTGTCGAGTTCCTCGCGGTATGGCCAGGTCTTGACGGTGAGGGGACGCCCGGCGCTCTGCCGCCAGCGGTAGTCACCCAGTGTGCGTGCGGGGGGCGTGGGCAGACGACGGCACAGAGGGCAGGCGCAGTCGGTTATTCGCTCCTCCTCGAGCGGCGGGGTGAGTGCCCGGCTCCTCCAGGCCCCTTCCAGCATCGTGCAGGTCAGTCGGCAGACCTCGACATCGGTGCTGACTTGGGGGAAGGCTGCTTCGATCATGCGCAGGCTGGTGTCGAGGTGCCTCAACCTGGCGTAGCCCTCCTCGTCGGGCGGGAGGAACGCGGGCGACGCCAGATGGAAGGCTCCCTCCACATGCAGTGTGGTGCTGGAGTCGGGGGATCCGAGTGCGTCCAGCCGCTCCTGAGCGGCGTTCTGGCAGCTTCGGTACTGGTCCGTGCTCCCCTTGATGTGTTTCACCAAGAGGCGGGCCAGGGTGCTACCCGCCTCCGCGGGCTGGAGCTGAGCGCTTGGCTGCGCCGGGAGCAAGCTGTCGGCGGACGCCTCCGGACCAGCATCTACGACTCGAGATTTCACACCGGTTTCCCTTCAACCTTTGGTCCTGGCAACGGAATCGATCGGCCGTGGTTGTCGGCCGGCGTGTCCGAGAATCTTCTGTACCTACCGCGACGGCCTCGCCGAGCAGCCGGACTCACGCGACCGGCTGCGGCTCCTGCTGCGAACGACCGCGAGGGGTACGACTGCTGCGTTGACGGCCCAGGACGATGGGGCAGAGCGCCCGCGGCCTGCTGCTCGCGGGGCGCAGCGGGGTGACGATGAGCTCAAGCGCCACCTCGGCCATGTCGTCGGCCGAGGTGTGTGGGCAGGTGCGGGCGGTGGCCTGCGGCAGATCCCATGACGTGTACTCCTCGAACCCCGGCCTGGCCGCGGACCAGGCCCAGGTCCCGGATCCAGCACAGATGGCGCTCCTGGACGTACTCCAGATGTCTGCTGACAGTGATGTCGAAGGGGAGGCCGAACGTGACGTCCTGAGGCATGCGCTTCCTTTCGGGAGACGGAACGCAGAGCCCCCACCCCTGCGAACGGGCGACCCCGCTGGGCCGCCCGCGCACTCGAACTGAGCCTCGTGGTACGAAAGTTGACCGAGAAGCGATACGAGACTGCCCAAAGCGTAAATGATCTATACCGGGTGCTGGCCGTGACGTGTGTTACTGCTCACGCCTCATGAGTCGCGTACACTCGCGCGCCCCCCACATAGGTCAGCGCCACCTTCGTCTCCGCGATCGCCTCCGGCGGCCCCGCGAACGGGTCGCGGTCCAGGACGACCAGGTCGGCCAGCGCACCGGCGCTCACCTCGCCGGCGTCGTCCAGGTGGTTCACATACGCCGTGCCCGCCGTGTACGCCGCGAGGGCCTGCGTCAGTCCGAGACGCTCACCCGGCAGGAACACCGGCCCCGCTTCACCCGGCTCCACACGGTTGACCGCGACATGGATGCCCTGCAGCGGATCGGGGCTGCTCACCGGCCAGTCGCTGCCCGCCGCCAGCCTCGCCCCGGAGCGCAGCAGCGCCCCGAACGGGTACTGCCACGCGGCCCGTTCGGGACCGAGGAAGGGGATCGTCAGCTCGTCCATCTGCGGCTCGTGAGCGGCCCACAGCGGCTGGATGTTGGCGGTGGCGCCGAGCCGGGCGAAGCGCGGCACGTCGTCGGGGTGAACGACCTGGAGGTGCGCCAGATGCGGCCGGGTGTCGCTCGGCCCGTTCGCCGACCGCGCCGCCTCGATCGCGTCCAGCGCGTCGCGTACGGCCCGGTCGCCCAGCGCATGGAAGTGGCACTGGAAGCCGAGGGCATCCAATTCGGTCACGTACTTGGGAAGTTGCGCCGGGTCGATGAAGCTCTTGCCCCGATTGGCGGTGGCGCAGCCGCACTTGTCCAGATACGGGTCGAGCAGCGCGGCCGTGCCGTTCTCGGCGACCCCGTCCAGCATCAGCTTCACACTGCCCGCACGGAACCGGCCGTGGCTCGACGCGGCCCGTCGCTCCACGAGTTCGGGAATCTGCTCGGCCCCGCGCTCCCGGTCCCACCACAGGGCGCCGACCACCCGTGCGGTGAGCGAACCGTCCCTGGCCGCCGTCAGATACGCGTCGGACGGATCGTCCATGCCGAGGAAGTCCCCGACGAGGGCGTCCTGCCAGGCCGTGATGCCGAGCGTGTGCAGATGGCGCTGGGCGTGCAGCAGGGCCGCCAACCGGTCGGCCGCGGTGGCCGGCGGGGCGAGACGCCCCACGAGCTGCATCGCACCCTCCTGGAGCGTGCCGCTCGGCTCGCCGGAGGCGTCCCGCTCGATCCGCCCGTCGGCCGGGTCGGGCGTGTCCCGGTCGATGCCGGCCAGCTCCAGGGCGCGGCTGTTGACCCAGGCGCCGTGGTGGTCGCGGTTGGGCAGATAGACCGGCCGGTCGGGGACGGCCGCGTCCAGCAGCTCCTTCGTCGGGGTACCGCCCTCGAAGGCCTCCATCGACCAGCCGCCGCCGAGGATCCACTCCCGCTCGGGATGGGTGGCGGCGTACACCCGGATGGCGGCCAGGGTCTCCGCGGCGGTCCTCGTCGCGGTCAGGTCGCACTGGGTGAGTTCGAGTCCGGCCGGCACGGGGTGGACGTGCGCGTCCTGGAAGCCGGGCAGCAGCAGCCGTCCGGCCAGGTCCACCACCTCGGTCCGGGGCCCGGCGAGTTCGCGCACCTCGTCGCGTCCGACGGCGGTGATCCGGTCACCGGTGACGGCCACGGCGGTCGCCGTGCGGCCCTCGGGGGTGAGGACGGGGCCGCCGGTGAAGAGGAGATCAGCGTGCATGTTCTCTTTCCTTGGAGGTCAGTTGGGGGTAGCGAGCAGCTGCGGCGCGTCGGCGTCCGTGCCCTCGCCGGTGCGGAAGTACGGGGAGCGGCGCACCCACTTGGCATACGCGGCGGCGAGGAATCCGGACGCGATCATCGCCAGTGGCATGAGCAGCAGGAACCAGCCGTTGTCCGCGCGGAGTTGGAGGTGGTCGGCGGAGGTGTAGAAGGACCAGCCCAGGTAGCCGCCGAGGCCCAGGAGCGCGGCGGCGCTCAGGCCGGGCAGCACCACCGCCCGCACGCCCTGCCAGAGGTCGGTGCGCAGCAGGGAGCGGAAGCGTACGGCGGCGGCGAGCGCGGTGAGCGCGTAGGAGAGAGCGACGACGATGCCGACGGCGTTCACGGTCGCCAGGATCATGTCGGCGAGCCGCGGGATCACCAGGGCGAGCGCGGCCACCGCGGTGGCGATCGCCCCGATCAGCAGCGTGCCGGCCGCCGGTGTCCCGTACCGGGAGCTGATCCTGGACCACACCGGGCCGACGGTACGGTCCCGGCTCATCGCGAACATGCCGCGCGCCGTGGGAATCACCCCGGCCTGCAGCGAGGCCACGGCCGAGAACATCAGGGCCACCAGCGGCAGCGCGGCCAGCGGCTGCGCGGCCAGCCGGTCGCCGAAGTACGCCAGGCCCTCGGCGCCGTGTCCGGCCAGCTCCTGCTCGGACAGCACCCGCTGGAAGGCGACCGAGCCGAGCAGGAACAGCGCCAGCATCGTCACCAGGGTGATCGTGCCGGCGCGGGAGGCGTCCCGTGGGTCGCGGACCTCCTCGTTGACGCTGAACGCGACCTCGAAGCCCCAGTAGCAGAACACCGACAGCAGCATCCCCTGCGCGAGCGCCGACGCCGAGGGGATGGCGAAGGGGTCGAACCAGGAGAGGCTGAAGTCGTGCGGACCGGCGACGATGCCGTAGCCGCAGAACCCGAGCAGCACGACGTACTCGAAGACCAGCAGGCCGGTCTGCAGCCGCGCCGCGGTGCGGATGCCGGTCACGGCGGTCAGCGTGACGGCGATCAGGATCCCGATGCCCACCGCTGTCGACTGCGCGGTCGACCCCGGGTCCAGCGCGAGCCCGGCCAGCCGGTGCAGCCCGGCCTCGCCGGCCAACTGCAGGATCGCCGACCCGGTGACCGCCGTGGTGTACGCGAGGAACGCGATCGACGCCGAGAGGTTCACCCAGCCCACCATGAAACCGAGCCACGGGTTGAGCGAACGTCCCACCCACACGTACCCGTTGCCGGCGTTGGGCTCCACCTTGTTCAGCCGGGAGAAGGCGCCCGCGATGCCGAGGATCGGCAGGAACGCCAGCAGCATGATGGCCGGCAGATGCAGCCCGACCACCGCGGCCGTGACCCCGAGGCCGATGCCGATGCTGGTGGTCGCGGCCGTGCTGGACGCGGCGACGGCGACACCGTCGAGGACTCCGAGGGACTTGCGCAGCTCCTGCCGCTGGGGCGGGTCGGCGCCGTAGGGCGTTTCGGTCATGGCCAGCTCTCCGCTCGCACCGGGGGGCCTGGTCGGCCCCGGTGACCGCACATGAAACTGTCCTGTACTTCACAGGTCAACGCCGTTGTCATAAGGTGTCCGCACACCCCAGGGAGGGCTTCCATGAGCGAACGCGTCGTTCCGCCCGCCGCCCGCCGACGCAGACGCCCCACCAAACAGGGCGTGGTCCTGTCCGAGAAGCTGATCGTCGAGACGGCCCTCCGCCTGATCGAGGAGCACGGAGCCGACGCCCTCTCCGTCCGCCGCCTCGGGCGGGCCCTGGGCGCCGACCCCAGCAGCCTGTACCGCTACTTCCGGCACACCGACGATCTGATGCTCGCCATCGCCGACGAGCTCATCGGCCGCACGATGAGCATCTGGCGGCCCACCGGCGACTGGCGCGCCGACCTGCGCGACCTGGGCCTGCGCATGCACGCGGGAGCACTCGCGCACCCGCGGGCCGCGGTGCTCAGCTCCTACCGGGTGACCGGCCGCGTACACGAGATCCAGGCCGTGGAGACCGCCCTCGGCGTGCTGCGCGACGCCGGCTTCCCCGACGCCGAGGCGGTACGGATCTACCACGCCTTCGTCGACCAGGCCCTGGCCTTCGGCGCCCTGGACTCCGCCAATGTGTCCCTGCCGAGGCCCGCCCGGGAGGCCGAGGCGGAGATCTGGCGGGCGACGTATGCCCGGCTGCCGGCCGACACCCACCCGCACATCGCCGCCACCGCCCGCCACCTCGTGGCCTCGATGCGGGGCAGCGCCTACCCGGCCGCCCTGGACCTGCTGCTGACCGCGGCGGCAACCCGGCTGTCCGAAATCAGGGCGGCAGCGGACGGGTGACGGTCACACTGGTCCGTGTTCGATCGTCAGCCCCATGAGATCCGTCCACGAGGAGGCCGTACGACGATGACCCCGCCGCCCGCACGCACCGCCGAACAGCGCATGCAGGACACGCTCCACCGGCTGGAGCACGACGAGGACCTCTGGGTCGCCACCGCGTCCGTCGACGGGGGAACGCCGTATCTCGTCCCGCTGTCCTTCGTGTGGGACGGCACCACCTTGCTCATCGCCACCCCGGCCGCCAGTCCCACCGGCCGCAACCTGACGGCGACCGGCACCGCGCGGCTCGGAGTCGGACCGACCCGGGACGTGGTCATGATCGAGGGCGACGCCGAGCCGCTGAGCCCCGACGAACTGCCCGGGGAGGAGGCCGACCGGTTCGCCGCGAAGACCGGCTTCGATCCGCGCCGGCTCACCACCCGCTACTGGTACTTCAGGATCCGCCCGACGCGGGTGCAGGCCTGGCGCGAGGCCAATGAGCTGGACGGGCGTGAGCTGATGCGTGACGGGAAGTGGCTGGTGGGCGACTGAACCGGGCGGCCGGGGATATCCGCAGGGGAGGACATTCCCAGGGAGGAAGCAATGCCTTTGGTGACCGCGGCCGTGGTGGTGCTCGACTGCGCCGAGCCCGAGAAACTCGCCGAGTTCTACAAGGAGTTGCTGGAGGGCGAGGAGACGGCCGTGTCGGCCAACCTCGTGGAGATCCGGGGCGCCGACGGGGTCCGCCTGGCGTTCCGCCGCGACGTCAACGCGACCCCGCCGAGCTGGCCGCGCCCCGAGAACTCGCTCCAGGCCCATCTGCACTTCGTGGTCGACGACCTGGACGCGGCCGAGCGCCGGGTCGTCGGGCTCGGTGGCCGGCCGCTGGACACCAAGGACGCGTTGGGGCCCCACGAGGAACGTGGCTGCTCCGACCCGGCCGGCCACCCCTTCACACTGCGCCTCGTGCCCACCAGGGCACCCAAGCGGGGCTGAGGCGGCGGGGGTTCAGTCCCGGCCGCCCTTGTCGGCGGTCGGCCACACCCCCGTCGAGCGCTCGATGGCCTTGGCGCCGGTGCGGTCCACGGCGCTGCGCACCACGGCGAAGATGGCGCCCTGGACCGCCGCGGCCAGCAGGATCTCGCCCCAGCCGCGGTCCCGGTCCAGCGCGTCGGGCGCGTCCTCCTCGTGCCGTATCGCCATCCAGGTCTTGCGGAAGGCGAGCCCGGCCAGCGCCCCGCCGGCCCAGCTGAGCACGAAGCCGACGGGCTTGTAGGCGAGGGGGAGCTTTCTCTTCTTGCCGGCCACCGGTGTCTCCTTCTTCGTCTTCGTCGTCGTCATCGTCATCGTCATCGTCGTCAGGGTCTGCGCTCGGGCGGTGATCAGGGCCGCCCCGGAAGGGGCACCTCCTCGGCGGGAGGCACCGGTCCGGGCGGTGTTCCGTCGCCGAACGGCCGGCCGCCGAGCCGCTCGCGGTGATGCGGGGCGAGCCAGCCGGAGAGATCCGGTCCGAGGGGCACGATCCGGGTCGGGTTGATGCCGTTGTGGACCTGGTAGTAGTGGCGTTTGATGTGGTCGAAGTCGACGGTGTCACCGAATCCGGGCGTCTGGTAGAGGTCGCGGGCGTACGCCCACAGCACCGGATTCTCCGTCAGCTTCCAGCGGTTGCACTTGAAGTGGCCGTGGTAGACGGCGTCGAACCGGACCAGCGTGGTGAACAGCCGGATGTCCGCCTCCGTGACCGTGTCGCCGACGAGATAGCGCTGCCGGGCCAGCCGGTCGGTGAGCAGCTCCAGCCGCCGGAACACCGCGGCGCACGCGACCGCGTACTCCTCCTGGGTGGTCGCGAACCCCGCCCGGTACACACCGTTGTTGACGTCCTGGTAGACCTCCGCCATCACCTCGTCGATCCGCTCGCGCAGCGCCGCCGGGTAGAGATCGGGCGCCCCCGGCCGGTGCAGTGCCGTCCACTCGGTGGCGAGGTCGAGGGTGATCTGCTGGTAGTCGTTGGTGACCAGTCTCCCGCTGGGCACGTCCACGATCGCGGGCACGCTCACCCCGCCCGGGTGGCCGGATTCCCGCCGGTCGTAGGCCTCGCTGAGGAAGCGGATGCCGAGGACGGGGTCGCGGCCGTCCGGGTCGAGGGTGAAGCGCCAGCTGCGGTCGTCCTGGATCGGGTCGGCGATCGCCATCGACAGCGCGTCCTCCAGGCCGAGCAGCCGCCGCGAGATCACGGCCCGGCTCGCCCACGGACAGGCGCGGCTGACCACCAGCCGGTAACGCCCGGCGGCCACCGGCCAGCCGTCCTCGCCGTCCGCCGTGATCCGGTCCGTGAAGTGACTCTTGGACCGGGTGAAGGGCCGGTGCCCGTAGGCGGGGTTGCCCTCACCGCTCATGCTTCCTCCTCGTGACAGATGCCGTGATGACCGCGTTCCCCGATTTCCGGCTCTGGCACGGTGTGAGCGACGCCGGCCGGGGCAGTCGGCGAAGGTGAGCGGGACACCTTCGGAACGGAACCAGGCACCGGGTCGTGCGGGCGCGCCGGACGGGAGCGGTCACCATCAGGCCGATTCCAGGACCCGCGTCACCGTGCTGATCGCGCTCGCGGCCAATCTCGTCATCGCCGTGGCCAAGGCCGTCGGTGGCTTCCTCGCCGCGTCGCCCGCGCTGCTGTCGGAGGCCGCGCACTCGGTCGCGGACAGCATGAACGAGGTCTTCCTGCTGGCGGCGCTGCGCCGCAGCAGACGTCCGGCCGACGAGCGGCACCCCTTCGGCTACGGCAAGGAGCGGTTCTTCTGGTCGCTCCTCGCGGCAGTCGGGATCTTCGTCATGGGTGGCTGCTTCTCCTTCTTCCAGGGCTTCGAGGCCCTCCGCAACGGCACGGAGGAGAAGTTCAGCGGCTATGTGGCGGGCCTCGTGGTGCTCGGCGTCGCGCTGGTCGCCGAGGGGGCCTCGCTGCTGCGGGCGCTGCACCAGGTCCACCGGCAGGGCGGTGGCCTCGCCAGGCTGCGCGACCCGGCCCTGCGCACCGTCGTGGCCGAGGACGCCACCGCGGTGCTCGGCGTACTGCTCGCGACGGCCGGCATGGCACTCCACATGGTCACCGGGCAGGTCGTCTGGGAGGCCTCGGCCTCGCTCGGCATCGGACTGCTGCTCGTCTACGTCGCCTACCGCCTGGGACGGGACGCGCGCGACCAGCTCATCGGGGAGGCCGTCGACCCTGAGCTGAGCGCCCGGATCCGAGGGCTGCTGGAGGAACAGCCGGAGATCGACAGCGTGGAGGCCCTGTTCACCATGAAGACGGGGCTCGACTCCGCCCTGGTGGCGGCCCGGGTCGACCTGGTGCCCGGCGTGGACAGCGAGCAGGTCGAGGAGGCGGCCGTACGGATCAAGCGCTCCATCGGCCGTGAGGTCCCCGAGGCCGACCGGATCTTTCTCGACGTGACCGACCGTCCGGCGGGCGAGGCATACGGAAGCCCCGCCGCGACGGGGGAACGCGGCGGGGCCTGACGCACGGGTGCCCAGGGCGGAGCCGGTTCATGCTTGCCCGGAACAGATTTTTCTGAAAGTCGGCGGCCCGCGGCCGGAAAGACGGCGGCTCCGGGCCCCGAGGACGGGGGCCGGGGCCGGAGGCGGCCGCCGTCCGCAGTTCCGGGATCAGCCGGCGTCGGCCGGTTCGAGGAGGAAGACCGGGATCGCGCGGGAGGTCTTCTCCTGGTACTCCGCGTACGGCGGATACGCGGCCACGGCCCGGTCCCACCACACGGCCTTCTCCTCGCCGGTCAGCTCACGCGCCGTCATGTCCTGCTTGGCCGGCCCGTCCTGCAGTTCCACACGGGGATCGGCCTTGACGTTGAAGTACCAGACCGGATGCTTCGGCGCGCCGCCCTGCGAGGCGACCACCGCATACCGGCCGTCGTGCTCCACCCGCATCAGCGGCGTCTTGCGGATCTTGCCACTCCGGGCACCCAGGGTCGTCAGCAGGATCACGGGCAGCCCCGTGTCCAGCAGCGTCGTCCCTTTGGTGCCACCGGAGCTCTCGTACAACTCGACCTGCTCCCGGACCCACTGGGCCGGGCTGGGCTCGTACTCGCCCTCAAGAGGCATGAGGTTCGTCCCCTCTTCGGTACCGCGTCCTACTGGCAGCCTGCTTCAACACCGGGGGAGACACGAATCATCCGCACCGCGGTCCCGTCCGTCACACCGGTGATACCGCCATCCGTATCGCGAGCGCCAAGATCACGCCACTCGACAGCAACGCCGTCACCAGCCGTCCGCGCAGGCCGGTCAGGGCCCGGCCGAGCAGTGCGCCGCTGCCGGCGAGCAGGAGCTGCCAGCTCGCGGAGGCCGCGAAGGCGGCCAGCACGAACACCCCCTGTTCCAGGGGTGGCACGGCGTGTGCGGTACGGGTACCGAGGACCAGCGCGGCGAAGTAGATCACGGTGGTGGGGTTCAGCAGGGTGATGCCGAGAAGGCCGAGATACGCGCGTGCCGGGCCGGGTACCGGCCGGTCGGGCCGGGAGCTGAGCCGGTGCTCGCGGTAGTGCCGCAGCGCGATGACCGCGCCCCGCGCGGCCAGCGCGGCCAGCACCAGGGCGGAGGCCCAGCGCAGCGGTCCGAGCACCGGCCGCAGCGCCGCCGCGAGGGCCGTGCCCCCGACTGTGGCCGCCAGCGCGTACAGGCCGTCGGCGCTGGCCACGCCCAGCGCGGCGCAGGCGCCGGTCCGCAGTGACGTACGAGCCGTGAGGGACACTAGATATGTCGCTACCGCTCCGACCGGTACGGCGATGCCGTACCCGGCGAGCAGGCCCGCGACCAGCGCGGCCGTCACGGGCGTGTGGAATCGGGCCTCCGCGGACGGCAGGGCTGCTGCTGGACCGGCACCGCGGGGACGGCGGAGGTCGGCGGCAGAAAGGCGTCTGTGGTGGTCATGGGCAGATCCTGCGGTCGGTGAACCGGCCGTGGCAAGCGAATTTCGGCGCGGAATCGACGGCCGGGCACCGCATGCTCGGCCAGATCGCGCTGATCACCGATCTGGCCGAACTTGCCGTCGTTCCATAGATGCCCGGGGCATCTAATGAAGATCGGCACGACGCACTCTTCGTCTGCGAGGTGTTCCATGACGGAACTGACGGAACTCACGGAGCCGGCCGGTCCGGCCGCACCCGTCGCCTTCCCCCAGGACCGCACCTGCCCCTACCACCCGCCCACCGGCTACGACTCGCTGCGCGACCGGCGCCCCCTGGCCCGGGTCACCCTCTACGACGGCCGTCCGGCCTGGATGGTCACCGGCCTTTCGGCCGCCCGGGCGCTGCTGTCCGACCCCCGGCTGTCCACCGACCGCACCCGCCCGGGCTTTCCCATGCCCACGGCCCGCTTCGCCGCTTCCCGCGCCGTCCGGGTCGCGCTGCTGGGCGTCGACGACCCCCAGCACCGCACCCAGCGGCGGATGATGATCCCCTCCTTCACCCTGAAACGCGCTGCCGGACTGCGGCCCGACATCCAGCGGATCGCCGACGAGCTGATCGACGCGATGATGGCGCACGGCCCGGGCGCCGAGCTCGTCAGCGCCTTCGCGCTGCCCGTGCCGTCCATGGTGATCTGCTCGCTGCTCGGCGTCCCGTACGCCGACCACGAGTTCTTCGAGGGACAGTCGCGCCGCCTGCTGCGCGGACCGGAGGCCGCCGACACCCTGGACGCGCGGGCGCGGCTGGAGACGTATCTGCTCGCGTTGATCGAGCGCAAGCGGCAGGACCCGGAGCCCGGCGACGGCATTCTCGACGAACTCGTCCACCAGCACTTGCGCGACGGCGACGTGGACCGCGAGGAACTCGTCGCACTGGCGATCATCCTGCTGGTCGCGGGCCATGAGACGACCGCCAACATGATCTCCCTCGGCACCTACACGCTCCTGCAGAACCCCGAGCGGCTGGCCGAGCTCCGCGCCGACCCCGGGCTCCTGCCCGCCGCGGTCGAGGAGCTGATGCGGATGCTGTCCATCGCGGACGGGCTGCTCCGGATCGCCCTGGAGGACATCGAGCTGGAGGGGGCGACGATCCGGAAGGGCGAGGGTGTGGTCTTCGCGACCTCCGTCATCAACCGCGACGACTCCGTGTACACCGAGCCCGACACCCTGGACTGGCACCGCCCGGCCCGCCATCACGTCGGCTTCGGCTTCGGTATCCACCAGTGCCTCGGCCAGAACCTGGCCCGCGCCGAGCTGGAGATCGCCCTCGGCACGCTCTTCGCGCGGCTGCCGGGACTGCGTCTTGCCGCCCGGCCGGAGGAGATTCCCTTCAAACCCGGCGACACGATCCAGGGGATGCTGGAACTCCCCGTGACCTGGTAAGAGGCTCTTGCCATGCGCATCGACATCGACAGGGACGTCTGTATCGGCGCGGGCCAGTGCGCCCTGGCCGCCCCGAACGTCTTCAGCCAGGACGACGACGGCTACAGCATGCTCATCCCCGGCAAGGAGGACGGCGCCGGCGATCCGATGGTGCGGGACGCGGCCCGCGCCTGCCCGGTCGGCGCCATCAAGGTGACCGAGGCCGCCACCGGCTGACACCGGCCGCCGCGCTCCGGCGGCATCCACGCACCCGAGCGCGGGCGGGAGCCGTACCGTGCGCCCGAGTAGGGTGCCCGGATGACCGAACAGACCGACCGGCCCTTCCTCTACCTCGTCGTCTGCGCCGCCGGGATCGCCGCGGGCGTCAGCAAGCTGATCAGCGCCGCGCAGGAGCGGGACTGGGAGGTCGGCGTCATAGCGACGCCGGTCGCGGCGGGCGGGTTCTTCGACATCGCCGCCGTCGAGGCGCAGACCGGCCGTCCCGTCCGCTCCGCCTGGCGGACCCCGGCCGATCCGCGCCCCTTCCCGGCACCGGACGCCGTGGTGGTCGCGCCGGCCACCTTCAACACGGTCAACAAGTGGGCGGCCGGGATCGCCGACACCCTCGCCCTGGGCACGCTCTGCGAGGCCTGCGGTCTCGGCGTCCCGATCGCCGCCCTGCCGTGCGTGGCGGACGCGCTGGCCGCCCATCCCGCCTACCAGGACAGCCTGATACGGCTGCGCGGGATGGGTGTCCGGATCGGCCAGCCCTACTCCGGTGAGCCCGACGAGTCCGGCAGGCGGCCGGAGTTCCCGTGGGAGGACGCGCTGGAGCTGCTGGAGCGCGACCGGTGAGGGGCGCGGCAGGGTGGGCGCGAGGTCACGGGCGCACCTTGCGCACGTATTCGGCACTGCCGGGCGTCGACACCATCCGGTCCCGGCGCACGATGCTCAGCCTGTCGCCGAAGCCCGCGACGGCCTTGCGCAGCCCCTTGTCCGAGTACTCGATGACGACCACCCGGTCGTCGAACGCCCTGGCATAGGTGCCGCACTCGTCGTACTCACCGCACTCCTCGGCCACCGCGAAGTCCAGCCCGGCCTTCTTCCTGACGCCCGCCAGCTCCGGTGTGTTCTTCTGGCCGACGGCCAGGTGCCGGGCGTGCGCGTGCCGGGAGAGCAGGGCGATGAACGCGGTCGCGTCGTCGGCGGTCAGCAGGTCCTGGGAGCGTGTGTAGCTGTCGTAGTTGTCCGGCTCGACGGCGTCGAAACCCTTGGTGGCGCACTGGTCGATCCACCGGTCGACTCTCTTGGCGACGCGCTCGCGCCTGGCCGGGGTGCGGATGTCGAGCAGCGGCTCGTCCCAGTCCTCGTCGATGACCACCTTGCCGTCGGCATCGCGCAGCAGCAGGTCGGCGGGCCAGGCGGCGTGCTCCTCCGGCTGGGCCTGGAAGGCGTTGACGTAGCAGATGTTGTAGAGGCCGGGCGCGGGGGACGAGGAGCGGTCCCGGCTGACGATGCGCACGCCCTTCGGCGGGGGATAGGCACCGCCGATCTGGTAGTCGAAACCGGCGTGCCGCGGCGGGAGCCGCACCTGCGCGGACGCGGTCCGCGACGGATGCGCCGGGTCCGGCTTCGACGACCCGCTCGATCCGCATCCGGCCAGCCCCACGGCCATCAGGACGGCAAGCACAACGGCGCCGACGGTCGTCCCGGGACCTCCGACGCGGGGAACACCCTTGGCGGGCATGTACTCCGCTCCATCGATCGCGGGTACGGCCCCGCCTCGGACCGGCGCGGCGGTCCTGGTGACTCGGGCCGGGCTGAGAACGTGTCCGTTACCGGCTGGGCGCACCTCTGCGTGCCTGCGCTCAGCGCGGCGGCACGTGTTTCAGGATCCAACCGTCCGCACACGATCGTCGTCAAGCGGGGGTGGTCCGACGTCGTACGCTCCCAGTTGACAACCGACCCGAAGGCAGGAGCAGCAACGATGCAGTACGTGAAGCTCGGTTCGACGGGCCTGGACGTGTCGCGGATCTGTCTGGGCTGCATGACCTACGGCCTGCCGGACCGCGGAGTCCACGAGTGGACCCTCGACGAGGAGGCGTCACGCCCGCTGATCCGGCAGGCGCTGGAGGCGGGCATCAACTTCTTCGACACGGCCAACGTCTACTCGGACGGCACCAGCGAGGAGATCGTGGGCAAGGCGCTGCGCGACTTCGCGTCCCGCGACGAGGTCGTGCTCGCCACCAAGGTGCACGGACGGATGCGCCCGGGACCGAACGGGGGCGGGCTGTCCCGCAAGGCGGTCATGTCGGAGATCGACCACAGCCTGCGCCGTCTCGGCACCGACTACGTCGACCTCTACCAGATCCACCGCTATGACCACGCCACGCCGGTCGAGGAGACGATGGAGGCGCTGCACGACCTGGTCAAGGCGGGCAAGGTCCGCTACATCGGGGCCAGTTCGATGTACGCGTGGGAGTTCTCCAAGGCCCAGTACACCGCCGAGCGGCACGGCTGGACCAAGTTCGTGTCCATGCAGAACCACTACAACCTGCTCTACCGCGAGGAGGAGCGGGAGATGCTGCCGCTCTGCGCGGACCAGGGTGTGGGCGTGCTGCCCTGGAGCCCGCTCGCCCGCGGCCGCCTCACCCGCGACTGGGGCACCGTCACCGAACGCAGCGCGAACGACAACTTCGGCAGCCGCCTCTACCTGGAGGGCGACCACGCGATCGTGGAGGCCGTCACCCGTATCGCCGGCGACCGGGGCGTCCCGCGCGCCCAGGTCGCCCTCGCCTGGCTGCTGCACCAGGGCACGGTGGTCGCGCCGATCGTCGGTGCCGCCAGGCCGCAGCACATCGAGGACGCGGTGGCCGCCGTGGAACTCGAACTGAGCGAAAAGGAGATCGAGGAGCTGGAGCGGCCCTACACCCCGCATGCCATCAGCGGCCACTGACGGCCCGTCAGCGAGGTCCGTGCGGTGCGAACTAGGTGCCGCACGGGGCGGCGCACGGGGCGGCGCCTTCGCTCTCGCGGAGCGGGACGCGGCCGCCGGACATGGACAGCGTGCGGTAGTAGCCGCCGATACCCCGCGTGGAGCGACCCGCGTGGTGACCGATGTCACCCGGTGCCATGTCGACCGGTACGGCCGTCGGACCGGGCGGCGGCGGTACGTACTCCCGGGCGAACGACAGCTCCTCGTCCGCCTCCTCGGGGCGGAGCAGCTCCATCCGGTGCGTGCCGGGGACGACTTCGAGCCCGCCGTCGTCCCGGTCGATCACCTCGCAGGCGACCCAGGCGGCGACACAGGTGTCAGAACATGCTCTCCGCGGCCAGCGCCTCCTCGCCCAGAAGGGCCTCGAAGACGGTCCGCAGCCGCACGTGCAGAAGGAAGGCGCGGGCGAGCGGGCTGAACTCGTGCGGCTGCATCACCCGCGGATGTGTGTGCAGCGGACCGGCCGGGCCGTCGCCCCGCGGGGGCCGGGGCTCGAAGCGCCCGGGCACGGGACCGGACGCGTGCAGCGCCGCGAAATCGGCGCACAGCCGGTCGATCTCGTCGTACCCGAACAGCCCGCGTACGACCGCGACGCCCGCCTCCTCGAACTCCTGCCGCACCGCCTGCGGCAGGATGGGGCGCCGGCGGCGCCGATGTCCGTGGCTGTCATGTGTCCACCCTTCGGTCCGGTGTGCTCGGTCCCGTCCTCGGTCCGCCAAGCCAGGCCGACGCCCGCGCCCGGAGGATGCCCGTGACCACTGAGGGACTGCCCGAGGCTGCCGCCCCGGGAGATCCCTCCCCGCCGCCCCACCTGGACGACAGGCGGGCGCGGCCTGATGTGCCAGGGCACGGCGGAGGCGCACCCCGCGGCCGGGGACCTGGTGGTGCTCGCCCCCGGCGTCCGGCACCGCCATGCGGTCCCCCCCGGCTCGCGGCGCCGGCGGTTCTGGTGGACGCACTGCCAGGCCAGGCCCTCCTGGACCGCCTGGCTGTGCCGCTGCACCGTGGGCGACGGGATGCACGCCGTCCCTGCCGTGGTGGCCGTCGCCCATGGCAGCGCGGCACCGATCCTCGGGTGCGCCGCGCCGAGGACTTGATCGCGGCCGACCCCGGCGCCGCGCACACGGTCCGCTCGCTCGCCGGGAGTGCCGCGCTGTCGCCCTTCCGGTTCGCGTATCTCTTCACCGAGGATCGATACCGCAATTACCGGGCGATTCGCCACGGCAAGATCTCACCCGCGGGACCTATTGACGATTCGTCAATTCCCCCGGATCGCCGAGCAATGCCAAAACGTCTGGATCTCTTGTTCATACAGGCTGACCTGTGCAAAAGTGTGCGCTGTCGGCGCGCAGACAATTACTTTTGCCGCTGTGCGCGCGAGGCCGCTCCCGTACGCCCCCCACGCTTCAAAAGAGCTGCCGAAGGCGAACGTTCGAGATGCCGAACCCCGTTCGGGCCAAGTCGGCCCGGCCGTATGCCTATTGGTATGGACTAAATGCCGTCTTGCGTCTGGGAGGAATGCAGCCGTGAATGACGCAGGCTCGTCGAATTCCCCGGGCCCGGTCAGGCCGTTCGACGTCACGGACGAGCAACTGAGTGCCGAGCTGAAGAAGTGGACGGGGACGACGCCCGCGCTCCATCCCGTGGGCGAACTCCTCGACCGCCATTGGGAAGCGGCCTTCGCCTACGCCCGGCTGTGCACCGACGGACCGCGCGCGGCGGGGATGCTCACCACCGCCGCGTTCACAAGGCTCTTCGGCGAGTCGCTCCGGCAGGCGGGCCCGACCTCCGCCTGGCGGCCCCATCTGCTGGTCACCGTGCGCCGCATCGCTGCGGAGTGGGACAGCGACGGCCGTCAGGAACTGCTGCACCCCGCCCTCCTCACCGGCACCGGCCCCGGGGACCGCGCGGCGGCCCGGCTGCTGCCGCCCGCGAACCGGCGCCTGCTGTCCCGTGCGTTCCAGCGGCTGCCCCAGTCCTCCCGCGCCGTGCTGTGGCACACCGAGGTCGAGGCCGAACCGCTCGCGGTGCCGGCGGCCCTGCTCGGACTGGACGAGGAGGGGGCCCGTGCCGAACTCCGCCGGGCCCGCGCGCGGCTGCGCGAGGAGTCCTTGCAGGTCCACCGTGAACTCGCCACCGAGGACGAGTGCCTGCGCTACATCCGCATGCTGGACGTGACCTTCCGGCGCGGCGCAATGACCGTCGACCCGGACCTTCAGCAGCACCTCAACCGCTGCACGCACTGCCGCAACACCGCCGACCAACTGGACAGGTTCAACGGATTCCTCGGCCTCACCCTGGCCGAGGCCGTGCTCGGCTGGGGCGCACAGGCCTACGTGGAATCCAGAGCGGGGCTGACCGGGGAGCCCGCCGAACCGGAGCCCCCGCGGCCGCCGGCCGCGGCTCCGGCGGGGGGCGAACCGTTCACCTCGGCCGCGGGCGAGGCCTTCGCCGCGACGGCGCCCGGCACCGCCGACGGCGACACGTACGTCCCCACCGGCCACGAATCATCCGCTGCTGCGGCCCCCGGACGCCCCGCTTCCGCCCCGCGTACCGGTGCCCGACGCTCGGCCTCCGGCCCCCGTGCCGCGGCCCGCCCTTCCGCCCCCGCGGACGGTGCCCGCTCCCACCGCTCCGCGTACCGGGCGGCCCGGCGCGCCCGTCGGCGGAATCTCGCCGCGGCCGTGGTGACCGTGAGCGGGCTCGTGGTCCTTCCGCTGGTCCTGTGGTCCGTCCTGTCCTCCGGCGACGGCCCTGCGCCGGCCCCGGGTGGCAAGCCCTCCAAGACGCCCGGCTCCGGCCCGTCGACACCGGGTCCCTCCTGGGCGGGCGCGAGCGAGACCTCCCAGGGCACCCTGAGCGGCCGGCTGCACAACGTCGGCTCCGGCCTGTGCGTCGCCGTCGTGGGCAAGAAGACCGTCGAGGGCGCGGAGACCGAGCTCGCCAAGTGCTCCTCGGCCGCGAGCCAGCGGTGGACGTACGAGACCGACGGACTGCTGCGCAACGCCGCCGCCCCCGACCTGTGCCTGGACTCCCACCTCGGCTACTCGGTCCGGCTGGCTTCGTGCGACGGCACCTCCCGGCCGAACGCCAAGGACATCCGGTACGACTTCACCCTCCAGGGCGCCCTGGTGCCCCGCTGGGACCAGGACCTGGCCCTCGCCCCGGCCGCCACCGACGGCGGGGGCGCCCTCGTCGTCAAGACCCGCGCGAACACCGCGGACCAACGCTGGGTGATCGACGCCTCCAAGCCCGACCTCCAGATGGAGGTGGTCAACTGGGGTGCCGACAGCCCGCCGTCGGCACCCGCCGCCACCCCCAAGTCGGCGACACCCTCACCTACCCCGTCGGCGACCGCGCCGACCCCGCAACCGACGCCGTCCGCCTCCGGTTCCGTGGACGTCTGCCCCACCTACCCGTACTACTGCTCCTGGGGCGGTCAGGACGCCGGCCGACACGACGGCGGCTACGGCCCGGGCACCGGACGCCGCCGCTGAGAGGTCGCGCCGACTCAGCGGTGGTGCCGGGGGAGCGGGTGCGAGGCTCGGTGCGGGTTCAGCCTCGGCCCGGGCACCGGGCGTCGCGGCCGCTCAGCGGTGGTGCGGTGGGGCGGGTGGCAGGGTGGCGAGGCCCGGTGCGGGTTCCGGCCAGACCAGGAGGACCGGGCTGGGGGCGTGGTCGACGACGAAGCGTGCGGCGGGACCCAGGCTGTGCGGGCCGAGTCGGGAGCGGTCGCCGTCACGGGCCAGGACGAGCAGATCGGCGCCCTCGGCCGCGGCGACCACCTCGCGCTCGGCGCGTCCGGCCCGTTCCTGTCGGGAGCACGGCCGTCCCAGGCGTTCGGCGGCGGCGTCGAGGAGCCCGGCCGCCGACACGCCGCCGAAGTCGTCCATCCGGTCACCGGGGTCGCGCTCGGGGTGACCGCGGCCGAGCAGCCCGGCGAAGGCCCCGTGCCCGAGCCCCGGCACACCCGGCTCACTGACGTGCAGGAGCACCACGTCCTCCGCCGCCGGAGCATGGGTGCGCACGGCGTCCACGCAGGCGGGCCAGGTGCCCTCGACGAGCCAGACGATCACCCGCATACGACCGGCCTCCCTCGGCCTCACAGAACCTGGAGCGACCCCCACAGTGCCACCACGGCCGGGACGAGGGCGGACGGCACGGCGAGCAGACCCAGCCGCGTGAACTCCTTGAGGTCCACCCCGTGTTCGTGCCGGTGCACGATCCGCCGCCACAGCAGGGTCGCCAGCGACCCGGCGTAGGTGAGGTTGGGGCCGATGTTCACCCCGATCAGCACGGCGAGGACGGCCCCGGGCCCGGCCGGCGCGATCAGCGGCAGCAGGACCAGCACCGCAGGCAGGTTGTTGATGAGATTGGCCAGGACCGCCGCCAGCGCGGCGACACCGAGCAGCGCCGGCAGACCGGTGCCGCCGGGCAGGACGTGCCCGAGGGCGTCGGCGAGCCCGTTGTCGACCACCGCCCGGACCACGATGCCGAGCGCGAGGACGAACGCGAGGAAGGCGGGTGCCGCGGCCCGCACCACCGTCAGCGGACCGGCCTTGCCCCGCACCAGGGCGCGCCCGGCGAGCACGAGCGCCCCCGCCGTCGCGGCCCACGCCGGGTCCACGCCGAGCGCCGAGGCCAGCACGAACCCCGCCAGCGTGCAGGCCACGGTCACCAGCGCGAACAACGGCAGCTCGGGCCTCTCGCCGTCCCCCGACGAGGGCGCCGCAGCCGACAGGTCGCGGGCGAAGAACCGGCGGAAGACGACGTACTCCGCGCCGATCGCGACCAGCCACGGCAGGGCCATCAGCGCCGCGAACCGGGTGAAGCTCAGCCCGCTCGCGGCGAACGCCAGCAGGTTGGTCAGGTTGGACACCGGAAGCAGCAGCGACGCCGTGTTCGACAGATGGGTGCAGGCGTACACATGCGGCTTGGGCCGTACGCCCGTCCGCGCGGCGGTCGCGAACACGACCGGTGTCAGCAGCACGACCGTGGCGTCCAGACTCAGCACCGCGGTGATCGCCGAGGCCAGCACGAACACCGCGGTCATCAGCCGCACCGGCCGGCCCCCCGCCCCCCGCGCCATCCACGCCCCGCAGGCCCTGAAGAGCCCCTCCACGTCGCAGAAGTGAGCGAGCACCAGCACCGCTGCGAGGAACCCGATGACCGGCCCGAGCCGCTCCGCCTCCTGCCGCGCGTGGTCCAGGGTGATCGCGCCGGTGGCGATCGCGATCCCGGCGGCGGGAACGGACATCACCGCCTCCGGCCACCCGAAGGGCCGTACCACGGCCCAGGCCAGTACGGCGACGAGCAGGACGACGGACAGGGCCTCGGCGAGCGCGGTGTTCAGGGCTCGGACCTCCGGGAGCGGATCACATGGTGCCCGCCCATGAAAACAGACTCCCTGGGGCGGGTTACGCGGACGGTGTGCCCGCCGCGCCCAGGAACTCCGCCCAGCCGCCCGTGGGGGACTGCCCGGGGTTGAGCGTGCGCAGCTTGCGCAGCACCGCCGGGTCCTGGGCCTCCAGCCATGCCACGAGCTGCTTGAAGGAGACGAAGCGTACGTCGTCGTGCTCGGCCATGCGGCCGATGGCCTCCTCGACGGCGTCCATGTAGATGCCGCCGTTCCAGCGCTCGAAGTGGTTGCCGATGAAGAAGGGCGCCCGGTTGGTGGTGTAGGCGCGCTGGAAGCCGGCGAGGTAGGTGTCGCGGGCCTGGGCGCGCCAGGCGTCGTACTGGGAGCGGTCGCCCAGCGGATTGCCGGCGGACTGGTTGAACATCATGTTGTAGTCCATCGACAGCACCTGGAAGGAGTGGCCGGAGAACGGTATGGACTGCAGCGGGAAGTCCCAGATCCGGCCGCCCTGCACCTTGCCCGGCCAGATCTGCAGCCCGCCGGGGGAACTGGCGTCGTACTTCCAGCCGAGCGCGGCCGCCGTGGGCAGCAGTGCGGCCTGGCCCTCCAGACACGGGGTGCGGCCGCCGATCAGCTCCTTGCGGTAGTCGAAGGGCAGCGGTTCGAGGTCGGTGAAGCCGGTGTTGGTCTTCCACCGGGTGACGAAGGAGACGGCCTGGTCGATCTCGCTGCGCCATTCGGCCGACGACCACTTGCGCACGCCGTCCGCGCCGCAGAAGTGCCCGTTGAAGTGGGTGCCGATCTCGTGGCCCTCGAGCCAGGCGGCGCGCACCTGCTGGATGGTGGCGTGGATGTGCCGGTCGGCGAGGTAGCCGATCGCGGAGGCGCCGACCGGGTGCTGCGGCGGACGGTAGAGGTGCTTCTTGGACTCGGGCAGCGTGTAGATGCCGCTGAGGAAGAAGGTCATCGAGGCGCCGTGGTCGGCGGCGATCCTGCGGAACCGGGAGAAGAGCTGGTTGCTGAGCTCGCCCGCTCCGTCCCAGGAGAACACCACGAACTGGGGCGGCTGCTTCCCGGGCTTCAGCCGGGTGGCCTTCGGCTGCTTGGGCTGGGCGCCGGTGTCGGCGGTGGAGCCGTCGCCGATCGTCTTCACGGGCCGGGCCTGCTGCTGTGTGCCCGTGCCGGGTCCGGGGCCCGAGTCACCACTCAGCGACCAGCCCCCGCCCGAACAGGCCGTCAGGGCGCCCAGGGCGCCCGCCGTCGCCCCCGCGGTCAGCAGACCCCTGCGTGAGATGCCGCTCATGTTCGTCCCCGATTCCTCGTCGCGGCTCCGGGCGGAGCCTCCTCGCTGTGCGGTCGACGGGTTTCGATGGGCGGTCACGGCGGAAAGATCGGTGCGGCCGGGGCCTGTTGCCGTCCTGTGACACTTGTGGCGCAGCAATGACGAACCCCGCTGCCGGGGGAGAGGCAGCGGGGTCCGGGTCGGGGTGGGTCAGGCGCCGGTACCGGCGCTGAAGACCGTCAGGAAGACGGCGGAGGCATTCCCGGAGACGGGCACCTCGCCGGCCGTCCACGTCACTTTGAGCGGGTCCCGTTCGTCCGGCGGGGTGACGACCAGCGCGGCCGGGGTCGCCGTCTTCGCCCCGCTGATCTCCGGGTTGGAGAAGGAAAGCCCGGCCCAGGCGCTCTGCCCGGGCTTCAGGGTGACCGTGGCGGGCGAACCGGAGGAGCGCTTGGGGTCCGGGCCGAGCTGGGCGCCCGAGGCGCTCACGAACGCGGCGCCGGGGTAGCCGCGCACGGTGCAGGTGCGAGCCGACTTGTTGGTGAGGACGATCGGGAAGTTCTCCTGTCCGGCGCCCGGGTTGTTGCGGCCCACCGAGGCACTCAGCTCGGAGGTGTGGCAGCGCGCGGTCGTGCCGGTGGTGGTCGTGGCGCCGCTCGTGCCACCGGTCGCCTTGGCGGAGGACGCCGCCCCACCGGTCGCGGCGGAAGCGCTGCCGGACGACGGTGCGGCGGAGCCCGCCGTGTCCTCGGTCGCGGGCCCGGCCGTGCCGGAGGCCGTGCGCGGGGGCGTCGTCTGGGCCGCGGGACTGCCGCAAGCGGTCAGGAGGCCCAGTACGGCGACAGCGCTCACGAGCAGGGTCCCGCGCTGCAAGGAGGGTGTGTGCACCATGTCTCTCAACACTCCTGGATCTTCGAGGCACACGGCGGACGCGTGCCTGCGGCGCCGTGTGCGCCGTCATGACTCTGCGATGCACGGGCCACCGAAAAGGTTCGCGACCCGCGTGGTTCTTCTACGATCCTTGCCCGTCAGGTGACCCGGAGCGAGCGGAGTATGCCCTCGGTCGCGTCGCCGTCCCCGCGCACCTGCACATACACCTGCGGCTGCGCGGCACCGTCCGCCGGGGTCAGCGCGGTCTCCGTGAGGGAGCCGCCGTCCGGGCAGCCGCTCCAGGCGCGGATACGGCCGTGCCAGTCCGTACCGGTGAAAGGGCGGGCGCCGGCGAAGTGGCAGCCGGAGTGGGCGAGGGCGTTCACCCGGGCGGTGACGTCGCCGTGCTCGCTCAGGCCGATGAAGACCCCGTTGACCTCGGCCGTGAGATCCGGCCACTTCGACAGGTCGTCGGCGACCTCCAGCCCCGGCTCGTGCCCGGACTTCAGCCCCAGTGCCTGCGGGTTCCAGCCGGAGTCGCGCAGCTGGCGGCCCCAGTCGGCGGGTACCTCGGCCACCACCCGTCCGGTGGAGTCCGCCACCCGCATGTCCTCGGCCGCCGCGGAGTGCCGGTGCAGCCAGGTGACCGTGCCGGCCGCGATCACCGCGGCGATCACCGCGGCCAGGGACAGCGTGAGCACGTTGAGCCGGTTGCGGACGCCGTCGAGCCTGCGCCGACGTGGTCCGGCGGGCGCGGGGTGCGGCGACCGCCCGACCGAGGACCGGGCGGCGGACGCCGCACGCGCGGGTCCGCCGGCCGGCACCACCGGGGACTCGGACCCGGGGCCGGCGGAACGCGCGGGCCTGAGCCGGCCGGCCCCGCGGCGTGCCGGTGCCGCCGACGCACGCGCGGCCAGTCGGTCCAGCTCGTCCGCGAAGGCCCCGGCACCCGGCCAGCGCCGCTCCCGGTCCGGCTCCAGGGCGCGCATCAGCGCCCGCTGCACGTCGTCGCCGAGATCCGGACGCAGCCGCTGCGGGCGGACGACCTGCCCCGGCGGTCCCGGCACGGTGCCGGTGACCAGCTCGTAGCCGACCGCACCCAGGCTGTAGACGTCGGCACGCGCGTCGATGCCCGCGCCGGGCTGTGCCTGCTCCGGCGGCTGGTATCCGGCCGAGCCGGCGGCCAGGGTGAGCCCCGAGGCCTGCGCCAGGCTCTTGGCAAGGCCCAGGTCGGCGAGCAGGACGCGATGGGTGCCGCCCGGCGCGCTGCGCAGCAGGACGTTGCTCGGCTTGATGTCCCGGTGCACGATGCCGGCCTCGTGCAGGGCCGCCGCACTCCGGGCGGCCTCGGCCGTCAGCCGCAGCGCCTCGGGCACCGGCAGCGGCCCTGCGGCGACCCGGTCGGCGAGGGTGCCGGCGTCGCCGTACTCCATCACGAAGTACGGCCTGCCGTCCTGCAGTTCCCCGATGTCGTAGACCTGCACCACGCGATTGGAGTCGGCCTTGCGCAGCAGCCGCGCCTCGGACAGGAACCGGTCCCGGATGTCCAGGCGGTGCGACCAGTTGTCGGCGAGGACCTTCACCGCGACAGGTGCCTGGAGCACGTCGTCGTGGGCGAGCCAGACGGTGCCGAAGGCACCGCTGCCCAGGGGGCGTTCGAGGCGGTAGCGGCCGATCCGCTCCGGGGATTGCATGCGACTATCATGCCTGCCCTGAGATCGACTCCGAGGGGGACCTTCTGTGGACGACGCGGCGCTGACCGAAGACCTCGCGCGGCGGGCCGCCGCGGGCGACCCCGCGGCCCTGGAACGGCTGCTGACCGAGGTCCGGCCCGAGGTCGTCCGGCGCTGCGGGCGCTTCCTGCCCTGCCGTGAGGACGCGGAGGAAGCGGCGCAGGACGTGCTGCTCCAGATAGCCCGGAAGATCTCGACCTTCGAGGGCCGCAGCCGGTTCAGCACCTGGCTCTACACGGTCGTCGCGAACTGCGCCCGCCAGAAGTACCGCGAGCTCAAGCGCCGAGCGGCGGAACAGCCCGCCTCGATCGAACCGTCCCAGTACGTCGACCCGCGCACCACCAGCGTGATCGCGGGCTCCCGGGTGGACCTGCTGGAGGCGCTGGACCGCCTGGAGCGCGAGCACCCGCACCTGGTCGCGCCGCTGATCTACCGGGACATCTGCCAGCTGGAGTACGCGGAGGTCGCCGAGCGCGTCGGCATTCCGCTGGGCACGCTCAAGTCGCGGCTGCACGAGGCCCGCAAACAGGTGCGGCCCTGGCTGACGGCCTCCTGAGCCCGATCGCGGCAGGCGGCTACTCGTCCTCCTCCTCGAACAGGCCGATCTCCGCCCAGATCGTCTTGCCCTCGGCCGTGTGCCGGCTGCCCCAGCGCTGGGTGAGCTGGGCGACCAGGAGCAGCCCGCGCCCGCCCTCGTCCCAGGTCTTGGCGCGGCGCAGGTGGGGGGCCGTGTGGCTGGTGTCGGAGACCTCGCAGATCAGGGTGGCCGCGTCGTGGATCAGCCGCAGCCGGATGGGGTGCGCGCCGTACCGGATGGCGTTGGTGACGAGCTCGCTCACCACCAGTTCCGTGGTGAACGCGGCATGGCTCAGCCGCCAGCTGTCGAGCTGCTCCACGGCCTGCTTGCGGATCGGCGCGACGAGCGCCGGGTCGGCCGGGATGTCCCAGGTCGTCACCCGGGAGGCGGGCAGCCCCTGGGTGCGCGCGAGCAGCAGGGCCACGTCGTCCTGGGCGCCGCCCGGCGGGAGCAGGGCCTTCAGGACCCGGTCGCAGGTCTCGTCCAGGGAGTCCGCGTACGACGCCAGCGCCTGGTGCAGCAGCCGTTGACCGGTGTCGACGTCCCGGTCGAGGGCCTCGATCAGACCGTCGGTGTAGAGCGTGAGCACGCTGCCCTCGCGGAGCTCGACCTCGGTGGACTCGAACGGCAGCCCGCCGAGGCCGAGCGGGGGTCCGGCCGGCATGTCGAGCTGCCGGGGCGGTCCGCCGGGCGGGATCAGCATGGGCTGGGGGTGCCCGGCGCGGGCCAGGGTGCAGCGGCGTGACACCGGGTCGTACACGGCGTACAGGCAGGTCGCGCCGACCTCGCCGGGGCTGCTGTCCCCACCCGACTCCTCGGACAGCCGGACCACCAGGTCGTCGAGGTGGGTGAGCAGCTCGTCCGGGGCCAGGTCGATGTCCGCGAGGGTGCGCACGGCGGTGCGCAGCCGGCCCATGGTGGCCGAGGCCTGGACGCCATGGCCGAGGACGTCCCCGACGACCATGGCGACCCGCATCCCGGACAGCGGGATCACGTCGAACCAGTCACCGCCCACCCCGGCGCTCGCCGCCGGCAGATAGCGGGAGGCGGCCTGCACGGCGGCCGTGCGCGGCAGCGAGCGGGGCAGCAGACTGCGCTGGAGGGCGAGGGCCGTGTCGCGCTCGCGGGAGTAGCGGCGGGCGTTGTCGACGCAGACGGCGGCGCGGGCCGTGATGTCCTCGGCCAGCAGCACGTCGTCCCCGGTGAAGGGGTCCGGGCGGCGGTGCCGGGCCAGCACGGCGACCCCCAGGGTCAGCCCGCGCGCCCGGATCGGCACGGACATCACCGAGTGGATGCCGAACTCCCGCGCCCGCTCCCCGCGCGCCGTGTCCGCGGCCAGCCACTGCTCGATGTCGGAGGGCACCGAGGCCACGATCGTGCGGCCGGCCGTGAGCGAATCGGCCTGCGGGGACGAGGCGGGGTAGAACTCGACATGGCCGGGCTTGATCACTGCCTCGGGGGTGCCCCGGAGCACCGACCGGTGCGCGGCCCGGCGCAGCGGGACCGGCGCGGTGATCCGGGCCGGGGGCTCGCCGCCGTGCTCCTGCGGATCCAGCAGGTCGACGCGGACGAAGTCGGCGAGCGCCGGCACACACACGTTCGCCAGCTCCTGAGCCGTGCGCGTGACGTCGAGTGTGGTGCCGATGCGGGCACTCGCCTCGTTGACCAGTTGCAGCCGTTCCCGGGCCCGGTAGTTGTCGGTGAAGTCGTGGGCGGTCAGGGACACCCCGCGCACCCGCCCCTCGGCGTCGGTGACCGGGGCCATCCGGGCCAGCCAGGCGTGCTCCCGGTCCTCGCGGCCGGCCCGCATGAAGGTCTCGACGTCCAGCGGCCGCCCGGTGCTGAGCACCCGGAGCAGATGGCTCTCGAGCTCCTCGCTCTCCGGCTTGCCGCCGATCTCGGACATCCGGAGCCCCTGGGCGTGCTCCAGGGGCAGCCCGATCACCTCGGCCATCGCGGCGTTCATCGTGCGCAGCCGGAGCTGTTCGTCGTACACCGAGACGGCGCACGGGGACTGGACCAGCGTGGCGCCGGCCAGCGGGTCGTCCGGTGCGGGCGGGCCGCCCTCGAGCGGGGTGACGACGAGCCAGTCGGCGGGGCGGCCGGCGCGCGGCGGACGGTGGTGGGCCAGCAGCCACACCGACACCGTACGGCCGTCGCGGTGGCGCAGACCGACCGTGCCGTCCCAGCGTGAGCCGGCGGGCAGGGACGGGACGCCGTCTTCGGCCAGCAGCCGTGCCGCGGGACGGCCCACGACATCGGCGGCCGGGTGGCCGAGCAGCCGGCGGGCGCCCTCGTTCCACTCGACCAGCGTGCCGTCCTCGCCGATGACAGCCCGGGCCGTAGCCGCATCGTCGAACGGATAGTCCGGGCTCATCGTTGCCACTCCCAAGCGCACACTCACAGTGAACAGGTGCGTCACTTGTGTTCCAGCCTAGTGCGTTCGCCTCTTCCACGGACGGCAACCGCTCGGTGACCGGGCGGGCTGGGCAAGGGGGCTCTTTCGGCCGATGCGTCGACGCCCTGCACGCGGCCTACCCGAACCTGTTCCTCTTCGAGTCCGAGTCCTCGTCGGAGACCTCGACCCGGGGCGCCTACCAGGAGCCGCAGCACCTCAACACCGGCGAGAACCACACCCCCGGCAGGCGCGCCACGTCCTCGTACGACAACAACCTCGCCTCCTGGACCATGAGCGGCGAGTACGGGCACAAGAAGGACCGTGACCGGAAGTGGTTCGCGGGCCAGTTCCTCTGGTCGGGCATCGACTACATCGGGGAGCCGACGCCGTACAACGTCTTCCCGGTCAAGGCGTCCTTCTTCGGCGCGGTCGACACGGCCGCCTTCCCCAAGGACATGTACCACCTCTTCCGCAGCCAGTGGGTCACCGAGCCGATGGTGCATCTGGTGCCGATGAGCTGGAACCACGAGGCCGGGGACACGGTGGAGGTCTGGGCGTACGCCAATGTCGCCTCCGTGGAGCTGTTCCTCAACGGAAGGTCCCTGGGCGTCAGGGAGTTCGACACCAAGACGACCACCGACGGCCGGGCCTGTCTGGAGACAACCGAGGCCTCCGGAGACGACAAGACCTTCACCGGGGGCCCCTACCCGGGCAGTTACACCAGCCCGAACGGCAGCGCGGGCAAACTGCATCTGACCTGGCAGGTGCCCTACGAGCCCGGTGAGCTGCGGGCGGTGGCCCGGCGGGACGCCAGGACGGTCGCCACCGACGTCCTGCGCACGGCCGGTGCCCCGCACGCCGTACGGCTCACCGCCGACCGCAAGTGCCTTCCCGCCGACGGCCGTTCACTGGTCTTCGTGACCGCCGAGATCGTCGACGCCCACGGGGTGGTCGTGCCGGACGCCGAGCACCTCATCAGGTTCGACGTGAGCGGCGGCTCACTGGCCGGGCTCGACAACGGGCGTGAGGAGAGCGCGGAGCGCTATCAGGCCAGTACCCGGACAGCCTTCCACGGCAAGGCGCTTGCCATCGTGCGGTCCGGCACCGAGGCGGGCACGCTGAAGGTCGCGGCACGCGTGGAAGACCTGCGCAAGGGCACCGCGGCGGTACGCACCACGCCCGCGCGCTCCGTCGCCCGCACCCCTGCCCTCGCGTTCGGACCCGACCTCCCGACGCCGCCGAACCACCCCTGTGCGGACGCGAGTTACTCCGGACGCCTCGACACGCTTCCGGCCGCGATGCTCGACGGCGACCCGGCCACCGGCTGGTCCAACGGCTTCACCAAGTCGGCGACTGCACTGCTGCCCGCCTTCAGCGGGGACCGCCCCAGGGACTGGGTCGCGGTCGACTTCGGGCGCGTGCGCACCTTCGACCGGGCGGAGGTCTCCTTCACCGCGGACGCGACCCATTCGCTGCCCGCGTCCGTCGAGGTCGCGGTGTGGGACGGGCGTACCTACCTGGCGGTGGAGGACGCAACGGTGGACTGGGCGGCCTCCTCCGACACCCCGACGGTGATCACCTTCGGCCTGGTGCGCGGCTCCCGGATCCGGCTCACCCTGACCAGCGGCCACCCGGGCGGGACGCAGGGCGCCGTGCGCATCAGCAGGCTGGACGTGCCCGCAGGCTGAGTCCGCCGGGAACGGGTCGCCTCGCCGCCCCACCTCGGCGGCGAGGCGCCGTGGCCCGTCACTCGGCCGATGCGACCGCCTGCGAGAACTCGGTTCCGAGCTGCGACATGAGCTGAACGAACTCCCGCTCGCTGATCGCCTCGTGGAGTTCCGCCAGGACGGCGCGCATGCCCCGGTCGGTCGCCTCCTCGGTGAGCATGTTGTGCTCGGCCACCCGTCGTACGGCGTCCTGGTAGCCGAAGCTCTCGGTCCGGCCGCCGAGTCCCCTGCGCACGGACTGGGCCAGGCCCTCCGGCAGCTCCATGATCAGTTCAAGGGCCTCGCCCGAGCTCAGCCGATGGGCGAGCGTTTCGAGTGTGGCCCGGGTGAGGTCCGCGGCTTCCTGGCGTGTCAGGCCCGTGCGCTCCGACACCGCCTGTATGAATTGCTTCTCGTCCATGCCTCTGCCTCTTTTGGTTCTTTGTCTGGTTTGGTATGAATCATCCCCTTCCCTTGACCAGCCTTGCATGCAAGGGCGGTCCTCGCGCGGGAGTGACGGCGCAGTGTGTATGGCGGGAATTGATCCTGCCGCGGCCGTTGACGCCCTGTCATGACTCGAACAATATGACCGGCGTACGCATATGGGAGCGCTCCCATCGACTCTGGAGGAGCGGGACGTGAAACGACGCAGAACCGCCCTGTTCGCCGTGACGGCCCTCCTCGCGGCCGCGTTCACCGCGCTGCCCGCCCCGCAGGCCGGCGCCGACGAGGCCGAGCAGGTCAGGAACGGCACCTTCGACACCACCACCGAACCGTGGTGGACGACGAGCAATGTCACCGCGGGCCTCTCCGACGGGCGGCTGTGCGCCGACGTGCCGGGCGGCACCACCAACCGCTGGGACGCCGCCGTCGGTCAGAACGACATCACCCTGGTCAAGGGCGAGTCGTACAAGTTCGCCTTCAAGGCCTCGGGTTCGCCCGAGGGGCACGTGGTGCGGGCGATCGTGGGGCTCCAGGTGTCGCCGTACGACACCTGGTACGAGGTCAGTCCACAGCTGAGCGTCTCGGGCGACGGCTACTCCTACACCTTCACCTCGCCCGTCGACACTACCCGGGCACAGGTCGCGTTCCAGGCCGGAGGCGCCGCGGACGCCTGGCGGTTCTGCCTCGACGACGTGTCATTGCTCGGCGGGGTGCCGCCGGTCGTCTACCAGCCCGACACAGGGCCGCGGGTCAGGGTGAACCAGGTCGCCTATCTGCCCGCCGGACCGAAGAACGCCACGCTGGTCACCGGCGCCACGACGCAGCTGCCCTGGCAGCTGAAGAACGCGGGCGGCACGACGGTCGCCCAGGGCCGGACCGTACCGCGCGGCACCGACGTGTCCTCCGGGCAGAACGTCCAGTCGATCGACTTCGGCAGCTACCGCGGGCGTGGCCAGGGCTTCACGCTGGTCGCCGACGGGGAGACCAGCCGCCCCTTCGACATCGGCACCGATGCCTATGAGCAGCTGCGCCTCGACTCGCTGAAGTACTACTACACGCAGCGCAGCGGCATCGAGATCCGGGACGCGCTCCGGCCCGGCTACGGCAGGCCCGCCGGGCACGTCGGCGTGGCACCCAACCAGGGCGACACCGGCGTGCCCTGCCGGCCCGGCGTGTGCGACTACTCCCTTGATGTCACCGGCGGTTGGTACGACGCGGGCGACCACGGCAAGTACGTCGTCAACGGCGGCATCTCCACCTGGGAGCTGCTGAGCACCTACGAACGCTCCCTGTCGGCCTGCACCGGACACCCCGCGCGGCTCGGCGACGGCACACTCGCCCTCCCCGAGAGCGGCAACAAGGTGCCCGATGTCCTGGACGAGGCCCGCTGGGAGCTGGAGTTCCTGCTCAGGATGCAGGTGCCGGCCGGCCGGCCGCTGGCCGGCATGGCCCACAGCAAGATCCATGACGCGCAGTGGACCGGCCTCCCGCTGCTCCCCAGCGACGACCCGCAGAAGCGGGAACTGCACGCCCCGACCACCCAGGCCACGCTCAACCTCGCCGCCGCGGCCGCGCAGGCCGCTCGCCTCTACCGGCCCTACGACCCGGCGTTCGCGGCGAAGGCCCTCACGGCGGCCCGCAGGGCGTGGACCGCCGCGCTCGCCCACCCCGCGCTCCACCCCGACCCCAACGACGGTACGGGCGGCGGCGCGTACCCCGACGACAATGCCACCGACGAGTTCTACTGGGCGGCCGCCGAGCTCTACCTCACCACGGGGGAGAAGCAGTTCGCCGACCACATCCTCAACTCCCCGGTGCACAAGGCCGACATCTTCGGACCCCTCGGCTTCGACTGGGGCCGCACGGCCGCGGCGGGCCGTCTGGACCTGGCGACGGTGCCGAACACCCTGCCCGGCCGGGACGAGGTACGCCGGTCGGTGACCAGAGCCGCCGACAACTACCTCGCGACCCTCACGGCACAGCCCTACGGCATGCCGTACGCGCCGCCCGGCAACCTCTACGACTGGGGCTCCAACGCCCAGGTCCTCAACAACGCGCATGTCATCGCCGCCGCCTACGACCTCACGGGTGCCACCAAGTACCGCGACGGAGCGGTCCAGAGCGTGGACTACATCCTCGGCCGCAACGCCCTGAACATCTCGTACGTCACCGGCTACGGCGAGGTCCATGCCCACAACCAGCACAGCCGCTGGTACGCCCACGAACTCGACCCGAAATTCCCCGCACCCCCGAAGGGCACCCTCGCCGGAGGCGCCAACTCGAGCATCCAGGACCCCTACGCACAGAGCAAACTCCATGGCTGCACAGGCCAGTTCTGCTACATCGACGACATCCAGTCGTGGTCGACGAACGAGACGGCGGTCAACTGGAACGCGGCGCTGGCGTGGATGGCCTCGTTCGTGGCGGATCAGGGGTAGGGCCTGCCGCTCGGTCACGACGCGTCGTGGAACACCAGCCCCAGGGTCCGCCGCCGCCCGGAGCGCACGGTGCTCACGCCATGCCGCATCGCCCCGGCCGACCAGCCGCGCCTCGTGCGCACCGGGCGGTCCCGGGTGGTGAACACCAGGCCGTGGCCCTGGCGGAGCACGGTCGCGGTGCCCCTCGACTGGGCCCGCGGCCGCTGCTCGGTCATCAGGAACTCGCCGCCGGTGTAGTCGGTGCCGTACTCGTCGAGGGCCACGACCACCTGGAGTGGGAAGACCAGTTCTCCGAACACGTCGCGGTGCAGGGCGTTCCAGTCGCCCGGCCCGTAACTCAGCAGGATCTGTGCCGAGCGGTCCTGACCGGCCGCGTGGCAGCGGGCCAGCCATTCCTCCAGTGAGTCGGGCCACGGGGCGGGGCGGCCCAGGCGGGCCGCCCAGTCGCGGGCGATCGGCAGCAGATGCGGGTAGAGCGCGGCGCGCAGGGCGGCCACCGGGGCGGGCAGGTCGTGTGTGAAGTAGCGGTACTCGCCGGAGCCGAACCGGTGCCGGGCCAGGTCGACCGTCGTCCGGAACAGCTCCGGCTTCTCGTACAGGGCGGCCAGTTCGCGGCACTCGGCGGGCGCCAGCATCGGCTGGGTCGGCGCGCTGCCGTGCACGTCCAGTTCCTCGGCGAGCGCGGCCCAGTCGGTGGCGGCCGTGCGGTGGCGGGCTTGGGCAGGGGTGAGCGCCATGGCGGCTCCTTCCGTCATACGAGCGTCGGCTGGAGCGCACCCTCGTGCATGAGCAGCCGTACCTTGCGCTCGACACCGCCCGCGTACCCGCGCATCGATCCGTCCGCACCGATGACACGATGGCAGGGGCGGACCAGCAGCAGCGGATTGGCGCCCACCGCCGCGCCGAGCGCCCGGATCTCGGCACGCGGCACACCCAGGCGTTCGGCCAGTGCGCCGTACGTCGTCGTGGTGCCGTACGGGATCTCGTCCAGC
The DNA here is from genome assembly GCF_032656585.1 of Streptomyces herbicida. Lineage (NCBI taxonomy): Bacteria > Bacillati > Actinomycetota > Actinomycetes > Kitasatosporales > Streptomycetaceae > Streptomyces > Streptomyces herbicida. The sequence goes on from NZ_JAUYWJ010000004.1 coordinate 494,613, forward strand.
GCCTGCCACACCCGCCGCCGGAACTCGGTTCCCGAGGCGGCGAGCGGCAGCTCGAACCGGGTGAGCCGGCCCGCGAAGTACGCGTCGAGCCGACGGGTCACCTCGGCGAAGGCGCCGTCGTCGCGGCGCACGCCGGGCCCGACGGCGGGGGCGTTGGGCTGCCCGGGCATGGACAGGGAGGTCAGCGTGAGGACGCCCGCCGACTCCTCGCCGGTCAGCAGCAGTTCGCCCAGCGGGCTGTCGTGGACGGTGTACACAGTCATCGGTTCTTCCTCGCTCTCGTGTGGTCCGCTGACGAGTCTGCTGCGCCGCGCGCCGTGTCACCGGCGGGAATCGGACATGACGCTCGGCCGTGGCAGGTACCGCTGGACGTGCCTCTTGACCTGGGGGTATTTACGGTTGAGTACCCGAGCGGTACCGTGTGGTCATGCCAGCCCTCAACGTGGAGTTCAGCGAGCGTGAGCTAGAGGACCTGCGCCAGATCGCCAAGGAGCGCGGTACGTCGATGAAGGCACTCGTACGCGAGGCGGCCGCGGCCGACATCGCCCGGCATCGTGCCCTGCAGGAGGGCGCGGACGCCTTCCGCCGCTTCTTCGCCGCGCACGCCGACGAGTTCGCGGCCGCGTTCCCCGACGATGAACCGCCCACCAAGGGCGAGGCCGCCTGACCGATGCCGCCCGTCATCCATATAGACGTGCCCTGGCTGCTCCAGCGCCACGAGGAAGTGCTGCCGGACCAGCCCACCGTCAACGACTTCTCCGCGCTGGTCGCCGCCGTAGCCCGGCACCGAGTCGACCCGCCCCGCCTCGGCGTGGACTCCGACCCGGCCTGGCGGGCCGCCGCGCTGCTGCACACCCTCGCCCTGCTCAAGCCGCTCCCGGCGGCCAACGCACGGTTCGCGTGCGCGACCGCCGTCGCCTACATGTTCGTCAGCGGCGTCGGGATCGACCCGCCCTACGGTGCCCTCGTGGACCTCGCCCGGGATCTGATCTCCGGCAAGACGGATGTGTACGGCGCGGCCGACCGGCTCCGCTCCTGGCAGATCTGACCTTCGCCCGGGGCCGGGGCGCGCGAGGGGGAAGCCGCCCCGCCCCGGGGCCGCCGGCCGAGGGCGGGAGGAACGGGGCCGGCGGCCGGTTTCGCGCGGGAGAGCCGCCGTCCTGCGCGGGGCCTCCGAGAAGGGCCGCCTCCCAGTGCACTACCCGGCCGTGCGCGCCGGGAGCGTGCGCGACGGGCCGCCATGTGCGCGTGCTTCACACGGGGCGCATGAAATGTCGAAAGCGGGTGCGAATGACGTACGTCCACGCGCTTTCTGACTTTCTTTCAAACCTGTCGATGTGGGGCGGGCGCCTTGTTGGCCGTGAGGATGGTGTGCAAGGGTGAAACTCCCGTGCGGGGGTTAAAGTGCCGGGGTTCATTCCGCGGCCGAGAAACCCGGTCCGACGAGAGGCCGCCGAATTCCCGCTCTCCGCACGCACACCTAAAAGGTACGCACCATACGCAACAAAGGAACCCGCTCAGTGCCCACCCCCCACCCCCCGCGTCCTCCCTATCCGCCGCCCGGCGGGGTGACGGAGGAATCCGACGAGGCTCTCGCCGCCCCGCTGCGAGCCGGCTCGGACGAAGTGGCCTCCCGGTCCGTCGCGCTGCTGATGGCCCGGCACTGGCAGCCGGCACACGAGTACGCTGCCATCTGCCTCGCCACCTCGGGCCCCCTCGCCCACATGGTCACCGCCACCGCCTTCCACCACATCCTCGACCGGCTGGTGCTGGGCGAGTCCGCCGAGGCGATCAGGCCACGGCTGCTGGTCGCCGTCCGGGACACGGTCGCCAACTGGTCCGCGGAGGACCGAATATCCGAGGTTCTGCCGGACCTGGGGAAACCCGCCGGGGGCCGCGGTATGCGCACCGTGAAGTCCATGCCACCCGAAAACCGCAAACTCGCCGAGCGGTCATTTGTCGGCCTTCCGGCGCTCGCCCGGTGTCTGCTCTGGCACACCGAGGTCGAGGCGGAGTCGATAAATGTCCCCGCCGGTCTGCTGGGCATGGACGTCGACACCGCGACCGCCGCACTCGCACAGGCGCGCGAGAAATTCCGTGAGGGCTGTGTACGAGCCCACCGGGAACTCGCACCGAGCAAGGAATGCCGTTTCTACAACCGCCTTCTCGACGTGCCGATCCGGCGTGGCGGCGCGCTGCTGCCGGACGTCCAGCAGCATCTGGGGGAGTGTCCCTACTGCCGCCACGCGGCAGAGCAACTGAGCCATGTCGAGGCCGGCATGGGAACGCTCCTCGCGGAAGCGGTACTCGGCTGGGGAGCCCGCCGCTACCTCGACTCGCGCCCGGGCCGTGCGAGTGCGGCAGGGACCCGTACGCGCAGTGCGACCCGCCGGAGCGGCGGACCCCGGCACGGGGGGACGCGGAACCGGCTGCTGGCGCGGATCCCCGCACCCGCGCGCCGTGGTCCGGGGGACACCTGGTCGTCCAGGACTCTGCTCACCGGCGTCGGCATCGCCGGGGCCGGACTGCTCGCGACCGTCCTCGCCGTCAGTGTCTGGCCGGACGGCGGCGACGGCACCGACCCGGTCGCCTCCACCGGTGTCTCGGGCGCCCGCGGCACGGTGCCCGGCGCCGACACCCAGTCCCCGCCCGCCGGTTCCGCCACGGGTCTGCCCACCGCGACCCGGCAGACGCGGCTGCGCAACGCCGCGGCCGGCCTGTGCCTCGACATCGACGGCAGGCCGAAGGAGGGGGCGGGCGCGGTACTGGCTGCGTGTTCCTCCGCGTGGACCCAGCAGTGGACGTACGAGACGGACGGGCAACTGCGCAGTGTGGCCGACCCCGATCTGTGCCTGGACTCGCACGCGGACGCGGGCGTGGTCATCCTCGGCACCTGCGCGGACAAGAAGTCCGCGCGGGGCGACGACGTGCGCTACGACCTCACCGTCCAGGGCGAGTTGCTGCCCCGCTGGGACGAGACCCTCGCCCTGGCATCCGCCGGTGACAGACCGGGGGCCGACATCGTCGTCAAGGTCCGCGACGGCTCCAACGGCCAGCACTGGCTGACCGACCCGTCGTCGGCGAGCCCCGGTTCGCTGTCGATCGCCGGAACCGGCGGGCCGTCGGCACAGCCGGCACAGCTGTCGGACCAGGTCTCGAACGGTTAGCACGGCCGGACGGGCCCCGGGGCGAAGACGCCGGGGCCCGCCCAGCCGGTCACACGGGGTCCTCGACGAGGTCGGCGGTGCCGATCGTCGCCGGGGTGGCGTGGCCGGACAGGGCCAGGGTGAGGTCGAACTCCGCGAGCAGACACCGGATCACGTGCTCGACGCCCGCCTGGCCCTCGAGGCCCAGCCCGTAGACGTACGGCCGCCCCAGCAGGACCGCGCGTGCGCCGAGGGCGAGCGCCTTGAAGACGTCGTCGCCGGTGCGGACCCCGCTGTCGAACAGCACGGTCAGCCGGTCGCCGACCGCCTCCACGACCCGGGGCAGCGCATCGGCCGCCGCGACCGAACCGGCCACCTGCCGGCCCCCGTGGTTGGACACCACCACCCCGTCCACCCCGGCGTCGGCGGCCAGCCGGGCGTCGTCCGGGTGCAGGACGCCCTTGAGGACGATCGGCCCGTCCCAGTGCTCACGCAGGAACGCCAGGTCGGGCCAGGTGTGGCTCGCGTCGCCGAACAGACCGAGGAAGTGCAGCACGGCCGCGTTGGGATCCTCGTGCACCGGCTTGGCCAGCCCCGCCTGAAAGGCCGGGTCGGAGAAGTAGTTGGCGGTCCCCACCCCGTGCAGGAACGGCAGATAGGCCTGGTCGAGGTCGCGGGGCCGCCAGGCCAGGATGGGCGTGTCCAGCGTGACGACCAGCACGGTGAACCCGGCGGACCTCGCCCGGCCGAGGAAACTCCGGGTCACCTCGCGGTCTTTGCCCCAGTACAGCTGGAACCACCGCTCGGCGTCCCCCATCGCCTCCGCCACCTGCTCCATCGGCGTGCTGGAGGCGCACGACAGGATGTACGGCACGCCCTGTGCAGCGGCTGCTCGCGCGGCGGCGGTCTCCGCCTCCGGATGCATGATCGACAGCACGCCGACGGGCGCGAGGGCCAGCGGCGCGGGCAGTGCGCGGCCCAGTACCTCGACGGTGAGGTCCCGCTCGTGCACATCGCGCAGCATGCGCGGGACGATCCGCCGCCGGTCCAGGGCGGCCCGGTTGGCGTGCGCCGTACTGCCGTTGCCCGCGCCGCCCGCCACATAGCCGACCGGGCCGGGTCCCAGCCGGTGTTCGGCCAGCTCCTCCAGCCGGGTCAGATCGGTGGGGAGCCGCGGCACGGCTCCCGACATCCCGTTCAGATAGATCTCGTACTGGAAGTCCGCCCAGTGCTTCGCCATCTGCACGTGCCGCCTCTCCTCGTCGAGCATGCGTCGCGCCGACGATACTCGCGGGTAGCCGCAGTTCGTCCAGCGGGGATTCCGTCAGCCGACCGGGCGACCACCCGCCTCCACCATGGCCCGGGCCGCCTCGGGAATCGGCCAGGACCGGTCCAGCGGCAGCTCGTCGAGACGCGCCAGGCATCGTCCACGTGGTACGGCACGCCGACGCGGGCGCCCGACTGCGAACCCAGGTGCAGATGCAGCACGTTGACATGATCGGCCGGGGCCGGTGATCTCGGCGGACCCCACCAGGCGGTCATCCCGCGCCAGTTCCAGCCGTGCGCGAACGCGGAAGCCGTATACACGCACGGCGAGGACGAGTCGGGCGAACCGTGCGTATGCGACGAAGAACGACAGTGTGCCGTGCTCCAGGGGCCGGACGGTCGTTCCGCGTGCCCGGACGTGCGGGGAACGGATGCCGTCCTCCAGGGGCTCCGCCGACGCCAAAGCAAGCGGCGGCATCCGTTCCGGAGGTTGTTTTATCCATCTTCTCCGTCTTCGGTGGATGAATCGGCCACCCCCTCGACATCCGGTCCCTGGGCCCGTACCCGCTGGACGTGCTCGAGGGACGCGCTCAATTCGCCGAGCCAGTCGTCGGTGTGACGCTGGACCAGACGCACGCACCAGGCGAGCGCGTCGCTGCGGCTGCGGGCGACACCTCCGGCGATCAGTGTGTCGAGGACCTGGCGCTCGGGCTGCCGCAGCCGGGTCATCACGGGGGCGGCCACGTGGGTGTACAGGCCTCGTTGGCCCTCGCACTCCACGCCCCACGAGACCTTCCTGCGGAAACGGTGCTCGGCCTCGCGGGCCACCAGGATCCGGGCCTCCCGGGTGCGCTCCCGGAACTCCTCGATCCGGCCCTGGACGGCCGCCTCCCGCTCGGCGTCCGAGACGCCGTCGGAGAGCCGGGGGCCGGGGATGCGGCCGATCACGGTGATCTCCTCGCGGTCGGCGGTCACCTCGACCAGTTCCTCGAAGAGATCGTCGGGCAGACGGCCGGCGAACCAGCCTCGTATCTTCTCTCGCTGCTCCGCGGTAATCATGTAATCACGATTACTCCGGTCGAAGATGAACACAAGGGGTCGCGGAGAAGTCTGCCGAGAGCTGAAGCGGAATGTTTCAGGCCTATTAACGATGGGGTGGAAATCGGCCACCTGGCCGCTTCGAGCGATCAAGAGGCGCCCAGTTTCGGGGTTGTAACGTTCGAATTCCGTAACTTCACGCCACTGATTCAACACGCAAGGTTACTGAAACATGTGGGTGGGATGTGTGTTTCGGCGACGGACTCGGCAGAGTGTGGCCCGCCGCTCCGGCACCCACCGGTCCGAGGGCGGCACCCTGTCGATTCAAGCGGAAGGATGCACACAATGCGGAACACCGCGCGCTGGGCAGCGACCCTCGGCCTCTCGGCCGCCGCCATCTGCGGACCCCTGACCGCGGCCTCCGTCGCTTCCCCGGGCAGCGCCCCGGCTTCGCTCTACGCCCCCTCGGCCCTGGTGCTCACCATCGGCCACGGCGACAACGTGGCCACCGTGACCCCGGAGCGTGCCGTCACTCTGACCTGCGCCCCCAAGGCCTCCGGAACTCATCCGGCCGCGGCCCTTGCCTGCGCCGAACTACGTGGCGTCGGCGGCGATTTCGATGCCTTGTCGGGCCGGGACGATGTGCCATGTACCAGGGAGTACAACCCGGTGCTGGTCACGGCCCAGGGTGTCTGGCAGGGCAAGCGCGTCTCCTATACGCGCACCTTTGGCAACGAGTGCGTGAAGAACGCCAACGGCTCGAGCGTCTTCGCGTTCTAGGACCGGGATCGCCCGGTTCCCGGACATGCCGGAACAGGCCCGCAAAATGGGGAGTGCGAGCCCCTGTCGCGGGGACCGGCGATCTCGCACCGGGGGTCGGACGGGCGGAGTGGGGCCGCCCGCCGACCCCCGGCATCACGGCCGCTCCTCGGGAATCCGGGGGAGCGGCCGAAACCGTTCCAGCAGCCCCGCCCCGCGCAACAGCCGCTCCAGGCCGATCCCGACGCCCACCAGGCGCAGCCGGCCGCCGCGCTGTCGGGCCCTCGTCTCGGCCCGGCACAGCACCCGCAGACCGGAGCAGTCGAAGAAGTCCACGGATCGCAGGTCGACCAGCACATCGGGCTGGGGCCCGGCGGTCGCGGCGTCCAGATGTTCGCCGAGGAGACCCGCCGTCGCGATGTCGATCTCTCCGTACGCCTCGATCACGACGACCGGCCCCAGAGTCCTGGTGCGGGCACAGGGGTTGGGTGCGGGTGGCTGCGCAAGGGGGCACTCGGCGCCGGCAAGCCGGCGGGTGCCTCGGTCGTCGGCTTCCGGTGTCATGACTGTCTCACCTCGCCCCGGGCATGGGGCCGGGTAGCTACCCCGACGGGGACACGGCCATCCCTGCGACACGGCCCGCAAGATCGACTGCACTCGAAAGAGTGAATCTCCCGTCGCTGTCCTTGACTTCGCTCGTACGACGATGGGCCGCCGTCTCCCTGTGGACGGCGGCCCATCGGCCGTGCGGCTCCGATCGGCGGCTCCGCGGAGCTCGTGCGGTGGTCACATGTGGACGACCGGTGCGGCGGCGGCCTGCCGCGGCACCCCGCGGCGGTAGAGCAGGAACGCGATCAGCGCGCCCGCCGCGAAGAAGCCGGCCGACCACCAGAAGGCGGTGGTGTAGCTCTCGATGGTCGCCTGCGCCTGCACCAGCTTGCTGGTCGCGTCACGGCCGGCCAGGTAGTCGGTCGCGGCGCTCGCGGCGAGCGTGTTCAGCAGGGCCGTACCGATCGAACCGCCCACCTGCTGCATCGCGTTGACGGTCGCCGAGGCGACACCCGCGTCCTCCGCGGCGACCCCGCCGGTGGCCAGCTGCATGGCGGGCGGCATGACCAGACCCAGGCCCGCGCCGATGACGATCAGCTGCGGCAGTACCGCGCTCATGTAGTGGGAGCCGACGCCGATGCCGGTCAGCCAGGCCATGCCGGCCATGGCCACGGCGAAGCCCAGCGGGATGACCGCCTTCGGGCCGATCCGGGGCAGCAGGACGGTGGTGCCGAGCTGTGCGGCCACCATCAGCGCGCCGACCATCGGCAGGAACGCCACACCGGTCTTCGTCGGGCTGAAGCCGAGGTTGAGCTGCAGGTAGTAGGTGAGGAAGAGGAATACGCCGAACATGCCCGCACCGGTGATCAGCACCGCGAGGAACGAGGCCGCCCGGTCGCGGTCGAGCAGGATCCGCAGCGGCAGCAGCGGGTGCTCCGCCCGGGTCTGCCACCAGGCGAAGGCCGCCAGGAGCAGACCGCCCGCGATCAGGAAGCCCCAGGTCAGCGGTGAACCCCAGTCATGGGTCTCGGCGTTGGAGAAGCCGTAGACCAGGGTGAAGAGACCGGTGGCGACGAGGATCGTGCCCGGCACGTCCAGCCTGGCTCCGGCGGCGTCACGGTGGTTGCTCAGCAGGATCCAGCCGCCCGCGAAGGCCACGACCGCGATGGCCACGTTCACATACAGGGTCCAGCGCCAGTCGAACGCGTCCGTCAGTACGCCGCCGAGCAGCAGGCCGACCGCACCGCCGGCGCCGGCGATGGCGCCGTACACGCTGAACGCCCGCGCCCGCTCCCGGGCGTCGGTGAAGGTCGTGTTGAGCAGCGAGAGCGCGGCGGGCGCGAGGAGCGCGCCGAAGGCACCCTGCAGGGCACGCGCGGTGACCAGCATGCCGAAGCCGGTCGCGGCACCGCCGAGCGCGGATGCCGCGGCGAAGCCGACGACGCCGACGAGGAAGGCCGGCTTGCGGCCGAAGAGGTCGGCTGTCCGCCCGCCGAGCAGCAGCAGGGAGGCGAAGGCCAGGGCGTAGGCGGTGACGATCCACTGCCGGTTGCCGTCCGAGAAGCCGAGGCCGGCCTGGGCGGAGGGCAGGGCGATGTTCACGATCGTGGCGTCGAGGACCACCATCAGCTGCGCTATGGCGATGATCGCGAGGATCCACCACCGCTTCGGGGAGGCGGCGGGCGGCGCCTCCATGGCTTCGGCACCTGTGTGGGTGCTGTCGGCCAGGGTCTTCTCGGGCATCGGGAAACTCCAGGGAAGTCGTACGGGCTGTGCAGAACCTAAACGAAACGGTTTCGTACACGTCGAAGCTAATGCACTCCGCGCGAAACGGCAACGTTTCGCTCAGGGGGGCTTCTTGCATGCCTTGACTGGCATATAACTGCCAAGGCATATTGGGGTCATGTCCGACTCCGCGCTCTGGACCGCCCTCGCCGACCCCCACCGGCGGGCCATCGTCGCGTTCCTCCTGGAGCGGCCCCGACCCGTCGGGGAGATCGTGGAGGCATGCGGTCTGAGCCAGCCGAGCACCTCCAAGCACCTGAAGGTGCTGCGTGAGGCCGGACTGGTGCGCGTACGACAGGACGCCCAGCGCCGTGTCTACGCCCTCGACCCGGCACCCATCGCGGCACTCGACGCGTGGCTGGCCCCCTACCGCAGGCTCTGGAACAGCAGCCTGGACGCACTGGGCCGGCGGCTCGACGAGACGTCGGACGACAGCAGGCAAACCCCCGCCCCGAAGGACTGATCCACCATGTCCGCCGAACCCACCGGCACGTTTGTGACCCTGGACGACGGCCGCCCGGCCGTCCGCTTCACCCGCGTGTACGACCACCCGCTCGACCGTGTCTGGCACTTCGTCACCGACCCCGGCGAACTCGCCCAGTGGTTCCCCTCCCGCGCCGACATGGAGCTGCGCCCCGGCGGCACCATCCGGTTCAGCGGCGACCCGAACCAGCCCGAGTCGACCGGCCGCGTGCTCGCCGTGAACGCGCCCCGTCACCTGTCCTTCGAGTGGGGCGGCGACGAACTCCGCTTCGACCTGGAGGAGGCCGAGGGCGGGCGCACCCGCTTCACCCTCACCAATGTGCTGAGCGCCGAGAACACCGCCGCCCGCAACGGCGCGGGCTGGGAGGTGTGCCTGGCCGCCCTGGACGCGAAGGCACGCGGCGAGCAGTTCGAGGGACCGCACGCCGGGGCGAGCGCGCCCTGGAAGGAGTTCTACGCGGGCTACCTCGAGGCTGGGGTGCCCTCCGGCGCACCGGTGCCCGGCCTCGGCTGACGCGTCATGCCAGCTGCCGTCGTACCAGCTCGTGCAGCCGGCCGCCGGTGTCCGCGAGCAGTTCGGCGGGTGTGCCCTGCTGAGCGACCTTGCCGTCCTCCATCACGATCACCCGGTCGGCGTCCAGCACTGTCGACAGCCGGTGGGCGATGACGATCCGCGTGGCGTTCAGCTTGCGTGTGCTTTCGATGACGGTGCGCTGGGTGTCGTTGTCCAGTGCGCTGGTGGCCTCGTCGAAGAAGAGGATGCGCGGGCGGCGGATCAGGGCTTGGGCGATCATCAGACGCTGGCGCTGGCCGCCCGAGACCGCCCCGCTGCCCGAGACGATCGTGTGCAGGCCCATCGGCATCCGCTTGATGTCCTCCGCCAGCCCGGCCATCTCGGCCGCCGCCATCGCCTCCTCCGGTGTGCAGGGCTCGGTGCCGCAGATGACGTCCAGGATCGAGCCGGTGAACGGCTGCGCGTGCTGGAGCACCACCCCGCACTGGCGGCGTACGGCCGACTGGTCCAGGGCCGCCAGATCCTGCCCGTCGTACAGCACGCTGCCCGAGACCGGCCTGTCGAAGCCGATGAGCAGCCTGAGCAGAGTGGACTTGCCGCAGCCGCTGGGCCCGACGATCGCCACGAACTCGCCCGGCCGCACCTCGAAGGTCACATCGTCCAGGACGAGCGGACCGTCGTCCGCGTACCGGAACGACAGCCGACGGGCCTCGAGCGCCCCGGACAGCGGGCCCGGCCGGGTGCTCGCGGTGCGCACCTCGGGCGTCGCCTCCAGCACCGGCCTGATCTCCTCGAACAGCGGCAGCGCGGCCACGGCGGAGACGAACGAGCCGGTGAGCTGGGTGACCGAGGTCAGCAGCATCGTCACCGACGTGTTGAAGGTCAGGAACGCCGCCGCCGACATCGCCCCCTTCGCAGGGCCCGCCAGCAGCATGAACATCAGCAGGGTGCAGACCGGCAGGTACACCGCGCCCATCACCGTGGTGAGGTTCTTGATGCGGCCCACCTTCTGCTGGAGCTCGCGGCTGCGCGCGAACTCGCCCGCCCACGCGGCGTACGCGTAGTTCTCGGCCCCGGCCACCCGCAGCTTCGGCAGGCCGCGCAGCGTCTGGAAGGCCTGGTTGTTCAGCTTGTTGCCGAGCACCACGAGCCGTCGCTGCCAGCGCACCTGCCACAGCCCGAGCCCCAGGAACAGTGCGGCGATGACCGTGAGCATGCCGATCGCCGCGAGCGCCATCGGCACGCTGTACCAGAACAGCAGGGTCAGGTTCATCGCGCCGACGGTCACCGACTGGGCGACCACGGGGCCGACTCCGGCCAGCAGCCGCCGTATCGCGCTGATCCCCATGGCCGCACTGGCCAGCTCACCCGTCGAGCGCTGGGTGAAGAACTTCGTCGGCAGGCGCAACAGGCGGTCCCAGACCGCCGGTTGGAGCGTCGCCTCGATACGGCCCTCGAGGCGCAGGACGGTCAGGTTCTCGAGGAGCATGAACGCGGCCGCCACCACGCCGCTGACCAGCACGGCCAGACAGACCTGCACGATCAGCCCCTGCTGGGCCCTCGGCACGTACTCGCCGAGCACCTTGCCGGTGGCGATCGGCACGAGCGCACCGATCGCCACCGTCACCAGACCGGCGAGCAGCAGATGGAGCACGTCACCGCGCGTGCCCCGCATGCTGAACCGCAGCAGTCCGAGCGGACCGAGCCTCCGCTCGGGCAACGGACGGTAGAACATCACCGCGCGCGGTTCGAACTCCTCCGCGTTGGCCTTCTCGACGGGGGTCTCGCGGCCGGTCGCCGGATGGACGGCCACATAGCCGCCCCGCCGCCACAGCAGCGCGACCGGCGCTCCGGACAGGGCCCGGTGCCCGACCAGCGGGCCGACGTCGTCCCGCCACCAGCGGCCGTCCAGGCGTACGGCCCTGGCGCGCACCCGGGACGCGAGCGCCACCCGCTCGACAGGGTCCAGGCGGTCGCTCTCGGTGCCGCTCTGCGCGGGTCCGGCGAGCGTGATCCCGGCGGCCCGGGCGACCAGCTTGCAGGCGGCGTACGTGGCGTCGGCGTCGGCGGCCGTCGCGCGCCTCGCCGGCGCCTTGCCGATCGACGCGAGCAGTGTGCGGTCGGCCTGGACGCGGACCGCCTCACCGGCCTTGATCCCGGCCGCCGTGCGCGTCTCGTGGGTGTGCTCCAGCTGCTCGATCCACCGGTCCAGGGTGGTGAGAAGGCGGTACTGCTGGTCGACCATGCTCTGCCACACGGCCGGGTCCATCAGCAGGTCGGCGGCGGCCTCCGCCCCGTACAGGGACCCGTACCGGACACTGCCCGGCGGCACCTGCATCCAGAACACGTCGTCGTCCTCCCCCACGCTCGAACGAACTCGCGCGGGGGCACCCCCGTCATCGGCCGCTCGTTCGGTCGCCATCGGCGCCTGGAAGAGGATGGACAGGCTGCGGCCGACGCCCAGCGCGAGGGCGTACTCCAGCGGGCTCGATGTCGGGGGTACGTACTGGGGGTTGCCGTACTCGTCGTACGACCAGGTCTGGGTGTGCGCGGGCTGGTACAGCTCGCGCAGCCCGATGCGGTGCACCACGCAGTCGCGCAACGGGCGTGCGACCAGGGTGTGCCGCGGCCCGGCGACCGGGCCGAGCAGCAGCGAGCCCGCCTCCAGACGGCCCAGGTGGTGCCAGTGGCCCTGCTGTCCGGCGTCCACCGCGAACAGGTCCAGGGCGCCCCCCGCGACCAGCCACAGCACCTGCGGCCCTTCCAGGTCGAGGCGGTTGAAACCGCTGCAGTCGAGGGGCGTGCCCAGCGAGCCGAGCGCGCCCAGGACGAGGTCGCCTTCGTGCACGGAGGTCATCTCACCGCTCCCTGACCAGGGCGGCATACGCTCCGCCGCGCGCCACCAGCGCGTCGTGCCGGCCGCGTTCCACGATCGTGCCGTGCTGCAGCACGACGATCTCGTCGCTGTCGCGCACGGTGCTCAGCCGGTGGGCGATCACCACACAGGCACAGCCGCGCCGCCGCAGATTGTCCATCACGACCAGCTCGGTCTCCGCGTCCAGCGCGCTGGTCACCTCGTCCAGCACGAGGATGCTGGGCCGCCGGACCAACGCCCGGGCGATCTCCAGACGTTGACGCTGACCGCCGGAGAAGTTCCGGCCGTCCTGCTCGACCTTGCCGTGGATGCCGCCGGGCCGCCGCACGACGACGTCGTACAGGGCCGCGTCCCGCAGCGCCTCCACCACCGCGTCGTCCGGGATCGACGGGTCCCAGAGCGCCACGTTGTCGCGGACCGAGCCCTCGAAGAGGAACACGTCCTGGTCGACGAAGGACACGGAGGACGCGAGGGCACCCCGCGCAATGTCCTCCAGACGCTGCCCGTCGATGCGGATCACCCCCTCCCAGGGGGCGTACAGACCCGAGATCAGCCGGGAGACGGTCGACTTGCCACTGCCCGAACCACCGACCAGCGCCACCTGCTGCCCGGGTCCGACGGTCAGGTCGAAGCCGGTGAGCAGGGGCTTGTCGAGGGGGCTGTAGCCGAAGGAGATGTTCTCCAGCTCGACATGGCCCTGCAGGCGGCGCGTGGAGTCCCCGCCGCCGGGGCGGGCGTAGAGCGGGTCCGTCCGGAAGTTCTCCACGTCCTTCAGCCGGGCCACATCGGCCGCGAAGTCCTGGATACGGCCCGCCACGCCGTTCAGCCGGGTGAGCGGCGCGGTGAAGCGGGTGACCAGCGCCTGGAAGGCGACCAGCAGACCGACCGAGATATGTCCCTCCACCGCCCGCATACCGCCGATCCAGAGGATCAGCGCACTGTTCACGGTGGCCAGCGTGGGCGCGACCACGCCGAGCCAGGCACTGGGCACCCCGAGCCGCTGCTGCTCCTCCAGGGTGGTGGCGTGCTGTCCCGCCCACTTGCGGAAATAGCCGTCCTCGCCGCCGGTCGCCTTCATCGTCTCGATCAACTGGAGCCCGGTGTAGGCAGTGTTGGTGAGCCGTGCGGTGTCCGCGCGCAGCTTCGCCGTACGGGTCGCGCGCAGCCTTACGACGAGGCGCATGGCCACGACGTTGAGCAGCGCCACGCCGATGCCGACGAAGGTGAGCTGCGGGTCGTAGGTGTAGAGCAGCACCGCGTAGAGCACGACCACGACCGCGTCCACACCCGCCGCCGCGAGGTCACGGGCCAGGGTCTCGGCCACCTGGTCGTTGGACTGGAGCCGCTGCACCAGGTCGGCGGGGCTGCGCTGGGCGAAGAACGTCACCGGCAGCCGCAGCAGATGGCGCAGGAAGCGGGCGCTGGAGAGGGTGGAGGAGATGATGCGGCCGTGCAGCAGGTTGGCCTGCTGGAGCCAGGTCAGCACCAGTGTGAGCAGCACGCAGGTGCCCATCGAGGCGAACAGCACACCCAGCAGCGATGTCTGACCGCCGATGAGGAACACGTCGATATAGGTCCGGCTGAGCGCGGGCACCGCCGCGCCGACCGCGACGAGCAGCAGACTCGCCAGCACCGCGGCGGGCATGGTGCCCGCGGTGCCGCGCAGCCGGGCCGGCATCGCGCCGAGGACGCCCGGCTTGCGCCCGCCCTTCTCGAAGCCTTCTCCCGGTTCCATGACCAGGACGACCCCGGTGAAGCTCCCGTCGAACTCCTCGATGGGCACGAAACGGCGGCCCTTGGCCGGGTCGTTGATGTGGACGCCGCGCCGTCCGAAGCGGCGCCCCATGCCGTCGTAGACGACGTAGTGGTTGAACTCCCAGAAGAGGATGGCCGGCGCCGTGACCTCCGCGAGGGCGGCCAGGTCCATCTGCATGCCCTTGGCGGTCAGGCCGTAACTGCGCGCCGCCTTCAGCAGATTGCTGGCGCGCGAGCCGTCACGGGAGACACCGCAGGCGATGCGCAGCTCCTCCAGCGGGACATGGCGGCCGTAGTGCCCGAGCACCATGGCGAGGGAGGCGGCGCCGCACTCCACCGCCTCCATCTGGAGCACGGTGGGCGTGCGGACGGTCTTCCAGCGGCCCTTGGGGACCGGGCGTCTCGCCGGGGCGGCCCGCCGGCGGCCGCGGGTTTCCTGGGCGGTGGTCACGGGAGCAGCCAATCGACGGGTCGCTGGTCGGCCAGCCGGATCGAAGCCGTGGCCAGGGTCATGGAGTCGAGCCGGTACGGCGGTCCGTCTGCGGACGACCACCGGTAGCCGCTCTTCGTCGAGGACGACCTGTCCAGCCTCACCAGGACGGCCACCGGACGGCCCTTCCCGGTGAACTGCTCGCCCAGCTGGCTGTCCCCGAGGAACGCGGCGATCGACTGGGCGGACTGGGCGGTCCGGTCCACCGACTTCACATGGCCGCGCAGCACGCCGTACCGCTGCGCGGACACCGTTGACACCGTGAGGTCGACCGTGGCGTCGGCGGGAACGGAGGCCGCGTTCTCGGCGGGGACGTACACCGTCGCGTACAGCGGGTCCGAGGAACGGGCGACCTTCTCCACGGCGGCCACGTTCGCGCCCGTCCTGATGATCTGCCCGATGGTGGCGGCGAGCGCTGTGACGCGGCCCGCGGCGACCGTGCGGACGACCGAGTAGCCCTGGCTCGTACGGACCTTCAGCACGGGCGAGCCTGCGGGCAGCCGCTCACCCTGCCGGGCGAGGACGGCGGTGACCTGGCCGGCGACGGGGCTCTGCAGGATGTAACTGCCCTGCCCGTGCGTGAGGATGGCCTGCGCGCCCACCGTGGAGGCGACCGAGCCGGTCACCGCCCAGACGGAGGCGGCCGCCATCACCACGACGGCGACGGAGAGCGCCAGCCAGCCCTGCGGGCGGGCGAGGCGCACCGGAAGGTCGAGCTCCTCCGGCGACTGGAGCTTGGCGAGGGCCTGTTGGCGAAACTGCACGGAACTTCCCTCACCTGTGGGAGAGGCTGCGCCACGACGTGGTTCTGGGCATCCGAGAGTCCCGGAGCCGGGGTACGGCTCCGGGACTCAACGGCAACGAGGTGCGATCAGAGACCGGCGACCAGACCGGCGACCGGGGCGGTGTTCAGACCGGTGACACCCTCGACGGTGCCGACGGCGGTGTCCGCCAGGCCGGAAACCGGGGCAAGGCCGTTCGCAGCACCGGTGACGGTGTTGAGGGCGTTCACGGAAAGGCCGCCGGAGACGCTGTCCAGCTCGGCGTCCGAGATCTCGACGGTCTCGACCTGGGGGGTGGAGTTCATGATGGAACTTCCCTTCATACGAATATTTCACAAGGGGGAGAGCGGCCCCCTCCGAGGACAGATGGACGGCCGCGGCCGCGGGCGCCGGGCACCCGTTTCCGGAGCCCCTCGTGGCTCCCGCGATGCGATGGATCAAAGCACGCACGCGGCTCGCGCAGCCAATCAACCAGGCGTCTCACCTGGGAACTTGAGCTTCACAGGCGGTCATCGGTGAGGGCGCGCGCACGGCTTGTCGGCGACTCCTTCACATGGTGCACGGCATCGGCGCAGACAAACGCTTGTCCCCGGGGCGGCGAAACCGGCACTCCGCGCCAAAGGCGCGGGGAGGGGCGCGCGGTTGTGCAGAACCGCCGCACCCGGTGACTTGGTTGAGTATTCAATGTGCAGATTCCCTGAAGCTGGGATTCCGGTCCGGGCCCGGAACGGACCGTGTCCGGCCGGTCGCCGACCGTGTCGGTCCAGCGGGGTGTAGACCGTGTCGGTCCAGCAAGGCGTAGACCCGTGTCAGTCCAGCAGGGCGTAGACCGTGCTCGCCCGCGCGGCGATCTGCCCGGAACCCTCGTCGGTCATCGTGATGTCCGCGAACGCCATCCGCCGGCCCAGCTTGCTCAGCACCGCTTCGATCAGGACATCCGAACCGGCCACCGCGCGCTGGAAGGAGGTCGACTGCTGCACAGTCGTCATCGGGACGAAGCCACCGCGTGCGGCCGACACGGCAATCACCGTCGCGGTGTCGGCAGCGGCCATCAGAGCCTGTCCCGACAGTCCTCCGCCCTCCCGGGAAAGCCGGTCCGACCAGGGCAGACGCAGAACCGCACGCCTCTCGTCCAAGGCCTCCACCGACAGCCCGAGTTCAAGGACCCAGGGGGCGAAGTTGGCGGAGAGGATCTTGTCGGCTTCGGTGGTGGTCATCGTCATATGGGGGATTGTTCCCGACCGTGCCCCGCGACACGCGCAGCATGGCCGGTTCACCGTCGCGCAAAGCAAGTTGGCAAACGGAATTGAACGCCCGGCTCGACCCGTCCGTACCTACAGCCATCCAGGCGCCCCCCGATCAGCTGCCGGACATCGGCAGAGACCCCGTCCCTTGGAGGTCGAGAAGTTTGAGTCACAAGCGAATGCCGAAGCGCAAGGCCGCGATAGCGGTGGGCGGTGTCGCGGCGCTCGGAGCGGCTGCCCTTCTGCTGCCGAACGCGAACGCGTCCCAGGACGGCGCCTCGGCGGATGCCGCCGGCGCCCCCAGGACCATGAAGGCCACGGACGCCTCGGACCTGGCCGCACAGCTCCAGAAGGCGCTCGGTGACGCCTTCGCCGGCTCCTACTACGACTCCGGCAAGCAGCAGCTCGTCGTCAACGTGGTCAGCGGCGACGACAATCTCATCGTCCAGGCGAAGAAGGCGGGCGCCGTCGTTCGCCAGGTGGAGAACAGCACCTCCGAACTCAAGGCCGCCGCAAAGACCCTGAAGACCAAGGCGACCATCCCGGGCACCTCCTGGGCCGTCGACCCCAGGACCAACAAGATCCAGGTCACCGCCGACAGCACCGTCACGGGCGCAAAGTGGAACAGACTGGAGTCGACGGTCCAGGGCCTCGGCTCGAACATGGCGACCATCAAGAAGTCCGCCGGCGCCTTCAAGACCTTCGTGTCGGGCGGCGACGCCATCTTCTCCCAGGTGCAGGGCGGCAATGTCCGCTGCTCCCTCGGCTTCAACGTCAAGGCCTCCGACGGGAGCCCCGCTTTCCTGACGGCCGGTCACTGCGGTGTCGCGGCCAAGGACTGGTCCGACTCCCAGAACGGGCAGCCCATCGCCACCGTGGACCAGGCAACCTTCCCCGGCCAGGGCGACTTCTCGCTCGTCAAGTACAACGACGCCAACACCCAGGCGCCGAGCGAGGTCAACACCGGCAACGGCCAGACCGTCCAGATCAAGCAGGCCGTGGACGCCACCGTCGGCACCACGGTCTTCCGGATGGGCTCCACCACCGGCCTGCACGACGGGCAGGTGACCGGCCTCGACGCCACCGTCAACTTCCAGAGCGAGACCGACCCGAACGGTGTCGACACCGTCACCGGTCTCATCCAGACCAACGTCTGCGCCGAGGCCGGCGACAGCGGCGGCTCCCTGTTCACCCAGGACGGCGGCGCGGTCGGCCTCACCTCCGGTGGCAGCGGCGACTGCACCAACGGCGGCGAGACCTTCTTCCAGCCGGTGACCACCGCCCTGCAGGCGACCGGCGCGACGCTCGGCGACGCGGGTGCCGGTGCGGGTGACCAGGCGGGTGCGGGTGCCGGTGACCAGTCCGGTGCCGGTGCCGGCGACCAGCAGGCGGGCGGTGACGCGGTGGGCGGCGGCGACCAGTCCGGCGCCACGGCCGACCCGTCCGCGACGGCGACCGACCCGTCGGGTACGGGTGACCAGTCGGGTACCGGCGACGCTACGGGTACGGGTGACCAGTCGGGCACCGGCGACGCGACCGGTACGGGTGACCAGTCGGGCACCGGCGACGCTACGGGTACGGGTGACCAGTCGGGCACCGGCGCGGGCGACGGCTCGTCCGTGACCCAGAGCCACTGAACCTGGGCCGGTTGGGACCGAACCGGGTCAACCATCGGATCGGCTGAACCCGGACCCACCTGAACCCAGACCTACTGATCGGCCTCACCAGCGGTTCCGGCCGACGGTGGACGGTCCGGCCCTCCGGCGGGAGGGCCGGACCGCGTCGTTGTACGAGGCGGGTCGGCCGCGGCTCAGGCGGGACCCAGCGCCCGCAGCAGCAGCACCGCCACGTCGTCGACCCGGTCCCGTGCCGCCACGCTGTGCGCGACGAGTTCGTCGGCCAGGTGCTCCAGCGGCTGGTCCCCGATCGCGTTCAGCAGTTCACCCATGTCGGCCAGGGCGTCCTCGATGTCCACGCCGGGCGACTCGATGAGGCCGTCGGTGTACAGGACGAGCACCGAGCCCGCGGCGAGGTCGACCTCCGTCGTCGGGTACGTCGCCTCCGCGTCGATGCCGAGCAGCGGACCGCCGGCCAGGTCCAGGACGCGCACCCGCCCGTCCGGCCGTCTCAGCAGCGGTGGCGGATGCCCCGCCCGGGCCATCACGGCGCGCTCGTTGTCCGGATCGAGCCGCAGATACAGACAGCTCGCGAACAGATCGGCGCCGAGGTCCACGAGCAGCCGGTTGGTGCTGCCCATCACCTCCTCCGGCGTCTGGCCGCCGGTGGTGAACGCACGTACCCCGGTGCGGATCTGCCCCATCAGCCCCGCCGCGGTCACGTTGTGTCCCTGGACGTCCCCGATCACCGCCGCCGCGAGCGGCCGGGTCGGCACCACGTCGTAGAAGTCGCCGCCGATCTCCATGCCCTGAGTGGCCGGCAGATAGCGCGCGGCCGCCTCGATGCCCGGCGGCGGCATCAAGGAGCGCGGCAGCAGGGCCTCCTGCAGACCGTGCGCCAACTGGTTCTTGGCGTCGTACAGCAGGGCCCGCGCCAGGGCCTGCGCGATCAGCCCGCCCAGGCTCGTCAGAACGGCCCGTTCGTCCGCGGGGAAGGCATGCGGCTCCGTGTAGGCGAGCACACAGGTGCCCACCGGCCGCCCGGACGCGATCAGCGGCAGATAGGCCCAGGCCGCGAAGCCGCCCGGCATCCCGGGCAGCTCCGGATACAGGCGTTCCAGCTGCTGCCGGGAGTCGAAGAATGCCGGCACCCCCGTGGTGAGCACGTGTGTACCCGGCATCCGTTCGGACAGCGGAATGCCGTCGAACCGCTCGACGTGGTGCGGGTTCGCATACCCGCGTTGCCCCAGTACGTGCAGCCGCCCGCTCTGCGACCCGAGGAGCACCACGGCCTGGCTGCCCACGGACGGGACGATCTCGTCCGCGACGAGCTGCACCACGTCCTGCACGCCCACCGCCTCGGTCAGCGCGCCGGCCAGGCTCAGCACCTGGGAGATGGTGACCAGACGGGAGGGTCCCGCACCGGTCTGCGGGGCGGCCCGCCCCATCTCCGCCACCGCCCGGGCCCTGCTGATGCGCACGCTCAGCCCGGTCGTGCTCGGGTAGAGCCGGAACGACAGCCAGTCGCCCGGCGGGCGCAGCGCCACGAACGACGTCACATGCTGGCTGATCAGGGCGGCCCGGTACCGGTCCTCGTACATCGGGTCGTTCAGCCAGGGCACCGAGGCCCACAGATGGGTGCCGAGGAGCTCACCGGCCGGTGTGTCGAGCAGCTCGGCGGCCGCCGCGTTGGCGAACCCGACCCGGCCGTGCAGATCGAGCGACACCAGCCCGTACGGCAGCCGCGCCACCATCCGGGCCGCCTCGACCGTTCCCAGGGTGCCCGCGACCCCTGTCACGGTCGACGCCAGCAGATCGGGCTCCCGCGGGATCGGTCGGTTGTCCTGCGTGGCCCGCTCCAGCCGCAGCGCTAGCCGGTCGCAGGCCGCGGTCAGATGCTCCCGCTCCCGGTCGGACAGCTCCTGCGGATGTGAACCGGGCCAGGTCACGAAGACCGCGCCGTAGGCCTTGTCCGCGGTGGCCACGGGCAGGGCGGCCAGCGCGAAGGGATAGGGCAGGACCACCGCGATGCGGGGATAGCGCCGCGCCATGTCGTCCTCGCCGCCGACCCACACCAGCCGCCGACCGCGGACCGCCTCCGCGACCGGGATCGGCGCGCTCAGCCCCACCCGCTCCCACGGTGCCGCGAACGCCCGGGGCAGCCCCGCCACCACCGCCATCTCCAGTACGGGCTCGTCGTTCGCCAGCAGGTACACCGCCCCTGAGTGCGCGTGGACCTCGTCCATCATCGCGGCCAGCGACAGGGAGAGCAGCGGTCGGCCGACCCGCGTCCCGGCGGCTCCTGGTGCCTGTGCGGGCCTCTGCCCGTTGGACACGCCGACCACCTCCTCGCACGGCCGCGCGTCGCATCCCCCAGGGGTCAAGGCTCTCTCCTGGCGGCGTGCGGCGCACGGCGAGCGGGCCGCCCCGGCCGCCCCGGGCGCGCGGGCAGCCGCGACCGGCGCTCACGACCGGCTGTCGGACCCGGCGCGGGCCCCGGTGCGATGAGGGGCGCCCGTGTACCCCGTCGACCCGACCCCATGCCCCCACAGTCGAAGCGTGCGGCGGTGCGCGGGCGCCGGACGTGCGCCCCCGCGCACCCTGATGGCCGGTTCTTCGCGCTCAGAAACGGTCACTGGCGCCAACAATGGGGCACGCGTTCAACACCTGAGACCGAAGTACAGCGAGCAACACCTGAGACCGAAGTGCAGCGAGCTGGAGGGGCAGCAGTGATCCGGGTACTTCTGGTGCACGACGCGTGTCTGGTGCGGTCGGTACTGGCGGAGTGGCTCCGCCGGGAGCCCGGTCTGGGTGTGTACGAATCGGCGTGGGGCTGCGCTTCCGGGCAGGTGCGGTCCTTACGGCCGGACGTGTGCGCCGTGGATCTCGAGTGCGCGGACTCCCGCGGAGGCCCGCCCCTTGCCGAACTGCGTGCCTCCGGCAACGGCCCGACGCCGCCGCGCCTCCTGGTGCTTGCCAGTGCGAACAGACCCGGGCTGCTGAAGCGCGCGGCCGAGGCGGGGGCACTCGGCTACGTCGACAAGGAGGGCTCGCCCGAGCGGCTGGTGCACGCGATCCGGCGGGTCGCCGAGGGGAGACGTTTCGTCGACGAATCCCTGGGCTTCGGCTTCCTCAAGGCGGCGGAGATCCCGTTGACGCGCCGCGAGTTGAGCGTACTGTCGCTGGCGGCCGGGGGAGCGTCCGTCGCGGAGATCGCCGGGAGCCTGCATCTGTCCAACGGGACGGTGCGCAACTACATGGCGGCGATCACCCGCAAGACCGGGGCCCGCAATCGCATCGACGCGATCCGCATCTCACAGGGGGAAGGGTGGCTGTGACGGCACTGGCGTCCAGCCGGCGACGAGGTCCCCGTACGGCGCGCAGGTCCGCAGCAGTCGGTCATGGGTGCCGTACGCGGTGCTCCTCCCGTCCATGAGCAGAACCCGGTCCGCCCGCTGGGCCGAGCTGATCCGGTGGGCGACGACCACCAGGGTGCCGCCCGGGCGCCTCGCGAACGCGTCCTCCGCCCGCGCCTCCGCCTCCGGATCGAGGTGGCAGGTCGCCTCGTCGAGCAGGGCGAGCGGTGCGTGCGAGAGATAGGCCCGGGTCAGCGCGATCAGCTGCCGTTCGCCCGCGGACAGCGCCGCCGGGTCGACCCGGGCGGCGGGCCCGCCCAGCGTCTCGAGCAACGGCATGAGCCCAACGGCGTCGGCCGCCGCCAGCAGCTCGCGCTCCGGCACCGGATCCTCCCGGAGGTACCCGAGGTTCTCGGCGAGGGTGCCGGTGAACACGTACGCCTCCTGCGGGATCAGCACCCGTCGCGCGGCCGCTTCCACCCCGGGCACGGGATGCCCGCAGACCCGGATCACACCGCACCTGGGCTCCAGCAGCCCGGCGACCAGAGCGGTGAGCGTCGACTTCCCGATGCCGCTCGGCCCCACGACGGCCAGGTGACCACCGTGCGGGACGCCGAGATCGAGGTGTTCGAGGACGGGGTCACAGGCGGGGCCGTAGGCGAAGGTGACGGAGGTGAGGGCGAGGGCGCCGGCGGCGAGGGAAACGGCCGGGAGCGAGGGTGCCCCGCTGACACTGGGTTCACGGCGGGTGGGGTGCGGCTCCGGGGGGCTCGGCTGTGTCGAGTACGGGTTGGTGCCCGGGGTGCTCGCCCACGTGGCATGCGGGTTCGTGGCCGGGGCGGCTGGTGGCGGGAGCAGGCGGTGCAGGACGACCGTGAGGCGGGAGCCGCTCGTGCCCAGGCCGTGGACGAGGTTCTGGAGGGCCGGGAGCAGGGACTGCGTGACGTAGGCGAGGGCGCCGACCAGGGCGCCCGGGGTGACGCCCTGAGCGAGGAGCCAGGGGGCGGCGGCGAGGAGCAGCACGACCGGGAGGTGGCCGCCGACCGCGAGCGCGGTGACGCGCAGGACGCCCCAGTGGGCCAGGGAGCGGGCGGCGCGCAGCTCCGCGTCGACACGGGACGCCGTACGGGCGGCGACGAGCCGTTCTGCCCCCGCAGCCGTGATGTCCCGCAGCCCCGGGCAGACGGTGCCCAGTTCCTCCGCGAGAGCCTCGTCGGCGACGAGGAAGGCCTCCTGGCGGCGGGCCAGGGGCCGCAGCGTCATCGCGAACAGGCAGACCCCGGCGGCCAGCGGAGGCAGGACGACCAGCAGCAGCTGCGGGGCGAGGGAGCACAGGCCGACGAGGGCGCCCGCCGCCGCGAACACGAAGGAGCGGGACACCATCACCAGACCGGCGAGGGTGTCCCGGGCGATCTCCACCTGCTGGGTGAGCCCGGACAGCGCCGCGCCGTCCGCCTCCCGCACCCCGCGCGCGACGACCCGCTCCACGAGCAGGTCCCGTACCGGCTCGACCAGCGCGGCGACCACGCCGTACACCCGCCCGGTCCCGTACGCACCCAGGACCACCCCGGCCCCGGCCGACGCGAGCCACAGCAGACCGACCCCGGCGCGCCCCGCGAGGAACCCGTCGTCCAGGGCGCGCGCCAACGCGTACCCGACGAGGAACGTCTGTCCCGCCTCCAGCGCCGACCACGCGCCGAGCCGCACGAGCACCCGGCGGCGGGCCCACACGAACCGTCCCGCGGCGCGGCGTCGCTCCCCGCCGGTCACTGCCGAGCCTTCTCGTCCGCGGCGTCCCCGCCGCCGAACACCGCCCGGTACTCCGCGTCCCGCCACAGTTCGGCGTGCGTCCCCACCGCCCGCAGCCGCCCCCCGTCCAGCCACACCACCGCGTCGGCGCGGGCGGCCGTCGCCGCGCGGTGTGCGATCAGCAGGCGGGTCGGGCGGGCGTTCTGGGCCAGCAGCGCCTGGGTGATGTGATGTTCGGTGACCGTGTCGAGGCTGGAGAGTGCGTCGTCGAGGATCAGCAGACGACCGCCGTGGGCGAAGGCACGCGCAAGGCCGAGGCGCTGGGACTCCCCGCCGGAGCGGGGAGCGTCGGCGCAGGGGGTGGCGTAGCCGTCGGGGAGGCGGCGGACGAAGCCGTCGGCGCGGGCCCTGCGGGCGGCCTCCCGGATGCGGGAGGGGCCGGGGGCGTCGAGGCCGAAGGCGATCGTGTCCTCGATCGTCGTACCGAGGAGGGCCGGGCGTTCGAAGGCGTAGGCCACCGCACCGCGCAGCGCGCCATGGGTGAGCTCGGGCAGGGGGACTCCGTCCAGCAGGACCACCCCCTCGTCCGGGTCGGCCAGACGCCCGGCCAGGGCCGCGAGCAGCGACTTGCCCGTGCCCGAGCGTCCGACCACGGCGAGTGTCGTGCCGCCGGGCAGGACCAGGTCGACCGCGTCGAGAACGGTGCGTCCGGCGCGCCGGGCCGTCACGCCGCGCAGCTCCAGGCGTCCGGGACCGGGCGGCAGCGTCCGCGCGCCGTGCCGGGGCGCGGTCACCGCCAGGACCTCGCCCAGCCGCCCGGCAGCCGCCCTGGCCCGTGTCAGCGCGGCGAGCCGGCCGACCAGCACGCCCACTCCGGTCGCGAGGACCGCGTACCGGGAGACCGCGAGGACCTCGCCCACCGACAGACGGTTGCGGGTGAGCAGGACGCCGGCCACGGCCACCACGCCCAGGTGCAGCAGCGGCGCCACGGCGACCGCCTGTGCGGCGGCTCTTCCCTGCACCCGCCACATCCGGTGACCGGCACAGGACAGTTCCGGCAACGGCCGCAGGATCCGCGCCGCCTCCCGGTCCGCCGTGCCCGCCGCCCGGATCGTAAGGAAGCCGCCGATCGCCTCCGCCAGCGCCGCCGCGATCCCGCCCTGGACCTGCTGGTAGCGGGCCACACACTGCGACGTGTCCCGTGCGAGCGCACGCAGGAGCAGGACCAGGACCGGCGCTCCGGCCAGCAGCACGGCCGCCGGCCACGGGGCGATGAGGGCGAGCGCCACCACGCCGCCGACAGGCGCGGCGAGTGCGGCGAGCAGCGCGGCGACGGCGCCGGGCGCGGTCCCCGCCTGCGCGGCGTTGCCGACCAGCCGGGCGACGAGGTCCCCGGAACCGAAACGCTCGGCCGCCCGCGGCCCGACCGCCAGTACATGCCCGGTGACCCGGCCGCGCAGCCATGCGGTGGCCTGTGCGTCGACCGTGCCGCCGAGCACGCTCGCGCACCCGTCGAGCAGGGCGAGCAGCAGCACCAGCCCGGCGCTGCACCACACCCAACGGCCCGCCGGGGCGTGCGCGAGCAGCAGGTCCACGGTGCGGCCCAGCACGGCGGGCAGCACGAGTGCGGCCCCGGTGGCGGCCGTGGTCACGGCGCACAGGGCGGCGCAGCGGGCCCCGCTGTGCCGGGTCGCCGAGCGCAGTAGGGCGCGGGTTCGTCGGGTCACCGGGTCGGAGGTGGCGTCGGCACGGGTCGTCATCGGCAGCGGCCTCGCGTCGGATCGGGGGGAAGCCCCGGGCGGCTCCCCTCCCGCGAGGAGAGGGCCGCCCGGGGCCGTGGCACGGTGCCGGTCAGAGACAGAGCGTGACGCTCGCTGCGGAGACGCAGGAGAGCAGGCTGAGGGTGCTGGCGCCGCCGCCGTCGGTGTGCTCGTCCGACTCCATGATCTGCAGGTCGAGAAGTGCCATGGCGTGTCCTTTCGTTGGTGTGTACGGGGACGGGGTTGCGTCACGACTCCGTCAGGTTGCGGAGCCGCGTGGTGAGGGCCGCCGGTGCGGCGGCAGGAACGGCAGGTGCGCGGTGCCGCCACCGTCGAGCGCCGCCGCGAGCGCGAGCAGACACCCTGCAGTTCCGGTGGCGAGGTCCATGGAGAGCCGCATCATCTGGTGCCCGGGGAAGGCGAGTTGCCCCTGGTACGCCATCGCGAACCACCCGAGCCCGGCGACCTGCTCGTCGAGCCGGGCCCGGGTGGCGCCGGGCGCGGTCGTGCGGCTCAGATGCAGGATCATCCCGGCGCGGCCCTGGAAGAGGCCGGGCTGCGCGTAGAAGCGGGAGGTGGCGGCCGTGAGGATGGCGGAGCGCGCCCCCTCGAGCTCGCCGGTCGTGTCGGCGGCGTGCGCGAGGTACTCGTCGAGGACCAGGCCGAGCCCGACGCTCCCGTCGCCGAGGTACGGCAGTGTCCGCCAGCCCTCGTCCACCTCGAGCCCGCCGGACTTCTGCACGACGCAGCGCTCCAGGTCGCGGCGGAGCGCCTCGGCCGCGGCCGCCAGCAGCCGGGGCTCGCCGGTCTCCTCGTGCTGCCGCACCAGGAACAGCGCCGGCCCGCTCGCGCCCCGCAGCAGCCCGGCCCGCCGCCGCGGGGTGTCCGGGCGCGGTTCGGCCAGGCGCGCCACCAGGATGTCCGCGGCCTCGGCGGCCCGCTCGCGCAGCTCCGGCTCGCCGGTGGTGCGTGCCAGGGCGCCCAGGACCAGGCCCAGTCCGGCGAGGCCGCCCTGCAGGTCGGAGGAGAGGTTGCGCCACTGCTCCCGCAGGATTCCGTCGACCAGGTCCAGGGCCCGCTGCCGGTGCCCGAGCCGGCCGAGGACGTGGGCCACGCCGGCGAGACCGTCGTACAGGCCGAGCGGGGTGCCCGGTGGGGGCGACGCCGTGTGGTCCAGGAGCCAGCGCTCGCCCTCGTCGTACCGGCCGGCGCCGGACTCCGCGAGCGCGTACAGCACTCCGGCCGCGCCATGCGCCAGCCCCAGTCCGCCGCCGTCCGAGAACTGCGCGATGTCGCCGGGAAAGAGCCGGTCGTCGCGTTCCGGGGTCGCCGAGGCGAGGAGTGCCTTGACCATCGAGTCCCGGCTGTAGGGCCAGTCGCCGGGCTCGGCCGGCCGGACGGCGGGCGCCGGGCTCGGCCGGGGCGCGCTTCGCCCGGCCGCCTTCGGGCCCCGGGTGATCTCCGCGACCGCCTCGTCCAGGAAGGCGCGCGGCACGTCCGGGAACTGCTCGGCGACGACGTCCGCCAGATGCGCGGCCTTGCCCCGGTCGACCACGAAGAGCGTGGTGACGGGCAGGAACAGGGCGAGCCGCAGACAGGCCAGCGCGTAGCGGTCCACGTCCACGCCCCTGCGGTCGGGCGGGGCGAAGAAGCCGGGGTGCGCGACGACCTGGCGGCCGTTCTCCTCGGCCGGGGCCGCCGCCTCGAAGTCGATGAGGAACACCGACTCCTCGTCCGGCGCCACCATGATGTTGAAGACGTGCAGGTCGTTGAAGACGATCCCGCGTGCGTGCACCGCCTCGACGGCCTGCTCCACGGCCCGGTGGATGCGCAGCGCCCACGCCGTGTAGCCGGCGACGGCCCCGGGGTCCGGGTCGGCGGTGAGCAGCGGGTGGCGCTCGGCGAAGAAGGAGTTGAGCGGACGGCCCTCCAGGAAGTCCATGACCAGGAAGCGGTGGTCGCCGAGCGTGAACCAGCCCCGCACCTCGGGCACGACACCGGTCCCGGCCACCCGCTCCAGGGCCTCCTTCTCGCGCTCCAGCCGCGTCACGGCGTCGGCGCCGTCGGCGGCCAGCCCCGCGTGCGGCCGCCCCTCCTTCAGGACCACCCGGCGCCCGCCCCGGGTGTCGGTGGCCCGGTACACACCGCCGCCGTTGGAGAAGTGCAGTGCCTTCTCGATGCGGTACGGCAGCTCGCCCACCGTCGTGGTGTTGCGGGCCGCGAGGTGCGGCTCCAGGAAGCCAGGCAGCGTCACCCACTCCGGGACCTGGAAGGAGGGCGCCCGCCGGTCCGGCACGAGCCGGCCCGAGCCGTCGCGCACGGCGGGTACGAGCGTGCCGCGCTCGTCGACCACGTAGGAGCGCGCGAAGGCGCCGTAGCGGACGTAGAGCGGGCCGTCGCCCCAGCGCAGGTCGGTCAGGATGTACGGCCCCTCGAAGCCCTCCAGGAGCATGCCCAGCTCGCGCAGGACCTCGTGCAGGCGGTCTTCGTCGGCCGGGTAGACCGTGACGAACTTGCCGCTCGTGTCGCGGCCCGCGTACTTGGCGTTGCGCAGGTGCAGCAGATGCGGTCCGGGCACGAACTTGAACGGGATGCGGCGCGGCACGCAGTAGTCCCACACCACCGCCGCTATCCGGTCGGCGTTCTCCCGGGTGGCCGAGGCGTGGATCTTCCAGCCCTGGGCCGGTGAGGGCAGCGACGTCCCGTCCTCGGCCGGCGTCAGCGTCAGCCAGTCGCCGATGCGTGCCGCGTGCCAGCCCTCCGGCACCGGGCGGCGCGCCGTGTCGTACAGGAGCGCGGACCCCTCCCCGCCCGCCGAGAGCCGGTCGGGCGTGTCGTAAAAGTGACTGTCGGCGAGCGCGTACACCTCGTACCGCTTGTCCATGCGCCTCCCCCTCCGTGGCCCGCTGTCGACCCTTCCAGGCGGCCCTCGGTCGCGGACAGTCACGCCTGTCACGAGATCACCGTGCGGAACGCATGAGTCAAGACATGTTCGGCTCGTTTCGAGCGCCGAACCCACGTGAGCTCCACGGAACGGTCACAGGGGCTGCGCAGGCGGCTCATAAGCGCTGTAATGGCGGACGTGGTCAGTGAGGGCGCTGCGGTACGCAGAACGAGGAGGGAGCGTGCCGAAGTTGCCCTTGAAACGGTCATGACCGACCCAGGTGCGCCCGATCGACTGCACCGCGTCATCGAACAGGCACTTGTTTTCGCCGGGGCATCCTTCGTCGGCGTGTACACGCCGAGCGAGGACGGCTCCATGCTCCGCCTCGCCGAGTCGGCGGGGCTGCCGCGCACCCTGTACGGGCTGCGCGACGGCTATCCCGCCTCGGCACAGTCCCCGCTCGCCGAGGCCCACCGCACCGGACAGCCGATGTGGCTCGGCCCCGACGAGCTGGCGGCCTGCCCCGAGGCGCGGCGCACACCGTCCCAGGAGTTCTTCGTGGCGGCCCTGCCGGTGCAGACCGGCGGCGGCTGTCTCCTCGCCGTGAGCGAGCGTGTCGGCGGCTTCGACCCCGAGGACCGCCGGTGCCTCGAACTGATCGCCGAGTCGGTCGCCCTGCCCGCCCCGCCCGGGGCCACCGTCACCGGTGAGCTGCCCGCCGACGCCTTCAGCCTGGCCATGGACACCGGCCGCGTCGAGGTCGGCGACGAGATCCTGGAGCTGTTCGGGATCGGCCGGGACGAGTTCGACGGCAAGGTCGAGACCCTGCTCGGGCTGACCGTGCCCGAGGATCTGCCCGCGCTGATGTCCGTCGTCGAAGCCGATCACATGTCCATCGGCGAACGCGAGCTGGAGTTCCGCATCCTGCAGCCCTCCGGCCCGCCCAAGTGGCTCCGCCTGCGCGGACGGATGCTGCCGGGCCGCGAGGGCCGGCCGGTGCTCCTGGTCGGCACCGTGACGGACACGTCCAAGCTGCGCTCCGATGTCACCGACGTGGCCCGCGTCCAGCGCCTGGCCGCGGCGCTCGCCACCGCCGGCACCGTCAAGGACGTCGGCCAGGCCGTCGTCACCGCCCTGCGCAAGCCGCTCCAGGCCGACCGGATCGCGCTCGCCGAGCTGGAGAACGACCGTCTCGTGGTCACCGTCCTCGACCCGCCCGAACCCGAGGTCTGGCCCGAGGTGTGGCGCTCCGAGTGGCGCACGGAGTGGCCCGACGCGCCCGTCCGGGCCATGCCCACCCTCGCCGCCGCCCTGCGCGAGGGCCGCGCCCAGATCTGGCCCGCCGGCACCTCCCTGGAGCCCGCCCTCGCCGAGGTCGGCCCGGGTGGCCTCGCCGTGCTGCCGCTGCCCGCCGGCGGCCGCATGGCCGGCGCCTGCCTGATCGGCTGGGACAGCCCGCACGAGTTCGGCCCCGACGAACGCGCCCTGCTCACCGCCTCCGCCGGTCTGGCCGGCCAGGCCCTGATGCGCGCCCACGCCTTCGACGCCGAGCACGAGCTGGTCGGCATGCTGCAGCGCACGCTCCTGCCGCGCCGTCTGCCCAAGCTGCCCGGCGCGGTCGCCGTGGCCCGCTATCTGCCCACCACCGCCGGGCTGGAGGTGGGCGGCGACTGGTACGACGTGATCCCGCTGCCCGAGAACCACGTCGCCCTCGTCATCGGCGACGTCCAGGGCCACAGCGCGGCCGCCGCCACCCTCATGGGCCAGCTCCGCACCGCCCTGCGCGCATACGCCGTCGAGGGCCACCCGCCGGACGTGGTGGTCTCGCACGCCAACCGGCTCCTCATGGACATGGAGTCGGACCTCTTCGCCACCTGCTGCTATGTCGACATGGACATGGAGGAGGGCACCGCCTGGTGTGTGCGCGCCGGACACCTGCCCCCGGTGCTGCGTCACCCGGACGGCTCAACGGAGATCGTCGAGACCGAGGGCGGCCCGCCGCTCGGCGTGGTCGTCCGCGCCGACTTCCCCATGGCCCCGCTGCAGCTCATGCCCGGCACCGTGCTCGCGCTGACCACCGACGGCCTGGTGGAGTCCCCCGAGGCCGACATCGACGACGGCATGGACCGGTTCGCCCACGACCTGGCCGTCTCCGACCCCGCCCACCTCGGTCTGGTCGCCGACACGCTGCTCGGCAACGCCCACCGCAGCGACGACGTCGCCCTGCTCCTGATGCGCTACGACGGCATGGCCGTGCGCCCGCTCAGGGAGAGCTGGACGGTGTGGCGGGTGCCGGAGGCCGCGCGGCACGCCCGGCGCTTCACCAAGCGCACCATGCGCGCCTGGGGCGTGCCCGCGGACGACCTGGACACCGTGCTGCTCGTCGTCTCCGAACTCGTCACCAACGCCCTCGTGCACACCGACGGCCAGGTCCGCCTCGACCTCACCCTGGTCAACCACCGGCTCCGGGTCGCCGTCGCCGACGCATCGCCGCGCTCCCCGATGAAACCCACCAACATCGGCTGGGAGGCCACCGGCGGCCGCGGCATCCTGCTCGTGGAGGCCGTGTCGGTCGGGTGGGGGACGCTGCCGGTGAGCGGCGGCAAGCAGGTGTGGGCGGACATCGCGCTCGAGGGCTGACCCGCCACACGGGTGTGGGTGCGGAACTCGCACGGCAGGTCGCGAGGGCTGCGGGCCGCCGCCGTGCCTAGGGTCCTTGCCGTGGCACACACCTTCGAAGAACTCGTGGCGAAGCAGCGCGCGGCGGACATGGCCCACGCGCAGGTCCTGGAACTGCGGGACACCTACGGCCCGCCCGCCGAGGCGCAACTGACCGGTGCCCAGAAGGAGACGTACGAGACCGCCCTGCGGGCCTGGCGCGATCTGGCCCGGGAGGTGCAGACCGCGGTGAGCGAGTACGCGAAGGAAGAGGGCCGGGCGCGGGGCGACGTCGAGGCGGAGGTGGAGCGAGCGGCGGAGACCCCGGAGAGCACGTGACCCGCCCCGACTCCGAACCCGCCCCCGCTCCGAGCGCCGGTCCCGCCACCGGCGACGCCAGCCGCCCCGCACACCCCGCCGAGCGGCTGGTCGAGGCCGCGGACGCGCGGTTGCCGGTGCTGGAGGGCGGGGCGCTGCTGCGCAAGGCGTTCCCCGATCACTGGTCGTTCCTGCTGGGCGAGTTGGCGCTGTACAGCCTGCTCGTCCTGGTGCTGACCGGAGTGTGGCTGACCTTCTTCTTCAAGCCGGAGATGCGGGAGGTCGTCTACGCGGGCCCGTACGTCCCGCTGCAGGGGGTGCGCATGTCGGCGGCCTTCGACTCCACGCTGCACATCAGCTTCGACGTGCGCGGCGGTCTGCTGATGCGGCAGGCGCACCACTGGGCGGCGCTCGTCTTCGTCGCCGCGATCGGTGTGCACATGCTCCGGATCTTCTTCACCGGTGCCTTCCGCCGGCCCCGCGAGCTGAACTGGGTCATCGGGCTCACGCTGTTCGTGCTCGCCCTCGCCGAGGGATTCGCCGGCTACTCGCTCCCCGACGACCTGCTCTCCGGCACCGGCCTCAGGATCGCCCAGGGCATCATGCTGTCCATCCCGGTGGTCGGAACGTACGTGGCCTTCTTCGCCTTCGGCGGGCAGTACCCCGGCCACGAGATCGTCACCCGTCTGTACTCGATGCACATCCTGCTGCTGCCGGGCGCGCTGATCGCCCTGGTCACCGTGCACCTGATCCTGGTGTTCCATCTCAAGCACACGCAGTGGCGCGGACCGGGCCGTTCGAACCGCAACGTCATCGGCAAGCCGCTCTTCCCCCGATTCGCCGCCTCGTCCGGCGGGCTGTCCCTCCTCGTCTTCGGCGTGCTCGTGCTGATGTCCGCCGTCGCCCAGATCAACCCGGTCTGGCTGTACGGCCCCTACCGTCCCGACCAGGACTCGACCGGATCCCAGCCCGACTGGTACGTCGGCTTCCTGGAGGGCGCGCTGCGCCTCGTACCGCCGTGGGAGACGAACCTCGCCGGTCACACCCTCATGTGGAACGTCCTGCTGCCGGCCGTCGTCCTGCCCGGGCTGTTGTTCGGCGCCCTGTACGCGTACCCCTTCGTGGAGCAGCGCCTGACGGGGGAGTGGGACCGCGAACGGCACCTGTGCGACCGGCCCCGCGAACGCCCCGTGCGCACCGGCCTGGGCGTCGCCGGGACCGTCTTCTACGCTGTGCTGCTCCTCGCGGGCGCCAACGACGTCGTCGCCCAGTCCTTCCGGATCTCGGTCAACACCCTGACCTGGGTCCTGCGCGTCTCCCTCGTGCTGGCACCGATCGTCGCGTTCCTGGTCGCCCGCTGGCTGTGTCTGGCCCTCATGGAGGCGGAGCGGGAGCGGCTGGCGAAGGGTGTGCCGACGGGCGACGTACGCCAGACCCTGGCGGGTGGCTACGAGAGCGACCACCGCCCGGTGGGTGACTTCCGCCCGGGTGCGCCCAGGCGGCCGATCAGTGGTTCACGTACTGGAAGACCATCCCGGGGACGGCGCGCGCCGGCACGCCGAAATCGATGAGGAGTAGCGAGGGCGCGGGAGCGGAGGGGGCGGCTGGGCGAGGGTGTGTGGCAAGCCTTGGCGGGTGGCTTCGAGCGTGGCCTTCGTCCGGTGGGTGACTTCTGCCGGGGTGCGCCCAGGCGGCCGATCAGTGGTTCACGTACTGGAAGACCATCCCGAGGACACCGCGCGCCAGCACGCCGAAGCCGATGAGGAACAGCCACAGCCCGAACACCACCCCGGTCGCCGCGAGCGCGAAGCCGAACGCGGTGACCAGCGGCCAGACGCTCTCGGCCGGGAAGAACTCCAGGGGCCCCGCGCCGTCGGCCACTTCGGCGTCGGTGCGGTCCTGGGGGCGTCGGCCCTTGCGCACGTACTGCACCGCGCAGAAGAACGCGATGACCGCGGCCATGCCGCCGGCCACGATCAACGCCGCCGTGCCCGCCGGATCGTGCGACCACGCGCCGTAGAGCGCGGCGACTGCCACGAAGAACAGCGCGACACCGCCGAACAGCAACGCCTCGACCTTCATCGCGTTCCCTCCTCCACCGCCTGCTTGGCGGCCTCGGGGTGGTGCAGGTCGAAGGCGGGCGATTCCGACCGCACCCGGGGCAGCGCAACGAAGTTGTGCCGGGGCGGCGGACAGGATGTCGCCCACTCCAGGGCCCGGCCGTAGCCCCAGGGGTCGTTCTCGGTGACCATCGGCGCCCGGTGCGCGGTGCGCCAGACGTTGTACAGAAAAGGGAGCGTGGAGATGCCGAGCAGGAACGCGCCCGCGGAGGACAGGGTGTTGAGCAGGGTGAAGCCGTCCTGGGGCAGATAGTCGGCGTAGCGGCGCGGCATGCCGGCCTCGCCGAGCCAGTGCTGGACGAGGAACGTGAGCTGGAACCCCGGGAACAGCAGCCAGAAGTGCAGCTTGCCGAGCCGTTCGTCGAGCATCTTGCCGGTGAACTTGGGCCACCAGAAGTAGAAGCCGGCGAACATCGCGAACACCACCGTGCCGAACAGCACGTAGTGCAGGTGCGCCACGATGAAGTACGAGTCGGTCAGATGGAAGTCGAGCGGCGGCGAGGCGATCAGCACCCCGCTGAGTCCGCCCAGCAGGAACGACACCAGAAAGCCGAGCGACCACAGCATCGGCGTCTCGAACGAGATCGACCCGTGCCACATCGTCCCGATCCAGGCGAAGAACTTGATCCCGGTGGGCACCGCGATCAGGAACGACATGATCGAGAAGAACGGCAGCAGCACCGCACCGGTCGCGAACATGTGGTGCGCCCACACCACCGCGGACAGCATGGTGATCGCGATCGTCGCGCCGATCATCGGCAGATACCCGAACTGCGGCTTGCGGGAGAACACCGGGATGATCTCGGAGATGATGCCGAAGAACGGCAGCGCCACGATGTAGACCTCGGGGTGCCCGAAGAACCAGAACAGATGCTGCCACAGCAGCGCGCCGCCGTTCGCCGAGTTGAAGACGACCGAGCCGAACTTCCGGTCCGACTCCAGGACCAGCAGCGTCGCGGTGAGCACCGGGAACGCGGGCAGCACCAGGATCGACGTGAACAGCACGTTCCACGTGAACATCGGCATCCGGAACATGGTCATGCCGGGCGCGCGCAGACACAGGATCGTGCTGATGAAGTTGACGGCACCCAGCGTCGTCGACACACCGGTCACCACGAGCCCCATCACCCACAGGTCGCCGCCCGCGCCGGGGGAGTAGAAGGCGCTGTTGAGCGGGGCGTAGGCGAACCAGCCGAACGCGGCCGCGCCGCCGGGCACCACGAAGCCCGAGACCACCATCAGCCCGCCGAACAGGTACATCCAGTACGACAGCGCGTTCAGGCGTGGGAAGGCCACATCGGGGGAACCGATCTGCAACGGCATCACGGCGTTCGCGAACCCGGCGAACATCGGGGTGGCGAACAGCAGCATCATGATCGTGCCGTGGATCGTGAAGAACTGGTCGTAGCCCTGCTCGCTCAGGAACTGCAGCCCGGGGCGGGCGAGTTCGGCACGCATGCCCAGGGCCAGCAGCCCGGCGAGAAGGAAGAAGCAGAACGCCGTGACCATGTAGAGGCGGCCGATCACCTTGTGGTCGGTCGTCGAGGCCCAGCGCAGAAGGGCCCGGCCGGGCGGCGGCGCGGTGGTGGCATACCGCTCGGCGATCTCGTACTTTTCCGAAATTTCCGATAGTTCCGTCATCGCCGGGGACGCTACTCCGGCGCCCCGGCGACCTGCCCGCGCCACGCCCTGGTCACCGGGCCGCGCACCCGTAAGCCGCTCGCAGGACAGCGGGACGTACTGTCGTAACAACCCAGCAAAGCAAACAAAGGTCCGATCCTGACGATCACCGATAGGGTGTGGCAGATGAAGGCTCTGGTCCTCTCCGGCGGCGCCGGTACCCGGCTGCGTCCGATCACGCACACGTCGGCGAAACAGCTCGTGCCGGTGGCCAACAAGCCCGTCCTCTTCTACGGCCTGGAGTCCATAGCCGCGGCCGGGATCACCGAGGTCGGGATGATCGTCGGCGACACCGCCGCCGAGATAGAGGAGGCGGTCGGCGACGGTTCGAAGTTCGGCCTGGAGGTCACCTACATACCCCAGGAGAGGCCCCTGGGCCTCGCCCACGCGGTGCTGATCGCACGGGACTTCCTCGGGGACGACGACTTCGTGATGTACCTCGGGGACAACTTCATCGTCGGCGGCATCAGCACCCTCGTCGACGAGTTCCGCGCCAGCCGCCCCGACGCCCAGATCCTGCTCACCCATGTCCCCGACCCGCGCTCCTTCGGCGTCGCCGAACTCGATGCGTCGGGGCAGGTGATCGGCCTGGAGGAGAAGCCGGAGCATCCGAAGAGCGACCTCGCGCTGGTCGGCGTCTACCTCTTCACCCCGCTGATCCACGACGCGGTCCGCGCCATCGGGCCGTCCTGGCGGGGCGAGCTGGAGATCACCCACGCCATCCAGCACCTCATCGACACCACCGCCGACGTACGCTCCACGGTCATCCGGGGCTACTGGAAGGACACCGGCAACGTCGGCGACATGCTGGAGGTCAACCGCACCGTCCTGGAAGGGATGCAGCGGCGGATCGACGGCGAGGTGGACGAGCGGTCCGAGACCGTGGGCCGGGTGGTCGTCGAGGAAGGGGCACGGGTCACGAACTCGCGCATCGTCGGCCCCGTCGTCATCGGCTCCGGGACCCTGGTCAGCGACTCGTACATCGGCCCCTTCACCTCCATCGCCGAGAACTGCCGGATCACGGACAGCGAGCTGGAGTTCTCCATCGTGCTGCGGGACTCCTCCATCGACGGAGTGGGCAGGATCGAGTCCTCGCTGATCGGCCGGCATGCGGAGGTGACCCCGGCAGCCGGCGTGCCCAGTGCCCACCGCCTCGTCCTCGGAGACCACAGCAAGGTGCAGATCCGTTCATGAATCTCCTCGTCACCGGCGCCGCCGGGTTCATCGGTTCCACGTACGTCCGTACGCTCCTCGCCGAGGATGCCCCGGATGCGCCGCGCATCACCGTGCTGGACAAACTCACCTACGCCGGCACGCTCACCAACCTTCCCGCCGGCCATCCCCGCCTGGAGTTCGTCGAGGGCGACATATGTGATGCCGATCTGGTCGACAAGCTCATGGCCGAGGCCGACCAGGTCGTGCACTTCGCCGCCGAGTCGCATGTCGACCGGTCGATCGACGGGGCGGGCGAGTTCGTCCTCACCAATGTGCTGGGCACCCAGACGCTGCTGGACGCGGCGCTGCGCCACGGCGTCGGCCCGTTCGTGCACATCTCCACCGACGAGGTCTACGGCTCCATCGAGTCAGGCTCCTGGCCCGAGACCCACCCACTGGCCCCCAACTCCCCTTACTCCGCCTCCAAGGCCTCCTCCGACCTGCTCGCCCTCGCCCACCACCGCACCCACGGCCTGGACGTCCGCGTCACCCGCTGCTCCAACAACTACGGACCGCACCAGTTCCCCGAGAAGGTCATCCCGCTGTTCGTGACCAACCTGCTCGACGGCGCGAAGGTCCCGCTGTACGGCGACGGGCGCAACGTCCGCGACTGGCTGCACGTCGAGGACCACTGCCAGGGCGTGGAACTGGTCCGCACGAAGGGCCGCCCCGGCGAGGTCTACAACATCGGCGGCGGCACCGAACTGAGCAACAAGGAGCTCACCGGTCTGCTCCTGCAGGCCTGCGGGGCGGACTGGGACCGGGTCGAGTACGTCACCGACCGCAAGGGTCACGACCTGCGCTACTCCGTCGACTGGAGCAAGGCCCGCGACGAGCTGGGCTACCGTCCGCGCCACGACTTCGCCACCGGGCTGGCCGAGACGGTCGCCTGGTACCGGGACAACCGGGCCTGGTGGGAGCCGCTGAAGCAGCGGGAGTCCCGATGAGATGGCTGGTCACCGGCGCGGCCGGCATGCTCGGCCGCGACACGGTCGCGGAACTGCTCCGGCGCGGTGCGCAGGTGACGGGTCCGGACCGCGCCGCACTGGACATCACCGAACCCGACGCCGTACGGCGGGCGTTCGACGAGCACCGCCCCGACGTCGTCGTCAACTGCGCCGCGTACACGGCCGTCGACGACGCCGAGGCCGACGAGGAGCGGGCGCTGCGGATCAACGGCGACGGCGCCCGGCTGCTCGCCCGGGCCTGTGCCGAGCGGGGCGCCCGCCTGGTCCATGTCTCCACCGACTACGTCTTCGACGGCGAGGCTCGCAGCACCCCGTACCCGGAGGACCACCCGCCCGCCCCGCGCACCGCCTACGGCCGCACCAAACTGGCCGGCGAGCGCGCGGTCCTGGAGGAACTCCCCGGTGCGGCCGCCGTCGTGCGCACGGCCTGGCTGTACGGCGCCCACGGCCGCAATTTCGTGCGCACCATGCTCGAACTGGAGGCCCGCCGGGACGCCCTGGACGTCGTCGACGACCAGCGCGGCCAGCCCACCTGGAGCGCGGACGTCGCCGCCCGGATCGCGGACCTCGGTACCGGGCTCTCCCGGGACGAGGGCCCACACGGTATCTTCCACGCCACCAGTTCCGGCGAGGCCAGCTGGCACGAACTGGCCCGGGAGGTGTTCCTGCTCGTCGGTGCCGACCCGGCACGGGTACGGCCCACCAGCAGCGCCGCCTTCCCTCGCCCCGCGCCCCGCCCGGCCTACAGCGCCCTCGGGCACGCCCGGTGGCGGGAGATCGGCCTGGAACCGCCACGGGACTGGCGGTCCGCCCTGCACGAAGCACTGCCCCACATCCGCAAGGAGATGTCTCAGTGAAACGGCACGAGTTCCTGCGGGAACTCCACAAGGTCACCGCGAACCGCAACTACCTGGAGATCGGCGTCAACGACGGCCGCAGCCTGACGCTGTCCCGGGTGCCCAGCATCGCGATCGATCCCGCGTTCAAGGTGGTCTCGGAGATCCGCTGCGACGTGCACCTGGCGAAGGCGACCAGCGACGACTTCTTCGCCCGGGAGAACCCGCTCGCGCACCTCAGGGGCGGCCGCCACCCGCTGCGCAACCTGGCCCGCAACCGCAGCCCGTTCGGGTACTGGCGGCAAACCACCCTGGACCTGTCGTTCATCGACGGCATGCACCTGTTCGAGTTCGCGCTGCGCGACTTCATCAACATCGAGAAGCACTCGGACTGGGCCAGCGTGATCGTCTTCGACGACATGCTGCCGCGCAATGTGGACGAGGCGGCCCGGGACCGGCACACCAACGCCTGGACCGGTGACGTCTACAAGCTCATCGAGATCCTGCACCGCTACCGCCCCGACCTTGTGACGGTCCTGGCCGACACCGAGCCCACCGGCCAGCTGCTGGTCTTCGGTGCCGACCCGTCCAACACCGTGCTCAAGGACAAGTACGACGAGATCATGGCGGAGTTCGAGGTCCCCGACCCGCAGAAG
This sequence comes from Streptomyces herbicida, assembly GCF_032656585.1. Taxonomy (NCBI): domain Bacteria; kingdom Bacillati; phylum Actinomycetota; class Actinomycetes; order Kitasatosporales; family Streptomycetaceae; genus Streptomyces; species Streptomyces herbicida. The sequence continues at coordinate 533,115 of NZ_JAUYWJ010000004.1, forward strand.
GTGCCCGAGTCGGTCCTGGAGCGGACCACGGCCGTGAAGCCGGAGACGCTGATCGGTGCCGGCTTCTGGAAGCCGCTGGTCGCGGCCCGCAACCGCGGGACCAAGCGGTCCCGCGGCTGGGAGCCCCTGCGCCGCGCGCTGGAACAGTTCGGCGCCCGTCGCTGAACGGTTTCCGAGGGCCTTGTCAGCCCTCTCCGCCGCCGCGCAGCCGCTCGTAGTAGGCGGAGCAGTCCGCATATGCGGGAAGCAGACCGGACCGCTCCGCCTCGGCCAGTGTGGGCGCGGCGGCGTCCTTCTCGGAGAGCACCGGCTCGATGCCCTTCGGCCAGGCGATGCCGAGGTCGGGGTCGAGCGGGTGCACCCCGTGCTCGCGTCCGGGCGCGTACCCCGTGGAGCAGAGGTAGACCACCGTGGCGTCGTCGGTCAGTGCCATGAAGGCGTGCCCGAGCCCCTCCGCGAGGAAGATGGCGTGGTGCGTCTCGTCGTCCAGCCGTACGGCCTCCCACGCGCCGTACGTGGGCGACCCGACGCGGATGTCGACCACCACGTCGAGCACGGCTCCGCGCACGCACGTGAGGTACTTGGCCTGACCGGGCGGCACGTCCGCGAAGTGCACCCCGCGCAGGACGCCCCGCCGGGACACCGAGCAGTTGGCCTGGGCCAGGTCCAGGTCGTACCCGGTGGCCTCGCGGAACTCCTCCCCCCGGAACCACTCGTGGAAGCTTCCCCGGTTGTCCGGGAACACCTTGGGTTCCAGCACCCAGGCGCCCGCAATGTCCAGTGGTCGCACGCCGTCACGTCCTCCGTGTCATTTTCTGCTACGCCTTCCTACCCAGGACCGCGCCCGTGACGCGTCGCGCCTTGCGCGCCAGCCGCAGCAGCAGGCCGGGCGCCGCGGGTCCGGCCACGCGGACACCGCCGGCGCGGGTCACCTGCACGGCGAGCGGCAGCGTATGGAAGCGAGGTGCCTCTGCCTCCGGAAGCAGGCACACCTCCGTCCGCCACGATGCCCCCTTCAGCTCGCGCACCGGCACCGGCGCCTCCAGCAGCGAGCCGGCCCCGTCCGCCGGGGTGAGCGTCCCCGCCTGCCGCAGGGACCGGCCCGTCGTCGGATCGGTCAGCCGCACCAGGACATCGGTGCGGTCGGGGACGTGCAGGGGCAGCGCGAGGCTGAGCCGGCGGTCGGCGGAGACCGCCGCGTCCTCGGGGGTGAGCCGGCCCAGACCGAGGGCCTTGCTCGCGCGGTCGACGTCCAGCGAGAGGTTGTTGTACTGCTTCGTCCAGTACGGCAGTACCACACGGCCCGCGACCACACCGGCGGGCGGCGTGGGACGGCCCTGCTGCGGGGCCGGACCGAGGCGGCACTCCTTCGTCCAGCCGCCGAGGCCGACACGGACGTATGTGTCCCAGAGGCCGGCGTGCAGCGGGGCGCCGCCCGACGCGGTGCCGGGGTCCACGCTCGCCGTGCCGCGCAGCACCAGCCGGACCCGCCCGTCGTCGGCCGGGACCCGCTCGCGGGCGACCTCCACCGGCTGGAAGAACGAGGCGGAGGTGGCCCGGTCGCGCAGGATGAGGTCGACGGTGGCCTTCTCGAAGCCGTCGACGGCGTCCGCACCCAGCCAGGCCGCCGCCTCCTCGACGTCCCGCGGCGCGGTGTCCGTGGCCGGAGTGCCGGGCCCGTCGGCCGGGAAGGTCAGCGGCTGTCCGCCGGACCTGTACTCGGCGGTGAAGGTGACACGCAGGGTCCCGTCCTGCCATTCGACTCCGGTGGGGCCGGCCTTGGGCCCGACCCCGGTCTCCCACTGGGCGTAGGCGACGAGGTCGTCGTAACGGTCGTCCCTGATCAGCGACGCCACGATCCGCTGCCCGGGCCGCAGTCCGGGCGCGACGCCGGGGCCGAAACGCTCCAGGACGACGCCGTGCATCTCGTGGAACAGCTCACGCCGGTAGTCGTCGGGCATCGCCAGCAATCGGCGGCCGCTCATCCGCTCCACCATCTCGACGCGCAGCCAGCGGCGCAACAGACGGTCGCGCAGCGGGCCCGGCTCGGTGTACCGCTCGACGACGTCGAGCGCCTCACGGAGGTTCTTGAAGTAGCCGACCGGCTCGAAGCGCTGGAAGCCCGCGTTCGAGGCGTCGTCCCGTTTGACGTGGTAGTAGCAGACGTAGTCGGAGAGCACCGAGACGTTGTCGGCGCGCAGATACGCCTCCGTGATGAAGACGTGGTCCTCCAGGCGCCGCCGGCCCTCGGGGAAACGCAGGCCGATGCGGTCCAGGAAGGCCCGCCGGACCATCTTGTGCGGGGTGAGGCTGTCGATCAGCGGCGCGTTCTCGACGGTGGCGTGCGGATGGTTGCGGCGGAACAGTTCCACCGGCACCGGGCGGCCCTTCCCGGCCATCTTGCCGACGATCACATCGGCCTTGTTCTCCACCCCGTACTCGTACATACGTTCGATAGCCTCGTCGCCGAGGTAGTCGTCGTTGTCGACGAACATCACGAACTCGCCCTCGGACGCGGCGATCCCCACGTTCCGCGGCTGGCCCGACCAGCCGGAGTTCTCCTGGTGGATGACGCGGACGTGCGAGTGCTCGGCGGCGAGCACGTCCAGCTTGGCCGGGGTCTGGTCGGTGGAGCCGTCGTCGACGAAGATCACTTCGAACTCATCGGGAGGCAGCGACTGCCGCAGCATCGAGGAGATGCAGTCCTCGATGTAGGGCCCTGGGTTGTACACGGGGACGATGACGCTGACCTTGACCGGCATCCGGCTTCCAATCCCCCTTGGTTTGCCACCCGTTGCCCAGGCGGCACGTGCGCGTGGCCGAATGCTAACCCGGCCCCTTGCGCAGGCGGAAAAACCCGTCCGGCACACAGGGGCCGGGGTTCGTCACTGTCCGTCGTGGGTCTTGGCCAGGAGGTCGAGGATGTCGGCGGTCGTACCCGACTCGCCCAGCCGCGGGAAGATGCGCTCGACGCTGCTCCGGTGGGCCTCCGGGTCGCGGTCGGACATGGCGTCCGTGGCGAGGGTGACGTGGTAGCCGTGCTCGTACGCGGCGCGGGCGGTGGACTCGACACCGATGCTGGTGGCGATGCCGGTCAGGACGATCTGGGTGATGCCGCGGCGGCGCAGCTGGACGTCGAGGTCGGTGCCGTGGAAGGCGTTCCAGTTGCGCTTGGTGACAGGAATGTCGCCGGGGTGGCCGGAGAGTTCGTCCACGACGGTGTCCCAGCCCTCGGGGAAGGCGAGGCCGCCGGGACCGCGCTCGGTGCGGCCGGGGACGGCGTCGGCCCAGTCCGGGGCGAAGGACACCCGGACCAGGACCACGGTGAGGTTCCGGGCCCGGAAGGCGTTGGCCAGTTCGGCCGTGCGGGCCACCACGTCGGAGGCGGCGTACGGCTGGGTCGGCATGCCCACGATGCCGTTCTGCAGGTCGATGGCGACGAGGGCGGTACGCGGGTCGAGGGTGGTGAGCGACATGGGTCGATCAGGCCTTTCGGGGGGTGAGGTCGCCGAGTGAACGGTCGCGGAGGGTGGTCGCCAGCAGCAGTGCCGAACCGGCGAACATGAAAAGTGCCAGGGCGTGCAGCCCGGGCGTGTCGGCGCGGTGCGGGAAGAACGCCGCGGTCGCGGCGGAGGCGCCCAGCGCGCCGAGGTACATGAAGGTGCGCAGCAGCCCGGCGGCGGAGGCGATGCGCGCGGGGTCGGCCTGCCGGTACAGGGCGTTCTGGGCGGCGAGGCCGATGAGCCCCTGCGGCACGCCCAGCACGGCCCCGACGGCGAGCAGCATCCAGACCGGGCTGCCGGCGTCGACCAGAAGCAGCGCGGCGCAGCCGGTCATCTGCACGAGGGCCCCGACGACCAGCTTGGTGCGCACCGCCTCGCGGCGCCCGGTGAGCGAGGACACCGTCAGCGCGGCGACCATCAGCGGCAGCAGCGCGAGCCCCGCCGTGGAGGCGCTCAGGCCGCGGCCCTCCTCCAGCCACTGGGTGTAGCCGTACATGAAGGAGTAGGCGGTGGTGTAAGCGAGGAGCTGGCGCAGATATGTGGCCAGCAGCGGGACGTTGCCGCCGAGCACCCGCAGGTCGACGAACGGGTCCGGCACCCGCAGCTCCCGGACCGCGAAGGCGGCGGCCGCGGCGGCGGACAGCACCGGCAGGTACCAGCGGTCCGGCCGCGGGCCCATCAGGAACAGCATCAGCGACACCAGCACGACCGCGAACAGGGCCATGCCGGGCAGATCCATGCTTCGCCCGTCGGCCCTCGGTCCCTTGCTCCGCCCGTCGGCCCGCGCTTCCTTCTCGGCCCTGGGCAGCCGCAGCGTCCCCAGCACGAGGCAGGCCGCCGAGAGGGGCACGTTGACGGTGAAGACGGTGCGCCAGCCGCCGACGCCGATGAGCAGGCCGCCGAGGACGGGACCGACCACGGCCACCGTCTGCCTGGCGACGGCCAGGACGGTCAGCACAGCCGCCGGGCTGTCCCGGCCGGTGCGTTCGGCCTCGCCGCGCGTCAGACGCATGGCCGCCGGGTACGCGGCCGAGGTCCCGAACCCGAGTAGTACGCGCGCCGCGATCAGCATGCCCAGGGAGGGCGCGAGCGCGCCCATCAGCCCGGCCACGCCGACCAGGGACGTACCGACGAGATAGAGCCGGCGCGGCCCGTACATGTCTACGAGCCGCCCGATCACCGGCTGGCCCACGGCCGTGGCCAGGTAGAGCGCCGAGACCAGCCACACCGTCTCGGCCGGCGGTGCACCGAAGGCGGTCCCGATCGGCACCAGGGCCACGGCGATCATCGAGGAGTTGACCGGGTTGAGCACGGACCCCAGGACCATCGGCACGATCAGTCGGCGGTCGAACCCGCTGGGGGCGGGGCGCGTGCCCCGTGCGGCGAGTCCGTCTGTCCTCGGTATCACTGCTGGGACAGCCGTTCCATCAGCTTCAGCGCATCGAGGACCGTCTGCCGCTCCTCCTCGGTCAAGCGGTCCTGGAAGGCGCGGGCCAGCCACTCCTCGCGCGCCTGCCGGTTGCCCTCGACGCGGGCCCGGCCGGCCTCGTTCAGGGTGACCAGCTGCCGGCGGCCGTCGTCGGGGTCGGGGGCGCGGCGGATCAGACCGTGCTGGTCGAGGGCGGCGAGCGTGGCGGCCATCGACTGCGGTCGCACCCCCTCCGCGGACGCCAGCGCGCTGGCCGTGGCGGCGCCGTGCTTGCCGACCAGGGTGAGCGCTCCTGGGACGGGGTGAGGACGCCCTCGGCCTCGCCCCCGGCGATCTCCCGTATGCGGCGCCGCAGCCGGCTGAAGACCACGCGCAGGTCGCGTGCGGCGTGAGCGGCGGAGTCGGAGATGTGGTCCATGCAGCCCCCCTAAAACCGTCAGGCCAAACTGTCCAGTCCGGCCTGTCCAGCCCAGGCTGCTCAGTTCACCTGTTCAGTCCGACCTGCCGAGCCCCGCGTCCGACCTGCCGAGCCCCGCACCGCGACCTGCCGAGCCGCCCACCCCCGACCTGCCGAGCCACCCGCCCGGCCTGCCCCACCACGCACCCCGGCCTGCCCTAGCCTGACCATGTGCGCCTGCTGCTCATGTCCGACACCCATGTCCCCGCACGTGCCAAGCGACTGCCGGAGCAACTGCTCGCCGAACTCCCGCACGCCGACGTGGTGTTTCATGCCGGTGACTGGGTCGACACGGCCACCCTGGATCTGCTGGAGAGCCACAGCCGCCGGCTGATCGGGGTGTACGGCAACAACGACGGCCCGGAGCTGCGCGCCCGGCTCCCCGAGGTGGCGTACGCCGAGCTCGGCGGCCTGCGTTTCGGCGTCGTCCACGAGACCGGCCCCGCCCAGGGCCGTGAGGCCCGCAGCGCCGCCCGCTTCCCCGACCTCGACGTACTGGTCTTCGGGCACAGCCACATCCCCTGGGACACCACCGCCCCCTCCGGACTGCGCCTGCTGAACCCCGGCTCGCCGACCGACCGCCGCCGCCAGCCCCACCGCACCTATCTGACGGCGACCGTCGCCGACGGAGCGCTGACGGAGGTGACGCTGCACCGTCTGCCGCAGCGGTAGGACCGCTGTGGCAGGATGCCGCGATGATCTCCAGCTCAGGCATCCCGCCGGTCGTCCCCGCAGGTCGCATGGCCCGTGACAGCCAGCCCGTCCTGGCGCTGCCCAGCGGCCTGGAGCTGCGGCCGTGGCGCCCCGACGACGCCGACGCGCTGATGAGCGCCGGGCAGGACCCCTCGATCCGCAGGTGGAACCTCTTCACCGTGGAGAGCCGCGCCGAGGCCTGCCGCCGGATCGAGCGCATGCATGAGCGCTGGCGGGCGGAGACGGGTGCCGTCTGGGCCGTCGCCCGGCCGGGCGCGGTGGCGACGGGGCTCATCGGCTGGAATGACATCGATCTCGCGGGCGGCAGCGCCGAGATCGTCTACTGGGTCCTGCCCGAGGCCCGCGGCGGTGGCATCGTCGTCGAGGCGACACGGCGGCTCAGCCGCTGGGCGCTGGACGAACTCGGCCTGCACCGGCTACGGCTGTGCCACTCCGTCGCCAACCCGGCGTCCTGCCGGGTGGCCGCGAAGGCGGGCTACGTTCTGGAAGGCACCATGCGCGGAGCACTCCTGCACGCGGACGGCTGGCACGACCAGCATCTGCACGCCCTCGTCCGGGGCGATGTCTGAACCCGTCTCCGCGACGGGGGTCAGCGCCGCTTGCGGCGTCGTACGCGCGCCAGGATCCCCGCCACCAACAGCGCCACCGCCGCGGCGAACCCCGCGGCGATGCCGGCCCGTTTCGCCACCGGGACGCCGGCCGTGCGGAGCAGGTCCAGTGGCTCGGTCTCGGGCAGGGGCTCGGCGGTGGTGGTGGCCGTGGCGGCGTGGGAGGGTGTGGCCGGTTCGGCCAGGCGTTCCGACAGACAGGCCGCGAACTGGCCCACCACCCGGTCGCCCACCTCGGCCATCACCCCGCGTCCGAACTGGGCCGGGCGTCCGGTCACCGTCAGATCGGTGCGGACCGACACGGCGGTTCCGCCGTCCTGTTCACTGAGCGTGCCGGTCACCGTGGCCCGGGCCGTCCCCTGGCCACGCGTCTCCCGCCCGCTGGCGATGAGGACGATGCGGTGGGCGGACTCGTCCTGTTCCTCGAAGACGGCGGTTCCCTTGTACGTCACCGTGATCGGCCCGACCTTGACCTTCACCGACCCGGTCACGGTCTTGCCGTCGTAGTCCTCCACGGTCGCCCCGGGCATGCACGGCGCGACGCGCTCGATGTCGAGGAGCGCCCGCCAGGCGTCCGGGACCGGGACGGGGACGGTGAACTCGTGCTGCAGTTCCATGACTTCCTCCTCGCGTTCGGGCTCCTCGTGATCAGACCGATCCGGCGGGGTGGATCGCCCCCGCGGTCAGGGTCAGCGGCGCACCGGTGCCGCCCCAGCGCAGCGCGACGATCTCGGCGGCGACGGACACCGCGACCTCCTCGGGCGTACGGGCGCCGAGGTCGAGGCCGACCGGCGAGCGCAGCCGGGCCAGTTCGGCCTCCGTGAGGCCGGCGTCGACCAGCCGCTCGTGGCGTTCGTCGTGGGTACGCCGGCTGCCCATCGCCCCGATGTAGGCGGCCGGCCGGCGCAGCGCCTCCTCCAGCAGCGGCACATCGAACTTCGGATCGTGGGTCAGGACGCAGATCACCGTCCGCTCGTCGGTCTCCGTGCCGCTCAGATAGCGGTGCGGCCAGTCGACGACGACCTCCACGCCCTGCGGGAACCGCTTGGGCGTCGCGAAGACCGGGCGGGCGTCGCACACGGTGACCCGGTAGCCGAGGAAGTCACCGATGCGGGCCACCGCGGCCGCATAGTCGATGGCCCCGAAGACCAGCATCCGCGGGGGCGGCGCGAAGGAGTGGAGGAACACGGTGACGTCGTCCTCGCGCCGTTCGCCGTGCGCGCCGTAGTGGCGCAGACCCGTGGCGCCCAGGGCGAGTTCGCCGCGCGCGTCGGCGGTGACCGCGACGTCCAGACCGGTCGCGCCGAGCGTGCCGGTCACCGTGTCGGGCCAGACGGCCAGCGTGGCCCCGCGAGGCGCGGGCCCGTCGACCACCATCGCCACCGTCACCGGCTCGCCCGCGGCGACCGAGGCGGCGACCGCGCCGAAACCGGGGTCGGACTCGGGCGTGACGGGCCGCACCAGCAGGGTGATCTCGCCGCCGCAGGTGAGGCCGACCGCGAAGGCGTCCTCGTCGCTGTACCCAAAGGTCTCCAGGCGCGCCTCCCCGCTCGCCACCACCTCCTGCGCGAGCTCGTACACCGCCCCCTCCACACAGCCCCCGGACACGCTGCCCACGACCTCGTCGTCCGGCCCCACCGCCATGGCGGCACCGGGGCCGCGCGGCGCGCTGCGGCTGACCGCGACGACCGTGGCCAGACCGAACGGGGTCCGCGCCGCGTACCAGCGGTTCAGCGCCGGCAGAATCTCACGCACGATCCGCTCCTCTCACACCCGTTCGGGTCACACCCGTTCCGAGGCCATCTCCGCTCGGGCCAGCTCCACATAGGCCACCGCGACGGAGGCCGCCTCCGCCCCGCGCACCACCGCCGCAAGCCGCTCCAGCGCCGCCAGACTGTGCCCCTCGACGAAGGCGTCCACACTCGGCAGCGCCGCCGCCATCCCGGCGGCCAGGGGCGCATAGCCGGGACGTGCCTTGCGCGGATTGGCCCAGATCACCCGGTGCGCCAGCCCGTGCAAGCGTCGCATCTGCGTGCCGAGGAGCTCCGGATCGCCACGCTCCCACCCGTCCGACAGCAGCACCACCACCGCCCCGCGCGCCATGCCCCGCTGCCCCCAGCGGTTCAGGAACTCGCGCAGCAGCTCGCCCAGTCGCGTGCCGCCGCGCCAGTCGGGCACCGCGGCCGCGACCGCCGCCATCGCCAGGTCCGGGTCCCGGTGCGAGAGCTCGCGGGTCACCCGGGTCAGCCGGGTGCCGATCGTGAACACCTCCGTGCGACCCCCTCGGGCCGCGGCGTGCGCGAATCGCAGCAGTGCGTCGGCGTACGGCGCCATGGAGCCGCTCACGTCCACCAGCAGTACGACCCGGCGGGGCCGCTCGACCCGCGCGTGCCGCCGCAGCCGGGCCGGCTCACCGCCGCGCCGCAGCAGCTCCCGGACCGTCCGGCGCGGATCGACGTTCCCGCGCCGGGCCGGCCGCCGTCGCGCGGTGCGCCGTGTCTGCGCGCGCAGCGCGAACGCGGCCAGCAGCCGGTCGAGCTGAGCACGTTCGGCGGCGTCCAGCCCGGCGACGTCACGGTGCCGGAGCACCTCGGCGGAACTGGCCAGCGTGGCGGTGGGCGGACCCTGGGGCCTGCCGTCGCCGGGGGCACGGGAGCCGGCCGGAGCATCCCGCAGGAGGGGGCGCAGCCGGGGCGGGGGAGCGGCCCGCACCGGCCGGGGCGCGGGCTCGCCGCCCGGCCCGAAGTACGCGGCGAACACCCGGTCGTAGCGCTCCAGGTCGTCCCGTCCGCCGCACAGCGTCAGCCGGCCCGCCCAGTACACATCCGCCCGCATCCCGGGCCCCAGTGTGTCCAGGGCCCGCAGGAACGCCTGCAGCCGGTCGGCGCTCGCGTCGATGCCCGCCGCGCGCAGGGCACGGGCGAAACCCAGCAGGACGGCATCCGCGGCCGGCACACCCCTCACGCTCCCTTCGAAGCGAGCACCGCCGCGAGATCGAGCCCCCGCGCCCGCTCGGCGTCCTCCCGGTACTTGAGCACCGACCCCAGCGTCGCCACGGCCAGCTCGGCGTCCACCTCGCTCGCCCCCAGCGCGTCCAGGGCCTGCGCCCAGTCGATCGTCTCGGCCACCCCCGGCGGCTTGACCAGGTCCGCCGCCCGCAGCGCCTGCACCAGGCCGGTGACCTGCTCCGCGAGACGTGCCGACACCTCGGGCAACCGGCTCCGCACGATGGCGAGTTCACGGGCGAACCCGGGATGGTCGAACCAGTGGTACAGACACCGGCGCTTCAGTGCGTCGTGCACCTCGCGGGTGCGGTTCGAGGTCAGGACGACGACCGGCGGCACCTCGGCGCGCAGGGTGCCGAGCTCCGGAATCGTCACCGAGAACTCCGACAGCAGCTCCAGCAGGAACGCCTCGAACTCGTCGTCGGCCCGGTCGATCTCGTCGACCAGCAGCACCGAGGGCTGTGTCTGCAGCGCCCGCAGCAGCGGACGGGCGATCAGGAAGCGCCGGTCGTAAAGCTCGCTCTCCAGCCGTTCCGCATCCTTCACCCCGGCCGCCTCGGCGGCCCGCAGATGCAGCAGCTGACGCGGGAAGTCCCAGTCGTACAGGGCCTGCGAGGCGTCGATGCCCTCGTGGCACTGCAACCGGATCAGCGGCGCATCGAGCGCATCGGCGAGCGCGGACGCGAGCGCGGTCTTGCCCACGCCCGCGTCGCCCTCGCAGAAAAGCGGCCGGTGCAGCCTCACCGCCAGGAAGCAGGCGATGGCCAGACCGTCGTCCAGGAGGTATCCCGTCTCCTCCAGCCGGGCCCGCACCTGTTCCGGGTCGTCCATCCGGGTGATCGGCGCTCACCCCATTCCGGTGGCGGTCAGCACCGCCCGCTTGGTCAGCACCCGCGCGAGGTGCGCCCGGTATTCGGGCGACGCCGCCAGGTCCTGCGACGGCTGGGTGCCCTCGGCCGCCGACTCGGCGGCCCGCGCAACGGCCTCGGGACCGTCGGTGCCGGAGAGCGCCTCTTCGGCCGCCGTGGCCCGCAGCGGGGTGGAGCCCATGTTGGTCAGTGCGACGCGCGCCTCGGCGATGTGCCGGTCGTCGCGCCGCACCAGCGCCGCGACACCGACGATGGCCCAGGACTGGGCGACCGGGTGGAACTTCTCGTAGTGGAAGCACCAGCCGTCCCTCTTCGGGATCCGCACCTCCACCAGCAGTTCGTCGGGTGCCAGCGCCGACTGCAGGTAGTCCACGAAGAACTCCCGCGCCGGAATCGTGCGCCGTCCGCCGGGGCCGACGGCGACCAGCTCGGCATCCAGGGCCAGGGCCACTGCGGGCAGGTCCCCGGCCGGGTCGGCGTGTGCGAGCGAGCCACCGAGGGTGCCCCGGTGCCGGACGGCCGGATCGGCCACCGTGGCCGTCGCCTCCGCCAGCAGACCGGCGTGCCGGCGCACCAGCGGGTCGTGGACCACCTCGTGATGCGTGGTCATGGCTCCGATGACCAGGTTGTCGCCGTCCTCGCGGACCCCGCGTAGCTCCGGGATCCGGCCGACGTCCACGACGAGGTCCGGGAAGGCCAGCCGCAACCGTAGCAGCGGCAGCAGACTCTGCCCGCCGGCCAGTACCTTCGCCGCCTCGCCCGCGTCGGCGAGCGCGCGCACCGCCTCGTCCACGCTGCTCGGACGCGTGTAGTCGAACGCGGGGGGAATCATGCCGAACCCTCCGTCCCCGGCTGAGCCGGCTGTCGGCGCCCTGCCGCAGGCTCGCCGTACTGACCGATGTCACCGGACTGAGCCGCCTGCCCCGACTGCCCGGACTGTGCGGGACCCGTCCCCCCGGCCTCCTCGGCCGCGCCGGAGCGCGCCGCCCGAATGGCCTGCCACACCCGGTGGGGCGAGCACGGCATCCGCACGTCGCGCACACCCAGCGGCCGGAGCGCGTCCACCACGGCGTTGACGACGGCGGGCGTCGACGCGATCGTCCCGGCCTCTCCGACGCCCTTGACACCCATGGAGTTCCCGACCGCCGGAGTCTCCGTCCGGTCGGTGACGAAGTCCGGCAGGTCCGCCGCCGACGGCACCAGGTAGTCGGCCATGGTGCCGGAGACGAGATTGCCGTCGTCGTCGTACACGGCCTCCTCGAACAGCGCCTGCGCGATGCCCTGGGCGAGCCCGCCGTGCACCTGGCCCTCGACGATCATCGGGTTGACGACCCGGCCGACGTCGTCGACGCAGACGTACGACCGGATCGTCGTCTTGCCGGTCTCTGTGTCGACCTCGACCGCGCAGAGGTGCGTGCCGTGCGGGTAGGAGAAGTTCTCCGGGTCGACCAGCGTCTCGGCGTTGATGGACGGCTCGACGCCGTCGGGCAGGTCGTGCGAGGTGAACGTCTCGAAGGCGATCTCCTGGATGGTCTTGCGCGCCTCTGGAGAGCCCTTCACCGAGAACACGCCGTTGGCGAACTCCAGGTCCTGCTCGCTCGCCTCCAGCAGGTGCGCCGCGACCTTCCGCGCCTTCTCCACCACCTTCGTCGCCGCCCGGTGCACGGCCTCACCGCCGACGGCCAGCGACCGTGAGCCATAGGTGTCCATGCCCTGTGGAGCCGCCTTGGTGTCGCCGTGCACCACCTCGACGTCCTCGAACGGCACGCCCAGGACATCGGCGGCGATCTGGCTCCAGCAGGTGACGTGCCCCTGACCGTGCGGGCTGGTTCCGGTGACGACCTCGACCTTGCCGGTGGGCAGCATGCGGATGCTCGCGGCCTCCCAGCCGCCGGCCGCGTACCTGAGGTCGCGCAGCACCCGGCTCGGTGCCAGGCCGCACATCTCGGTGTACGTCGACACGCCGATGCCGAGGCGTACGGGGTCGCCGCGCTCGTTGCGCTTCTGCTGCTCGGCGCGCAGGTCCTCGTACCCGAACAGGGCGAGCGCCTTCTCGGTGGCCGCCTCGTAGTTGCCGCTGTCGTAGGTCAGCCCGGCGATCGAGGTGTACGGGAACTCCTCGTGCCGGATCCAGTTCCGGCGCCGCAGCTCCACCGGGTCCAGGCCGAGTTCGGCCGCCAGCTCGTCCATGATCCGCTCGATGGCGAACGTCGCCTCCGGGCGCCCGGCGCCGCGGTAGGCGTCGGTGGGGGTGCGGGTGGTGAAGACGCCGGTGCAGTTGAACTCGTAGGCGTCCATCTTGTAGATCGCCGGGTACATGAAGGCGCCGAGGATCGGGATGCCCGGCGTGACGAGCATCAGATACGCGCCCATGTCGGCGATCAGGTCCACTTTCAGGCCGAGGAGCTTGCCGTCACGGGTCGCGGCGACCTCGATGTCCTGGATCATGCCGCGGCCGTGGTGGGTGGCGAGATAGCCCTCGGAGCGGGACTCGGTCCACTTCACCGGCCGGCCCAGCCGCCGGGCGACCGCGAGGGCGATGGCCTCCTCGCCGTACACCTGGAGTTTGGAGCCGAAGCCGCCGCCCACGTCCGGGGCGATCACACGGAGCTTGTGCTCGGGGACGCCGGTGACCATCGCCAGCATGATCCGCAGGATGTGCGGGATCTGCGTGGCCGAGTAGACGGTGTACTCGCCGGAGGCGGCGAGCGGGGTGACGACCACCGCGCGCGGCTCCATCGCGTTGGGGATGAGCCGCTGCTGGTGGTAGCGGCGCTTCAGGGTGACCTCGGCGCGCTGCCGGACCGACTCGAAGCTCTCGCCGGTGGCGAGCGGCCAGAGGTAGCTGCGGTTGGTGCCCTTGTCGGCGTGGACCAGGGGAGAGCCCTCGGCCAGCGCGGCCTCAAGGTCGAGCACCGGGGGCAGCGGGTCGTAGTCGACCTCGATCGCCTCGAGCGCGTCGGCGGCCGCGTACCGGTCGCGGGCCACCACGACCGCCACCGGGTCGCCGGCGTAGCGCACCTCGTCGACGGCGATCGGCGGGTGGTCGGGCAGCACGATGTCCTCGGTCACCGGCCAGGCGCACGGCAGCGAACCCAGCCCTTCGGCGAGGTCGGCGCCGCTGAACGCCGCGACGACACCGGGACGTTCCAGAGCGGGGGAGACGTCGACCCGCGCGATGCGGGCGTGAGCCATCGGGCTGCGCAGGATGGCCAGGTACAGCAGTCCGGTGACCTGGATGTTGTCGGTCCAGTTGGTCTGGCCGGTGATCAGCCGGGCGTCCTCCTTGCGCAGCCGGGCGCGTCCGACCTCGCCTTCGACGGCCTGATCGGTCATGCCGTCACCTCCTCGGCCAGCTGTTCCCCGGAGGCGGCGAGCACCGCCCGGACGATGTTCTGGTAGCCGGTGCAGCGGCAGAGGTTGCCCTCCAGGGCTTGCCGCACCTCGTGCGGGGTGGGGTGCGGGTTCTCGTTCAGCAGATCGCGTGCGGCCATGATCATCCCCGGGGTGCAGTAGCCGCACTGCAGGCCGTGGCGCTCGTGGAACGCGCGCTGAAGCTCCGTCCACTCGCCGTTCTCGGCCAGCCCCTGGACGGTGGTCACCTCACTCCCGTCCGCCTGTACGGCCAGCACCGAGCAGCTCTTGACGCTCGCCCCGTCCAGAGCGACCGTGCACGCCCCGCAGTTCGAGGTGTCGCAACCGATCGGGGTGCCCGTCAGACCGAGGCGGTCGCGCAGGTAGTGGGCCAGGAGCAGACGGGGTTCCACGTCGTCCTCGTACGTCGTGCCGTCCACGTTCACCTTGATGTGGGTCATGTGCCCTCCAGACCGTGCGGGCGTGGGAGAGGGATATCAGCGACCGAACGTGATGTAGGTCACTCTATGACCACCCCTTGGATGCGGCGAGTGCTGTGACCGGCTTTCGTTGAGCGTTAATCCATTGCCGCTGGGGCCCGGGTCCTGCTCCACTGCACGGGACCAGTCGTCACCCGGAGAGGACCCAAGATGCGCGCTGCGTGCATGTCCACCCAGGAAGGAATCCCATCCATGCCGAAGGACATCACGCTCAGTGCATCTGCTCAATCTCGGAATTCTGGCGCACGTAGACGCCGGTAAGACCAGCCTGACCGAACGGCTGCTCCACACGGCCGGGGTCATCGACGAGCTGGGCAGCGTCGACGACGGGAACACCCGGACCGACACCCTCGCTCTCGAACGGCAGCGCGGCATCACCATCAAGTCCGCCGTCGTCTCCTTCCCGCTCGACGGCGTGACCGTCAACCTCATCGACACCCCCGGCCACCCGGACTTCATCGCCGAGGTGGAGCGGGTCCTCGGTGTGCTCGACGGCGCCGTCCTGGTCGTCTCGGCGGTCGAGGGCGTCCAGGCGCAGACCCGTGTGCTGATGCGGACGCTGCGGCGGCTGCGCATCCCCACCCTGGTCTTCGTGAACAAGATCGACCGGCGCGGCGCGCAGGACGAGGCCGTGCTGCGGGCGATGGCCCGGCGGCTCACCCGGGCGGTCGTACCGATGGGCACGGCCACCGGCCTCGGCACCCGCGAGGCCCGCTTCGTCCCCGGCCTCGGCCCGGCCGCGCTCGACGCCCTCGCCGAGCTCGACGACGAGCTGCTGTCCGCCTACGTGGAGGACACCGTCTCGTACGACAGCCTGCGCACCGCCCTCGCCGACCGGACCCGGCAGGCACTCGCCCATCCGGTCTACTTCGGTTCCGCCGTCACCGGCGCCGGCGTGCCGGAGCTGATCACCGGCATCGAGCAACTGCTGCCCCCGGCCGGCGGCGACCCCGACGGCGAGGTGTCCGGCACGGTCTTCAAGGTCGAGCGGGGCCCGGCGGGGGAGAAGATCGCCTACGCGCGCATCTTCTCCGGCACCCTCCACGCCCGTGACCGGGTCCTCTTCGGAGCGGCCCGCGAGGAGGGCAAGGTCACCGCGGTGACCGTCTTCGACCAGGGCACGGACGTCCGGCAGGAGAGCCTAGGGGCCGGGCGGATCGGCAGGCTGTGGGGGCTTGGCGGCATCAGGATCGGTGACCCGATCCGGGGGGCCGCCGGCGCGAGCGCAGCCGAGCGTGGGGGAGTCCCGAGGGCGGGGGAGGAGCACCACTTCGCCCCGCCGACCCTGGAGACGGTCGTCGTCCCCGGCCCGGGAGTGGAGCGGCGCTCGCTGCACATCGCGCTCACCCAGCTCGCCGAACAGGACCCGCTCATCGACGTGCGCCACGACGAGGTGCGGCAGGAGACCTCGGTCTCGCTCTACGGCGAGGTGCAGAAGGAGGTCGTCCAGGCGACCCTGGCCGACGAGTACGGGCTGGACGTCACCTTCCGCGAGACGACGACCGTCTGCATCGAGCGTCCCGTGGGCGCGGGGGCGGCCGTCGAGTTCAACAAGAAGGCGCCCAACCCGTTCCTCGCGACCGTCGGTCTGCGAGTCGATCCTGCGCCGCTCGGCTCGGGCGTGGACTTCCGGCTCGAGGTGGAGCTGGGTGCCATGCCGTACGCCTTCTTCAAGGCGGTGGAGGACACGGTCCGGGAGGCGCTCGGCCAGGGGCTGCACGGCTGGCGGGTCACCGACTGCACGGTGACCATGACCCACTCGGGCTACTCGCCCCGGCAGAGCCACGCCCACCAGGGCTTCGACAAGAGCATGTCCAGCACCGGGGCGGACTTCCGCGGGCTCACCCCGCTCGTCCTGGTCGAGGCGCTGCGCCGTGCGGGCACCCGGGTGTACGAACCCATGCACCGCTTCCGCCTGGAGGTCCCGGCGGACACCCTGGGCGGCCTGCTCCCGGTGCTCGCCCGGCTCGGGGCGGTGCCGCAGACCACCGGGACGCACGGCTCCCTCTGTGTCCTGGAGGGCTCGGTGCCGGCTGCCCGGGTGCACGGGCTGGAGCGGCGTCTGCCGGGCCTGACCCGGGGGGAGGGTGAGCTGGAGAGCGCCTTCGACCACTATGCGCCGGTCACCCGGGGCACGGTCCCCGAGCGGCCGCGCACCGACCACAACCCGCTGAACCGCAAGGAGTACCTGTTGAACGTGACGCACCGGGTGAGCGGCTGAGGAGAGAGAGGCCGTCCTCGTCGGACAGCGTCCAGCCGTCCAGGTTCACCGCCCGGCGGGTGGTGTTGGTGATGTCGACCCACTCCTTGTTGAGGGAGGGGTTGGAGCGGTCGTCCCGGCCCGGGGAGTCGTACTGCACCGCGCTGATGACCAGCTGGGCCCGGTCGGCGCGCCCCGGGTGGTGGTCGGCCGCCGCGGCCGGCAGGGCCACCGCCCCCACGCGGGCAGCCGCCACAGCAGCGGCGGTCAGGCGACGGACGGTGACAGAAACGGAAACGGGTTGGCTCCGGCAGAGGGGACTGGCCGAGCCTCTCGTGACTCCGTGGACCGCCGGGACCTCCTCCCGGGCGGCTACGCGTCGTGGTCCGGCTGCCACGCAGGTCCCGCGCGTTCGGCCAGAACTCGCGCCATGTGACTCGGCTCGGCGGCTACACCGTTGTCGTCCAGGTCGACAACTCGCAGACCACCGGAGTAAGGGGTGAAGCAGGACGGCCAGCGCCACTTGCGGGGAGGAACCGCTCCGTTCCTCAGCCACACGACGACCGCGCGGGTGTACCTCGCGCCGTGGGGGATACCGACCACGGAGATGCGGCTGATGTCGGTCCACAGCAGGCGTGTCTGCCGTCGACTTCCCCTCAGCTCCAGGCCTTCAGCATCGATGTGCAACTCCAGGCGGCTCTGCAGGCGTTCAGCAATACGGCTCAGAAGGGCCAACGCCACGAAAGAAAGGGGGAAGACGACGTACGTGGCCCACTGATGGCCGATCGCGTCGAGCAGCTCGAGGTCCAAGGACAGCATCGTCACGAACGCAGCGATCCAGAAGGAACAGGCCAAGGGACCGATCGGGCGGCCGGTGAACCGTTCCTCGTCCTTCAATGCCGGCAGCTCTTCAATCAATGAATCCTTATCGAGCCTGCCCCGCCATCGTTCGCCGGCCCACCGCCGCATGACAGTGTCCAGTTCGGCCGGCGTGAGCGCGTAGATGCCTGGGTCGAACCGCACTGCCTTCAGGCGGGTGTCATAAGGGACCGCTTGTCTGCCCGTGGGCGGCGGTGTCCGCAGCAGCAGGTATTGCTTGCTGGTCTTCCTGCCCATGGGCGGTGTGTCGACGACGGCAGCCTCGGTGATGTCCTGCCAGCGGATGGTCTGTCTCGATCCCTGGCTCCTTACAAGGATTCCGCGGGCGTCGACGGCGAGTTCCTGGACGAGAGTTTCCATCGCTGCGCGCAGGATGAACGGAATGTAGAACAGACAGGCCGCCAGCAGGGCAAAGGTGGTGAGGTGCGCCGCGAGGAGGAAGACACCGGCGGAAGAGATGACGGCGCCGCCGGTCACCGCGATCCACAGCAGGGTCGCGGAGCGACGTCGGGGGAACCGGGCCGCAGCCGCCGTGCCCAGCCCATGGGTGCCGTCCCACAGTGCGCCTCCGTAGTGGGCGATCGACTCCTCCACGGTGGCGGGCTCCGTCGCCAGCCAGTTCAGATTACAGAACAGCACTGCTCCGTCACTGCGCCGGGCGCGCGGGCCATGACGCGATCGCCGTGGTGGCACCCACCCTTGGCGGGTCCACACGACGACCTGGTCGGGCCGGGCGCGATCACTTCGAGAACGCAGTGTCGTGATCCGTTCCACGTCGTGCCACCGCAAGATGCCCTGCTCGCTCCCGAACCGGTACGTCAGACCCTCCGGGCCGACCTGCAACTGGTATCGGCCGGGGAACCGAAGCGCCGGTCCCAGGATGATGGCGCCCAGGATGTAGCTGCACCAGGCGACAACGCTCAACACGCAGAGCTTCCAATAGAGGCCGGGGCCGCTGCCGGTGGAGGACGTCTGGGAGTAGAAGTAGGGGTGGGGCACCAACTCCACCCAGGCCCACACGCCGACTGCTGCGCAAGCGAGCACCAGAGCCTCCACGAACTGGCGCATGGGCCAGGAGCGCAGCTTGCGTCTGTGGAAGATGGCAGGGGGCGCTGCGGGAAGGGCTTCCGGCACCAGGGGTGGCCGGGCCCCTGCGGTGCGCCGATACCGCGGATTGGGCGCGAGAGCGAGCTGAGACACGCTGTCGCTGCCTTGCTGGCGGGGCTTCGGATCGAGTAAGCGGTCCAGTTCCCGGAACAGGTCATCCAGCGTCAGATACGGCCCCGCGTCGTCAATGCCCTGCTCAACCAGGTCCAGCAGCGCACCGGTGAAGAGCGTGCAGGGTTCACCGGGGCGCGCGATCGAGGGCAGATTGGCCGACGTTGCGGTCAGGGTGTAACCGCCGCGGGTGTGCGTCTGGGCCAAGGCGATCGTGTCGATATCGGGCCCCATCGCATCCACGATGGCCCGGCCGCTGAAGCAGCAGTCCAGGATGAGCACGCGGTTGCGGGCACCACTTGTCGCCATGGCTTCCCGTAGCTCGGAGAAACGAACAGCTGTGTACAGCGGATCGTCCGGGTCGCTGTGCGTCAGGGCCAGGAAAAGTTCGCCGGAGTCCGGGCCGAGCAGGCCGTGGCCGGCGAAGTACACCAAAAGCAGGTCCTCGGCCTCCCTGGCGGCCTGCCTCACCACCTGGCACACCTCACGATCGTCACGGCGGTCCAGCAGCGCGCGGCAGTTATCGGTGGCAAGCCCCGACACCGTGGTCAGCAGACGGCCGAGCCGCACCACGTTGCCGGTCACGCCGGGCAACTCCCCCAGGGCGGAGCTGGCGCCGTAGGACCGCGTGCCGATCAAGACCGCCCGCGACCGCACAGGGTCCGGCAACCCCATCCCTCAGACCTCTGTGGGCGGCTGGTCAAGGGTGCGCTGGATCAGCGATTCGACGTCCCGGACATTACTCGCCTTGATTCGCACCGAGCCCCCGGGCTCTCGCGCTATCTCGATCTCCACATCGGACCGCTGCTGCCGCAGCCAGATGGGCACCGACCGGGCCAGCACACCCACCACACCGGATCCGGTGGCGACCACCAGCGCCTCCAGGACGCCTCCGCTCATGTGCCCGGATTCCGGTGCTGCACGCCGCAGTCTGACGCGGCCACGCAACTCGGGCTCGTGCAGCAGCCACTCACGCAACCGTTCCAGCACGGCGAGGTCGTCCGTGCCGGTCGCCCGCAGGATGATCGAATCATCCACTGCAGATTCCCCCTGTGCAGTGTCGACGGAAGTCAGCAGTCTGTCAGACGCCACTCGTGCGTGCCACGGCCCCAGGAGCGTGCACGAACGCGAGGGCTTCGCCGTCGAGTCACGGGCCTTGAAAATTCCGCTGCAGCCGTCCGCACCGCATCCCCGTGGGCCGTCGCACGAGTCGTGCCGGGCCGGAAACCGGCCCGGTTGCTGTATTGGGACTGCAACGGCTAGCCAGGTTGTCTGCACGGGCAGCTCAGCGGCCGCGTCCGAAGAAGGCTTTGCACAGCCACGGAGGCTGCCGGGCCAAATCGGTGCGGCACTCTGGACAGTGACGACCGTCCTCGGGCGGCGCCCAGTCGCCGTGCGCGATGCCGGACTCGCCGGTGACCGGCTGCCCGCACCTCTCACATGGCGCAGGCGGCTCCGGGTCCGGCTCGGGAGGCTGTTGCATCCAGGAGTCGAACTGCTCTTCTTGCTGCTGCCGCTCGCGCTTCCACTGCTCCTTACGTTCGCGACGACGCACCTCGTCACGCTGGCGCCAGGCGTCGTAGTCGTTCGGGTTGGCCAGCGCCGTGGTCAGGTCTTCCCACTGGCCGTGCCCGCACCGTCACCACACCGCGCGCCTGGGGCCGTCGGCCTTCAGCCGGTCCAGGGTGGTGAACAGGACGGAGATCACGTCGGTGTAGTCGTAGTAGCCGTCCTTGGTATCCGTGCCGTCTCGGTCGCCGTGCCGGCTCCCGGACCATATCTGCCGTGTCAGCTGCAAGACCCGGTTCATGCGGCTCTCCAGCTCTTCCGGGCCACCCGGGGGCCCGGGTTGAAGACCACCGCGGCGGGCGGTGCCCCTCGAGGCCGATCGGCGGGAACACGGTGCGCCACACCGGTACATCACGCCCCCGGTTGTCCTGATCCTTGGTCTTCAGCCGGAAGAAGCGCCGGTACTTGTCGAACTTCTCCGCCAGCACGTCCGCGGCCTCGGTGCAGTTGTCGACCTCCACCAGCAACACCGGTAAACCATCCGCGGCAGCCTGCACGACCGCGTCCGCGCGCACCCCCGCCCGGCTGCGACCCGTACCGGGCAGATTCAGCGCCACCTCCGTCGACCACGCGAAGACACTCCCGATCCCCTCCCCCGCCGTCGCCCCGGCCGCCTGTACGGTCACCTCGAAGGCGGGTGGCACTGCTTGCGCTGAGGCTCCAACGCCATCGCAAGTGGTGCCGGCGGCGACCTACCGCCGTCCGACGGAGCACTGTCTGTGAACGACGGCGATATTGCCGTCGTTCACAGCCGGATAGGGTGGCACAAAGATCAGGCCGAAGCAGCCTAGTTGTCACCTGGGAGGAGGGCTACTTGTCACAGATGCTCCATCAGGCGCCTTCTTGTCACCAGGCCGAGACGTGACGCGCGACGACCTCGCCGACATGCTGGGCGAGCAGACCGGGGCATGTGGCCCCGCACGCGACGCCTTGATCGCAGGGGGTGCCTTCGTCGTCTGGGACGGCCTGCTCCCCGCCGACCGGCTTGCGCATACCTACCGGGTTCGGTTGCGCCACACCTTGAGGCGTGGCCACACCGTCGAGGGCCTTGCCGCCACCGTCGGCATCCTCGAGCAGGCGGGGGAAGAGCTTCTCCGTATCGGCTGCATCGACGCGGTGGACAAGTCCTTCGCGTTCACGCTCTTCCTCAACGCCGCAGCAACAGCAGTGGTGGCCTGCGCTGGAGGGACTCGGTCCGGCACCACGCACACGCCGGTCAACGACCCCGAAATCGTCGCGGAGGTGGTTGATCACCACGTCGGTCTCGTGCGGGGCTGGTCGAACTCCTTCGCGAAAACCACCGAGTCAGCCTTCAGGATTTCGTTCACCTGCCTCAACTCGGCGTTTTCTCTGCAGAGTTGGGCGAGTTCGTTCTTCTCGTCCGCGGTGAGCAGATCACGCCGGTCGCCCTGGTCGGCCTAGGTCGTGTCTTCAATTGATCTTGAGTGGTGGATCATGGTCGGGTGATACGTCGCCATGAACTGTCCGATGCCGAGTGGGAGTTCGTCCGGCCACTGCTGCCTGTGCCCTTGCGGGGCCGGAAGCGGTTGGACGACCGAAGGGTCCTCAACGGGATCGTGTGGAAGTTCCGCACCGGCACCGCCTGGCGGGATGTGCCCGAGCGGTACGGGCCGTGGCAGACGCTGCACACCCGCTTCCGCCGGTGGGCCCTGGACGGGACCTTCGAGCGGATGCTGCGGGCCGCGCAGGCAAAGGCGGACGCGGCCGGGGACATCGACTGGCTGGTGTCGGTCGACTCCACCGTCGTGCGAGCCCACCAGCATGCCGCCGGGGCCCGAAAAGGGGGCTCTGCCCACCGGCACTCGGACGCTCCCGGGGCGGCCTGACCAGCAAGATCCACCTTGCCTGCGACGCCTTCGGCCGCCCGCTCGCCTTCGTGGTCACGGGCGGGAGCACCAACGACTGCACGCAGTTCACCGCCGTGATGCACGCGATACGAGTGCCCCGCATCGGCCCCGGACGGCCCCGCATCAGGCCCGCCCACGTCCTGGGCGACAAGGGCTACAGCTCCAAAGCCATCCGCACCTGGCTGCGACGGCGCGGTATCGGCCGCACCATGCGGGCGCGGGGACGACACGGCGATCTGCACGCTGCTCGCCCGCGTAGGAGCTACCCCCGCTCAGTTCTCGTACCTGGGCGAGGCGCCCGAGGAAGGCCGAGCAGGACCAGTGGGTCCTGCTGCGGTTCGGGACGCACCGCGACCCCGCCCTGATCGCCCGGCTCGTGCGCTCCAACCTGCTGGAGGCGGAACACGCCAAATGGAAGGCCCGCCACCGGGCGGCAGTGGCCTACCGCCGGCGGACCGGGCGCCTAGTAGTGCCCTACGAGCACCGGGAGCTGATGCCGAACGGGCACTCCCATCCGCTGGTCAGGTGGCTCGCCGACCAGCGACGCGCGGTCGCGGCCGGCGGTCTGGCCACCAGCGGGCAGCCGACCTCGACGAGCTCGGCATGGTCTGGGACCCGACCGACGCAGCGTGGGAGGAGAACCTGGCCGCCCGCGCCTACTACGCCGAGACCGGCACGCTCGCCGCGGCGATTACCGCGACCGCACTCCACAAGCCGGTCGGGCAGTGGCTGGCCAACTGCCGCAAGAAAGGCGGACTCGGCAAGAACCCCACGACTGCCGAACGCCGCGAACAGCAGCTCGCCGCGATCGACGAAGACCGGCGCCCCGCCTGGCCCATCGACTGGCAACGCCACTACGCCGCCATCACCCAGCTCCTCGCCCTCGGCGCCCAGCTCGACGAGATCGTGCCGGGCGTCACCGCGGCCGGCAGCGACATCGGCAGGTGGCTGGAACGCCAGCGCCAGCACGTCGTCTGGGAAGGTCTCACCGAAGGACAACGCGAGCGGCTGACGGACCTGCACGGCGACCAGGAGCCGGAGGTTGGACCTCGGGAGGCGATCGACATGACGACGCTGCGGGCCTTGCGGGAGTCCCGCACGGACGTGGAAGCCCTCGATCTCACGGCCGGGCGGCTGCGCCACCTCCAGGAGGGGGCCGAAACAGAACTTACTCCGGAGTCAGCAGGGTTGACGGTGTCCGGAAACACTCGGACTGTAATGGACATGACCAATATCCGGGCGCGTTTGTTCGTTGTCCTGGTTGTCCTCTGTGGATTCCTGGCGGTGGCCGGCACCTCGCCCGCCGCCGCCGCCGGCCCTTCCGACTCCCTCTGGTTCGACGGCACCGCCCTCACGGTGCAGAACGGCCGCTTCGTCGACGGCCAGGGCCGTGAGGTCGTCCTGCGCGGCTACAACGTCTCCGGCGAGACCAAGCTGGAGGAGAACGGCGGCCTGCCCTTCGCCTCGGTCGCCGACGCACGGAAGTCGGCCACCGCGCTGCGGGCCCTCGGCGGCGGCAACGCGGTCCGCTTCCTGCTCTCCTGGGCCCACGCCGAGCCCGTGCGCGGCCAGGTGGACACCGCGTATCTGGCCGCCGCCACCGACCAGATGCGCGCCTTCCTCGACGCCGGTCTGCGCGTCCACCCCGACTTCCACCAGGACCTCTACTCCCGCCACCTGTTCAACACGGGCAGCTGGTACACCGGCGACGGCGCCCCCAAGTGGGCGGTGGACCTCGGCAGTTACCCCACCGAGTCGTGCGGGATCTGCTTCTTCTGGGGCCAGAGCATCACCCAGAACTCGGCCGTGACGAAGGCGCAGTACGACTTCTGGCACAACAACTACGGCCTCCAGGACGCCTTCCTGGCCACGGCACAGTCGACGATGTCGTACCTCGCCCAGCATCTGACGGACACCGAGTTCACGGCGGTCGTCGGCTTCGACCCCTACAACGAGCCGTACGCGGGCAGCTACGACTCCGGCCAGACCAGCCGCACCTGGGAGCGGGACCTGCTGTGGCCCTTCTACCAGAGGTTCCGGGCCCGCATGGACGCGGCCGGCTGGCAGGCCAAGCCCGCCTTCGTCGAGCCGAACCTGTTCTGGAACGCCAACATCGCCTCCCAGAAGCAGGAGGGCGGACTGCTGGACGCGGGCACCCTCGGGCCGCGCTACGTCTTCAACACCCACTTCTACGACCAGAAGGCCATCTCCGGCATCCTGATGTGGGGCAAGGCGGCCGACGGCCAGTACACGGCCGACTTCGGCACGGTCCGCGACCGCGCCTCGGCCGCCGGGACCGCGGCCGTGGTCAGCGAGTACGGCCACCCGTTGTCCGGGACGGTGTCGGACAAGGCGCCGACCATCCTCAAGGCGATGTACCAGTGCCTCGACTCCCGTCTGTCCGGCGCGAGTTGGTGGTCCACACCGGCCTCCTCCGGCCCGGTCCTGTCCGGCTCCCAGTGGCAGTGGGACATCTACAACGGACGCCACCAGGAGCTGATGAACGGCAACCCCGACAAGGTCCTCACCTCCGGCGACGCCTGGAACGACGAGGACCTCTCCGCCGTGCGGCTGGACGACTCCGGCGCGGTGGCCCTCCGGCAGGACGCCCGGCTGCTCGACCGGATCTACCCGAGCGCCACCTCGGGCACCACGGCCGCCTTCACCTACGAGGACCGCTCCCGGGACGGCTCGACCACCCTGACCTGGAACCCGGTGCCGAGCTCGCTGCCGAACGTGTCGCGCCTGGTCGGCTCCGGCCAGTACGGCCTCCTGGTGTGGCGCTCGGGCAGCGGTACGGCACCCACCGAGCTGCACCTGCCGGCCTCCTTCCCGGCCTCGGCCACCACGGTCGTCTCCGACCTGGGCGCGGTGTACGCGCCCCCGTCGTACACCGCCTCGACCCCGGTCGGCGTCGCGCCCGAACCGGGCGGCACCGGCAGCCGCCGCCTCGTGCTCACCGACGCGGACTCGGGCGTCCTGCACTACGCCCTGGTGACCAACGGGGCGACCGCGCCGTCCGCTGACCTGATGAGCGCCGCGCGGTCCGAGCTGACGGCGTGGGCGACGGCCCACTTCTGAGGGCGGACCGGCCTCCGGGGCGGTGTGCGCAGCACCCCGGAGGCGGGCCCGCGGCTTTGCGTGAGGTCAACTCGACGACGGACCGGTCCAGTCGGACTGGACGTGGCCCAGCCGGACCCGCTGCGGATGGTCGCCGACCGCGACCGACGTCACCTTCTGCCCGGTCGCGAAGTCGATGGCGGTGACCTGGTCGGCACCGCTCTCGGAGACGATGCAGTCCTTGCCGTCGCCACTGACCGTGGCCCAGTAGGGCTTGGAGGCGGTGACCAGCGGGCCCTCCTGGAGGGTGGCGCGGTCGACCACCGTCGCGTAGTCGTCCATGGTGCCCGCCACGCACAGCTTGGTGCCCGCGGGGTTCATCGAAATGCCGTGGTGCCGGGAGTCGTTGACCCAGGTGGTGCGGTCCTCACTGGTCGCCGGGTTCTTGGGCAGGGTCTTCATCCGGGTGATCTTGTCGGTGGCGACGTCGTACTCGAGGAAGCCGTTGAAGAACGAGACCTGGAAGTAGAGCTTCGACTCGTCGGGGGAGAACACCGCGGGGCGGACGGCGTCGGAGAAGTTCTTGAGACCGAAGGCGTCCAGCCGGTCCCGCATGTCGATGACCCTGACCTGCTTGTAGGTCGTCGCGTCCACGACCGTGATGTGCCGGTCGCCCTTCGTCCAGTCCCAGATCGGGTCGTCGAGGGCGGTGTTGACGTCCCCGATGGCCATGTTCCAGATGTACTTGCCGTCCTTGGTGAAGATGTTCTCGTGCGGCTTGTCGCCGGTGGCGAACGACCCCAGCTGCTTGCCGGTGTCGATGTCAAGCACATGCACGGTGTTCGCGGTCGAGGCGGAGACCGCGACCCGGGTGCCGTCGGGGGAGACGGCCATGTGGTCGGCGCGGTAACCGGCCACCGGGAAGCGCCAGTTGATCTTCCCGGTGGCCAGGTCGATCGACACGACGTCGGCGAAGCTCGGCCGGGAGACCACCACGGATCTGCCGTCCGGTGTGGAGTACATGTCGTCGACGAACTGGTCGTGGCCCTCGCCGACGCTGTTGCGGATGGCCATGAAGTAGATCCACTTGATCGGGTCGGCGTTGATCTCCGCCATCCGGGCGTCCTTGTCCGGGATCACGTTGATCCGGCCGACCTTCGCGAAGTCGCCGCTGGACTTGATGACGTCCGCGGTGCCGTCCCAGTTGTTGCCGACGAACAGCACCTCGCGCAGGGAGGCGGCGTCGGTGGCGGCCGTGGCGGCCGTCGCGGGGGCGGTGAGGGTCAGCACGAGGGCGGCGGCTACGGAGCAAAGGTGCCTGGGTCTGAAGGCGGGCATGACTGCTCTCTCCTCTGGGTGGGGTGTGGCGGGAGCGGTGCCATGACAGGGCTGAGAATCTGAACACGCAGGCATTCAGAGTTAACTTACTGAAAAGTAAGATGGGGTGGCCTTCTCCACAAGACCGCGTGCACGACAAAATTGGCTGTATGGCAAGGGAGTTGGGGACGGAGGGGACCGTGGGGGGCAGGCTCAGGCAGCCGACCGGCCGCTATGCGGGCAAGTCCGCCGAGGAGCGGCAGGCGGAACGCCGGCGGCGGTTCCTGGACGCGGCGCTCCAGCTCTTCGGTGACACGCCGGGCTTCCGCGCCACGACCGTCGCGTCCCTCAGCGAGGCCGCGGGGCTGTCGACCCGCCAGTTCTACGAGGAGTTCCGCACCCTCGAGGACGTCCTCGCCGCACTGCACCTGCAGGTCAACAACTGGGCCGAAGAGGCCGTGCTGGCCGCGCTCGCCGCAGCGGAGGGGCTGTCGCTCGCCGAGCGCGCCGCCATGATCTTCCGTGCGTACGCGGCGAACGTCACCGCCGATCCACGCCGCATCCGCATCACCTTCGTCGAGATCATCGGCGTCAGCCCGCGTCTGGAGGAGCAGCGCCTCGCCCGCCGGGCCCGCTGGGTCGAACTGATCTGCGCGGAGGCGAAGGCGGCCGCCGCACGCGGAGAGGCCGCGCCCCGCGACTACCGCATCGCCGCGGCGGCGTTCATCGGCAGCGTCAACGGCGTACTCCACGACTGGAGCGCGGGCTGGGTGGACGCGACCCTGGACGAGGTGGTCGACGAACTGGTCCGGCAACTGCTCGGGATACTGCGGCCAGGGGGCTGGCCGGGGACCACCTGAGACGGCCCACGCCGCACTCACCGCGTCGGCAAGCGGTCCGGCCGCTGCGCCGACGTGTACGGCAACAAGTGCTTGGACGCCTACAACCGCGGCACCCCCAACGGCACCTCCGTCGTCCTGTGGACGTGCAACGGCGGCAGCAACCAGAAGTGGGCCGCGAGCTGATTCCGTGAGGCCTGACCCGAATGAACCGGAGACGATCCCCGGGTGGTGGACAGCAGCATCAGGCCGGTCGCCGCCAACAGGGCGCAGCCCAGCAGGAAGCAGGCCAACAGCCGTCGTCGGAGGCCGTGGTAAGCGGACTCGTACTCGCGTCGCAACTCCTCGGCGCGTTCGGCGGTGCGCTGCCACGAGGTGCGGGCCAGGGCCAGGTACTCCGTCTCGAGGTTCCGCTCCAGGTCGTCCCGTTGGCTGTCGGTGAGCCAGCCCAGCCGGGAGGCCGCACGGGCCGCCGCCGCACGGCCCTCCTCCCGTGCGGCGGCGAGCAGCAGATGGCCCTCGATCTCCTGGACGAGCGTCCGCTCCTTCCCGGTGCTCATCGCGCGGTCAACTCCCGCTCTGCCGACTGCACATGCGGATGGTGCAGGTCGAACGCCGGCGACTCGCTGCGGATCCGCGGGAGGGTGACGAAGTTGTGCCGCGGCGGCGGGCAGGAGGTGGCCCACTCCAGCGAACGGCCGAAGCCCCAGGGGTCGTCGACCTCGACCTTCTCGCCGTACTTGGCGGTCTTCCACACGTTGTAGAAGAACGGGAGCAGGGACGAACCCAGCAGGAACGAGAAGATCGTCGAGACCGTGTTGAGCGTCGCGAAGCCATCGGCCGCCAGATAGTCGGGTACGCGGCGCAGCATGCCCTGGGCGCCCAGCCAGTGCTGGACCAGGAACGTGCCGTGGAAGCCGATGAACAGCGTCCAGAAGGTGATCTTGCCGAGGCGCTCGTCGAGCATCTTGCCGGTGAACTTGGGCCACCAGAAGTGGAACCCGGCGAACATGGCGAAGACGACCGTGCCGAAGACCACGTAATGGAAGTGCGCCACGACGAAGTACGTGTCGGAGACATGGAAGTCGATCGGCGGCTCGGCGAGGAGCACGCCGGTCAGTCCGCCGAAGACGAACGTCACGAGGAAGCCCATCACCCAGAGCATCGGCGTCTCGAAGGACAGGCTTCCCCGCCACATGGTGCCGATCCAGTTGAAGAACTTCACCCCGGTCGGGACCGCGATCAGGAAGGTCATGAAGGAGAAGAACGGCAGCAGCACACCGCCGGTGACGTACATGTGGTGGGCCCACACCGTCACG